>NZ_JBQCHR010000052.1:0-113797 GCF_051954495.1 Trinickia sp.
CGCCTGCACGGGCATCGCCTATTTGATCTTCTTCCACTTGATCGTCGCAGCCGGGCCGTCGCGCGCGATCACCGTCACGTTCATCATCCCGGTCTTCGGCATCCTATGGGGCACGCTGTTCCTCGACGAGCCGATCAGCGCAGGCATGATCGAGGGCTGCGCGATCGTGCTCGTCGGCACCGCCCTCGCGACCGGCTTCATCAAGCGCATTCCGGGCCTGCGGCAGCGGCAAGCCTGAAGGGCATGCCATCGGGGCGCGCCTCCTCTTCCCCTCGCGCGCCCCACCGAATACCCCTCTTCCGCGCTTCCCGCCCGAACGTTCGGCGCCCCACGTCCGACACTCGATTGCGGCGCGCACCCCCATCAACCGTCTGCGACCGCACGCTGCCTCCCGGCCGCGCGGCCTTACGCTGGGCGCGTTTCTTCCGATCACGCTTTTGTTGATACACTGCCCTTTCGTCATATGGACATCGTGCGACATGCCAAGTCTTTTCGTTCGCTTCCAGCCGAACGGCTCGCCGTGCGCACCCAGCACGATCTTTTCCCACGCCTCGCGCGGCGGCCGCCGCGCTCGGCCGCGGTGCGTGGACGCGCTTCGCTCGCCATGTTGTCCAAGCGCGACCTGACCCTCGCGGGCATTCTGCCGCATCTCACGCGCGATGCCGCCGGCTGGCGCATCGTCTATCAAGGCGTCACGTTGCGCAGTGCGTTTCAGCCCGTCGTTTCGATCACGCACAAGCGCGTCGTGGGCTACGAGGCGCTGCTGCGCGCGACCAATGCACTTGGCCAATCGATCCCGCCCGATCAGCTATTCGCGCGCGCGAAGGCCACGGGCCCCGCGCTCGCGCTCGAGCGGCTCACGCGCTGCGTCCATTTTGCGAACTTCGCCGAGCAAAACGTCGAAACGGGCTGGCTTTTCGTCAACGCCCTGCCTCAACTCCTGCGAGTCGGCCCCAATTACCGCGCGTTCACCGACGAACTGTGCGACTACTTCGGCATCCCGCATCACCGCGTGGTGATCGAGATGATCGAGCAGCCGAGCGCCGACGAACAGCATTTTGAGCGCATCGTCGAATCGCTGCGCGAACGCGACCTGCTCATCGCCATCGACGATTTCGGCACCGGGTTTTCGAATTTCGACCGCATCTGGCGCATGCGCCCCGATATCGTCAAGCTCGATCGCTCCCTCGTCGCGCGCATTGCCGCGCCGGTCGCGGACCATCAATTCGCCACGCAGCTCGTGACGATGCTGCATCGCGCCGGCACGATGGTTTTAGGAGAAGGCGTCGAGACCGAGGACGAACTCATGACGCTGATGGAGGCCGACGCCGATTTCATCCAAGGTTTTTGGCTCGGCAAGCCGCATGCGTCGGTCGCCGCCGCCAGCAGCGTGGCGCCCGAGCGTATCGAATCGATGTGGCAGCGCTTTCATGCGCGCGCGCTCGCATTGCCCGGAACGCCCGTGGAATTCGCGAGCGTCGAGGAAACGGTGCTCGGCGGCGCGCGCGCCTACAAGGCGACGAACGATCTCGCATTCGCCGCGCAGCAGACGTTCCGCACGCCCTGGGCGCGCCGCGTGTTCGTCGTCGATCGACACGGCGACCAGCATCGCGCGTCGATCGCCGCCGGCGAGGAAAGCCATGCGCCGCGCCTTGCCCCGCTGTTTCCCGACACGTCCAGCAATTGGTCGCGCCGAGCGTACTTCAAGCGCGCGCTCGCTTCACCGGGGCGGGTGGCCGTCATGGGGCCGCACTACTCGCTGACCGAAGGCAAGGATTGCTACACGGCCGCCGTTACCATCGAGACCAACGGCAAGACCGAGGTGTTTTGCGTCGACTTCGTCGCCGACGTACGGCATGCGCCGCGCGACGGCGGCTAAGCGGGGCGGCTGCGTCGCCATTCGCCCTCACGTGACTGTCTAGAGCGTGGCGCGCAGCTTTGCCCGCTTCTTCAATCCAGTACGCGTCCTCGTCCCGCTTTCACGCTCGAGCGGCGCGTCTTGCTGTCCAAGCGGCGCGCTGTCGACGCCCGCGTGGGCCGCGTAGGAATCCGCGGACGGCGCGTGACGCTGACACTCGCGATCAATTCGTCCAGCCGCGCGAGCGCCGCCGTCCGATTCATCTCCTGCGTCCGATACTCTTGCGCCTTGATGACGACGATGCCCTCGCGCGTGATTCGACGATCGTCGAGTGCGAGCAAGCGCATCTTCAAGACATCGGGCAACGACGATGCGCGGATGTCGAAGCGCAGATGGATCGCGCTCGATACCTTGTTGACGTTTTGCCCTCCCGCGCCCTGAGCACGAACGGCGGTCAACTCGACTTCCGTGGGCAACACCTGATAGCGCAATGTCATCGTAACTCCTGCATACGGGCGAGCAGCCCCGAGTCGCGCCGCGTCGGGGTGGCGATCGCATCGGCAAGGACCTCGCGCGAGCCGACGACGCGCACGGTTTTTCGGGCCCGCGTGACCGCTGTGTAGACGAGCTCGCGCGTCAACACACGGCCCGACGCCGCGGGCAGCAGGAGCGCCGCATGGTCGAACTCTGAGCCCTGCGACTTGTGAACCGTCAATGCGAAGGCCGGATCGTGCGGCGGCAGCGCCGCGGGGGTCACGGCCCGCATGCCGCCATCCGCCGTACGGAAATAGACGCGCAACGCGCCCTGCGGCGTGGGCAATGCGATGCCGATGTCGCCGTTGAACAAGCCCAGCGCGTAGTCGTTGCGCGTCACCATGACGGCGCGGCCGGCGAACCAGTTCGTTCCCACCATGAGCGGGACGCGCGCGGCGCGCCGCACGTGCTCGGCCATGTGCGCATTGATCGCGTCGACGCCGCGCGCCCCGAGCCGCGTCGCACAGAGGATACGAAAGGCATTGAGCGCATCGAAGAGCGGCGTGCAGTCGGGCTGCGGCTGCCCAAGCGCGGCGGTCAGCGCATGCACGTAGGGCGCGAAGCCACGCGTCAAACGCTCGAGCGTGTGCGCGGAGAGCGCCGGGCCGCCGTCTTCGTCGAGCTGTGCCGGGATATCGAAATCGGACTCGCCGGTATCCATCGCTTCGAATAGATCCCGCTCGGCCGGGGCGCTGGCTGCGCCGCCGTCGCGCGCACCGAGCGCATCGAGCGCGGCTGGTACGTCGCCGCGCCGGATCGCAAGCGATAAGCGGCCGATCGCCGAATCGAGCCCGAAGCGGTAGTTGCGCTCTAGCCAAACGACGCAATCGATGAGCGGCGCGTGATCCGGTGCGTTCTCGCCGGTCGATGATCGCTCGGCATCGCCTTCGGCGACGGGCTCGAGCGCCGGATGCGTCGGGTTCACCGGACCTAGCGGCTCCAATCGGCTCGTCTCTTCGCCTGCTGCGCCTTCGCCATCAGACACAGGATCGGGTTCGTCAAGTCCCGTCCAAGCTAGAGGGTCGTCCAGCGACTCGAACGAATCGAATAAACTGAGCGCCGCTTCTTCCTCGCTCGTGGCCGAATCCCAGCCGAGAAGATCCTCGTTGCCGCGTTCTTGCGCGCGCGGCAATGCCGCCCGCACGCGCGCATCGCCCACGCCCGTCGCGCCCGCGATGCGGGCCACGCCGTCCGCGCTGAAAGCCGGCCGCGCGCTGAGCTCGGCGAAGACAGCGCCCGCCTCGACCGCTGCGAGCTGGTCTTTGTCGCCGAGCAGCACGAGCCGCGTGTCGGGCGAAAGTGCATCGAACAGCTGCGCGGCCAGCGTCACGTCGATCATCGAGGCCTCGTCGACGACCAGCACGTCGTACGGCAGCGGATTGTCGCGCCCATACCGCGCGCGCATGCCATGGCCCAGGCCCAGCAGCCGGTGCAGCGTCTGCGACGCGCGAGGCAAGCGCTCGGCGATGGCCGCCGGCAGGCTCGTCGCGCGCGCGAGCAGCGCCTCTTGCATGCGCTGCGCGGCCTTGCCCGTCGGCGCGGCCAGCGCGATCGTCAGCGCGGGATTCGCGTCGATCAAGCACGCGAGCATGCCGACGACGGTCGTCGTCTTGCCCGTGCCGGGCCCGCCGCTCACGACCGTCAGCCGGCTGGACAGCGACAGTGCGGCGGCAGCCCGTTGCCAATCGACTTCGCCCGCATCGGGGGGCCCGAAAAACCGCTCGAGCCGCGCCGCGAGCCCGGCCGCATCGACATCGCGAGCGAGCGTCGCGTGCGCGACCACAGCGGCCGCGAGCCGGCGCTCGTCGTCGTAGTAGCGTGCCAGATAGAGTCGCCCGGCCCCATCGACGACGAGCGGCGTTTGCGCGGCAAACCGATGTCCGCCCGCCGACACGACGCCGCTCGAACCGAGCGCGGCAGCCACGGCGTCGAACGGCTCGCCGTAGCGCTGCGCGAGGCGCTGCAGCGACACGCAGACGTGCCCGGCGCTCGTCGCGCGACTCGCCGCGAACGCGGCGCGGCGCGCCCATCGCACGGCGGCGGGACTCGCCCCCAAACGCTGCGCGAGCGCGCCGACGCGCCGCGCGAAGCCCTCGGCCAACGCCGCGCCGAAGTCGCCCCCAGCGCGCATGTGGGGCGCTCGCGCATGACGATCCGCAACGATCATGACGCCGGCCCTCCGTTCATCGCCGCATCGAGCGCGTCGACGAGTTCTCGCGCCGGCCGACGCACATGCACGCCGCAGGGCGCCGCCCCGTCACGCCAGGCCGGGCGCACGCCGCGCACGAACACATAGGCATAGCCCGCGATATGCGTCTCGTAGTCGTAGCGCGGTTGACGCGCCTTCAGATAACGATGCAGCGCGACCGTGTAGAGCAGAGCCTGCAGGTGATACGCGTGGTGCGCCATCGCGGCCTCGAGCGAAAGCGCGCCGTAATCGGCCGGTGTGGAACCGAGATGATTCGACTTCCAATCGATGATCCAGAAACGGCCTTCGTGCTCGACCACCATGTCGATAAACCCTTTGACGAATCCGCTCAGCAGGCCGCCCTCCAACGCGACGTCCGGATACCCGTGTCGCGTCAGCACATCGCGCAAAGCACGCAATTGGAGCGCCGAAGCGGCGAACAGGAACGGCCATTCGGTCAGCCTTCGAGACGGGTCGAGCGCCGCCAGCGTCAAGCCCGGCGCTAGCGGCGTGGTCGTGACATCCGCGATCAGGTGCGCCATCATGGCCGGCAAGCGCGCGGCCGTTTCCGCATCGGCCGCGACGGGCCGCTCGACTAGCGCGCGCTCGATGGCGGCCGGCCAGGTCGCCGAATCGGAAAAGTCCGCCAGCTCGAACATCCTGTGCAAACATTCCCCCGCGGCGGCGCCGCGCGGGAACGCCAGAATGTCGTCGGCCGACAGCAGTTCGGCCGGCGTGTGCGCGAAGGCGGCGCGCGGCACCGGCGCGTATGACGACCACGCGGACTCGGCCGCCTGCGCGTCTTGCTGCGTGGCGGCGAGCGCATCGTGGTCGGGCCTCGGCTCCTCGTCGACCGCCTCGTTCGGTTGCCGCACGGCCGCGGCCGCCAGCGAGCTGAAGCTGGCGATGCGCCAACTTTCCGTCAACGTTCGGCGCAACACCCGCGCACTGAACCGGCGGCTCGACGCCGCCTCGCGTTCGAGCGGAGCGCGCCGTTGCGGCGTCGGCAGCGGCGCAAGCGTGATCGGACCGTCGGCCAGCGTCCCCCATGCCGTGCCGATCGCTTCGGCTTCGGGCGGCTCTTCGGTCCAGGCTTCGAACGGACGGCCATCGGCCGCGACGAGCCAGTTCAGCACGCTGCGGCGCGATTCTTTCGTGGAGCGCGACGAGAGATACGCGCCCGCGACCAGGTAGCAGCGGTGTACGGCACGCGTGAGCGCGACATAGACGAGACGCGCGCGCTCGGCCGCTTCCTCGCGCTGCGCCTCTCGCTCGGCGCGCTCGGCTTGCTCGCCCTCGCAACCGTAATGGAGCACCGCGCGCGCGCCCGCTTGTTCATCGTCGTGATACTCGCGGGCGTCGGGCAAACCGGTGCTCGACCCGGACATACGCGCGCCGTCGCCAAGGAACGGACAGAATACGATCGCGTATTCGAGCCCTTTCGATTTATGCACGGTCACGATCTGTACGAGATCGCGATCCGATTCCAACCGCAGCTGCGCTTCCTCGCCGCCCCCGCGCGCCCTTTCGGCGGCAAGCCAACGCAACGTCGGCGCGATGCCCGGCTGCACGGCCGCTCGCGCCGCAGCCAGTTCGGCCAAATGATTGACGTCAGTCAGCCGACGTTCGCCCTCGCGGCCGGCGATAAGCCGCTCGCCCACGCCCAGTTCGCGCATCATCGAGCGCCACATCGTCGCAAAACCGCGTTCGAGCCACAGGGCCCGGTACCGAGAGAAGCGTTCGACCCAAGCGGTCGCCTCATCGGCATGGGCCACCGCCGGCGCATCGGCCAGCTGCGCGAGCCTCGCGAGCGCCTGCGCATCGAGCCCGAACCAATCCGCCGCGAGGGCCGCGCGCAAGCGCCGCAGATCGCCAGGCGCATCGACCGCGGCCAACACGCGCTCGAGCTGCTCGGCATCGAGCGTCGCGAACACGGACGATTGCGCAAGCTCGACGCTGCCCACGCCCCAGGCGGCGAGCACGCGCTTCATCAAACTGCCCTGTTTGTGCGTGCGCACGAGCACGGCGATATCCGCGGGGGCAAGCGCTGCTTCGCCGAGGGCCACGCTGCCCTCGCGCGCGCCGCGCAGCAAACGCACGATCTCGGCCGCGCAGGCTTCGGCCGCTTGCCGCTGCGCCTCGCGCTTGATCAACGTCGCTTCGCCCGAGGGCAGCATCCATACGCGCAACGCGCCGTCGGCGCCTCGATCCCGCGCGGGATCGGCATCGTCGATCAACGGAGCACGCGCACGCTCGGCCGCGCGCACGGGCAAGTAGTCCAGCCCTTCGAGCACGAACGCCCGCGGATTGGCGCCGAAGATGCGATTGCACGCCTCTACGAGCGGCGCCGTCGAGCGCTGATTGACGGCGAGCGTGTAACGCGCCGTCGCCGCGTGCCGAGCCGCCAGGTACGTGTGCAAGTCGGCTGCGCGGAAGCTGTAGATCGCCTGCTTCGGATCGCCGACCAGGAAGAGCGGTCCCGCTTGCCCATCGGCGCCGGGGCTCGCGAAGATGCGCTCGAAAATCGCGAACTGCAGCGGATCGGTGTCTTGGAACTCGTCGATGAGCGCGGCCGGATACCGCGCCCGCAGCGTTTGCGCGAGCCACGGATGTTGCGCCAGCGCGCCGTGCAGATTGGCGAGCAGATCGTCGAACGATGCGAGCCGGCGCGTGCGCTTCATCGTCGCCAGCGCGGCGGGGGCTTCGTCTAGCCACAGCGCGAGCAGGCCGAGCCATCGCGTTCGATGGATCGCCTCGGCGGTCTCGGACGCCGAGGCGAGCGTATCGGCCAGCGCGAAGAACGGGTGCTCGGGCGGCGTGAGCTTGACCTTGGTCGCCTTCGCGAGCGCCGTCGCCGTCAGCTTCAGCGCCTCGCGCGGCGGCGGCGCGTGGCAGTCGCCCTCGGCAAAATACCGGCCCCAGGCGTCAAGCGCCGCGCGTATCGCTTCTGCTTTGTGCGTGGTCTGCTTCAGCGAGGCCTGAGCGTCGGTCAACACGCGCTCGATCGCTTCGCGTTGCTCGCGCCAAAGCGCGCACGCGGCGTCGAACCGCGCCGTCGCATCGTCGTCGATATCGGGCTCGAGCGTGGGCGGCATCTCGCCCGAGCCGCCCCAGCGCAGCTGCGCCAGCGGCTTTTTCAAACGTCTCGCGAGTTGACTATCGAGTTCCACGGGGCTCGCCCCGCGCGCGACGAGCCAGGCGGCGAACGCCGGATACGCGGCCGCGACCGGCTCGACGCGCTCGCGCCAAAACTGCGCGGCAAGCTCGAAGCGCAGCGATGCGTCGTCGGCCTCCATCTCGAACGCGAACGGCATGGCGGCCGCGAACGGCGCCTCTTGCAGCGCGCGCTGACAAAACGCGTGGATCGTGTGGATGGCCGCTTGATCGAAGGTCGACAGCGCGCGCCGAACGCGCTTGCCGGCCACCTCGCGATCGAGCCCGCCGGGGCCGAGCGTCGTCTCGAGCAGTTGGGCGACGAACGGATCGCCGCCGTCGTCGTCGATCTCGATGGCGCGCACGAGTTCGGCCAGACGTGTGCGGATGCGCTCGTGCAGCTCCGCCGTGGCCGCCTTCGTAAACGTGACGACGAGAATCTGGTCCGCGTTCAAATCGCGTTCGAGCAGCAGGCGCACGTAGAGCGCGCAGATGTTCCACGTCTTGCCCGTGCCGGCCGAGGCTTCGATCTGGTTCACGCCGGACAGCGGGCACGTGAAGACATCGAGCGCCTCGGGCGGCGCCGGATGGGACAGGCGGTCACGCTCGTTCATGCGTCGCCCCCCGTCAGATGAGCCAGCATCGGCTCGAATACGATCCGCGACAGCACGCCGAACCGGTCGTCGAGCGATAGGTCCTGGCCGCGCCAAGCGATTTCCAACGCTGTGTCGTCCGACTCGCCACGGACGCGATCGCTGATCCAAACGCCGAGCGCATCGGCATCCGAACCGTTCACCTTCGCCCATGCGCTTTTCGGAAAGAAACGCAGCGGCAGCCGGCGCCCGGCGATGAATAGCGCGACGAGCGGCGCGAGCTGCTCGAGCGGCGCGTCGACGGGCGAGAAGGCGAAGCGCTCGGTGGCGCCGTACCACACCGTACGGCGCGCGCCGTCGGGCCGCGCGGCGCACAGCGCGAGATGCGCGAGCCAAGCGTTCAAATACTCGCGCGCGCTGGGGCTCGCGTATCGATAAAGGACCTGGCCGGTGTCCGTCACGCGGTTGAGCGTGCCCTGCAAGGTCACGCTCGCGTGTGACGTTTCGAGCAGTTGCGCTCGCAACGTCGCATCGTGCGCGCCGAACAGCGGTAGGCCGTCGGTGTCGGGCCAGCGCGGGAGCACCCGCAGCGTAAAAGGCAAACGCGCCGAGCCTGTCGCCAGCGCCGTCCGCACGTCGCCCGCGAGGCGAGCGAGCGCGCCGAGCTCGCGACGTTTGAGCACGTCGCCTGTCGCGCCGGCCGGCAATTCCGGGCTCGCCCGCGCGATACGCCATGCGCGCGCGCGCTCTGTGTCGTCGTCGCTGTCGATCAGGCGCGGCAGCAAGCGATCGGCAAGCGCGTCGCGCCCCGCGTAATCGAGCTCGAACGGCTCGACCTCGAGCAGTTCGCCCTGTGTTTTTTCCAGCACGACGCCAAGCCGTTCGCGAAGCAACGCCCGTGCGGGATGCTGCCAAAACCGCTGAAAATCGGCGAAGGCGATGGGCCCTGCCGTCTCGGGCGGCAACGGCTGCGAGAAAAACGGCGGCGTAGCGTCCGCGCCCGCGGAATCGTCCGCCAGCCGCTGCGCCAAGCGCGCACGCTCGGCGTCGTAGGTGAAGAGCACGGGCGTATCGTCGAAATAGTCGGCCGAAAACGGCTGCAGCGGATGCTCGACGATGAACGCCTTGCGCGCGGTCTCGATCTCCGACGGCGTCGCGTCCGGCCCCGCCTTCGCCCGGGCGAGGTGATCGAGCAGCTCGTCGACGAGCGCGGCGGGCGGCAACGGAGCGTTGTCGCGAATGCTGCGGCCCGTATAGCTGATGTACAGCCGATCGCGCGCCGCAAGCAACAAGTCGAGAAACAGATTGCGCTCGTCGGCGCGACGCTGACGGTCACCCAACTGAGGCAGCGCAGCCATCAAGTCGAATTCGTCCGCGCGCGCGAGACTGGGGAGGACGCCGTCGTCCATTCCGATCAAACAAATCGCCCGGTACGGCAGACCACGCAGGCTCGTCAACGACGAGAAGGTGACGCCGCCCCAAGGTACGCCGCCATGCGCCGCATCGTCGAGCGCGACGGTCAGCGCCGCGCGCATCACCGCGGCCGGCGCGCGCGCCTCGCGCGCACCGTCGCGCATCGCTTCGAGCGCCTGTTCGACAGCGTCGCGCACATTCGCGAGCGCATCCGCGAACGGCGGCGAAGCGTCGAACAACCGCGCGAGCGCATCGGCGAACAGCGTGCTCCAATCGTCGCAGCTCAGTGTCTCGCGGGAACGCCGCACGAACACGTAGAGATCGTCGATGAAACACGCGAGCCGCCCAAGCAATTCGCCGTCGGCGCCGCGCGCCCCGGCGACGGGCAGCCAGGCATCCACGGGCTCGGCGTCGTCGGGCATCGCATAGCCGAGGAAAAGCCGCGTCAGCGCATCGGCGAACGTATGGCGCGCGCCCGTGATCGCATGCGCCGGATGGGCGCCCTCGCTCTCGCCCGCGGGCGCATCGGCCGCGAGCCCGCGGCGCGCGCCCGCCGCGGCCAGCCAGCCTTGCACCGTATCGAGCGCCACGGCATCGATGCCGTAGCGCGCCGCGATGGCGTCGACCCGCAGCCACTCGACCACTTCGGGCGCCGCCACGCCGCGCTCCGCAAGCGCGAGCCAATCGAGCAGCACGCGCGCGATCGGATTGGCCTGCGACGGCGGCAAGCCCGTGATGCGGTAGGGAATGCGGCTGCGCTCGTCGCTTTGCGTCGTGCCGAACACGGCATCGATCAACGGGGCGGCTGCCGCGAGATCCGGACAGACGACGAGCACGTCGGACGGACGCAAACCGGGCAGCGTATCGCCCCCATCGGCGCGCGCGTCGTCGAACCAGCCGAGCAGGCGATCGTGCAGCACTTCGAGCTGACGCGACAAGCTGTGGCACACATGGACCTCGATGCCGAGCCCGACGTCGCGCTCGCCGGGTGCGGCGGCTTCGCCCGCGCTCGCCTCCGGCGTCAAGTCGAGCATGGCGTTCTGGACGCGAGCGAGCCAATTGTCCGCTTCGTTTTCGGCATAGCGGGTCGCCTCGCCGGCGGCCGCGCCTTCGGTCAACTCGTGCAGCAAATGCAGCTGCGCTTGAGTCTGCCGCCCCCACTGAGCAAGCAGCGGATGACCGACCTCGTGGAAGTCGAGCGCGTCGGCCGCCTCGAGGGCGAGCGCCTTGCCTTCGGTGACGATGTCGAACCAGAACTGGCGGCACGGGTTCATCACATACAGCCGGACGTCCATCCAGCGCGACAGCTCGCGCAGCAGCGCGATATAGAGCGGCGCGATGGTCGGCGGCGCGAACACGCTGACCGCGGCCGGCCACTGCGCGCGCATGATGGCATCGAGATCGAGCGTGCGCACGAGTTGAAGGAAGCGGTGTGCCGGCGGCGTTGCATCGACGGAACCCGGCGCACCGCCCGTTCGATCGGCCGCCTGCGCCAGTTCGCCGAGCACCGCGCGCCAGAGCGCGGCCTGCCAGCGCTCGTCCTCGCGCACGGCGGGCGAGGCGCTCGACAGGCGCACGGCCCCCATGCCCCCCGGCCCCGCGTCGAAGATGGACTGCCCCTGTTGCCAGCGCGCCAGCCACTCGGGACGATAGGTCAGATAGTGATCGAACACCGTGGCGACACGCCGTGCGAGTTCATAGCGCATCGGTGCATCGGCGGCATCGAGGTAGGTGCGAAGACGGGGCGAGTCGAGCCACCGGTCGAAACCGGCCTCATCGCCCTCGAGCGCGTGGGCCCCGCGCGGCGTCGCCTCGTGGGGCGAAAACAGCCGATAGCAGCGCCACGCGAGCCGATCGACCGCGAACGGCGAGTGAGCCGGTACATCGATGACGCCGCCGATCCGCGTCCAAAGCCACTGTGCGAGATAGCTGAAGTTGACGTTCGCGCAGATCCCGCACCGCGCCGCCAGCTCGAGTTCGAGACGGCGACGCACGGCTGCGCTCGGCACGACGATCTCCTCGCTCGTCCACGGATCGGACGGCATCGCGGCAAGATCGTCGGACAGCGCTTGAACGAGCGTTTCGTAGCGATTCGAATAGAAAAGCTGAAGCATGAACCCTTGTCGGATGGGGCGCGGGCCACGCGCGCAAGCGGTGCGCGGGACGCAAAAGCGTCAGCATAGCAAACGCCCCGCCCGCTCCGCATGCAAGACGCTTCGACGGGGTGCGCCGCGCGCCGCCTCACGCAGGATTCTCACGCCTTCGGCTATGCCCCGCGCAGATGAAATACGTTAGACTCGCAGCCAGCCCTTTTCCCTCCCCGCTGCCCGCTTCGAGATCGATGCGCTACTCGAAAGAAATCGAAAAATTTCTCTATAGCCAATATTTTTTCGGTGGACTGCGCATGGCTGTCGGCGTGTCGCTGCCGGCTATCCTGTGCCTCGTCGTCTTCCATAAGGCCGATCTCGGCTTCACGATCGCCACGGGCGCGCTCGGCGCCTGCGTCGTCGACATGCCGGGGCCGCTCAAGTACAAGCACAACGAAATGCTCGTTTGCAGCGTGCTCGGCTTCGTGTCGGCGCTGGCGACCGGCCTCGCGACGTTCAACGTGTTCGCGCTATGGGCCACCGTCGTCGCGTTGACTTTCGCACTGTCGTTGACGGTCGTCTACGGCAATCGCTGGCCGCAGATCAGCTTCGCGACGTTGTTCATGATGGTGATGACGCTCGAGGAGCACTTCACCCCGCTGCAAGCGCTCACGAATGCCGCGTGGATCCTCGCCGGCGGCTTGTGGTACACGTACTGGGCGACGCTCGTCTCGCAATGGCAGGCGCACCGTATCGAAAAGCAGGCGTTGGCCGAAAACGTCTTCGCGTGCGTCGACTACCTGCTCGCCCGCGCCGATTTCTACGACGTCGACGCCAATCTCGACGACTGCTATCGCAACCTCGTCGAAAAGCAAACGACGGCGGTCGAGATGCAAGACGCCGCGCGTGCCATCGTGCTGCGCAACCTGCCGAAGCTGCGGCGCGGCAAGCTCGAAGCCGGCCGCGTCACGCTGTTCAACCTGTTCATCAACACAGTCGATCTTCACGAACTGTTCGTCGGTGCGCACACCGACTATCCGCTCATGCGCAGCACGTTCGGCAACGCCGACCTCATGATGTTTTTCCGCGACCTGATTCGCAAGGCGGCGAACGACCTCGAGGAAATCGGATTGGCCGTGCTGCAGAACCGGCGTCCAGAAGCGCGCGTCAACGTGAAAGCGGAAATGCGCGCGATCGAGTACGAACTCGAACAAATGCGCAAGCAAGGGCTAGCGGAGCGCAACCCGGAAGCGTATTCGGCCGCTTCGGCGTCGTTCAGGCGGATCTGGAGCGCCGTGCGCCTCATCGACAAGATGAAGAAGAGCGTGGCGAACCCGACGCCGACCGCGCGCACGGAAATGCGCATCGACCATACGCTCATGCGCTTCTTGTCGGGACGGCGCGTGCCGCTGCCGCAGATCTTCTCGAATCTGACGATGGCCTCGCCGAGCTTTCGCCACGCGCTGCGCGTGACGCTCGCCGTTGCCGCCGGGTTCTGGCTCGGGCGGCTGCTGCCGCTCACGAATGCTTACTGGATCGTGATGACGACGCTCATCATCATGAAGCCCGGCTACTCGCTCACGAAACAGCGCAACACGCAGCGGATCATCGGCACGACGATCGGCTGCGCGGCGAGCCTCGGGCTGATTTGGTTCGTCAAGATGCCGGTGGTGCTGCTCCTCTTCATGTTCGCGTCGATGGTGATGAGCTACAGCCTGCTGCTATTCAACTACACGGCGAGCGTCGTTTTCACGTCGTCGTACGTGCTGCTGCTGTTTCACTTGCTTGCGCCGGGCAGCCTGCGCATCATCGGCGAGCGCGCGATCGACACGATCGTGGGCTGCGCGCTCGCGATCGGCGCGAGCCATCTCTTTCCCTACTGGGAATACCGGTTGATGGGCAAGCTCGTGTCGGAGATGCTGGCTGCGACGCGCCAGTACTTGGAAAGCGCCTGGTGGTGGGGCAATGCGCCTGCCGCGGCGATGGCGAGCGCCGCACCGGGGGCCGCCGCGTCCGATGCGGCCGGCGCCGACGATCGCGACCTGCGCTACCGCCTCGCGCGCAAAAACGTCCATATCGCCTTCGCCAATCTTGCTCAGGCGTTCCGGCGCATGATGCTCGAACCGAAAGCCCAGCAACGGTTCGTGCCGGAACTGAACGATTTGCTCGTGCAGAGCCACGGCCTTGCCGCACACATCACGGCGGCCGCGCCGCTCTTGCGCAGCATGGCGCAGCACGAGCCCGACGGCTCGCAAGCGCTGCAGCGGGCGTTATCGAGCGTGCGCGAGAACATCACGTGCGCGCAAAAGGGCGAGCCGCCGCCGGCCGATCAAGCCGAGACGACCAAGCAGCTTACGCGGGAACTCGATGCAATGGTGGTCGACATCGAACGCGCGGGCGCGCAATCGGCGGAGTTCGTCGGAGAAATCAAGCTGCTCGCGCTGCAGTGCAAGCAGATGCTCGCCGCATCGTTCCTGATCCGCAAGGACGCAGGCGTGATTCGACTGCCCGAGGCTTGACGCTCGCGCTTATTGCGAGGCGCCGGGGGCGCTCGCGGCGGCCACGCCGCTAGGGACTGTGTCCGCAGCCGATTGCGACGACGCCGCTGCGTTCTGCTCGTCGTACTCGCGCTTGCCCTTCATCGCGTTGAAGACGAAGGTGCCGATCACGATCAGCACGACGACGACGATGAGCACGGCGACGCGGGTCGTGGGATTCGGTTTTTTGGGTTGGCGCGGGTCGGTCATGGCGTAAGGCTTGCACACGGTCGATCGATCGGCCGCCGCGCGCGAAGCAAGAAGACGAAAGCCGGCATTCTACGCGCATCGGGCGCGACGCCCCCACGCCTCGCGTCACCGCACCGGCAGCGCCGTCGAATACTTGATCTGCTCCATCGCGAAGCTTGAACTGACGTCGTACAGCGGCACCGCGCGAATCAACTGCTTGTAGACGCGATCGTAGTCATCGATGTCGGAGGCGACGATCCGCAGCAGATAGTCGGTTTCGCCGCTCATCCGGTACGCTTCGACCACCTCCGGAATGTCGCGTATGGCCTGCACGAAATTCACCGCCCATTCCTCCGTATGCTGGTTCGTGCGCACGGCGACGAACACCGTCGTGCCCACCCCGAGCTTGCGCGCATCGCACAGCGCCACCTGCGCGCGGATGACCCCTTCTTCCTTGAGCCGTTGCAGCCGCTTCCAGCAGGGCGTCTGCGAGAGGTTGACGCGGCTCGCGAGTTCGGCGATCGGCAGCGTCGCATCGGCCTGAAGCAGCTCCACGAGCTTTCGATCGATAGCATCCATTCCCATGTCGATCTCCTGAGAGAAATTTATTCTAAATTTAGGCGAGATCGGGAAATTATAGGGAAACCGCTCCGACAGATAAAACGATAAAAATCGGCGGTGCGCCTAACCGGATGAGCGTCTTCCTCGCTCATCGCTCGCCGCGCGAGGCACGCGCGGCGCTGCGTGTGCGAGCAGGCCCGAGCGCCATGCCGGCGCCCGCGCCGTCCGTGCGCTTGCAGCCGTCCGTGTCAGTACGCGACGGTCGCGATGCGCCGCACGAAGCGCCCTGCCTCGATCTCGTCGACGAACGCCATCGCGTAATCTTCAGCGGATATTTTGCTGTCGCCGTTGGCATCGACGATGAGGGTGTCCGAACCCGTGCGGAAGGCGCCGGTTTTCGTGCCTGGCGCGATGAGGGCAGCCGGGGCGAAGAACGTCCAGTCCACGTCCGTCACCGTCCGATAGAACGACAGCGCTTCGCGATGTGCGAGCGCGACGGCCTTGTAGGCGTCCGGAAACCCTTCCGTATCGACCAATTGCTTGCCCGGCGCCACTTCGAGCGAGCCGGCGCCGCCCACCGCCACGAGCCGCTTCACGCCAGCCGTGCGTGACAACGCGACGAGCGCGCGCGTGGCCTCGATGACTTTCAACGGTTCGTCGCGCGGCGGCGCATACGCGCTTGCAATGACATCGAAGCCCTCGATTCGGCCCGCGCTCGCGGCCGTGTCGAACACGTCGCCGGCGACGACGGTCAACCCCGGCAATCCGTCGATGGAGCGAGGATGACGGGCGAGGGCCGTTACCTCGTGCCCGCGCGCCAGCGCTTGCGCGGCGATACGCGACCCGATCATGCCCGTTGCGCCGAAAAGCGCGATCTTCAAACGTTGCTGCTGCATGGCATTGCTCCTGTTGTCGATGATGCGAACGATTGGATATGTAACTACTTCACTTACATTTAAGCGCCGAAAAAAGAGAGGCTATGCCCCTCGCTTTCCACTGCGCTCCGTTGCGGCACCATGGGATGCTCGCAACAAGACCGCTACACCTTCCCCCTACTTTCCCTTGCGCCGCGCCTCGGCCGCATTTTCGGCTTCGATCACGCCCGCCGTCACGTCGGCTAGCGTTCGTGCGCCGAGCGAGGCCTCCATGGCCCGCTGCGCATCGTCGACGATACCGACGAGCACCTGCTGAATGTGCCGGCCGACGAGGCAATCGGGGTTCGGCGCGTCGCGGTGAAGCCCGAACAACTGAGCCTCGTCGACGGCGCGATAGACGTCCACGAGCTTGATGGCGCCGGGCGCGCGGGCAAGCAGCGCGCCGCCGCCCGCACCGAGCTGCGAAGTGGTCAGTCCCGCCTGCGCCAGCATCGACAGCAGCCGGCGAATCAATGCCGGATTCGTGTTGACGCTGCCCGCGATGATCTCCGACGACAACGGCTCGCCTTGCTGCAGCGATAGCAGCGCCAAGATATGGACCGCGTAGGCGAAGCGACTGCTGGTGTTCATCGATAGAGCGCGCGGATCCCGCGGCGAAGGGTGACCAAAACTGTAACCATCATAATTACATTTATACGAGTACGCAAGCGCCGATACACGGTTGCTTTCCTGCCTGTCGGCGCTTTCGTCATGCCCCATCGACCGCTTTCGATTGCATCGCCTGTCATCGCCAAGGAGTACACTGCCCCTTCGCCACGAGTCTATTGCCGCACATCCACGTTGGTCCCCTCACACGAGAAGGAGAAGATCATGGCCGCGAAAAAGATTCTGTTTCTGACGGGCGATTTCGCCGAGGATTACGAAACGATGGTGCCGTTTCAGGCGCTGCAGGCGGTCGGGCATACGGTGGACGCCGTGTGTCCGGGCAAGCGGGCCGGGCAGAAGATCAAAACCGCGATCCACGACTTCGAGGGCGATCAGACCTACACCGAAAAGCCGGGCCACCAATTCGCGTTGAACGCGACTTTCGACGAAGTGGATGCGGCGAGCTACGATGCGCTCGCCATTGCCGGCGGGCGGGCGCCCGAGTATTTACGCCTCGACCCGAAGGTCATCGAACTCGTGCGCCATTTCGCGCGGAGCAACAAACCGATTGCGGCCATCTGCCATGCCGCGCAGCTGCTCGCGGCCGCCGACGTGATTCGCGGCAAGCGTATTTCGTCGTATCCGGCATGTTCGCCCGAGGTGCGGCTTGCCGGCGGCGAGTACGCCGATATTCCGGTCGACGCGGCGGTGACCGACGCGCCGTTCGTCACCGCGCCCGCCTGGCCCGCGCACCCCGAGTGGCTGCGCCAGTTCCTCGTCCTGCTCGGCACCCGCATCGAGCTTTAATGTCAGCTGGGCGCCGCCCCGGCGAACGCCGTCGTGCGCCCCGCCAGCGCGGCCACGACGACGACGAGCTCCAGCGGATCGATGGGCTTGGCCAAATGCGTCTGAAAACCGGCGAGCAGCGCCCGGCGCCGGTCTTCGCTGCGCGCGAACGCCGTCAGCGCGGCCGCGGGCGTGGTCCTCCCACGTTGCGCCTCCGACATCCGCAAGCGTCGAATGAATTCGTAGCCGTCCACGCCCGGCAGGCCGATATCGCTGACGATCACGTCAGGCGCCTCGATCGCGCAAGCGTTCAACGCCTCGAGCGCGGAGCCGAATACCAGGGTCGTTGCACCGCGCTCCTGCAACACGCGCTCGACGAGTTCTCTTGCATCGGGTTCGTCCTCGAGCACGAGCACGCGCAAGCCCGCAAGCTCGGGCGGCGCATCGAGCGCGAGGGTTTCGCCGTCTCGCTCGCGCGCGAGTTCCGCGCCCGTCGCCGGCAGCGTCACGACGAACGTCGCGCCGCACCCTACCCCGCCGCTGCGGGCGGCGATGTGCCCGCCGTGCAGTTCGACGAGCTGCCGCGCGATCGACAAGCCGAGCCCCAACCCGCCGTGTTGACGCGCAATGCCCGCGTCTTCCTGGCAAAAGCGCTCGAATACGTGGGGCAAGAACTCGGGCGTGATGCCCTGCCCGTTGTCGACGACCGCCAGCTCGACTTCGCCCCCTGCGCGCCGGAGCGCGACTTCGACTAGGCCGCCCTTGCCCGTGAACTTGACGGCGTTGGACAGCAGGTTCCAGACGATCTGCTGCAGGCGCGACGCGTCGCCCAGCACGGCGCCCGCCGCATCGAGCGACGAAACGATCCGAATATCCTTTGCCTGCGCGGCCGGCTCGACCGAGCGAATGACGTACTCGACGATGTCCGCCAGGTCCACGCGCTCGGTGTCGAGCCGCAGCTTGCCTGCGAGGATGCGGGAAAAATCGAGCAAGTCATCGACCATGCGCGCCTGGGCGCGCGCGTTGCGATCGATGACGTCGAGCCCCTTGCGCAACGATTCCGACACGCTCCCGTCGCGCAGCAAGAACTGCGTCCAGCCGACGATCGCATTGAGCGGCGTGCGCAGTTCGTGCGATAACGTCGCGACGAATTCGTCCTTCATGCGCGAGGCGCGTTCGGCCTCGGCGCGCGCCGCGCGTTCGGCGGCCAACAGCGCTTCGCGTTCCTCGGCCAACGCACGGAAATGCGCCTCGCGCTCCTGCGAGCGCTGCGCCAACGCCAATTCCCGCTCGATGCGCCGTTCGCGCAACACGCGCTCGATCGCCTCGGGCAGATAATCGAGGTACCCCTCGCTCTTCGGAACGACGTCGGCCACCCCGGAGCGCAGCGCTTCGATCACGCGCGCTTCGTCCGCGAACCCCGTGCACAGGATGGCCGGCAACACGAGCCCTTGGGAGCGCAGCGCGCGCAAAAAATCGAGTCCTGTCTCGACCGAGCCGAGCGCGTAGTCGACGACGATGACATCGGGCAGCGCGGCATCGATCGTCTGGCGCGCCAGCGCGGTGCTCGATGCCGTGCTGACGCGGTAGCCGGCTCGGGCGAGCGAGCGCGACGCAAGCCGCAGCAGCCCCTCGTCGTCGTCGACGAACAGCGCATGCGCGCTCATCTAGCGCCCGCGGGCAGCTTCACCACCTGTAAGAAGAAGCCGAGGCGACGCACCGCCTCGATGAACGCGTCGTACTCGACCGGTTTGGTGACGTAGACGTTGCAGCCGAGTTCGTAGCAGCGCTCGATCTCGCGCGGATCGTCGGTCGTCGTCAGCACGATGACCGGCAGCGACGCCGTGCGCCGGTCGGCCTTGAGCCGCCGCAGCACCTCCAGCCCGTCGATGCGCGGCATCTTCAAGTCGAGCAGGATCACCGACGGCGGCAACTCTTCGCGCGCGGCCGCCGATGAATCGCTGAAAAAATAGTCGAGCGCTTCCTGGCCGTCGGAGAAACGCGTGAAGCCGTTGGTCAGGCCCGCGCGCCGCAAGTTGCGCTCGATCAGCGTGGCGTGACCGTCGTCGTCTTCGATCAAAACGATGCTGACCGATTGCCCCGGCGCCGGATGGCTCGTGCCGGGCTGCCCCGTGGGGCCTACTGGGTTGTTCATACGGTACTTCCTCGTTTCCTTATGCGGCGACGACCTGCTTGGCCGCCTCCGGTAGCGATAGATAGAACGTCGTGCCTTCGCCTTCCGTCGATTCCGCCCAAACACGGCCGCCGTGACGCTCGACCATGCGGCGCACGAGCGCGAGCCCGATGCCCTCGCCGGCGGCGATGTTACCGTGCAGCCGCTGGAAGGCGTTGAACAGTCGAGGCATCGCGCCGGCCGGGATCCCTAGGCCATTGTCCTTCACGTAGAAGATGCGCAGCGAGCGCACGCCGGGCGGCGCGGGCAGTGCCGCGATCTCGATGCGCCCGGGCCGGTCGGGATCGAGATAGTTGATTGCATTGCCGATCAGATTGGCGAAAATCTGTTCCAGCGCGGTGGGATCGCCCCAGACCGGCGGGAGTTCCTCGACGACGATTTGTGCGTGGCAGGCACGAATGGACGCCTGCATCGCATCGAGTACGTGGCGCACCACCGAGGCCACATCCACTTCCTGGCGCCGATATTCGACCCGCCCCACGCGCGAGAGGCGCAGCAGCGAATCGATGATGTGCGCGGCGCGCAGCACCGCGCTTTGCAAGTAGCGCAGCGCCTCGCCGATATCCTCGTCGATGAGGCGTTCGATGCGCTCTCTCTCGGCCGGCGCGAGCGAGGACGTGCGCACCGCGGCGCGCAGATCGTCGCACGAGTGCGTGAGTTCCTTCGAAAAGCCTTGCAAGTTGACAAGCGGCGCGCGCAAATCGTGCGACACGCTGTAGATGAACATCTCGTTTTCCTGCGTCTGCTGATGCAGCGTTTCGTTGGTCCGCGCGAGTTCGTCCGCGCGACGCGCGAGATCGCTCTGAAAACGGGCGGCCAACCGCTCCGATTCGAGCAGGCGGCGGCTCGTGTCGTGCAGGATCTCGTCGAGTTCGGCGATTTCGTCGTTGCCCGCGGACGGCGGGCCGAGCGGTGCGCTTTCGGCCAGGCGCTCGGCGTTATCGGACAGTCGCGCCAGCCTGCCGCGCAGCCCCCGCGTGAACAGGAATACGGCGAGCGCCGTCATGACGAGCGCGCCGACGACGACGGCCGCCGTCAGCTGCTGCTGTTGCGCGAGCGCGTCGGCCGCCTGCACCGAACGCACCGCGTCCATGCGCAACTCTTCGCTTTGGAACGCGGCAAGCTGCGCACGGAAGCGATCGAGCACGTCGACGTTGGCTTGATTGCGGAAACGATCGAGCACGTCCTCGCGCCGCCCCGTGCGCATCAGGTCCTGCACGCGGTCGGACCATTGGCGATAGGCCTGCACGGTTTGGCGAATCTGCGCCGCTCGCTCGACCTGCACGGGGTTGTCCGCCACGAGATCGACGAGGCGATCGATGCGGCGATCGAGATCGATCCAAAGCGTGATGGGGGTGGCCGACACGCGCTCGCTCTTGAGCACGGCGCCGCGCATGCGCACCGACTCTATCAGCACGGGTTCGAGAATCGCGCTCGTTTGCCGCAAGACGTCCTTGCTGTGCAGCGACCATTGCTCGGCCTGCTCGGCGTCGTTTTGCGCTTTCATGAGCCCTGAAAGCAGCGCGACTTCGACCAAGGTCGGAATCGCGATCAGCAGCAGCCCTTTGGTCGTCAGTCTCATGCGCGGTCGAAACGGTTCGAATGGCCCGGCCGGTCGAGCGCCGGCGATTGACGCATTATGTCGACGTTTTATGAGAATGACAAAGCGTCGTTAATTCTTGAGCCGGTATCCCGTTTTGAATATCCAGGCGACGATGCCCGTGAAAATCGCCAGAAAAACGGCGGTCATGGCAAGGCTCACGCCGACATGCACGTCGGCGATCCCATAAAAGCTCCATCGGAAGCCGCTGATGAGATAAACGACCGGGTTGGCCAGCGCGATCGTGCGCCAAAAAGGCGGCAGGATGCCGATCGAATAGAAGCTCCCGCCCAGGAAGGTGAGCGGCGTCACGATAAGCAGTGGAATGACCTGCAGTTTTTCGAAGCCGTCCGCCCAAATTCCGATCACGAATCCGAACAGGCTGAACGTGACCGAGGTCAGCACGAGAAACAGCACCATCCAGAGCGGATGCTCGATGCGCAGCGGCACGAAACAGGCGGCCGTCGCCATGATGATCAGCCCGAGCATGATCGACTTGGTCGCGGCCGCGCCGACAAAGCTCAATACGAGTTCGAAATACGACACGGGCGCCGTCAGCAGTTCATAAATGGTGCCTGTGAACTTGGGAAAATAAATCCCGAACGACGCGTTGCTGATGCTTTGCGTGAGCAGCGAGAGCATGACGAGCCCCGGCACGATGAATGCGCCGTAGCTGATTCCGTCGATCTCGCGGATGCGCGAGCCGATCGCCGCGCCGAACACGACAAAATAAAGCGACGTCGAAATGACTGGGGAGATGACGCTTTGCATCAGCGTGCGCCAGGTGCGCGCCATTTCGAAGCGGTAGATTGCGCGCATCGCGTGGAAGTTCATGAGCGCTCCTTATCCTTGACTAGGTCGACGAAGATGTCCTCGAGCGAGCTTTGCTTGGTCTGCAGATCCTTGAACCGAACCTCGGCGTCTTCGAGATCCTTGAGCAGCGTGACGATGCCGGCGCGCTCGGACTGCGTGTCGTCGTAGGTGTAGGTCAGCGACCCGCCGTCGGCCGACAGCTCCAGCCGGTAGCCGGCCAAGTTTTCCGGCATCCGCGCGAGCGGCGTTTCCAGATGCAATGTCAGCTGCTTTTTGCCGAGTTTGCGCAGTAATTGGGTTTTTTCCTCGACGAGAACGATTTCACCGCGATTGATGATGCCGATCCGATCGGCCATCTCCTCCGCTTCGTCGATGTAGTGCGTCGTGAGAATGATCGTCACTCCCGTTTCCTTGAGCGTGCGCATGAGCTGCCACATGTCGCGCCGCAACTCGACGTCGACGCCCGCCGTCGGCTCGTCGAGAAACAGGACTGCCGGTTCGTGCGACAGCGCTTTGGCGATGAGCACGCGCCGCTTCATGCCGCCCGAGAGCGTCATGATGGCGTTGTTGCGCTTGTCCCATAGCGAAAGGGCGCGCAGCACCTTTTCCAGGTGAGCGGGGTCGGGCGATTTGCCGAACAGGCCGCGCGTGAACGAGACCGTCGCCCAGACCGTTTCGAAGGCGTTCGTCGTCAGTTCCTGCGGCACGAGGCCGATCATCGACCGCGCGCGGCGGTAATCCTTGACGATGTCGTGCCCATCGACGCGCACCTCGCCTTCCGTCGGTTTGACGATGCCGCATACCGTGCCGATCAGCGTGGTCTTGCCCGCGCCGTTCGGGCCCAGCAGCGCGAAGATCTCGCCGCGCCGAATATCGAGATTCACGTGCTTGAGGGCGCGGAAGCCGGAGGCGTAAGTTTTAGAAAGATTCGAGATGGAAAGGATCGTTTGCATGAATGAGGGTGCATCGACCGTGAAGCGTTGGGGGTGGACGATAGCAGAAGCCCGCGCGCCGTGCTGCGGACTCACGCGAAGCGCATCGGAAAGGGAGTGAAGCAAGGGAACAAAGGCGCGCAGCGAAAAAAAAAGGCGCCACGTTGCCGTGGCGCCTTAAAGAAGTTCTAGCCATTCCGAGGGCCGTGCTAGAACCTGAGAGACGGTATTTCGAAACTGAGATCTCTGTCGGGGTAATCCGCCAGACCGAGCCTCGCATCGCTCCCGATGCGCCGTTCCGAAATCAGATTCCATTCTTTCCCTTTCCACTGACGAAGTCAAGATAATTTTTTCCGAAAACCTGACAGGCTCCCCAAAACCGGAAACGATTTCATCTTGCGGAATGAGTAATTATTACCGAACTGCGGATCCGGCCCGCTTAGCGTAGACTGCCTTAACCGTCATACTTGAAATCGAATTCCAAAAAAACGTCATCGTGCCGACATCATCACGCCCCCTCGCCCGTCCTCGGGCAAGCAAGACGAAGGAAGGTTCCGGCGATGAGATCATCGCGCTCTCGCGCGGCTTGACGTTGCTGCGCCGCGTCGCGTCCGCCGATGCGCCGATCAGCAACCGCGAACTAGCCGAACTCACGGGCATCCCTCGGCCCACTGTCTCGCGCATCACCGCCACGCTCGTCGCCGCCGGCTTTCTCTTTCAATTGCCTGACAGCGAGCGCTTCGTGCTCACGGCGTCCGTGTTGGAGCTCAGCAACGGTTTCCTGCGCAACTTCGACATTCGCGCCCGCGCTCGGCCGTTTTTGATCGAGCTGGCCGAGCGAACGTCCCTGTCCGTTCACCTCGGTGCGCGCGATCGGCTCGATATGGTCGTGATCGATGCCATCCGGCCGCGCTCGGCCATCCTCGTCTCGCGCCTCGAGGTCGGCTCGCGCATGGATCTCACCCGTACGGCCGTAGGCCGCGCCTACTTGGCCGTGCTGGCCGAGCCCGAGCGCGCCGCGTTGATGGCCGCGCTGGAAGTGGCCTCGGGAGACGACTGGCCGCACGTCCACGCCAGACTCGCGGCCTCGCTCGAAGAGTCGCGCACGCTCGGCTATACGATCGCGGCCGGCGAATGGTATTCGGGTCTCAACGCGATCGCGGCGGGTTTCGTCGGGCCGTCGGGCGAGCGCTACGCGATCAATTGCGGCGGCGCCGCGCATCTGTGCCCGCGCGAATGGCTCGTCGAGCATGCCGCGCCGGCGCTCACCGCATGCATCGAGCGCATCGTTCGCGAGATCGGCGGCGCGCCGCGCCAGCGCATGGACGGCTAAGCGCTCGCCAGCCCGAATTCTGTAACGTCCGTAAGAAACAGAAAGATCGAATACTGGACTGGCCGCGATCGCACGACGTAGCATCATGCATCGACGCGCCCCGGCGGACAGCCGCGGCTGCGCCGGGCACACCGTGCACTGCTCGCCGTGCACGCTCCCGCCACGGCGCCTCGCCGCGCGCCGCCCCACCCCACGCCGCCTTGGCATTGCCGCTTAAATATCAATGGCCGAACAAGAACACCGCCCGCCCTCGCACGAAAGCGGCACGCCCGCTCCCCCATCGGACGATCGAACGGGCTCTCCCGCTCAGCAGCCCACCCCCGCCCGCACCGGACGCCGCGCCGCCATCGTCGTCGGGATCGTCGTCGCGCTTGCCGCCTTGCTCTGGTGGCGCCCATGGAGCCGTACGAGCCCGAGCGGCTCGGGCCCGGCCGCCACCGCCCACCACGCGGGCGGCCGCCGCGGCGCGATGGGGGACATGCCTCAGCCTGTGCACGTGGCGACCGCGACCACGGGCGAGATGCCGATCGTATTGACCGCGCTCGGCACGGTCACGCCGCTTGCCACGGTCACCGTCAAGACCCAGCTCTCGGGGACGCTGCAAAGCGTTGCCTTCCGCGAAGGCCAGGTCGTGAAGGCCGGCGATCTGCTCGCGCAGATCGACCCGCGGCCCTATCAAATCTCGCTAGAAAACGCGCAAGGCGCCCTCGCCAAGGACACCGCGCTCCTGCAGACGGCCCAGCTCGATCTGAAACGCTATCAAGCGCTGCTCGCGCAGGATTCGATCGCGCGCCAGCAGGTGGACACGCAAGCCTCGCTCGTCAAGCAGTACGAAGGCCAGGTGCAGTCCGATCGCGCGAACGTCGACACCTACAAGCTCGATCTCGTCTACGCCCGCATTACTGCCCCCGTCTCCGGGCGGGTCGGCCTGCGCCAAGTCGATCCGGGCAACTACGTGACGCCCTCGGACACGAACGGCATCGTCGTCATCACGCAGTTGCAGCCGATCAGCGTCGTCTTCACCACCTCCGAAGACAACTTGCCCGCCATCCTCACGCGCATGCACGCGGGCGCCAAGCTGTCGACGACGGCTTACGATCGCAACAACACCGTCGTGCTCGAGACGGGCTATCTGGACACGATCGACAACCAGATCGACACGGCCACCGGCACGGTCAAGCTGCGCGCGATGTTCCCCAATACCGGCCAGATGCTGTTCCCGAATCAGTTCGTCAACGCGCGCCTCTTGATCGATACGCTGCGCGATGCCGTCATCGTGCCGAGTTCCGCCGTGCTCACCGGGGCGAACGGCCCATTCGTCTATGTCGTCAAACCCGACAGCACCGTGACTGTCCGCCAAGTCAAGGTCGGGCCTGTCGACGGCGAGCGTACGAGCATCGCATCGGGGCTAGCGGCCGGCGAACGTGTCGTGACGGACGGCTCCGACCGCCTGCGCGAAGGCTCCAAAATCACGGCCGCCTCGAGCCCCGAGGCGGCCGCCGCGCACGCCGGCTCGGCTGCGCATGCGACGGGGGCATCGGGCGCACACGGCGCTCACCGCCGTAGAAGCGCGGCTAGCGGCGCGCAAGCCCAGTAACGGCAAGCCAGCGTTCGCATGAATCCGTCCCGCGCCTTTATTCTTCGCCCCGTCGGCACGGCCTTGCTGATGGCGGCCATCATGCTCGTCGGCCTCGTCGCGCTTCGTTTCTTGCCGATCTCGGCCCTACCCGAAGTCGACTATCCGACGATCCAAGTCCAAACGTTCTACCCGGGCGCCAGCCCCGAGGTCATGACCTCGGCGGTGACCGCGCCGCTCGAGCGTCAATTCGGGCAGATGCCCTCGCTCAATCAGATGGCGTCGCAAAGCTCGGCGGGCGCCTCGGTCATCACGCTGCAGTTCAGCCTTGATTTGCCCCTGGACATCGCCGAGCAGGAGGTTCAGGCCGCGATCAACGCCGCCGGCAACCTGCTGCCCGCCGATCTGCCCGCACCGCCGATCTACGCCAAGGTCAATCCGGCCGATGCGCCGATCCTGACGCTGGCCATCACGTCGAAAACCACACCGCTCACCGAGATCGAGGACCTCGCCGATACGCGGCTCGCGCAAAAGATTTCGCAGGTGGCCGGCGTCGGCCTCGTCAGCATCAGCGGGGGCCAGCGTCCTGCGGTGCGCATTCAGGCCAATCCGCTCGCGCTCGCGTCGTACGGCTTGAACCTCGATGACTTGCGCACGACGGTGTCGAACTTGAACGTGAATACGCCGAAGGGCAACTTCGACGGGCCGACGCGCAATTTCACGATCAACGCCAACGATCAGCTCACCGATGCAAGCGCTTACCAAAGCGCCATCGTCGCGTACAAGAACGGGCGCCCTGTCATGCTCACCGACGTCGCGAAAATCGTCGACGGCGCGGAAAATACCAAGCTCGGCGCATGGGTCGGCACGGGCGCCGCGGTCGAGCCCGCGATTTTGCTCAACATCCAGCGCCAGCCCGGTGCGAACGTGATTCAGGTCGTCGATAACGTTAAGGCGCTGCTGCCGCAGCTGCAGGCGTCGATGCCGGCTTCGGTCGACGTCTCGGTCATCACCGATCGCACCACGACGATCCGCGCATCGGTGCGCGACGTGCAGTTCGAACTCGCCATGTCGGTCGTGCTCGTCGTGCTCGTCATGTACTTGTTCCTCGCCAACATTTACGCCACGATCATCCCGAGCTTGTCGGTACCGCTTTCGCTGATCGGCACGCTTGCCGTGATGTACTTGTGCGGATTCTCGCTCGACAATCTGTCGCTGATGGCGCTGACGATCGCGACAGGCTTCGTCGTCGACGACGCCATCGTCATGATCGAGAACATCGCGCGCTACGTGGAAGAGGGCGACACCGCCCTCGAGGCGGCGCTCAAGGGCTCCAGGCAGATCGGTTTCACGATCATCTCGCTGACGGTCTCGCTGATCGCCGTGCTCATTCCGCTGCTGTTCATGGGCGACGTGGTGGGCCGGCTCTTTCATGAATTCGCGATCACGCTGGCTGTGACCATCGTCATCTCCGCCGTGGTCTCGCTGACGCTCGTGCCGATGATGTGCGCGAAACTCCTGCGCCATACGCCCCCGCCCGAAAGCCATCGTTTCGAGGCCAAGGCGCACGCCGCCATCGATGCGGTGATCGATCGCTATGCGGTCGCGCTGCGCTGGGTGCTTGCCCGCGAGCGCGCGACGCTCGTGGTCGCGTTACTGACGCTCGCGCTGACCGCCTTGCTTTATGTCCTCATTCCGAAGGGCTTTTTCCCCGTGCAGGATACGGGCGTCATACAGGCGATCACGCAGGCGCCGCAGTCCATTTCGTACGGCGCGATGGCCGAGCGCCAAGAGACGCTCGCCAATGCGATCCTCAAGGATCCGAACGTGGAGAGCCTGACCTCGTTCATCGGCGTGGACGGCGCGAACATCACGCTCAACAGCGGGCGCATGCTGATCAACCTCAAGCCGCATAGCGCGCGTTCGAAAAGCGCGACCGAGATCATTCGCGATATCGAACGCGAAACGGCGAATGTCGCGGGCATCTCGCTCTATCTGCAGAGCGTGCAGGATCTGACGATCGACTCGACGGTCAGCCCCACGCAATACCAGTTCATGCTGACCGATCCGAACCCCGACGAGTTCGCGGCCTGGGTGCCCAAGCTCGTGGATCGACTCAAGGCCGCGCCGGAGCTGGCCGATATCGCCACCGATCTGCAGCAAAACGGCCAGTCGGTTTACGTGCAGATCGATCGCGCGACGGCAGCGCGTTTCGGCATCACGCCCGCCACGATCGACAACGCGCTGTACGATGCGTTCGGCCAGCGCATCGTATCGACGATCTTCACGCAGTCGAACCAGTATCGCGTGATCCTCGAAGGAGACCCGAAACTGCAGCATTACACCGATGCGCTCAAAGCGATCTACTTGCCGTCGTCGCAAGGCTCGGGGCAGCAAGTGCCGCTTTCCTCGATCGCGACATTCATCGAGCGGCCCGCACCGCTGCTCGTCACGCACTTGGGCCAGTTCCCGGCGACGACCGTGTCGTTCAACCTAGCACCGGGGGCCTCGCTCGGCGCGGCGGTGAAGGCGATCGACGAGGCCGAGCGGGACATCGCACTGCCCGCGTCGTTCCAGACGCGATTCCAAGGCGCGGCCCTCGCCTTCCAGGCGTCGCTGCAAAACGAGCTGTTCTTGATCCTCGCGGCCATCGTGACGATGTACATCGTGCTCGGCGTGCTCTACGAGAGCTTCATCCACCCGATCACGATCCTTTCGACGCTGCCTTCGGCCGGTGTGGGCGCGTTGCTCGCGCTGATGATCTCGGGGCACGACCTCGACATCATCGGCATCATCGGCATCGTGCTCTTGATCGGCATCGTCAAGAAGAACGCCATCATGATGATCGACTTCGCGCTCGAGGCGGAGCGCGAGCAAGGCAAGAGCCCGCGGGAGGCGATCTATCAAGCGTGTCTGCTGCGTTTTCGGCCGATCCTGATGACGACGATGGCGGCGCTGCTCGGCGCGCTGCCGTTGATGCTCGGCACCGGCGTGGGCTCCGAACTGCGTCATCCCCTCGGCATCGCGATCGCGGGGGGGCTCGCCGTGAGCCAACTGCTGACGCTCTTTACGACGCCGGTCATTTACCTCGGCTTCGACTCGCTCGCGCGGCGCGTGCGAGCCCGGTTCGGTCACGACGGCCACGACGGCCGCGCATCGAGCGCGGGCGACGCGGGGGTCTAGCGCGATGAACCTTTCGCGCCCCTTCATCTCGCGCCCCGTCGCGACGACGCTGCTCGCGATCGGCGTGGCGCTCGCCGGCATCTTCGCCTTCGTGCGCTTGCCCGTCGCGCCGCTGCCGCAAGTCGACTTTCCGACGATCTCCGTCCAGGCTCAACTGCCCGGCGCGAGCCCCGAGACGGTGGCCACGAGCGTGGCGAGCCCGCTCGAGCGGCATCTCGGGCAAATCGCCGACGTGACCGAAATGACGTCGATGAGCGGGGTCGGCCAAACGCGCATCGTGCTGCAATTCGGCTTGAACCGCGACATCGACGGGGCGGCGCGCGACGTGCAAGCCGCCATCAACGCCGCGCGCGCCGACCTGCCCTCGAGCCTGCGCAGTAATCCGACTTATCACAAGGTCAACCCGGCCGATGCGCCGATTCTCGTCCTTTCGCTGACCTCCGACACGATGCGCCCCGGCCAGCTGTACGACGCGGCCTCGACCGTGCTGCAGCAAGCGCTTTCGCAAGTGCAAGGGGTCGGCGAGGTGGACGTAAGCGGCTCCGCCAATCCGGCCGTGCGCGTCGAACTCGAGCCGCAGGCGCTGTTCCATTACGGCATCGGTCTGGAAGACGTACGCGCGGCGCTTGCCGCGGCCAATGCGAACGCACCGAAAGGCGCGATCGAATTCGGCCCGCGGCGCATGCAGATCTATACGAACGACCAGGCGAAGGACGCATCGCAGTACAAGGATCTGATCATCGCCTACCGCAAAGGCGCGGCCGTCAAGCTTTCCGACGTCGCCCAGGTCGAGGATTCGGTCGAGGATCTGCGCAACCTCGGGCTCATGAACGGCAAGCGCTCGGTGCTCGTCATTCTGTACCGGCAGCCCGGCGCGAACATCGTCGCGACGATCGACCGTGTCATCGCGATGCTGCCGCAATTGAGGGCTTCGGTGCCTGCGGCCATCGACATCACGCCGGTCGCCGACCGCTCCACGACGATCCGCGCCTCGCTCAGGGATACCGAGCGCACGCTGATCGTCGCCGTTCTGCTCGTCGTCACGGTCGTGTTTCTGTTTCTGCGCAATTGGCGCGCGACGTTGATTCCGAGCGTGGCCGTGCCGATCTCGATCGTCGGCACGTTCGCGGCGATGTACCTGCTCAACTACTCGATCGACAATTTGTCGCTGATGGCGCTGATCGTGGCGACGGGCTTTGTCGTCGACGACGCGATCGTCGTGCTCGAGAACATCTCGCGCCATATCGAGGAAGGCGTGCCGCGTATGCGAGCGGCTTATCTCGGCGCGCGGGAAGTCGGCTTCACCGTCACGTCGATCAGCATTTCGCTCGTGGCGGTGTTTCTGCCGATTCTGCTGATGGGCGGCATCGTCGGGCGGCTCTTTCGCGAATTCGCGGTCACGCTTTCGCTCGCGATCGCCGTCTCGCTCGCCGTCTCGCTGACGGTCACGCCGATGATGTGCTCGCGCCTGCTGCTCGAACCCAAGGAGGCGCGCAAGGAAGGCCGCCTCGCGCGCAAGCTCGAGCGGGCCTTCGACCGGCTGCATGGCGGCTATGCGCGCTCGCTCGGGTGGGCGCTCTCGCACCCGCGTATCGTCATCGCGATCTTGTTCGCGACGATCGCATTGAACGTTTATCTTTACGTGGCGGTGCCCAAAGGCTTTTTCCCGCAGCAGGACACGGGGCGGCTCGTCGGCGGCATCCAGGCCGATCAAGCTACGTCGTTCCAAGCGATGAAGGTCAAGTTCTCGGAGATGATGGCGATCGTCAAGCGCAACCCGAACGTGACGAACGTGATAGGGTTCACGGGCGGACGGCAGACGAACTCGGGCTTCATGTTCGTCACGCTCAAGCCCAAGAGCGAGCGCAAGCTGTCGGCCGATCAAGTCATCGCGCAATTGCGCGGGCCGCTCGGCCATGTCGCTGGGGCGCAAACTTTCCTGCAGGCGGTGCAGGACATTCGCGTAGGCGGGCGGCAATCGAACGCGCAGTATCAATACACGTTGCTCGGCGATTCCAGCGCCGACGTGTACAAGTGGGCGCCGATACTTACAGAAGCGCTCAAACGCCGCCCCGAGCTGACCGACGTCAACTCCGATCAGCAGCAAGCGGGCCTCGAGTCGTTCGTGACGATCAACCGGCAAAGCGCGGCCCGCCTGAACATCAAACCCGCGCAGATCGACAACACGCTCTACGACGCATTCGGCCAGCGGCAAGTCTCGACGATCTACAACGCGCTCAATCAGTACCACGTCGTGATGGAAGTCGCGCCGCGCTATTGGCAGAGCCCGGAGATGCTCAATCAGATCTACGTGAGCACATCCGGCGGCAGCGCGAGCGGATCGCAATCGACGAACGCCGTGGCGGGCACGTTCGTGTCTCCGTCGACGAAGACCAGCGCGAGCGGCGCCAACGCGAGCGCGGCGGCCATCGCGGCCGACGCCGTGCGCAACTTGGCGACGAACTCGATCGCCGCGAGCGGTAAAACGAGCGCATCGGCGGGCTCGGCCGTGTCGACTTCGGTCGAAACGATGGTGCCCCTCTCGGCCATCGCGACGTTCGGCCCCGGCCGCACGCCGGTCTCGGTCAGTCATCAAGGCCCGTTCGTCGCGTCGACGATCTCGTTCAACCTCCCGGTCGGAAAATCGCTGTCCGACGCCACGCGCGCCATCAACGAAACGGCGGCCGAGATCGGCATGCCGGCGACGATACACGGTAGTTTTTCAGGGACGGCGCAGGCGTTCCAGAAGTCAACCTCGGATATGCCGCTGCTCATTCTCGCCGCGCTGGCCGCCGTCTACATCGTGCTCGGCATCCTTTACGAAAGCTACATCCACCCGGTCACGATTCTGTCGACGCTGCCCTCGGCCGGCGTCGGCGCCTTGCTCGCGCTGCTCTTGTTTCGCTCGGAATTCAGCATCATCGCGCTCATCGGCGTCATTCTCTTGATCGGCATCGTCAAAAAGAACGCGATCATGATGGTCGACTTCGCGATCGAGGCGTCGCGTCAGGGCATGTCCTCGTTCGACGCGATCCACCGGGCGTGTCTGCTGCGCTTTCGTCCGATCATGATGACGACGTGCGCCGCGCTGCTGGGCGCGCTGCCGCTCGCATTCGGGCACGGCGACGGGGCCGAACTGCGCTCGCCGCTCGGCATCTCGATCGTCGGCGGCCTGCTCGTGAGCCAGGTGCTGACCCTCTATACCACGCCGGTCGTCTACCTCTATATGGACCGGCTGCGGGTTTGGCGAGAAAAACGCAGAGCCGCCCCTCGCGCCAACCCGCGCGGCGCCGGGTAAGCCGCTGAAACATTTGTGACCGCGTCCGTTATGGCGTTCCGCGCACCGATCGCCTAGCCTTGGGATAAGCGCCGCCGTGGGGGCGGCGCGCCTATTCGTGGAAAGGAGTGCATCGTGCGGCGGCTGAACGTTTCCCTCGCACTGGCCTGCGCGGCATGCCTGGCCGCCAGCGGCGCGGCCCAAGCGCACTGGCGCGTCGGCGTGTATATGGGCGGGCCCGCTTATCCGTATTACTATCCCGCCCCCGTCGTGCCCGCGCCCTATTATTACGCCCCCTATCCGCCGCCGGTCATGGTCGTCCCCGACCAGCCGGACACCACCTACATCGAACAGTCGCAAGAGGCCGGCGACCAGTCGGCCGCGCAACCCCCGCAGGGCACGTGGTGGTACTGCGACAAGACGAAGACCTACTACCCCTACGTCAAACAATGCGCGAGCGGCTGGCGTGAAGTGCCGGCCACTCCGCCCGCACCGAGGCGGTGACACCATGAACGTTCCTTCCGTGCGCCACCATGCGAAACGACGTGCGACATGGCTGCCGCTCGCGGCGCTTCTCGGCCTTGGCGCGTGCACCGTCATGCCGACCGGGCCGAGCGTCATGGCGCTGCCCGGCACCGGCAAGTCGTTCGATCAATTCCGCGCCGACGACTACAACTGCCGGCAATACGCCCTCGGGCAGGTCGGCGGCGTCAGCGCGAGCCAGGGTGCGACCGCGGCCGGGGTTGGCAGCGCGGCACTGGGCACCGCCGTCGGCGCGGCGGCGGGCGCCGCGTTCGGCGGCGGACGTGGGGCGGCCGTGGGCGCCGGCGCGGGGCTGCTGACGGGCGGCGCGATCGGTATGGGCGCCGCGCAAGGCTCGGCCTACGACATTCAGCGGCGCTACGATTTCGCCTACTTGCAGTGCATGTATGCGTCAGGCGAGCGCGTGCCGATGCCGGCCGGCGCGATCGATAATCAACCGCGGCGCTCCTACTACACGCCGCCGCCTCCCCCGCCGCCCGGTTATTGACGCGGATGCGCCGCGGTCCAGTCCGTCACGAGCGGCGTTTCGGCGCGCTCGGGTCACGCATGTTCGTGCGTGAGCGTCCAGGCCGCGGCCAGCAGGTTGATCTCGGCCACGACCGCCGGCGTCAGCGCCGCCAGCTCCGGATGCGCACCGCAGGCAGTACAGGCGCCCTGCCCCTGCTTGCCCGCTTCAGCCGCTTCCGCGATCGTCAGCAGCGCACCCAGCAAGCCCACGCGATGAGCAATCGCATCGCTTATTTCAGCAACCAGACCGATCGGAACCAGTGCATCGGCGGGCGCGGCTTCGCCGAGCAATACATGGACGAGGGAAAACACGCCCGTCATGAACGCGGCGTCGCCGAAACGCTCGTCGTCGGGCCGTACGCGGCTTGCCGCCAGCTCCATGAAGCGCGAGCGGGCGCCGGCGAGCTGGGCGAGCGGGTCCGTGCGCCAGGAAGCGTCGCCGCTCGAAGCGTAGAGCAGCAACTGCGCCCAGCGCGCGATCTGCCGCGTCCCGGCCGCAAGGATCGCCTCGCGCACGGAGGCAATCCGTCGCCCGAACCCGTACGCGCTGGAATTCACGAGCCGCAGAAGCTGCGTGACAACGTCGGGACTGCGTTTGAGTTCGAACTCGAGCTCGGTCAAAGGCGCATCCGAGGCAATGAGCGCCAGCATGCGCAGCAGCGATTGACGCGACGGATCGCCGCGCCGCGCCGAAAGCACCTGCGGCCGGGCGAAAAAATAGCCTTGAAACAGGTCGAAGCCGAGCTGCCGAGCCAGGGCATAGTCGTCGCGCGTCTCGATTTTTTCGGCGACGAGCGTCTTGCCCGCGGCCCGGACCGCTTCAGCCAGCGCCGGCAAGCGCGCGCGGTCCGCATGCAGAAAATCGACTTTGACGATGTCGATATGGGGCAACTGCGAGATCAACTCGTCGGAAAGGTCGACGATGTCGTCGAGCGCCACGCAAAAGCCCACGCGGCGAAGCAGGTCGATGCGCTCGATCACCGATGCGTCGACATGGACGGTCTCGAGTATCTCGAGCACGAATCGTTCGGGCGGCAACAGCAGCACTGCGTCGTCGAACAACATCTCTCGGCAGACGTTGATATAGCCCTGGTGCGATCCCAGCGTAGCGGATACGCCAATGCTGCACATCGCATTGACGACCACACGCGCGGTCGCCTGCGCATCGTCGTCGATCAGCGCGCGGTTGATGTTGCCGCCGCGGAACAAAAGTTCATAGGCCGCGAGGGTGCCCGCTCGCGTCAGGATCGGCTGGCGTCCCAAGTAGAGGCAATCGATTTCGCACTCGGCGCGCGCCGCGCAAGCGGTGTGAGCCTGCCCCCGTGCGATCGTGAATTCGGCCATGGATAGTCCAGCTTTCTTTAGAACGTCTGTCGGCCATTGTCCACAAAAAGCGCGGCCAGCGCATGTCGGGCCAATCCCGAGTCGATTTTCGCGTAAATCCGTAGCGCAAACCCTAAAGTATTCGTTCGCCGCGCCGATAATGCGTCCTGATGGGAGGCCAGGCGAGAAGCACACCCCGCGGCATGCTTGCGCGCTCGCCGAACGGTCCGGGGCATCGGCGTCAAGCCGGCCGGCCGCCCACTCGAACTCAGTCGGCAGCGAGAACGAATGCAAGCAAAAACAATCGGCGCATCGCGCCGCAGCGCCTGGCGCGCGGCCCTCGATCTGTTGCGCGGCCGCGCGGGAAGGCCTCGCGCGGCAACCGTCGCTCACGACGCCGGCGACGAAGGCAACGCGTTGAGCTTGCAGCTCGAACAAACCCTTGGCGCCGTGGATTTCCTTGCGCACGTCGACAGCGATCTGCGCTTTCTGTATGTGTCCGAAGCTAGCCTGCGCTTCATCGGCTACCGCCGCGAGTACCTGCAGACCGTCAGCCTTCACGAGCTCGTACCGAGCGGCGAAACGGCCCCGCTCGACGCACTGATTGCACGCGCGCGCGCGAGCGGCTGCGTGGAACGGGCCACGCTGCATCTGATGAAGTCGCTCACCTACCCGATCGCCGTGGAACTCCGCGTCGTTGCGAGCACGCATCAGGGCAAGCCCGGTTTCGCGATCAGCGCGTTCGACGTCTCCACCTGGCGCGCCAACGAAGAGCGCCTCATCTACGAGTTGCACAGCGACCGCATGACGGGCCTCTCGAACGGCCTTGCGCTGCGCGCCGCCGTCAAGCTCGCCCAGGACGACGCTGACAGCAACGGTACGGGCGTCGCGCTTTTGCTCCTCGATCTCGACGACTACCAGCGCGTAAACCGGGCGCTCGGATACGATGCGGGCGACGCGCTGCTCGGCGACACCGCTCGGCGCCTGGAAGCACTCGTCACACCGGACGAGACGCTCGCGCGCGTGACGAGCGACGAATTCGCGGTGCTCCTGCGCGCCGGCACCCGCGAGCAAGCCGCGGTCGCCGCCGAAGCACTCGGCCGGCGCTTCATGACCGCGGTGCAGCAACCGTACGCCGTCGACGGCCAGCCCGTGCACTTGTCGGCGAGCGTGGGTATCGCGCTGTATCCGGACCCCGCGCACGACGGCGGCGACGCGAGCTACCGGGAACAATTGCTGCGCCGCGCGGATCAAGCGCTCGCGCAGGCGAAGGCTTCGGGCAGCAACGCGCTCGCCTTCCATACGGCGCACGCCGACCCCGCGGACGCCGAACGCCTGAAGCTGGAAGCCGATCTGTACGACGGCGTGCGCAACGGCGAGTTCTCGCTGCACTTCCAACCGATCACGAGCAGCCTGACGGGCGGCGTAGTCGGCGTCGAAGCGCTGATTCGCTGGCACCATCCCGTACATGGCTTCGTGCCGCCGTCCACCTTCATCCCGCTCGCCGAATCGATCGGCCTCATCAATTACCTAGGCAACTGGGTGCTCAAGATCGCCTGCATGCAACTCGTGCGGTGGGAGAGCCAGGGCCTCGCCCTGCAATACGTCGCCGTCAATGTCTCGCCGCAGCAGTTCCGCGACCCGCGCTTCATCCAGAACGTGCGCGACGCCCTCGCCCTCACGGGCGTGAAGGCCGAGCGGCTCGTATTCGAGATCACCGAATCGCTGCTGATGCAAGACCCGGCCCACGCCACGCTCCTGCTGGAGCAATTGACCGCCATCGGCATCCGCTTCGCCGTCGACGATTTCGGCACCGGCTACTCGTCGCTGGCATATCTGCAACGGTTTCCCCTCGCAAAATTGAAGATCGACCGCAGTTTCGTCGAGAACCTGCTAACCTCTCGCAACGATCAAGCGATCGTGTCGGCGGTGGTCGGGCTCGCGCAGACGCTCGAACTCGAACTCGTGGCCGAAGGCGTCGAAACGGAAGCGCAGCGCCAGCTGCTGACGGCAATGGGGTGCGATCACATTCAGGGCTGGCTGGTCTGCAAGGCGCTGCCTTCGGACGAGCTCGCAAAGCGCTTCGAAGATCGCGTGCTGCACTTGCACGAGGCGGCATGAAGTAGCAGCCAAGAGAAGGCGCGCGCGATGTCGCGGCACTCAATATTAGACATGGGTATGGTTCGAACGAGATTCACATGGTAAAGGCGGCGGTGCTCGACAAGCTGTGGGCGCGCATGAGCGAACGCGGGGATTTTCCGATGCTGTCGCAGTCGCTGCGCACGACGATGGCCGCCATGAAGAACGACGATCTCGACTTCACGGGGCTCGTGCAGGTCGTCCTGTCGGATTTCGCCCTCACGCAGAAGGTGCTGCGCCTTGCCAATTCGGCCATGTACATGGCCTTCGGCGGCAACATCACGACGGTCACGCGCGCGCTCATGGTGCTCGGCATGGACGCCGTGGGCCATCTCGTCGTCGGGCTCAAGCTCGTCGACCATTTTCAGCACAGCGCCCCGCACCGCATCGACGCCAAACTCGAACTGAACCGGACGATGCTCTCGGGCTGCATGGCTCGCAAGCTCACCGAGGGCGGCGACTTGCGCGAAGGCGAGGAAGCCGTTGTCTGCACGCTCATGCGGCAGGTCGGCAAACTGCTCGTCGTCTTCTACCTCGAGACGGAATGGGAGCAGATTCGCCGGAAGGTCGCCGCCGAGAACCTCGACGAAACCGACGCCTGCACCGCCGTGCTCGGCGTGAGCTACGAGGAACTCGGGCAGGAAGCCGCCACGCGGTGGCGCCTGCCGGATACCATCCGCGAAGGCATGGGCACGTACGAACCCGAGGCCAAGGAATCGCATCAGGTTCAGTGGCTGCGCGCGGTCACCAATTACTCGACGGAAGTCGCCGACGCCCTAAGCGCGGCCGGCATGTCGGAGCATGGCCGCGAGGTGCGCATTGCCGAGCTCGCGCATCGCTATAGCCGCGCGCTCGCGGCGGACGCCACCGAACTCGCGGCGATGAGCGTCGCGCTCGCGCGCGAGGAAGCGGGCGAAGGTTTCATGCGCGAAATCAACGAGTTGCGCGCAAATGCCGATGCGATGGCACGCGCGGGCGTCGATGCCGAAGCCCGGATCGAGGCCGGACTGGAAGATCTGCGCGCGCTGCCTTCCGAGAATGCGCTCGCGCCCGTGCTGGCGCTGGCTTCCGAAACGGTGCTGGCCGGATTGAATTTCACGCGCACGGTGGTATTCGTGCGGCAAGCGTCGGGCGTCTTCAAAGCGCGACTCGGGTTCGGCCGTGAAGTCGAGCGCGCCCTGCCCTCGCTTTTCTTCAAGGAAGCGTTCGAGCCCGATGTGTTTCACCTCGCGATCGCCAACTCGGTCGGCATCTTCATCGAAAATGCGCGCGACCCGAAAATGATCGCCCGGCTGCCGCTTTGGTACAGGCATGCGTTCGACGATGCGCGCTCGTTCGTGCTGTTGCCCGTCGTCGCGCATCAGTCGACCGTTGCGCTGCTGTACGGCGATTGGTCGCTATCGGAAGAGCCGCGCAAGATTTCTCAAACACAGATGAGCGCGCTCAATGAGCTGGCGCGGGAACTCGGGCGCTTCTTCGCGCACGCGCCGGCTCGAGAAGTCGAGACGCTGTAGGCGGCGCCTCCCTCCCCGCTTATTCCTCGAAACGCTCGAGCCCCGCGTTGTCCTTGCTCTGATCGGCCGTGCTGGCCCAGGCGGCCGCAGTGATCGCAAGCTGGGCCAGCTCCGCCGACGTAAGCGGCGCGAGCGCCGCGCTCGCTCGATCGAGCGCATCCCAATCGCCGTGTTCAAGCGCCTCGATCGAGCTGAGCAGCGTGCCGAGTTGTCCTTCCCGACGCAAAATCGCCGCGCGAATGTGCGTGGCGAGCGTCAGCGCTTCAAGCGTATTTTCGAGCGTATCGCCGAACACGGCGTCGACGAGCGAGAACACGCCCGTCAAAAAAGCAGCGTCGATGACCTTGCGGTTGGCATGAGCAAGCCGCGCCGACGCCAGTTCCATGAAGCGCGCCCGCGTGGCCGCCAATTGTACGAGCGGGTCTTCCTCGAGCCGGACCTTGCGGCCGTCCGCGTACAACAGCAGTTGCGTCCAGCGCGCGATACGATTCGTCCCGGTCGCATTGATCGCATCGCGCAGCGTCGCGACCTTGCGGCCGATGCTCGCTTCGCCCGAATTGGCGAGGCGCATCAAGTGCATGACGAGCACAGGATTGAGCTTGAGTTCGGCCTCCAACTGGGCGACGCTCGGATCCGACGAGAGCAGCCGCAGCAGATTGAGCAAGGCCTGGCGCGGCGCATTGATGCGGCGCGCGCTCTGCTTGCTGCCACGCGCGAAGAAGTACCCTTGGAACAGATCGAAATGCAGCGCTTTCGCTTGCTCGAACGCCTCGTGCGTCTCGATGTTGAGCGCGATGAGCAGCTTCCCGGCCGATTTCAGCGCTTTGGTGAGCCGCTCGAGCAACTCGGGCGCCATGCGGGCCGGATCGATCTTGATCGCATAGGCGTAGGGCAACAGCTTGGCGAAGGCTTCGTCAGGCTGCCGCATGTCGTCGATGACGAAGCGATAGCGCTTCGCGTGCAAGGTGACGAGACGCGCGATGAGTTCAGGATCGACCGTTTGATTCGGGCAGATTTCCAGAAAGAACCGATCGGGAGCAAGCCGAGCAATAGCGTCGGAAAACAGCAGCGGTCGACCGACGTTCAAATAGCCGTGATGGCCGGCGAGCGCCGTGCGGACATCGCTTGCGCCGAGCGCGGCGAGCAGCTGTTCGGCCGCGGCATCCGCTTCACGCCTAGCGTCGGGCTCGTCTATTTCGGCGGGGGGCGCCTCGCGTAGATTCAGCTCGAAGCCGCGCAGCAGGCCGTCGCTGTCGACGATCGGCGCTCGCGCCGGATATTGCACTTGGCGGGTTTGCGCCGGATCCGATAGGCCGTCGGCACAAGCCAGGCCATGCGCCGAGTCGGTCATCGTCGACATCGCCCCTCTCCTATTTTTCTTGCAATTGGTCGCGCGACGCTGGTCTGACGTCTCTCTATTGCGCGCAATAAGCTGGGGCGATTATAACCGCAAACGTTGTCGGAAAATCCACGCGCGGCCCGGATTTCACCGCGCCGCGCTGGGTTCGCCGAACCGCCGGACGGCTTACTTCAGGACGACCTTCACGTCGAAATACTTGGCGGCGATCTTATCGATCGTGCCGTCGGCCTTGAGCGCCGCGAGCGCGCCGTTGAGCTTTTCGACGAGCGCCTTGTCGCCCTTGCGCACACCGTAGCCGACGCCCGATCCGAGCAGCTTTTGATCCGCGACGGTGGGACCGGCGAAGTCGAAGCCGGCGCCTTGCGGGCGCTTCAGGAAGCCCTTGGAGGCGGCTTCCGAATCCTGAAACGCCGCGTCGAGGCGTCCCGAGGCGAGATCGGCGTAGACCTGGTCCTGCGTCTGGTACGACACCACGTCGACGCCGGCCGTCGCCCACTTCGCCTTGGCGTACGTTTCTTGGATCGTGCCTTGCAGCACGCCCACGTGCTTGCCTTTCAGCGAGGCGACGCTCGGCTGCAAGCCGCTGCCCTTCTTTGCGATGAGCTGGTTGGGAATCGTGTAGATGGGATCGGTGAAGTCGATCGCGTGTTTGCGCTGATCGGTGATCGTCATATCGGAGTTGATCGCATCGAACTTGCGCGCTTGAAGGGCGGGAATCAGGCCGTCGAAGTCGTTTTCGACCCAGACGCATTTCACGGCCAGCTTCGCGCACACCGCGTTGCCGACATCGACGTCGAAGCCTTGCAACTGCCCGGTGGCCGTCTTCGATTCGAACGGCGCGTACGACGCCTCGAGGCCGAAGCGCAGTTCCTTCAGATCCGCCGCCGATACGCTGCCGGCCGCCGACACGCATGCGGCGGCGATGAGTGCGAGCGACACCTTCTTTCGCAAGTTCAGTTTCATTGAGATTGCATCCTTGACAGGGTTGATACCGAAGGGCGAGGCCCGGCGCGCATCGTGAGTGCGCCAAAAATGCGGTTCAATCGGCTGATGGCCGCTTGATGCACCGCACAAGCTCCGCCCGGGCCGGCATTGTACGGTGCGGGGGCGGATGGCGGAGGCGCCGCGCGCACCATCCGGCAAACGGCTCGTGTCGAATGGGCGGTGCGGAAGATGTAATTCGATGTCGCGCGGCTGCAAGGCACGGCTGAAGCGGGTTGTCCGGCTTGCTTCGATGTATGCGTGTGCGTATGTCGACGGAAAAGGGAGATGATTCGCTTAGGACTACTAACTTATCTGTCGCAACACATAAAGTTGACTCGGGACATGGATCCTGAGCATCGCGCGTGTCGGCGAAATGCGCGCAAGGCACGCCCCACGTGCCGATCCACGTTCGTAGGCCCGACGATATTCATCGCCGAGCCAGCGCCGCCGCAGCCGAACACGCCTCATCCCGCGCCGCCGCATCGACATCGGGCCCGAACAGCGTCTTTTCGACGATGATCGATTCGATGTCCTCGATCCCGACGAAGCGCAGCCAAGCCTCGAAGTACGGCTTTTGATGATCGAACGTCCGCGCGGGCGTCATCCCGTCTTTGCCGTAATCGAGCCCTCGGGCATAAACGACAACGGCGCGTTTGCCCGCCAACAGCCCGCCGAAACCGACCTGCGGATCGAACGAAAACAACACGTCCTTTTGCGACACCACATCGATGAAGTGCTTGAGCTTGTACGGAATCGAAAAATTCCACAGCGGCACGGAAAAGAGCAGCGTCTGCGCGTCATGCAACGGCTTGGCCAGCGCACGAATGTGGTCCCACGCCACCTGCTGCGACGGCGTCAACGAGGTGCCGTTGAGCCCCGCGTACTTGGCTTCCATTGCGTCGCCGTCGAACTCGGGCAGATGGGCCTGCCAAAGATCGAGTGTGTCGATCGACGCGCGGGGGTGCGAGAGGCGATAAGCGTCGACGAACGCACGAGCGGCTTCGAGGGAAGCCGAGCGCTTTTTGCGCGGCGACGCCTCGATGTGCAACAGATCGGCCATGTTTCCTTCCTCCTTCGTCAGTGGACAGTGCGCGGCGGCGTGGGATGAGTCGTATCTGAACATATTCGAATTTGAATTGAAAACGAAGTATTCTTATGTTATTCAATTCAAACCTCACTGAATGCCATGTTCGATTCGATCCTGCTCCGCTCGTTCGTGACCGTGGCGCAAGAAGGCAGCTTCACGCGCGCGGCTACGCGCCTGCACCTGACGCAGTCGGCCGTCAGCGCGCATCTGCGCCGGTTGGAGGAACAGGCGGGCAGCCCGCTCGTCACGCGCACGACGCGCGCGCTTTCGCTCACGCCCAACGGGGAGGTGCTGCTCGGCTATGCGCGCGCCATCCTCGCGCTCAATCGCGACGCCCATGAGCGCTTGCACCGTTCGGCGGCGAGCGGGATCGTTCGAATCGGCTTGTCGGAGGATTTCGCGCAGCCGCGCGTGATGAAGCGGTTGCATGCGTTCGGGCTCAGACACCCGAGCCTCGCGCTCGATTTGACCATCGGCATTCCGGGCACGCTGCTGCACGCGATGGATCGCGGCGAACTCGACTTCGTGATGGGGGGGCGGTGTCATGACGATCGGCCGGGGCGCGCTTTGTGGCGCGAGCCGCTCGTGTGGACCGCCGCGTCATGGCTCACGATCGACCCCGCGTTGCCGTTGCCGCTCGCCGTCTTTCCGGAGCCCTGCCCTTACCGAGAGGCGGCGTTGGCCGCGCTGGCGCACGCCGGCCTCGATTACCGCATCGCGGTGGTCGGTCCGAGCAGCGGCGGCGTTCACGCGGCCGTCCAGGCAGGGCTTGGCGTCACGCCGATGCCGAAGAGCCGCGTCGACCACACGCTAGCCGTCGTTCAAGATACTGCGGGATTGCCTGCGCTGCCGGATGTCGAGTTCGCCCTCTTTGGCGCGGCGAGTCCCGCCCCGCTCGTCGACGAGCTCTGCGAGGCGGCAAGGCGGGATTGGGGGTAATACGAGATTGCCCGAGCGACAGGCGAGAAGCGGGAAGACGGGGTACTGGCGAATGCGGAGCCGGCTCGACCGGCCGGCGGAGCATGCACCGCCTACCGGTCGCTCGCCCGCACGCAGCACATGGCCGGACGTGCATCCGTGGGCGGGAAGACGCACCACGAGCCGTCGCCGTGGCGGAACAGAAAGAGCGCGCGCGGCCCGCTCGTTGCTTGCGCTTCGATGCAAACGTAGCGCGCGCGGTTGCTGCTCATACGGCCCGTGCGAAGCACGCGCGCGGGCTTTGACACCGTGGGCGCGAGCCATTTGTCCACCAACGCGCGCAGGCTGATCTTTTCCGCACCCATCGCTCACCTCCTGAAACGTCGGGTGGGCCCGGCGCCGATTGCGTTCGCCGAACCCTTGAACACAGTATCGGCACCGGCGTCGAAGATAAAAATCAGCGGCGGCCGAGAATCGCGTCAAGCGTCGCCGCAACATGTCGGACGAGGACTACAGCGCGCGTGGTCGAGTGCGAAGTCGCCCAAAGCGGCGGGGCATCGTTGAGGGCGGTCAATCGCATTTCATCGCCGAGCGCCTATGCTTGAGGGTAGGAACGTTGCGCGCAGGGAGAAGGTCATGATCGCAAGAACCGTCGTCGTGCTCGCCGTGGCGGGACTCGCGGGCGTGTCGTCGATCGCCGCGCATGCGCAGGAGCGCGAGCCGCGCGGTCACGAATCGGCGCGCGGCCCAAGCGCCGCGCCGGTGCAGGGCCCCGGAGCGGCAGGGCCAGGTGCACCCATGGTGCAAGGTGGAGGGCGTGTCGGGCAAGCGCAGGCGCCCAGAGCGCCGGGGCCGGGCCCAGGGCCGGGTCCTGGTCCCGCCGGCGGCGCGATGCCTGGTCACGGTCCACAGGCGCCCGCATTCGGGCAGCGGCCCATGGGACAAGCCCAGGTTCCCGCGCCCGTCCCTGCTCCGAGACCGCCCGCCGGGCCATCCGCCAGGCCCGAGTATGGGCATCACCCCATGGGTCAAGTGCCGGCGCCAGCCGGGCGACAGCCGCGCGGTTCGCCCGGAGCGCCGCAGTTCGACAACCGGCCCCACCCTGAACCCCGCGCCCCGATCGCTCAAGCGCCGCGAGCCTATGGCGCCGTCCCCGCCCCCTATCGCGGCGACATTCATCGTTTCGTCGATCGCGATGCACGTGTGTGGCGCGGCGGCCGATGGCATCATTCCCATCACGGCGGCCGCTTCGGCTGGTGGTGGGTCGTGGGCGGCTTGTGGTACTTCTACCCGCAGCCTGTCTATCCGTACCCTGACCCGTTCGCACCGGGCGACGTCATCTACGAACAGGATTCGGCCGACGAATACTGGTACTACTGCGAATCGGCGGGTCAATACTATCCGTATGTGACTCAATGTCCGGAAGGCTGGCAAGCCGTCATTCCGGAGCAATAAGAGGCAGGACGGGCCGGGGCGCCCCTGCGCGCGGCTCCGGCTCGCGGCTCAGGGCGCGAGCGCAGCCAGCGTTTCGCGCGTCGTTTCGACGACGCTCAACCCCGCGCGCAAGCCGGGCTTGACCGTGCGGTTCGGAAACACGATCCGTTCCTCGTCGTGGGTGACCGCGTAAGCATAGTCGCCGTCGCGCGCGAGCACGGTCCCCTTCGAAAAGGGCGTGAAGTTCGCAATATCGTCCGCCATCAAAAGCTCGAACGCTTCGCTGTGCTTCGTGATTTGGCCGATGACGGTGAACACGCGCGGCATGGGCGGCATAGCCTGCGATTGGGCGCCGCGCTCGGCGTCGTCCGCTCGATGAAGCCCACCGGCAATAAGGGCTCGCACACCCTCGTCCGCTCCGGCGAAACGCGACAAGTCGTTCTCACCGAATGGCCGCACCTTCCCGAGTTCAAGCGTGCAAGCGTTCGCGCCGAACGTTTCGGCTGCGTAGTGCGTATAAGTCGTACCCTTCGCCGTGTGCAGCAGCACCGCCTCGATGCGTGCGAGCGCGAGCCATTCGAACATCGCGCGCGACGGCGCGGCCCCCGTATACGGCAATAATGCGAAGCGCTCGAATACCGACGCGCGAATCGCCGTGTGCATGTCGATGTGCCATCGCATGTTCGCCGCATCGTCGGCTTCGGCGAAAAAGCGTCGCGCCGCCGCTTCGAGCGCCCTCGCCCTCGGCGCCTCGCGGCTCTCTGGCATACGCGCATGGCGGCCGCAGAAAAGCCGGTTCAAGTCGTCGTCGATGTAGCGACGGCCCGCGCGCATCGCGGCTACGTTGCCGAGCACGATTGCGAGCCGGCACGCAAGCGGCGCGCTGCCCGTCGCGATATCGGCAACCATCTTCGAAAGCAATTCGATCGGCGCCGTTTCATCGCCATGCACGCCGGCGGACACGAATACGCTCGGCATCGAGCCGCCGCCGGGCGACGCTGCCGGCGCCAGTTCGAGCACCCCTTCGTCGAGCCATTCGAACCGAACGCCGCTCGCGCACTCGCCGCTCGCATCCGCCGCTGCGGGGCGCGCACCGCCCAGCGTATAGGCCAGAAAATCGGCGAGCATCGGAGGGACGGGCATCGCAGCGTCTGAACTCATCGCTCGACTCAACGCTGGAAATCGTAGAGCGAACCAAGCCCGAGGATCTGCGTCAGTTCGTCCAGCGCCGTGCGCGACTCGACGAGCAAACTCGGATCGGCGAGATCGGCCGGCGAAAGCCGATCGCGATAATGCTTCGCGATCCAGGCATCGAGCCGAGCGAACAGCGCATCGTCGATCCAAACACCTGGATTCACCGCCTCACGCTCGGCTTCGTTCAACACGACGCGCAACCGCAGGCAAGCGGGCCCGCCGCCGTTCTTCATGCTTTCGCGCAAATCGAAGACCAGCAGATCGTCGATCGGCCCCGATCCGCTGACGAGATCGTCGAGATACGCCCAGACGCGCGGGTTCTCGCGGCATTCCTGCGGCACCACGAGCACGTCGCGGCCGTCGGGACGCGTCAGCAATTGGCTGTTGAACAGATAGGACGTGACCGCATCGGATACGCTCACGCGCGCATCCGGCACCTCGATGACGTTCAGCTGCGCGCCCATCGTCGATAGTTGCGCGCGCAACTGATCGTACACGGCGCTTTGCTCGACGAATGCACGCTGATGGCAAAAGAGCGTTTGCCGATTGCCGACCGCGATGACGTCATTGTGGAACACGCCCGCATCGATGACATCGGGGCTCTGTTGCGCGTAAACCGTGCCGGACTCGGCGAGCCCGTGGCGCTGCGCGATGGCGCGGCTCGCTTCGAACGTCTGACGCGCGGGATAGCGTACGGGTTCCGGCCCGCGCCGGTATTCGCTGCGCCCATACACGAAGAACTCGACGCCGCGCTCGCCGTACTGCGAGCAAAACCGCGTGTGGTTGGCGGCGCCTTCGTCGCCGAGCGCCGGTGTGCCGGGTAGCGCTTCGTGCACGGCGTAACGCGTCGGATCGGCGAAAATCGCCTGCAGCGTGCGCCGCGTCGCTTCGTGTTCGATCGCGCGGTGCAGCTTGCTCGTGAGATTGGCCGGCGTGAAGTGCACGCGCCCATCGTCCGTATCGGCCGACGGGCTCACCGTCGCCGCATTGGCGGTCCACATGGCCGATGCCGAGCTGGCCGCGGCGAGCAGTTCGGGGGCATCCTTCGCCGCGCGCTCGATGACCTTCGACTCGGAGCCCGAAAAACCGAGCTCGCGCAACAGCCGCAGCGACGGCCGCTCCTGCGGCGGCAGCACGCCTTGCAAAAAGCCCAGATCGGCAAGCTGTTTCATCTTGCGCAGACCTTGCTTGGCGGCGGCGAGCGGATTGGCGATCGATTTCTCGTTCGTCTGCGACGCGACGTTCCCGAACGAAAGCCCAGCATAGTTGTGCGTCGGGCCTACGAGTCCGTCGAAATTGGCTTCCCGTGCTTGCATCGTCGATCCTTGCTCGATCCTTAGAATTGAAGACCCGGCGAAACGCTCGCGGGCATCGTGAGTTGCGCGCTTTCGACCGAGGCCATCGGATAGGCGCAGTAATCGGCCGCGTAGTAGGCGCTCGGCCGATGATTGCCCGATCGGCCCGTGCCGCCGAACGGAGCCGCCGAGGAAGCGCCGTTCGTCGGGCGGTTCCAATTGACGATGCCGGCGCGAATCGTGCGATGAAACCGCGTCCACAGCGCCTCGTCGTCGGCCAGCAGGCCCGCCGATAAACCATAGGCCGTATCGTTCGAGCGCGCGATCGCTTCGTCGAAATCGGCATAGCGGACGATCTGCGCGAGCGGGCCGAAGTGTTCTTCGTCGGGTAGATCGGCGACTTCGCTGACGTCGAGGATCGCGGGGCTCACCAAGCCCAGGTGCTCGTCGCGCTGTGTCATCGCCAAGATAGGCCGCGCGCCGGCCGCGACGAGGCGTGCTTGCGCCGCCACCAGCGTCGCCGCGGCCTTCGCCGACACGACCGCGCCCATGAACGGTTGCGGGTCGGCATCGTAAAGCCCATAGGCGATACGCGCGCTCACCTGCGTGAGACGTTCGAGGAAACGATCGCCGAACGCGTCGCGCGGCACGAAAATGCGGCGCGCGCAGGTACAGCGCTGCCCTGCCGATAGATACGCCGATTGAATCGTGTGATGCACGGCCGCGTCCATATCCTCGACGTGCGCCACCACGAGCGGATTGTTGCCGCCCATCTCGAGCGCGAGGACGATTTCGGGCCGCCCGCCAAACTGCTTGTGCAGCAGTGTTCCGGTGCCCGAGCTGCCCGTGAAGAACAGCCCGTCGATCTGTCGATGATTGGCGAGCGCGACGCCCGTATCCTTCTCGCCCTGCACGAGATTGAGCACGCCCGCCGGCAACCCGGCCTGGCGCCAGAGTTCCACAGTCGCGCGCGCCACGCCGGGAGCGAGCTCCGAGGGCTTGAACACGACGGCGTTGCCCGCGATCAGCGCCGGCACGATGTGGCCGTTCGGCAAATGGCCCGGAAAATTGTAGGGGCCGAACACCGCGACGACGCCGTGGGGACGATGCCGCAGAACCGCCGTGCCGTCGGCCATCGCCGTGCGCTTTTCGCCGGTGCGCTCGTGATACGCGGTGATCGAAATTTCGACCTTCGCGGCCATCGCGGCCACCTCGGTGCGCGCCTCCCACAAGGGCTTGCCCGTCTCGCGGCCGATCGCGTGCGCCAACGCTTCCTTGCCGTCGGTCAGCAATGCCGCGAAGCGCCGCACGATTTCGACGCGCGCGTCGAACGGCATGGCGGACCAAGCGCCGAATGCGCGGCGCGCGCTCGCCACCGCGCGATCGACGTCGGCGGCCGACGCGCCCTTGCCCTCCCACACCACGCCGCCCGTGCCCGGATTGCGCGAAACGAAAGCCGGGCCGCCGCCCTCGCACCACTGCCCATCGATGAAAAGTTCGCTCATGTTCTATCGATCCTTACTGATTCTTTTTGCTCAGCGCCAGCACGCGCACGAGGTCGCCTTCGCCAACTTCGAGCGCCGCGGCGTCGTCGGCCGAAAGCCGCATGGCACCGCCCTCGACCACGCCCGGCGCGACGCCCACCCGAAACCCGGCCAGCGACGTGTTCGAAACGAGCGAGCGTGCGCCTTCGCTACCTTCGACCGCGCCGATCGCGACCGGCGCGAGCACACTCTCGCGCACCGTGCGCAGATCGTTGACGTGGCATTCGAGCACAGGGCCCGCGTCGAAAATGTCGACATGGTTCTGATACCGAAGCCCCTCGGCTTCGAGCATCTTGCGCGCCGGCGCGGTATCGCGATGCGTGAGGCCGATGACCGCCTGCGCCTCCTGCGGCAGCAAATCGGCGTAGACGGGATAGCGCGGCATCAGCTCGGCAAGGAACGACTTGCGCCCATGCGCGCTCAGATAATCGGCCGCGTTGAAATCGATCTGGTAGAAGTGCGAACCCACCGCGCGCCAGAACGGCGACGTGCCGTCGGCGTCGAAGTGGCCTCGCAACTCGGCGCACAGCCGCTCGGGGAAGCGTTCGCGGAACTGCGCGATGAACATGAAGCGCGAACGCGAGAGCAAACCGCCGACGCCGTGCGCTCGGTAGCGCGGCGACAAAAACAGCGAGCACACTTCCGCATAGCCCGTAAGATCGTGCGAGATGTTCAGCAGCGACATCTTCGTCCAGACCCCGAGCTCTTGGCTCGCATGCACGACCGTGCTCACACGGTAGTTGTAGAACGGCTGCTCAAGGCCGACCTGCACCTCGATGCCGCACACACCCGCGACATCGCGCGTGGCCGTGTCTTCCATGACGAAGAAGTAGCCGGCCTCGTGTGCGGCCGCGCGTCCTTCCATCGTTTTGCCCGCCCGGCCGATGCGCGCGGCCAGCGCGTCGCGGTCGGGCTTGAAGGTCGTCAGCCCCGGGCCCGTTTCCTGAGCGAGCGAAACGAGCGCATCGAGGTCGTCTGTCTTGACGGCGCGAACGACGATCATCGCCGATCTCCCGATTGTTGAGTCGAATAAGCGGCGGGGTAAGCCGTGTCGGCCCGCTCGTCCTGTGCCTGCGCCGCGCCGCGATGCAGCGGTACGCAGCGCACGACATCGCCGTGCACGGCGTCGAGCGCGGCGCGCGCATGAGCGCCGAGCGGCGCGTCTTCGCCTCGCTCGCGCGGCAGTTCGGCCAGCACGCAGCGGAATTCGCCTTCGCGGTTGCTCGCCACCAAGTACGCGCGCGAATCGTGCACCGCGGCGGCCGCGCCTTCGCTGGCCTCGCGCACGGTGCGCGTTTCGTTGAACGTCACGCAGGCGCTGCGATCGACTTGGGCCGTCAGCACCGGGCCCGCGTCGAAGATATCGACGAAACGATCGGGCTCGAAGCCTTCCTCGAGATGAATGTCGTACGAGAGCAGCGCTTTTTCGTTCGGTTCGCCGATCACGCGCTGCGCCGCTTCAGGCAGCAGCGGCACGTAGATCGGATAAGTCGGCATGACCTCGGCGATGAACGTGCGGCTGCGCCCGCCCGAGGCGATTTCGATCTGCGTGAAATCGCGGGCGAAGAACTTGCGTCCCACCGCGTCCCAGAACGGCGATGCGCCGGCCTCGTCGGTTACCCCGAGCAGCAGCGAGAACACCTCGGGCGTGAAACGCCGCCGGTTCGCCGCGATGTACATCATCCGCGCGCGCGACAGCAGGTGAGCGGCCGCGTCGCCCCTGAGCGCGGGGTCGATATAGAACCCCGCGAGCCGGCTCTTGCCCGTCAGTTCGTGCGACATCGTCAGCGCGTGGATCTTGCGGTTGACGTGCAACTCGCGCGACGCGTGGATCAGCGCATCGTTGCGAAAGACGTAGAAGGGCTCGGCGTAGCCGGCCGCGGCGACGATGCTCGCGGTCCCGAGCAGCTTGCCGGTCGCGCCATCCTCGAGCACGAAGAGATAGAACTCCTCGCCCGGAAAATCGACGTCGGCGCGAAACGAGTCTTCCGAAAGCGCGACGCGCGCTTCCAGTTCGCGCCGGTCGTGCGGCAGCGAATGCAGCACGGGACGCGCGGTTCGCGCCATGTGCGCGAGCGCATCGAGATCGGAAAGCCTTCCGGGGCGTACGAAGAGCATCATCGTTTCCTTGGCAATGTACCGTGGACCGTCTACCGCTTAGCGCGCCTGCGCGTCGGCCGTGGCGCTCACGACTTCCTCGATCGCCTTCGAAAGGCGAGCGAAGCCGTCGTTCACGTCCGATTCGGGAATGATCAGCGACGGGGCAAAGCGCAGCACATTCGGCCCCGCGATCAGCAGCATGACGCCATGCGCCGCCGCGGCGTTGACGAAATCCTTTGCGCGGCCTTCGTACGCCGCCGTCAGCTCCGCGCCGATCAGGAGCCCCTTGCCGCGCACTTGCTTGAATAGATTGAAGCGCCGGTTCAGTTCGTCGAGCTTGCCGCGGATGAGCTCGCCGCGCGCCTTGACGCCTTCGAGCAGCGACGGCGCGCCGATGAGTTCGACGACCTTGTCCGCCACGGCCGCGCCGAGCGGGTTGCCGCCGTACGTGGTTCCGTGCACGCCCACCTTGAAATGCGCGGCGATGGCATCGGTCGTCAGCATGGCGCCGATCGGAAAGCCGTTGCCGAGGGCCTTCGCGCTCGTCAGGATGTCCGGCGTCACGCCCGTGTCCATATAGGCGTAGAAAAAGCCCGTACGGCCCACACCGGTCTGCACTTCGTCGAAGATCAGCAATGCGCCGTGCGCGTCGCACGCCTCGCGCAGTGTGCGCAGGAAGGCCGGATCGGCGGGAATCACGCCGCCCTCGCCCTGGATCGGTTCGACGATCACGGCGCACGTCTTCGGGCCGATCGCGGCGCGCGCGGCTTCGATGTCGTTGTACGGCAGGTGCTTGATGCCTGCCGGTACGGGGCCGAATCCCTCCGCGTATTTCGGCTGGCCGCCCACGCTGACCGTGAAGAACGTACGCCCATGGAACGATTGCTTGAACGACACGATTTCGATCTTTTCGGGGCCGTGCCGCTCGATCGCGACGCGGCGCGCGAGCTTGAGCGCGGCTTCGTTCGCCTCGGCGCCCGAATTGGCGAAAAACGCGCGATCGGCGAACGTCAGCGATTCGAGCCGCTTAGCCAGGCGCAGCACCGGTTCATTCGTGTAAGCATTGCTGACGTGCCAGAGCGTTTCGCCTTGTTCGCGCAGCACGCGCACGAGTTCGGGGTGCGTGTGGCCCAGCGCAGTCACGGCGATGCCGCCCGTGAAATCGACGTAGTCGCGGCCTTGCGTGTCCCAGACGCGCGAACCTTCGCCGCGCGCCGGCACGAAGGAGGCGGGCGAAAAAACCGGCACCATGACTTCGTCGAAAGTCTGGCGGTTCACAGCGAAATCGTTCATGGCGTATCCTCGTCGAGGTAATGGGAATGATGAGGCTGACAAACGTTAGTGTAGAAAACGATCGTGTCCGCGTCTTGCTTGATGGCGACGCGATCTATCGCGTATCGCGTGTCGCCCGCCCCTTGAGCGTTCGTCAAATCTCGTCGGGCGGCTCGATGAGCGCGCCCGCACGCGGCTCGCCCGCATAAGCCACGCCTGCTCCGTGCTGCTTGGCGATCCAATTGCGCCGCTCCTCGCGCGGCGTCACGCCGAAGCGCTCGCGATACGCGTTCGAAAAGTGCGCAGCCGACGAAAACCCGCACGCAAGGCTCACCTGCACGATCGATTTGCTCGTGCGCTGCAATTGCATGCGCGCCTTGGTGAGCCGCAGGCTCAGGTAGTACTTGGACGGCATGGCGCCGAGATACTGCCGAAACAGGCGTTCGAGCTGCCGGCGCGAGACGCCGACGAGGTTCGCGATCTCGTCGGTCGTCAGCGGATCCTCGATGTTCGCCTCCATCAGCAACAGCGCATCGTTCAGCCGCGGATGCCGCTCGCCCGGCGCCGTCACGTACGGAATGCGCTGGCGCTCCTCGGCCGCCCGGAGCACGCCCACGCCTAGCGCGTCGGCAATGCGCTCGGCCAGTTCCGGTCCGTGCTCGCGCGCGATCATCGCCAGCATGAAGTCGACGCTGGCGAGCCCGCCCGCGCACGTCGCGCGATCGCGGTCGATCTCGAAGATCTGCTGCGTCACGATCGAGCGCTCGAACTGTTCGGCAAATTGCTGATACGTTTCCCAGTTGACGCTGACGCGGTAGCCCGAAAGCTGCCCGGCCATCGCAAGCCACCAGACGCCGTGATGCACGCCCGTGACGAGCGGCGTACGCTGGCCCACGCGCGCCAGACTGGCGAGGAACAGCTTGTAGTCGGCGAACTGCTGAAACCGCTCGGCCAGCACGATGAGCCAGTCGCACGACACGCCGTCGCCGAACGCTCCGTCGGCCGGCAGCATGGCGCCGCCCGCGAGGGGCACGGCGCGCCCGTCCCACGAGAGGATCTCCCAGCGGTAGAGCGCGCGGCCGTCGATGTCGTTGGCAAGGCGCAGCGCATCGACGATCGGGCCGACGCCCGACATCGACACCGGCGGCAGCGCGACGATCGCCACCTGCGTCGTCTTGGCCGGCCCCTGGCCCGATTGCGCGCGTACCAAGCTCACCTCCGCCGGCGCCGAGCGCGCATGTGGCGCGCGCGCAGTTCGGCGCTTACCCGTGCGTTACGTGCACCGCTCATGTCGGTTATTTCAAGCTGCCCGAGAGGAACTGCTTCAAGCGCTCGCTCTTGGGCTGCGCAAGCACGACGGCCGGATCGCCCTCTTCCTCGGTGCGTCCTTGGTGCAGGAACATGACGTGGTTCGAGACGTTGCGCGCGAACCCCATCTCGTGCGTGACGACGATCATCGTGCGGCCTTCCTCGGCCAGCTTCTGCATGACCTTGAGCACTTCGCCGACGAGTTCGGGATCGAGCGCCGAAGTGGGCTCGTCGAACAGCATCACGTCGGGATTCATGGCCAACGCGCGCGCGATGGCCACCCGCTGCTGCTGCCCGCCCGACAAGTGCGACGGGTACTGTTTTTCAAGGCGCGGCGCGAGCCCGACCTTTTCGAGGTACATGCGCGCGCGTTCCTCGGCGTCTCGCTTGGACAACCCCAGTACGTGAACGGGCGCCTCGATGACGTTCTCGAGCACGTTCATGTGCGCCCACAAATTGAAATGCTGGAACACCATCGACAGCTTCGTGCGGATGCGCTGCAGCTGCTTATGGTCGGCCACTTCGAGATTGCCGGTGCTGTCGGCTTTCGTGCGTACGGTTTCGCCGTCGACGACGATGCTGCCGGCGTTGGGCCGCTCGAGAAAGTTGATGCAGCGCAGGAACGTGCTTTTGCCGGAGCCGCTCGCCCCGATGATGCTGATGACGTCGCCGGCCTTCGCCGTCAGGGTGACGCCCTTCAGAACCTCGTTGTCGCCGTAGCGCTTATGGATATCGAGCGCCGCGAGCTTGACGGCGGCGGATTGAGAAGTCGCTTGGAGCACGATGCTCTCCCGTGTGGATCAATGCCGGCCGACGGCCAGATAAGCAAGCCAGTGCCGCTCGGCTCGCCTGAAAGCCGCGACGAGTGCGAACGATACCGCAAGATAGATGAGCGCGGCGATGCCGAAGGCCTGGAACGACATGTAGGTGGCCGAATTGGCGTCGCGCGCGACCTTCAGCACGTCGGGCACCGTCGCCGTGAACGCGACGGTCGTCGCATGCAGCATCAGAATGACCTCGTTACTGTACAACGGCAGGGCCCGGCGCAGCGCGGACGGCAGGATGATGCGGCGATACATCGTCCATCGGCTCATGCCGTACGCCCGCGCCGCCTCGACCTCGCCGTGCGAAATGGCCCGGATCGCCCCCGCGAAAATCTCGGTGGTATAGGCGCCCGTGTTGAGCCCGAACGCGAGGATCGCGCAATGCAAGCCGCTGCGGAAAAACTCGTCGAGCACCGCGTGCGCGCGCACGAAGCCCAGACTATAGACGCCGCTGTAGATGAGCAGCAGTTGCACGTAGAGCGGCGTCCCGCGAAACACATACGTGTAGCAGCGCACGGGCGTCGAGAGCCACCGGTTCTTCGATACGCGAGCGACCGCGAGCGGCAGCGCCATGCAAAAGCCGATGGCGAGCGCGGCGACGAGCAGCCACAGCGTCACCGCCAAGCCCGAGACACCTTGGCCGTCGAAATAGAGAAAGGCGCGCCCGTATTGGGAAAGAATTTCGATCATCGTACTTGCTCCTCGTCAAAGTTCCGCGTGTCTGACGCCGATCGAATACCGCTTGTCGAGCCACAGCAGCACGACGTTGGAGACCGTCGTGATCGCCAGATAGATCAGCGCCGCGACGAGGATGAAGAAGAACATGTTGAAGGTGCTCTTGCCGGCGTCTTGCGCCGCCTTGACGACATCGGCAAGGCCGATGATCGAGACGAGCGCCGTCGCTTTCACGAGCACCTGCCAGTTGTTGCCGATGCCGGGCAGCGCGAAACGCATCATCTGCGGGAAGAGGATGCGCGCGAATACGCGTGGAGCGCTCATGCCGTAAGCGCTGCCCGCTTCGAGCTGGCCGCGCGGCACGGAGAGAAACGCGCCGCGAAAGGTCTCGGTGAAATAGGCGCCGTAGATGAAGCCCAGCGTGAGCACGCCCGCGACGAAAGGATCGATGTCGATTTGATCCATGCCGAGGGCGTCGGTGACCTGATTGACGGCGATCTGGATGCTGTAAAACAGCAGCAGCATCAGCACGAGGTCCGGCACGGACCGAATCAACGTGGTGTAGGCCGTGGCTGCGCCGGCGACGACGCGGTTGCGCGAAAGCTTCGCGACCGCGCCGATGAGCCCGAGCAGCACGGAGACGGCCAGCGAAAGCACCGACAGCTCGATCGTTTTGATCGTGCCGGCAAGAAGGATCGGGCCGAAGCCGTACAGGAACAAGGTCGTCTCCATCCGTGATTGTCATGGGCTGCCGTCGCGGCGAGCTGCGGCGGGCAAAAGGCGGCGCGCGCGGCGTTGATCGTCGTTCGGCTTGGCGCGGATAGTCGCAAGCGAAATTGTTTTATTCAAACGCCGGGGGATGAATTTATTGCAGCGCACCATCGAACCGGGCAACGCGGCGCGCACGCTCCGTCGCGCCGCTGGGCTCGATCGCCTCCCCGCATGCGATTCGCGCGGCGCGGCGTTTGCGCAAGTTTTCGGTCGCTTTTTCGATATTCGATTGGGTGCGGTCCAGCGCGCATCGGCAAAAATGCGGCGCCAGAAAACAGAACCGGCCGTCACGCGTAGTGAACGGCCGGCAATCATCATGGCGCGCAACGCAAATAACGTCGGCGTAAATAGCCGGGCACTGGCCGAGCGACGTCGTCCCTTGCGCTGCGTCATTGGCTTGCGGCCGCCCGCCGGTGCATCGCACCTAGCGTTCGACCGCCCCCCGTAGCCGGCGCGGCGCTGCGTCGTCTGGCCTTCGATCCGTTTCTATCTAATTCGATATGACGTGTCCGGTAGCTCTAATGTAGGACGAGACATGGACCGAAAGCAAAACGTGTTTACGCTCATAGGGAACGTCTGAGGATAATCCGCGCGGAGAGCGTGCGCCGTCGCACGGACGGCGGCTTCCACGCTTCAATGGGCCCGATGCGAGCCGCGCGCCTTGTCGTGCCGGGGAGCCGCCTGCTCGGCGGTCGCAACTTGCATCGCCCGTGTGGGCGCGTAGCCGCGCGCGCGAACGATCTCGGCGAGTTGCCAGGAGCCGAGCGCGATGCATCCGAAGATCACTTCCCGCATACGTTTGACGAGCGCGAGCGAAAACGCCACCTCACGGTCGACACCGAACATCTGCGCGAGCAAGACGACCGCGGCTTCTTGGACGCCTAGTCCGGCCGGCACCATGAACGCCGCGTGCCGCACGGCTTGGGTCAGCGCTTCGATGGCGATCGCCCCGCCGGCCGAAACCGGATGCCCCAACAGCGCCAGCGCCCAGTAGGTCTCGAATGCGCCGATGAGGTAACCGGCGAACTGCCAAACGAATGCGCGCACAAGCACGCCCGTGCGCGTCATCAACGCATCGATTTCGGCATCGAGCTTCGCGCCGTCGATGCCCTGCAAGAACCGGTGTTCGCTGCCGAGCGCGCGAGCGGCGAATCGCTCGATGGCATGGAAAACGCCGCCGCGGCGCAGCAGCAACGCCGTGACCACGGGCAACGGCAACGACAGGACGAGAGCCAGCGCAATGGTTTTGGCATGGCCGCCGCCCGTCGCGGCGAGGATCAGCACGACGCCGAGCGCCGAGAATGCGTACTGCACAGCGATGGTAACGAGCACCTCGACGATCACCGAGGCGCTGACGCGGCTCGCATCGGGTACGCGCCAGCGTGCGAGGCGAATGCCGACGATCTCCCCGCCCACCGCGAATACGGGCAGCAACCGGCTGACCGCCTCGCGCACGGTCGCCACCCACCACAGGAACGCGAGCGGCGCGCGGCCGCGCAGCAGCACACGCCAACCATACGCGTCGAGCAGCAGGGGCACCGCATGGAACGGCACGAGCCAGAGCAGCGCGAGCCCGGCTTGCTCGATGACGTGCGCCACATCGGCCGCGCCTTCGCGCACCACGAGTGCGATGAAAATACCGATACCGACCGGCCAGCCGGCCCACTTGAGCCACTTCGTCATAGCGGTGCGCCTCCGTGCGCGGCGTCACCCCGACCCTTCGCATCGCGCGTGCCGCGCGAACCGCCCTCGTCGCCGCCGAACACGTCGGCAAAGCCGCCGCAGTTCAGTCCGGCCGCCGCAATGGCCGCGGCCACGCGCGGTGAAAGCAGCGCGTCGAGTTCGTCGCCGTGGCGGTATGCGCGCATCGACGCCGTAATCGGCGCTTCCCCGGCTTCGGCCGGGTGGCAATAGATTTCCCCGACGCCATCGGCCGGCATGCGCGCGAGCGCGTCGAGCAGCACCGCTTCGTCCATGCCGCCCGTGCGCTCGATGCCGACCACGTAGTCGTTGTAGGCCACGCCGGCGCGCGCGAGGCGGCCGCGCATCAGTGCGATCCAGGGCCGCAACCACCATGGCGCGTTGGCCTCGAACGGCAACCGAACGGCGCGCAGACCGAATTCGCGCCCGATCGACAGCACGAGCGACAAAACCGTCGGATGCACATGAAAGTGCTTGTGCGCGTTGACGTGATCGAGCGGCAAGCCCGTCGCCGCGAACGCCTCGAATTGGGCGCGGATCTCGCGCGCGAGCGCCTCGCGCACAGCCGGAAGGAAGAAGAAGCGGAAACCGTCGCGAACCATGGCATCGCCGAACCGACCGTCCGGCCCGACCAATGCGCGAATGCGCGCGGCCGGCAGCGTGGCGGGCCCGTCCGCGAGGACGAGATGCAGGCCCACGCGCAAGCTCGGCAGACGCCGGGCGCGTTCCACTGCATCTTGCACCGCCGGTGCGCCCACCATCAGGCTCGCCGCCTTGAGCACACCGTCCTGGTGCGCACGCTCGACCGCCGCATTCACACGCGGATGCAAGCCGAAATCGTCCGCGGTGACGATCAGGGCGCGACGGCCCGAGCCCAACACGTGCTTAGGCCTCGTGCGCGCGCAGGAAGCGGAAGAACTCGACGCCTTCACGCAGACGGCGCTTCATCATGTCCCAGCTCGTCAACATTTCGCGCACGATCTCCCAGATCTTCGAGGGCCGGAAGTAGAACGCCTTGTAGAACTGTTCGAGGTGGTGGTAGATCTCGTCGCGCGACAGATGCGGATAGCCGATCGCCGCCAGCTGCACGCCTTCCTTGCTCACGAGGTTGATGGTCTTGTTCTCTTCCATCCAGCCGTTATCGACGGCCTGTTTGTAGAGCGTCGTGCCCGGATAGGGCGCGGCGAGCGAAACCTGGATCGTGTGCGGATTGATTTCCTTCGCGTACTCGATCGTCTTCTTGATGGTCTCTTGCGTCTCGCCCGGCAGGCCAAGGATGAACGTGCCGTGAATCTTGATGCCGAGCTTCTTGCAATCGGCGCTGAAGCGGCGCGCGAAGTCCGTGCGCACGCCCTTCTTGATGTTCACGAGGATCTGGTCGTCGCCCGATTCGAAACCCACGAGCAGCAAACGCAGGCCGTTTTCCTTCATGACCTTGAGCGTCTTGTACGGCACGTTCGCCTTCGCGTTGCACGACCACGTCATACCGAGCTTGCCCAGGCCGATCGCAATGGCTTCGGCGCGCGGCAAGTCGTCGGTGAACGTGTCGTCGTCGAACATGAGTTCCTTGACTTCCGGCATGTTGTCGCGGATCCACTTCGCTTCCTCGAGCACGTTCTCGACCGAACGCGTGCGGTAGCGGTGGCCGCTGACCGTCTGCGGCCACAGGCAGAACGTGCAGCGCGACTTGCAGCCCCGGCCCGTGTAAATCGACACGTACGGGTAATTCAGATAGCCGATGAAGTAATTGTCGATCTTCAGATCGCGCTTGTAGATCGGCGCGACGAACGGCAGCTCGTCCATGTTCTCGAGGATCGGACGCGCTTCGTTATGCTCGATCGAACCGTCCTTGGCGCGCCAGGACAGGCCCTTGATCTGCGCGAACGGCTTGCCTTCGGCCAGTTCCTTGCAGGTGAAGTCGAATTCCTCGCGGCAGACGAAATCGATCGCCTCGGTGGCCGTGAGGGAGTTGTGCGGATCGACCATCACCTTGGCGCCCACCATGCCGACGAGGACCGAAGGCTTGCGTTTCTTGACGTCCTGCGCGAAAAGCGCATCGGTGGGGAACGACGGCGTGCTCGTGTGGATGATGATGAGATCGTAGCCTTCGCAGATCTTGAGCGTGTCTTCCACCGACAGGCCGTCGGCCGGCGCGTCGAGCACGCGGCTGCCGGGCACGAGCGCCGCGGGCTGCGCGAGCCACGTCGGATACCAGAACGAGCGGATTTCGCGCTTGGCCTGGTAGCGCGAACCGGCTCCGCCATCGAAACCGTCATACGACGGGGCCTGCAAGAACAGCGTTTTCATGGATGATGCTCCAGCAACCTATTGGGTCATGCAATTGTTGTTGAGACGACGGCCGAACCGGCGGCCGCCGACGAAAGACGAATTCCGCTCGCTCAAGATCCGTCCGATCCTTCGGCGATCTGCGCGACCACGGGCATGCGCGCGCCGCGCCAGACGACGTGCGAACCGAATGCCGCGGCAAGCCATTGCGCGGCCAGCAGCGCGTCGCGCAATGGCACCAGGGGCAAATCGCGCCAAAACTCCCCCGGCTCGCGCGAAGCGCGGGCATGCAGGCCGACGCGCGCGACGATCCCGAGCGCAGTCGACGCGACGAGCACCGTTTCGCGCACCGTCGCCGCGCCGCCGTGGGTCGCCAGCAGCAAGCCGGCGAGGAGCCAGGGCGACGTGAACGTGATGAACAGGAACGCGAAGCCGAGCGGGTTGATCGAGCGAATCGTGCGCAGCCAACGCGTCTCGCGCAGCCAGAGCGCGCCGAACGTCGGCTCGATGACGTCGGTATCGACGACGAGTTCGGAGAGCACCGTCGTCATGCCGCGCTGGCGCGTATGCTCGGCAAGCCAGTAGTCGTCGGCCAAGCAATCCTTGAGTGCGTCGAACCCGCCGATATCGGCCAGCACCGACGCACGCAACGCCAGCGTCGCGCCGAACCCGAAGCTGCGCGAGCCGCCCGCGTGCGCGATGCGCACCGAAGGCGCGAACCATTCGTTGATGAACTGGGCCCCCACGCGCGTCCAGAAGCCGCCGACGCTTTTCGCGTGATAAAGGCACGTGACGATGCCCACCCGCCGGTCGGCGAGCGGCGCCGTGACGGCTTCCAGGTAATCGGGAGCGACGGCGATATCGCTGTCGGCCAGCACGACGAGCGGGTGCTTCGCGCGCGCCGCCAGATTGATGAGATTGCTGACCTTCAGGTTGTGCCCGTGCACGCGCGAATCGACCACGAGCGCAATGTCGCGTTCCGGGAACGCGGCTTGCAGCCGCCGCACCACGGCGATCGCCGGATCGGCCGAGGACGATACGCCGAACAGCAACTGATAGCACGGATGCGTTTGCTTGCAGAAAGTCGCGAGGTTTTCGTAGAGCCTCGGCTCGTCGCCGCACAGCGGCTTGAGCACGCTGACAGGCTCGATCGTTCCGGCCTCGCGGGCGCCGATGGGGCGCTTCATGAGCGTACGGGCCGAAGGCAGCTTGAGCGCCGCGACGATGACGTAAGCCGTGGCCGCGCAGCACAGCGCGACGAGCAGCCCATCCCAGAGTTCGGCGGGCGAAAAAGTCATCGGACGCCGCCCTTGGAGGCCGCCCGCGCCGCTGCGGCGCGCCGACGGCGCGCGGGCAACCCGCAAGGTGAAACGCTTGTTCGCACGTTCGGCTACTCCTTCGTTTGTCTTTCGGCGCGCGATAACGGCGCCCCCCGGGGCGAGGCCGCGCCGGCACGGATCGATGCCGTCGGCTCGCTTGGATTTCACTCTGGAAACAGGCAATTGTAGCAGTCCATGCGGGAAAACGCCGAAAGCCGGGCCATCGACGCCCCCGATTCGTCGGCCGCAAGCAACGGTCCGCCGGGCCCGCGGCTGTTGGCGGACACGCCGCACGGACCGCTCGGACAGCGCAACCGACGCGGCTTGCGCCGAGAACGCACGCCGCAGGCGCATGCCGCCGATGACGCGACGCAACAAGTCATGTATCTTGCAGGCATCGGGCCGCCGAAATCGACGGCGCGCGGCAGTGCCGTCCCCCTGCCGCCTCGAGAAAGGCGCGCGCTTCACGCGAGCGAACTCATCATGAAAAACGTCCTGAGCATTCAACCGCACGTCGTGTTCGGTCATGCGGGCAACAGTGCCGCCGTCTTTCCGATGCAGCGGCTGGGCATCAACGTCTGGCCGCTCGACACGATGCAGTTCTCCAATCACATGCAATACGGCCATTGGGCCGGCAGCGCGATCGACGCCCCACAGATGACGGAACTCGTCGAGGGGATCGGCGCGATCGGCATGCTCCGGCGCTGCGACGCCGTCATGTCGGGCTATCTGGGCTCGAAGGCGCATGCGCAAGCGGTCATCGACATCGTGCGCACCGTCAAAGCCACGAACCCCGAAGCGTGGCATTTTTGCACCCCGGTCATCGGGGCGGGCGCCGGGGCAAGCGTGGACGAATATCTGCTGGAAACGATGCCATCGACCGCCGACGCGCTGTTTCCGACGCACGACGCGCTGCAAAAGCTCGCCGGCCGAACGATCGAAAACGTCGAGGACGCCGTCTCGGCATGCCGCGAAATCATTCGTCGCGGTCCTCAGGTCGTGCTCGTCAAGCAGTTGATCGACCGCAACAGCCCGGCCGACCGCGTCAATCTGCTCATGGTGACCGAGCGCGAAGCGTGGATGACGCAGCACCCGCGCTATCCGTTCGCACGGCAGCCCGTCGGGGTGGGCGAGCTGACGAGCGCAACGTTCGCGGCGCGCCGCTTGAGCGGGGACTCGCTGCGCACCGCGCTCGAACACGCCGTCTCGGCCGTGCATGCGGTGCTGAAGGCCACCTACGGCGCAGGCCGCTACGAACTGGAACTCATCGCCGCGCAAGACGACATCGCCAAGCCGCGCGAGTGGCTCGGCGCCTGGTCGATCGACAACCGGCTGTAGGCCGGTTCCCGCGCGCCCCGCCCGATCAATCCAGTTTGAACTGCCCGACGGCGGTAGCGAGATTGACCGCTTGCGTCTGCAGCGCCGCGGCCGCGGCCGCCGACTGCTCGACGAGCGCGGCGTTCTGCTGGACCATCTCGTCCAATTGCGACACGGCCCGGTTCACTTCCTGAATCCCGCGCGTTTGTTCGTCGGCCGCATGCGTGATCTCCGACATGATCGTCGTGACGCTCGACACGTTCGACACGATCTCCGTCATCGTGTCCCCGGCGCGGCGCACCTGGCTCGAGCCCGAGGCCACGCTGTCGATCGTCGATTCGATCAGCGCTTTGATTTCCTTGGCCGCCTGCGCGCTGCGCTGCGCGAGGCTGCGCACCTCGCCGGCCACGACCGCGAAGCCGCGGCCCTGCTCGCCGGCTCGCGCGGCTTCGACCGCCGCGTTGAGCGCGAGAATGTTGGTCTGGAACGCAATGCCGTCGATGACGCCGATGATGTCGCCGACCTTACCGGACGCCGACTCGATCGTCCCCATGGTCGTCACGACTTCCGATACGACCTGCCCGCCGCGCGAGGCGACGCGCGAGGCCGACGCTGCCATATCGTTGGCCTGGCGCGCCGAACTCGCCGATTGCGTGACGGTCGAGGTGATCTCCTCCATCGATGCGGCCGTTTCCTGCAGGCTCGCGGCCGCCGATTCCGTGCGGCCGGAAAGGTCGAGGTTCCCCGCTGCGATTTCGTCTGCCGCCGTGCGTACCGACCCGCTCGTGTCGCGAATCTGCCGCATGACGTCGCGCAGCTTATCGACGAACGCGTTGAATGCGCGCGCGATTTGCGCGACTTCGTCGCGGCCCTCGGCCGGCAGGCGGCGGGTCAGATCGCCCGTGCCCGAGCCGATCGCCTCCATGGCGTCGCGCACGAGCGACAAGCGGCGGAACGCCTTCGACGTGACGGCCGATACGATCGCGGCGGCGAGCACCACGATGATCACGAGCACGATCGCCGAGGTCGTCAGGAACGAACGGATGCCCGCCTTCGCTTCGCCTTCGTCGAGCGCGACGACCACGGTCCAATCGGTGCCCGGCACGTTCGCGCCGCGCAGCAAGACGGGATGGCCGTCAGCTATCGTTTCGAGCGGTTGATCCGCGCTCGAGAGCGAGGCGATGCCGGCCGCCGTCATGCTAGGCGCCAGCGTCGAGACGTTCTTGAGCGTGAGCTTGGCGTCGGGGTGCGCGACGATCTCGCCCGCGCCGTCGATCAGCATGCCGAAGCTCGACGGGGTGGGGTGGATCGCCTTGACGTTGGCGATCACACTGTCCATCGCCACGTCTCCCGACACGACGGCCTTGAGCGCGCCGTCGCGCACGATCGGCACCGCGAAGGCGACTACGAGCTTGCCTGAACCCGCATCGACGTACGGCGGCGTGACGACGGGTTTGCCGGCCGCGGCTGCCTGCTTGTACCAAGGACGGCTCGTCGGATCGTAGGTTGGCGGGATGCCCGTCGCATCGCCGAACTTCGCGCTTTTATCGGCATAGCCCGCATAAACGTTCGTGAAACCGCCGGCGGCCATGGCCTGTTTGAACTCTGGGGATGGATCGGCCGCGCCGAGTGTGATGTCCTGCAATGCGCTGATGGCGGCCGTTTTCGAAGAAACCCATTCGGCAATGCCGACGTCGTGTCCTTGGACAAGTGCGGCGAGGTTGTTATTTATCGTGTCGTTTTCGTGGGAATTGACTACAACGAAGTTCGAGAGCGCGTTCACGAGCAGTGAACCGAAGACGATGGCAAGACAAGCGGCGAGCACGCGGCCGCGGATTGACGCAAACATTGAGACCGTTCCTTCATACGATTGGCTACGAGGACTCGTGATCCTCACATCCGTAAACGGCTTGCCGCGTTGCAAACTTGACGCTCGGGCCCTCAGGGATTGTGCGGAGTGTCATTTTCGACGAATTACGCGCTGCATCGCAATAATGCGACTAATAGGATGGAATCCGCATTAGCGCTGGGCGGATTTATCCGGATTGCCCGGCTTTAGCTCGCTATGCCGAAATGCGCATAGGAAGCGTCGCGAAAGGTCAAGACGGGGCCATATTGGCTTCCTATAGTGCTTCGAACGATCGCACGGCGCCTCCCCTGTGCCGTTTCAAGCCCGAGCGGTCCGATCAACACACGCCCTTGCAGGAGGTCCACCCCACACGCTGTCCATACGAACAAGAGCCGTGCACCGGCCGCCGCCTCGATAGCGCAAAGCGCAATAAGGAGCGCGCGCCAGCCGGCATGCACGCCGCAGCAATGAAATCATGCTTGCCGACAAAGGAAACAACATGCGTTTTGCGAAGACTTTCACCCCGATCGCAGTTGCAGTTGGAACACTTCTTGGGTTCGCCCCGCTCGCCTCGCACGCGGATATGGTCGTCAAAATCGGCTTTGCCGCGCCGCTCACGGGGCCTAACGCCAGCTACGGCAAGGATTTGGAGAACGGCGTCAAAATGGCGCTCGACGACGCCAAGGCGCAGGGCGTGAAAATCAACGGTCAACCGGTCACGTTCCAACTCGTTTCAGAAGACGATCAGGCCGACCCGCGCGTCGGCGTGCAGGTCGCGCAAAAGCTGGTGGATGAAGGCGTATCGGTCGTCGTCGGTCATTTCAATTCCGGCACGACGATCCCTGCCTCCGAGCTTTATGAAAAAGCGGGCATTCCCGACATCGACCCGGCCGCGACCAACCCGATCATCAGCGGCCGCGGCTACAAGAACATCTTCATGGTGATCTCGAGCGACGCGCAAAATGCGGGGACCGCGGGCGCTTATGCGGTGACCACGACCAAGGCCAAGCGCATCGCCGTTATCGACGACCGCACGGCATTCGGGCAGGGGGAAGCCGATGAATTCGTGAAGGCGGTCAAGGCGAAGGGCGGCGATATCGTCGATCGTGAATACACGACGAACCAGGCGACGGACTTCAAGACGCAACTGACGAACATCAAGTCCAAGAACCCGGATCTCATTTTCGTCGGCGCACTGAATCCGCAGGCGGCAGGCATCATGAAACAGATGACGCAGCTCGGAATCAAGGCGCAGTACGTCGGCGGCGGCGGCGTGAAGGACATCGACTTCATCAAGCTGGCTGGGGATGTGTCCGAAGGCGCGATGGCATGGGAATACGGCCGTCCGCTCGACAGCACACCTGTCGGCAAGGGGTTCGCCGACAAGTTCAAACAGAAGTTCGGCGTGGACGTGCTCTCGTACGCGCCGTTCGGCTATGACGCAGCATGGGCCGCGATCAAGGCGATGCAAGCGGCCAATTCGACCAAGCCCGACGACTATCGTGCGAAGCTGCAAAGCCTCAGCTTCGATGGCATCACGGGTCATATCGAGTTCAACGCGAACGGCTCGCTGAAGCACGGCTCGTCGACCGTCTATCAAGTGAAGAACGGCCAGTGGGTGACGGTCAAGACCGTAAGCGGCCTTTGATCAGGTAGGCTGGCCCGCGCAAGGCGCGGGCCGTCGGCGCGGCGCCGCTCGGGCGCCGCGCCTTTTCGTCATTTTGCTTTGCGTGATATTGTTTTGGAGTCCTAATGGTTTCGAAGATCGTAGTCGTGGGCGGCGGTGTCATCGGCAGCGCCGTGGCGTATTTTCTGCGCAGCGCGGATCCGAGCGTCGACGTAACGGTGCTCGAACGCGACCCGAGCTATGCGCGGGCCTCGTCGGCGTTGTCGGCGGCCTCGATTCGGCAGCAATTCTCGACGCCTCTTTCCGTGCAGATGTCGCTCTACGGCATCGAGTTTCTGCGCTCGATCGGCGAGCGCCTGGCCGTGGGCGACGACACCCCCTCGATCGACCTGCACGAAGGCGGCTACCTTTTTCTTGCGACGCCCGCCGGCGAGACGATCCTGCGCGAGAATCACGCGCTGCAAACGTCGCTCGGCGCGGACATTCGCTATTTGCCTCGCGATGAACTGCAAGCCACGTTCCCCTGGCTGAACACCGAGGATCTCGTCGCCGGCGCCTACGGCGTATCCGGCGAAGGCTGGTTCGACGGCTATGGGCTCGTGCAGGCGTTGCGCAAGAAGGCGCAGTCGCTCGGCGCACGCTACCTCGCCACGGAAGCGACGGGGCTACGTCGAGAAGGCCGTCGCGTGCGTCAAGTATTGACCGCCGCCGGCGACACGCTCGATTGCGACGTCATGGTCAACGCCGCGGGCCCGTGGGCGCGGCGCATCGCGCAGATGCTGGAAATCGAGTTGCCCGTCTATGCCCGCAGGCGCAGCATCTTCAACGTGAGCTCGCCGGCCAAGCTCGAGCGCTGCCCGCTGTTGATCGATCCCACGGGCGTGTACTTCCGGCCCGAAGGCAACACCTACATCTGCGGAACGTCGCCGAGCCCGGATCGCGACCCCAACGATCTGCCGCTGGACGAAGTCGATCACACGTTGTTCGACGATGTCATCTGGCCGACGCTCGCGCATCGCGTGCCGCAATTCGAAGCCCTGCGCGTACAGCATGCATGGTCGGGCTACTACGAGTACAACGTATTCGATCACAACGCGATCATCGGCTATCACCCCGATATCGAGAACTGCGTGTTCGCGAACGGCTTCAGCGGACACGGCCTGCAACAAGGGCCCGCCACCGGGCGCGGCGTGGCCGAACTGATCTTGCAGGGTCGTTTCGTTTCGCTCGACCTCTCGCCGCTCGGCTTCTCGCGCGTGCTCGAAAATCGACCCGTGGTCGAACGCAACGTCGTGTAACGGACTAGGTCGCACTCACCCGAGCGCACCGGCCGCTTCCTCATGCAGCCATCGGCGCAGCGCGTCGATGGCTTCGCGTTTCGGGCTTTCGGCTCGCCATACGACGAAATGCGCGTAGATGTCGGTGATGCTGCGCTTCCAAAGACGCACCAGGCGCCCCTGCGCCAAGTCCTGCTCCACGAGCGACGCGCGTGCGAGCGCGATGCCCTGCCCGTTCGCCGCAGCCTCCAGCAGCCGGCTTGCATCGTCGAATGCGGGGCCGCCGCGCGGCAAGACCAGGTCGACACCGACCGCCTGAAACCACGGTTCCCACGGCTGCGACCGATGCGTGAGCAGCGTGCAGCCGGCTAGATCGGCAAACCGGCGCGGGCGCGCTCCGCCGCGATACTTCGGGCTCATCACCGGAAACACCACCTCGCCCATGAAGCGCTCGGCCTGCACGCCGGGCCAGCCGCCAGGACCATAGCGCAGCGCGGCATCGACGCCGTCACGCCCATTCAAGCGCGCAAGCGTCACTTCCTTACGCAAGTTTAGGACGATGTGCGGATGCTCCCGCTCGAAGCGTTCGAGCCGCGGGGCAAGCCATCGCTCCGCAAATGGCGGCAGCACGCTAACCGTCAAATGGACCGGTTCACGGGCTCGCCCTCGACGTGCCGCCTTGGCGGGCGTCGGCACGTCGAATGCGCGCTCGAGCACGCCCAAACCTTGCCTGATCTGCAATGCGAGCGCGTGCGCATCAGGCGTCGGCCAAGCGCCGCTGCGCTCGCGAACGAATAACGTCGTGCCAAGGCGATCCTCCAACGCACGCACGTGTTGACTGACCGCGCCCTGCGTCAAGGCGAGTTCGTCGGCGGCGCGCGTGAAGCTTGCCAAGCGCACCGCGGCCTCGAACGCTCGCAACGTCTGCAGTGGTGGAAGGGTGGGATGTTTGCGCATTGCTCATTAGTACCACTAATGTCTGGCCATCACCAATCATCGTTTGTGCGGGCATGATCGCCATCGATAAACTTCGACGGTATCGACGGGCCATATCCGCCGGTCGATCGCAGCGCGAATGCGTTTCACCGCATCGCAATCGTCACACACCCGCTTGTCTCCGCCCACCCATGACCTATCGCCTCTATTACTCGCCCGGCGCTTGCTCGATGGCCGTTCACGTCGTACTCGAAGAGATCGGCGCGCCTTTCGCCCTGGAGGAAGTGTCGGTCGCGCGCGGTGAAAACCGCCGGCCCGAATACCTGTCGGTCAACCCGAAGGGCTATGTCCCCGCGCTGGCGATCGATGGGCAAGCCAAGATCCTCACCGAACTTCCGGCAATCCTCGTCTACCTAGCGAACCAGCATCCGCGTGCAGGCTTGCTGCCGACTACCGGCGCCATCGATGAAGCACGTGTGCTCGAATGGCTCGCCTGGCTGGCGGGCTGGGTTCACGGCGTCGGCTACGGCGGCGTCTGGCGGCCCGAGCGGTTTGCCGCCGACGACAGTTCGGCGCACGAGACGATTCGGGCCAATGGCCGTCGGGTCGTGCGGCAGGCCTACGCGAAGATCGAGCAAACGCTCGCGGATGGATGCGCGTACGCCATGCCCACCGGCTATTCGATCGTCGACCCATTCCTTCTCGTGCTCTATCGATGGGGCAACCGGATCGGCCTGCCGATGCGCGAGGACTATGCGGCGTGGACGCTGCTGACGCAGCGCATCCTGGAGCGCCCGGCCGTGCAACGCGTGTTCGAGCGAGAAGGCATCGCCATCGAATGATGGCCTGCGTCTCAGGTGATCGTGCGCATCCTGCCGACGCGCGGGTCCGTAAGCGGATGCCCGCTGTGCATCACCCGCGATGCCGGCGAGCGCGCGCACGATCACCTGAGCAGATGCATCTCGTTCGATTCGAACCAGCGTTGCGCGCATCGCGTCGAATTCCTTCGGGCTGCAGACTTGTTTTCCGAACGCGGCCTGCATGCTGCGCGACACCTGAATCGTGCGCGAGTCCGGATCGAAAACGTAATGCGCCGCATAACGAATAGGCGCATCGTCGATCGTTACGTCCGCCGGCACATAGACGACTTTCACATCGCGCGGAAATCGAATCGTCCCCTGCTCGACGAACGTGCCGCCGAGACAGACGAACGACTGCGTCCTCACCGAAGGCGAGAGCCAATCGCGCACTTGCGAAGCGATGCCGCCGCCGAAGCTCGATAGCGTTTGCACCGCGGTCACGCCGTCGGGCCATAAGACATGTTCAAGCGAGCCCGTCATCGAAACCGCGAAGGGACCGCTCGTCGCCCGCACATCTTCGGTCTCGATCGCGGCCGTGCCGCGCAGCCCCGTCTGCCGCAAACGGTCGTCGGCGATCTGCGCCACGCGTGCACGCGTCGCACGCCGAAACACATTGCGCTCGAGTTCGGCCGTGAAGCCGTCGTCCTCGACCCGATAGGCGTAGCGTGCGTTGCCGCGCTCGTCGATATCCAGTTCGAGGCGCGCGTCACGCCCACGCGGTTGGACGGCCGGCGTACGGACGAGCTCGCCTGCATCGACGAGCAGCACCGGACGATCCATGACGCTCGGCGGCAAAAATCCAAATGCGGTCCCGCCGCCGGCCGTCGTATCGGCGAAGCGTCCCAATTCTGGAATCCAGACGATGACGTGATTGATCGCGCCCACGCCGTAGCCCGGCACGGACGGGAGCGTATAGACCGACCCGAGGCCGATCAACGCCGGCTCGCTGCGAATGCCGACGGCCGCGAGCAACGCGACGAACAAGGCGACATGATCCTTGCAGTCGCCGTAGCGGTTGCGAAGGATGTCTGCGACGCGGTGCGGCTTGGTGGCGGTGTCGCCGAGGAACAGCGCGACATAGCGAATGTTGGCGCGCGTCCAATCGTAAAGACGCTCGGCCTTCGTCCACGCGTCGGGCGCGTCGCGCGTCAATGCGCGGGCGAGCGCGGCCACGTCGGGATCGCCAGCCGTCGGGTCGACGGCGTCTTTGCGATAGCGCTGAGCGAAGGCCGCGAAGCTCGGCGTCGTGGTCACCATCAATCGATCGCCATCGTTCGCCTCACCCACGGCGCCATGCTCGATCGGTGCGAACGGCCCATGCCGGTAATCGAACTCGTAGCGCGTTCGCCCGTTCTCGGTGACAGGGGCACGGGCCACATAACCACGCGCATCCGCGTACAAGGGCATCTCGGCAGGCAAGTCGAAGACGAGCCGCTGCGCCAAGACACGTTCGCGCGCGGGCGCGGCGAAATATTCGAAGGCGCCGGCTTGCAGGGCCTTGCGCGATTTGCGAAAGGAAAGATGCTCGCGCCAGCCCGGCTCGATGCTGGGGAAAATGACGAAGCGCAGCACACCGCCGTCGAACGTCGGCGCACCGGCCGCGCGAGGCGCTTCGACATCGCGGATCGCATCGCGCCCGACGGGATGGATGCCTCCGTCCGGGTCGATCGATTCAGCCGACAACGCATCGATGCGATCGGTGTCTTTGTTGAACCAAACATAACGTTGCGCGAACCCGTCGACGCCGGCGGCCGTGTTGATGCGCAGCGTCGTGTCATCGTCTTCGATTACGGAACCGTCGCGTGCAACCGTAAAGCGGTGCACATCCGATTCGATCGTCGCGGGATCGGAATCCGCCCCGTCCGAAGGCGCGGACGCTGCCGTGTCGGCGGAAAGCGAAGAATCGGCATATGCCGGGGGCGCGACAGTGGCCGCGGCAAGGCAGATACACACGCCGACGTTGACATTGAAGCGAATGGACGATCCGATACGCTTCCGGAACGTCGCATCGCGATCGGCACGACCGTCATTCCAGACCGTGTTCATTGCCGCCAGCGCTTGAAATAGGCCCGCGACGGCTCGCGCCACGCCAGCGCCAGCTGGCAATCGGCAGCAATTTTCGACAAGATTCGCTCCGCCCCGCCGCGTAGGTTCGTCGGATGTCTGAATTATGCCCGCTCGCTAGAATCGGCGCGCGGGCCACGTGGCGCGCGCCCCTTGGAACGACGTGGCGGCTGGAAGGCGAATTCATCGCCGCGCGAACGGGCGCCTGAGACCGGCGTTGCCATGGGCGGCGCCGGTCGATTTACCGTCGGTTCATACGCGTCAGGCACTCAGGCCGCGCGCGCACCGCCCTCGGCCAGCGCCTCGCGCAGCGAAAGCGCGATGACCTGCGCCGCCCGCTCGATGTCCGCCAGAGCCGGGCAGCTCGGCGCAATGCGCAGGTGACGGTCGCGCGGATCGACGCGGTATGGGAACGCCGCGCCGGCCGGCGTTAGAACGACGCCGGCTTGCGCCGCGAACTCCACGGTGCGCTTCGCATAGCCGTCGGGCGTGAACAAGCTGACGAAATAGCCGCCGAACGGCCGCGTCCACGACACGTCCGGAAGATCGCCGAGCAGTTTGCTCAGCGTCGCATCGAGTGCTTCGAACTTTGGTTGCAGGATCGCTCGATGCCGATCCATGAGCCGCTCGAGCGTCGAGCGATCGCGCAGATAGCGTACATGCCGCAATTGATTGAGTTTGTCGGGCCCGATCGTGCGAACCGACACGTGACGCTGCCACCAGTCGATATTGCGTCGCGACGATGCCAAAAAGGCCACGCCGCCGCCCGCCACCGTGACCTTCGACGTGGACGCGAAAACGAGCGGGCGATCGGGATGCCCGGCTTGCCTGCAAGCATCGACGATGTCGGGGCTCGCGTAGCGCTCCTCCGTCAAATGATGGAAGCGGTAGGCGTCGTCCCACAGCAAGCGAAAATCGGGCGCGGCCGCCGGCATGCGCGCGAGCCGCCCGACGGTCTCGCGCGAATAGATCGTCCCGGTCGGGTTGCTGTATAGCGGCATGCACCACATGCCCTTGATCGACGAATCGCTTGCCACGAGCGCTTCGACGCGCGCCATGTCGGGGCCGTCGTCGAGCATCGGGACCGCGATCATTCTGATGCCGAGCGCCTCGCAAATCGCGAAATGCCGATCGTAGCCCGGCGCCGGACACAGCAACGCGACTTCGTCCGCTCGGCGCCAAGGCTCGCCCTCCGGTAGCCCGTGCAACATCGCAAACGCAAGGACGTCGTGCATGAGTTCGAGGCTCGAATTGCCCGCCGCGACAACCTGATCGGCGGCAACGCCCAGCAGTTGAGCGCCGAGTTCGCGCGCTTCGGGCAACCCGAGCACGTGACCGTAGTTGCGGCAATCGATCCCGTCCCGTGACAAATATCCAACCTGAGCCACGTCATCTATCAACGCACGCGATAGGTCGAGCTGCTCGGTAGCGGGTTTGCCGCGCGTCATATCGATCGACAGGCCCAACGCTTGTAGCGCTTCGTAGGTGATGGTCATCGTTCGTCGTCTCGTTAAATCCATCGATTGGGTAAAAAAGAGCGAATCGGCCGAATGCAAACGAGTATGCCGCGACGCCTACCTTCAGGCAAACGCGTTATATTGAACTTTGTCTTCAGCTTTTCTGATATGCGATCGCCCCATGAAAACACTCGATCTAGACGTGCTGTCGATGGTCGTGGCCGTCGTCGATGCAGGCAGCTTCGTTCGCGGCGCGGCCCACGTGCATCGTTCGCAATCGGCCGTAAGCATGCAGATCAAGGCGCTTGAACAGTCGCTCGGCAAGCCGATCTTCGAGCGGCGCGCGCGCAGCGTGGTGCCGACGCACGATGGCCTCGTGCTGGCCGACTACGCCCGCCGCATGCTTGCGCTGCGCGACGAAGCGTGGGCCTCGCTCGTGCACCCGGAGGTCAAGGGGCGTGTCGTCATCGGCGTGCCCGACGACTACGCCTCTTCGCTGCTGCCCCCGGTATTGCGAAAATTTTCGGCGACGTATCCGAAAGTCGAAATTCAGGTGATCGGTTTGCCGAGTCACGCACTCGCCCCGCTCGTGAACGACAATCGGGTCGATCTGGCCTGCATGACGCGCGTCAAGGGCTTGCGCGGCGATCGCGTGCGGCTCGAGCCGGCGGTATGGGCGGGGGCGCCGCGCGGGCCGGCGGTGTGGAGGGAACGTCCGCTGCCGATCGCGGTATTCGCGGCGGGCAGCGTCGCTCGAGAAAACGCGATTCGCGCGCTCAAGCGCGCCCGCATTCCGTATCGGACGTCCTACGAAAGCCCGAGCTTGCTCGGGCTGTTCAGCATGGTGGAAGCGGGGCTCGCGGTCGCCCCGATCGCACGCTGCGCGCTGCCCGACCGATTCGTCGAGCTAGGGCGGCCTCACGGGTTGCCGCCGCTCCCGCCGCTCGAAATCGTTCTGGCGAGAAGCGCGCGGTCGAGGCGCCCCGAATGCGACTTTCTGGCCGAGCAGATCCTGGGGGAATTGCGGATTTGAGTTAGAACAACGCGCGCTGGCGCTGCTGCGCCATGGACACGACGTCGAGCTCGTCTAAACGCTTGCGTGCCCTGGCGAGGTCGTGCACGAGCTGCCGCTGCAGCCAAGTTTCCGCCCCGCCGCCGAAGGCCTTGTCCAGCCTCAGGGCCATTTCAGGCGAAATCCCGGCCTTGCCGCTGAGCAGGTTCGTCAGCGCCTGACGGCTGACGCCGAGCACCGCCGCGCCTTCCGTCACGCTCAGGTTGAAGCGCTCGAGGCACAGCTGGCGCACGATCGCGCCCGGATGAATGTTGTCGGTATCGGCCATGGTGCGACACCATATCGACGAAGTGTCAGGCCGTCAACAGACAAGCGCCGGTTGTCGCCTGCACGCATCAGATGCGCGCCAGCGCCTCGTCCAGCAATGCGTCCAACACGCCCTCGACACGGCCGGCCAGCGTCTCGTCGTAGGCGTACGGCCGTGTCTCCTGCATATAGGTGATCTGCGACAGCTCGAGCTGCACCGCGTGGATGCCCTGCTCCGGCCGGCCGTATTGACGCGTGATGTAGCCGCCCTTGAACCTTCCGTTTGCGATCGCCGTGTAACCGCCTTTGCGCGTCACGCAATCGGCCAGGGCCTGCGCCATGCCGGGCGCGGCGCTCGCACCGTTCGCGGTACCGAAATTGAAATCGGGCAGCCGGCCTTCGAAGAAGCGCGGCACATGGGAGCGAATCGAATGCGCTTCCCATAGCAGCACGGCGCCGTGCCGCGCTTTCAATTGCGCCAGCGTGCGCTCGAGCGCGTCGTGATAGGGCTGCCAATAACGCGCGACGCGCCGTGCCGCCTCCGCCTGCGTGGGCTCGCCCCCCGGGTGGTACAGCGGCGCCTTATCGAACGTATCGACCGGCAGCAGGCCCGTCGTGTCCTGGCCCGGATAGAGATTGGCGTTGTCGGGCGGGCGATTGAGGTCGACCACGTAGCGAGCGTGCGAAGGCGCGAGCACCCACGCCCCCCGGCGCGCGGCGAACGCATAGAGGCGTTCCAGGTGCCAGTCGCAATCGTCCACGTGGCGCGCCACCTCGGTCATCGTCGCGAGGATGTCGGGCGGAATATACGTGCCCACGTGGGGCATCGAAATCAGGAGCGGCAACGTGCCAGGGCGGACGGAGCAAACGGCGGGGTCGAGCGAAACGTTCATGGCGTGTCGATCCGAAATCGAATGGAAACAGGTAGCAGATTACCGCGCGCGGCCGAGAGCGTCATGCGCAACCCCGCTTACGCGAGCAACCTCGCGACGGCCTCGCGATAGCCCGCATAGGCTTGGTCTTCGTCCTCGTGACGACCGTCTCGCACCACGCACCGGCCGCCCGTGTGCACTTCGACGATCGGCGAGCCGCCATGCTCGCAGAACACGACGCCGGCCAGCCAGGTATCGGGCGAGCGAGCATCGAGGCTCGGGTGCGTCTGGTCGAATACGAGCCAATCGGCGCGATGGCCCACCGCGAGTGCGCCGACAGCGCGTCCGCTTGCGCGCGCCCCACCCGCGAGCGCCGCATCGAAGAGCCGCTCCGCCACCTGCGCGCGCGCATCCGACGCAAGCACGTTGCGCTGCCGCCGCACGAGCCTTTGGCCGTATTCGAGCAAACGCAGTTCGGAGCGCCAATCGACGGCGATATGGCTGTCCGAGCCGATACCCATCTGCCCATTCGCACCGAGGTAATCGTGAGCAGGGAAGACGCCGTCGCCCAGGTTCGCTTCAGTCGTCGGACACAAGCCGGCCACCGCACCGCTCGCGGCGAGCGCGGCGGTTTCCTTCGCATCGACGTGCGTCGCGTGCACAAGGCACCAGCGCGCATCGACGTCGAAGCGATCGAGCAGCCATGCAACGGGCCGCGCGCCTGTCGCGGCGACGCATTCGTCGACTTCGCCCGTTTGTTCGGCGATGTGGATATGCACCGGCGCGCGAGGCAGATCGGCGTCGAGCCCGTCGAGCAACGCCCGCAGCGACGCCTCCGAGACTGCGCGCAAGGAGTGCGGCGCGACGCCGTACGTCAACGCACCGTGCGCGGGCTTGGCGCGGCGCAGCGTCGAGAGCAGATCGAGCAGCGCCTCGGGTGTATTGAGAAAGCGTCGCTGATCGGGCCGAGGGTCGCGCTGGTTGAATCCGCTGTATTGGTAGAGCACGGGCAGCATGGTCATGCCGATGCCCGCTTGCGACGCCGCCTCGACGACGCGCTGGCCCAACTCGGCGACGTTAGCGTAGCCGCGGCCATTCGGCGCGTGATGCAGATAATGAAATTCGCAGACCGACGTATAGCCGGCCTTGAGCATTTCGACGTAAAGCCAGCGCGCGATCGATTGGAGCGCTTCGGGTGTCATGCGCGCCGCGAAACGGTACATCAGGTCGCGCCAGCTCCAGAAATTGTCGGCCGCTTGCGCGCGGTATTCGGCTAGCCCGGCCATCGCGCGCTGAAACGCGTGCGAGTGCAAGTTCGGCATCCCGGGCGCGATCGGCCCGCGCGCCCGAGCGACGCCCGCCGGTGCGGCCGTATCGGGAGAGACGGCCGTCAGCACGCCCCCCTCGTTCCATTCAAGCAGTACGTCGCGCCGCCAGCCTTGCGGCAAATAGGCGTGCGCCGCGAACAGCGCGTGGCGATCATTCGTCACGTCAAACTCCTTTCGTGCGATTCGAGCCGCGGGCATCGACCGCAGCGCTGGAGACCCATTGCGATGCCGGCGCCGTGTACACCGTCTCGCCCGCGCGAATCACGCGCGCCGCGAGCGGACGCCCCATCCAGTAGGCCAACTCCGAGAGCGTCCCAACCGACCACGCAACGAAATCCGCGGGGCGGTTCGGCGCAAGTTCGCCGTGACGATCGGCTCGTCCCAGCGCGCGCGCCGCATGACGCGTGACGCCTTGCAGCACCTCGGGCACCGTCAGGCGAAACAGCGTGCAGCCCATATTCAGCATGGCGAGCAGCGACGTGGACGGCGAAGTGCCGGGGTTGCTGTCGGTCGCGAGGGCGATCGGCACCCCGTGACGGCGCAGCAAGTCGATCGGCGGCAATTGGGTTTCGCGGATGAAGTAATAGGCGCCGGGCAACAGCACGGCGACCGTACCGGCTTCCTTCATCGCTTGCACGCCGGCCTCGTCGAGAAATTCCAGATGGTCGGCCGACAACGCGCGGTACCGGGCGGACAGCGCCGCCCCCCCGCTCAAGCTCAATTGCTCCGCATGCATCTTCACCGGCAGGTTCAACCGCGTCGCGGCCTCGAACACGCGCGCGCTCTGCTCTAACGTAAATCCGATGCGCTCGCAAAACACGTCGACGGCGTCGACTAGCCCTTCGTCTGCCAACGCCGGCAACATCCGCTTGCACACTTCGTCGATGTAGGCATCGGCGCGGCCCGCGTACTCGGGCGGCAAGGCGTGCGCGCCGAGAAACGTCGTGTAGACGGACACCGGGTAGCGGCGCCCCAACTCGCGCGCGACGCGCAGCATCTTGCGCTCGCTCGCGAGTTCCAACCCATAACCTGACTTGATTTCGATCGCACCGACGCCTTCGGAGAGCAGCGGCTCGAGCCGGGCGGCAGCCGACGCAAAAAGCGCATCCTCGTCGGCTTCGCGGGTCGCCCGCACTGTCGAGACGATACCGCCGCCGCGTCGCGCGATTTCCTCATAGCTCGCGCCCGCCAAACGCAAGGCGAATTCGTCGGCGCGGTTGCCACCATAGACGAGATGCGTGTGGCAATCGACGAGACTCGGCGTCACCCATGCGCCGCCCAAGTCCTCGCGCGGCCACCCCGCAAACTCGCGCGGCAAATCGCGCGCGGCGCCGAGCCACGCGATCTCGCCGTCGCGTACGACCAGCGCGGCATCGGCGATCGTCTCGTTAGGATCGCCTCTCGCGCATAGATGCAAATGATGCCAAACCAGATCGCTCATGAATGCCTCGTCAACGTTGGCGAATGCGGCGCGATTCGCGCGATGCGCATCAAGCGTAGCGGATGAGCACCGCGAGGGCGACGCCCTCGCCCGCTGTTTCGCAGGTTGAACCGCGCGGCGTATCGAGCACGAGCGTGTCCATCGCCGTCAGCATCGCGCGCTGATGCGGCGCGCCGGGGAAACCCACTTCGAGCTCGCCGCGCGCGCAGAATACAAGCGCCGTATCTGCATCCAGCGTGTGCGGCCGCGCGCTCGCCCCGCGCCAAACTCGCAGCGTCGCGCTTGCCTGGCCGCGCCGCACCATCAGATTGAAATCGCGCGTCGCGCCGCGCACGAGTTCGGCATCGAACGCTGCTTCACCGTCGAACCGCGCGATGTCGAACGGCCTCGTCAGCGCGTGCGTCCGCCCGCCGCCAACCGCTCCATCGCCTCGCTCGATCAAGCTCATCCCTTCGCCGTCCAGCAACACGAGCGTGCGCTCGACCCCTGGAAAGCGAGAGAACGGACCCGGCCGCTCGACATCGGCCACGCTCAGGCGCCAGACGAACGTGTCGAGGCCGGCCCCCACCGGATAGGCCGCGATCTCGCGCGTGACGCCGCCGCCGTTCTTCCATGGGGCGGCGATCAAAGCGTCGCCGCGCACGATGCGTAGCGACGGATGGGGCGCGCGGCTGCCGGCGGCCCGCGGCCGACCTGTGCCTTGGGAGGGTCCGCTCATTGGCGTCAGCGTCCGAGCATCGGCAGGTTCAGGCCGACCTCGCGCGCCGTTCGCCGGGCGAGATCGTAGCCGGCGTCGGCGTGCCGCATGACGCCCGTGGCCGGATCGTTGAAGAGCACGCGTTCGATCCGCCGCCCCGCGGCATCGGTGCCGTCGCAGACGATCACGACGCCCGCGTGCTGGCTAAAGCCCATGCCGACGCCGCCGCCGTGGTGAATCGACACCCACGTCGCGCCGCCCGCCGTGTTCAGCAGCGCGTTGAGCAGCGGCCAATCGCTAACCGCATCCGAGCCGTCCATCATCGATTCGGTTTCGCGATTGGGGCTCGCCACCGAGCCGGTATCGAGGTGGTCCCGGCCAATCACGACGGGCGCCTTCAGCTCGCCGCGCTTGACCATCTCGTTGAACGCGAGACCCAAGCGATAGCGGTCCTTCACGCCTACCCAGCAAATACGCGCCGGCAGCCCTTGGAACGCGATGCGCTCGCGCGCCATGTCGAGCCAGTTGTGCAGATGGGGATCGTCGGGAATCAGTTCCTTGACCTTGGCGTCTGTCTTGTAGATATCCTCGGGATCGCCCGATAGCGCAACCCAGCGGAACGGCCCTTTACCTTCGCAGAACAACGGCCGGATATAGGCGGGCACGAAGCCGGGGAAGTCGAAGGCGTTCTCGACGCCCATCTCGAGCGCCATCTGCCGAATGTTGTTGCCGTAGTCGAGCGTCGCCGCGCCGCGCGCTTGCAGCGCGAGCATCGCCTGCACCTGCCGCGCCATCGATTGTTTGGCCGGCACGACGATGCTCTGCGGATCGGTTTTCTGGCGCTCGCGCCATTGCTCCACCGTCCAGCCATGCGGCAAGTAGCCGTTGATCGGATCGTGCGCGCTCGTCTGGTCGGTCACGCAATCGGGCGTGATGCCGCGCGCGACACACGCCTCGAACACGTCCACCGCGTTGCCGACAAGCCCGACCGAAACCGGCTTGCCGCTCGCCTTCGCCGCCTCGATCATGGCGAGCGCTTCGTCGAGCGTTTTGGCTTTCTTGTCGACGTAGCGCGTCTTCAGGCGGAAATCGATCCGCGATTCGTCGCATTCGACGGCGATCATCGAAAAGCCCGCCATCGTCGCCGCGAGCGGCTGTGCGCCGCCCATGCCGCCCAGTCCGCCCGTCAAGATCCAGCGCCCGCCGGCATCGCCGTTGAAGTGCTGATTGGCGACCGAGTAGAACGTCTCGTACGTGCCTTGAACGATCCCTTGGCTGCCGATATAGATCCAGCTGCCTGCGGTCATCTGGCCGTACATCATGAGGCCCTTGCGGTCGAGTTCGTGAAAGTGCTCCCACGTGGCCCAATGCGGAACCAGATTCGAATTGGCGAGCAGAACGCGCGGCGCGTCGGCGTGCGTGCGGAAGACGCCGACCGGCTTGCCCGATTGAATCAGCAGCGTTTCGTCGTCTTCGAGATCCTTCAGCGTGGCGAGGATTCGATCGAAGCAGTCCCAATTGCGCGCAGCCCGTCCGATGCCTCCGTAGACGACGAGCGCATGCGGATGCTCCGCCACCTCCGGATCGAGGTTGTTCTGGATCATCCGGTACGCGGCCTCGGTCAGCCAGCTCTTGCACGTCTTCTCGGCTCCGCGCGGCGCGCGGATCGTGCGGGTGGGGTCCAGACGCGGGTCGAAGGGTTTCGGATCGTTCATGGGAGTCCTCTCTTTCAGCATGCGTTGCGTTCGGTCGCGTCCTTGCGGCCGACTAGGGGTTGGGGGTTGCGATCGATCGGGTTCGGCGAAAGCCTTCCCCTCGCTCAAAAATGGCCCGTGAAGCGGTAGCGGCTGCCGGGGTGCCAAAGGTCGACGACGGAGGCGACCTGCTCCCGTGACCACGTTCGCCGATGGAGAACGAGGCAGGGCTCGCCTTCGTCCATCTTCAGCTGGCGGCTCGTTTCCGGCTCGGGCTGCGCCGCTTCGATGCGGTACTCGACGCGCTGCAGCGGCGCGACGCGCATCAAATATTGGTTCGGCGTAATGCGTGAAAAGTCCTGCAGCGCGTACTCGGGCGCTACCGCCGGATTGACCCAGCGCGCTTCGAGCTGCACCGGCTCGTCGTTCTCGAGATGCAGCACCCGCGAATGAAACACAGGGCTGCCCGGCTTGACCTGCATCTCATCGGCGAGCGCTTCGCTTGCGACGCTCGCGCCGAGTTCGAGCACCCGCGCCTGATGACGATGCCCGCGCGCGGCAATCTCATCGGAAATGCTGCGAATCGCGACCAGCGTCGATTCGTATTTGGGCCGGGCGACGAAGGTGCCCGCCCCTTGCACCCGCGTGAGCACCTGCTCGGCCGTCAACTCGCGCAGCGCGCGATTGACCGTCATGCGCGCCACCTTGAACTCGCGCGCGAGTTCGTTTTCCGACGGCACGAGATCGCCCTCCGCCCACTCGCCCGAATGAATGCGCTCGAGGATGAAGTCTTTGATGCCCTGATACGCAGGCGCATTCATGGGCTTGACGCTGTTCATCGGTTAGGCCGCAAAGCTCGCTTCGGACGCGAACGACAGCGGGCTCGCCTGCGCGATCGCGCCGTCCTGCACGAGCCGCGCCACGGCGGCGATGTCGGGCGCGAAATAGCGATCGAGGTCGTAATGCGGGACGTGGCCGCGCAGCAAGTCCATGACGCGCTGCAGTGCGGCGCTCGTGCGGTGCGGCGCGCGCAGGTCGACGCCTTGAGCCGCTGCCAGCAGCTCGATCGCAAGGATGTTCGCCGTGTTTTCGGCAATGTCTGCGAGCTTGCGCGCGGCGAACGTCGCCATCGAAACATGGTCCTCCTGATTGGCGGAGGTAGGCAGCGAATCGACCGACGCCGGGTGCGCAAGCGTCTTGTTTTCCGAGGCGAGCGCCGCCGCCGTCACGTGGGCGATCATGAAGCCCGAGTTCACGCCGCCGTCCTTGACGAGAAACGGAGGCAAGCCCGAGAGCGTCGCGTCGATGAGCAGCGCGATGCGGCGTTCCGCCAGCGCGCCGATCTCGGCCGCGGCCAGCGCGAGGTTGTCGGCTGCGAACGCGACGGGCTCCGCGTGGAAATTGCCGCCCGAAAGCACTTCGCCCGTATCGGGGAAGACAAGTGGATTGTCCGATACCGCGTTCGCTTCGATCAGCAGAATGTCGGCTGCGTGACGCATTTGGTCGAGGCACGCGCCCATCACCTGCGGCTGGCAGCGCAGGCTGTACGGATCTTGCACCTTGCCGCAATCGCGATGCGAGAGATTGATGCTCGAGCCTTCGAGCAGTTCGCGGTAGGCCGCCGCCGCATCGATCTGACCGCGGTGGCCGCGCAGCGCATGAATACGCGCATCGAACGGCTTGACCGACCCGGCGGCTGCATCGACCGAGAGCGCGCCCGCCACGAGCCCCGTGCGAAAGAGATCTTCGATCGCGAAGAGGTTGTACAGCGCGAGCGCCGTCGAGGCTTGCGTGCCGTTCAGGAGCGCAAGGCCTTCCTTCGCTTGCAGCGCGAGCGGCGCGAGACCCGCGACTCTCAGACCCTGCGCGGCGCTCATGCGCTCGCCGCGCACTGTGACTTCGCCGATGCCAAGCAGTACCGCCGACATATGCGCGAGCGGCGACAAATCGCCCGATGCGCCGACCGAGCCCTTGACGGGGATGATCGGCAGAACATCGGCATTGAACAGCGTGACGAGCGCATCCATCACCTCGCCGCGGATCCCTGAATGGCCGCGGCCGAGGCTCGACAGCTTGAGCGCGATCAAGAGCCGCACGACGGGCGCGGACATCGGTTCGCCGACGCCCACGGCGTGCGAAAGCACGAGGTTGCGCTGCAGGAGCTCGAGCTGATCGTTGGGGATATGAGTGCTGGCAAGGCGGCCGAAGCCGGTGTTGATGCCGTAGGCCGGCTCGCCCTTGGCGGCGATGTCGGCCACGGCCTTCGCCCCGGCGTCGATGACCGCGCGGCTCGCGGGATCGAGCGAAAGCGTGACGCGCTCGCGGGCGATGCGGCGCAGTTGGGGAAGCGTCAAATGGCCGGGCGTGAGAATCATCATGGAAAGCATCCTGTGTCTGGCTTCATCTTGTGTCGTTCGGCGCGAAGTCGGGTAGTTCGACTCCGAATGAATGCGAGTCTAGTGCGCCAAACTTGTATAGACAACTCGTTTTTGCAAATGAGGCCTTAGGGATTTCCACTAGTGCACGAGGCACGTAACGTTCCCGGCGTTTCCACCTCGCGCGACGCTGCAATACGGAAACGCCGGTCCACCGCTGGGCCCGCGCGGCGCCGCGCGCACGCCGTTTGCGCCGCTTTCGCCAACGCGGTTCTTGTCTATACAAATATCGGCCCGCCTCGACCAACGCCGCTTTTTGCAACCACGGCGGCCCCTTTGCACCGCCTCCTCCCATGCAGTGCACCGCGAACGGGCACTGCCGGTCTGGGCATCCGCGCGGCCCAGGCTCACGGCCACTAGCCCGCGCGAACCATCGCGGGTACGGGTTGTGCTTCAAGGAAAGCGGGGGGGCGCCCAGGTTCGGCGCCTGGCGATGCAGGCGGCTGCGACGACTCGGGCGGCACGCCCTTAGCGCCCCCGTACCGAGCGACTCTTTCGACGACCATGAACAAGACGCAAGGACAACGACCGCAGATGGACATCATCGAACTCGCACGCGAATCTGGCATGGCCGTACTGCTCGACGCGAAAATCGGCCGCGAGCAGTACGTCAGCGTGAGCGGATCGCTCGCCGCGCTCGCGCGCTTTGCCGATGCGGTCAGAAACGAATCGGAGGCCGATGGCCCCGACGACGGGAAAGACGTCTGACACGCGCTTTCCCAAAGGGCGCGCACGACCGATAGGCTCGCGCGCCGCACGCCCCGTGCGCGACTGTGCTGAAGTCCCGGGGCGCCTGTCCCTCCTCCCTCCCCTCCTCTCGTTCGGCGGCCGAAGCGCCTTCGAGAACCCACGCCCGATCGGCAGTTGGCCCCCTTGACGTCGAGGCTCTCGGTGCACCGCCGGACGCCATGACGGGCCTGGCCGCGCGCGCCTACCAAAGGTGTCAGTTACAGATTCGCATAAGAATGGCTTAAATCCGGCACGACCCAACGCGTTCGACGTGGGCGCGCACACACGAGGACATGCCAATGAAAATCACCGCAGCGACGGCCGCCCCACTCGGCTGCGCCGGGCTCCGCGCGCGAGGGCGCGGGCGATGCCGTGCATCGGGCGGCTCGCGCCTCGCGGGCAGCCTCTCAAGCCGCCGACGAATGTTCGACGACGCGCGAGCGCACGTGGAGCTCGCGCGGGGGCGAAGCCGAAACGATCTGTCCGGGCGCCGCGCCATCGATCGACGCCGTGTCGAGCCAGCGCAGCGCGATCGGCCATAAACGCGACTCGAACCGGCTATGGAAAAACGCGAAATGCCCGATCGCCTCTGTCTCGATCTCGCTCGGATCGATGCGAAGGTGCACGCGCTCGTCGCTTCCTTCGAAATACGCGAGCAAGCGCTCGATGGCACGCACGGTGCCGAATGGATCGTCGGTGGTGCTGATGGCCAGCAGCGGCGCGCGCAGGAACGAAAATCGGCGCGCGAGCTCCGCGGCACGCGCCTCGTCAAGGGCGAAGGGCGCAGCGCGATAGGTGTCCTCGAAACGCGCGCGGCTGCGTGCCCACGAACGGGCGACACCGAGCGGCGTGTCTTCCATCCAGCCGAGCCGGCGCGCCGGAACGTAGCCGAACAGGCCGGCGAGCGCAGGCATCGCGACGTGCCACTTGAGCAGCATGGCCACCCGGCTATGCGGGGCATAGTCGCGCCAATAGGCGTACTGCGCTCCCACCGTGACGACGCGCCGAATCGATGTGTTCGACGGCGCGAGGCCGATCAGGCATCCGCCAATACTGTGGGCCACGACGTCGATCGGTTGGCCGGCGAACTCGCGCGCTGTGTAGCGCAACGCCGCTTCGAAGTCGCGTCCGCCCCAATCGAGCCAACTGGCCTTAAACCCGGCGAGCCGACTCGGCCTCGATTCGCCGATTCCGCGATAGTCGTACAGCAGCACGTCGCGCCCCGACTTGCACAGATAGTCGGCGAATCGGAAGTAGTAGCGACAGCGCACCGACGTCGCGGCGTTGACGATGACGACAGGTCGCGGCCAGGCGGCGAGCGCGTCGTCGGCGCGCCAGACGAATCCGCGAAGCGGCACGCCGTCGGCCGCCTCGAAGGCGACGCTGCGCGGTTGTGCGTTCGTACTCGGGTGCCGACGCTTCATCGTGTCTCCAGGGCTGTCGTCGAAGTGTGCGCCGATGGACGCGGCCGCGCCCATCGCCATGAAGTGCCTATTTGAGCCGAAGCCGTGCCTCGACTCAACCTCCTCTCCCATCACTTTCGCATGAGGTAAACGCATGACAACGCCTCTCGTTCGACTTGCGCCGCTCGATTTGATCCGCGGCTTCGTCGCGGTCGGCCGCCGCATGAGCGTAACGCTCGCGGCGGAGGACCTGTGTCTGACCCAATCGGCGGTCAGCCGGCAGATTCACTCGCTCGAGGATGCACTCGGCGTGTCGCTCTTCCACCGCGGCTATCGGTCGATCTCGTTCACGCCCGCGGGCGAGCGCTTGTTCCGCACCGCCGACAGCGTCGTGCGCCAATTGCAGGACGCGTTCGACGCCATCATGCGGCCCGCCGAGCGCCGGCCCGTCACTATCACGGCGAGCATCGGTCTGGCTGCGTTGTGGCTGCTGCCGCGGCTCCCGGAGCTGCAGCGCCGCTACCCCACGCTCGACGTACGCGTCGCGGCCAACGACAAAGTACTCGATTTGCGCGCCGAGGGGATCGATCTGGCGATTCGCTGCGCCAGCATAGCCGGTGCACCGTCCGGCGCGACGCGTTTGTTCGACGAGGCGATCCCGCCGGTCGCGCATTCGTCGCTCGCGATCGACCAACCCCACCCCGATGCCCCCGCACAGCATGCGTCGATCGAATGCGCGAGCGGCCACGCCTACTGGCTGATTCAAGCCGACGCGGCCGCGCGGCAAGAGGTGCGCGACGTCGCGCAGTGGCTCGCCGAGCAAGCACGCGCGGTTAGGCCCGTGCCCGCAAGAACGGCAAGCATGGAGGCAGCCCAACCACGCGACGCCGCCGAGCGCGTCGCACTCTCGCAAGCAGGATAGAAGTGAGACGTCAACACCACCATTAATGGTAGTTGCCGCTCCCGTGTGCCGCGGGTGAAATCGACGGCGGTTGAGTACGGCGCCCGACCACGCAGGCGGGCGCGACTCCCTTCCGGAGGTGACACCCGATGCGCATGCCGCTGCTGCAAATCGAATCGCTCGCCGCCGGCTACGGCAAGAGCGAAGTACTCGACGATGTCTCGCTTGCCCTATCCTCGGGCACGCTCGCCTACGTGCTGGGCGCGGGGGGCGCAGGCAAGACAACGCTCTTGATGACGATCGCGGGCCTGTTGCGCCCCAAGCGCGGCGCGATCCGTCTCGACGGCGAGGACATCCGGCGCAAGCGGCCGAGCGAACTGCTGGCGCGCGGCATCGCCTACGTCCCGCATAACCGCCTGCTGTTCAGTTCGTTGTCCGTGCGCGACAATCTGCTCGCCGGCGTGTGGCGAGAAACCGACCGACCGCGCATCGAAGCGGATGCCGCGCGCCTCGCGCAACGCCTGCCCTTTCTGAAAACGTACGAACGTCAGAGCGCCTGCCGGCTCACGAACGGCGAGCGGCAATTGCTTGCGATCGCGCGCGCCCTGATGTCCCGGCCGCGGCTGCTCCTGCTCGACGATCCCTTCGACGCATTGGCGCCCGCCGAGACGAAGCGGGTGGCGGGTTTCGGTGCGGAACTCGCCGCCGAGGGAACCGCTGTGGTGATTGCGCAACGAACCGCATCGACGGATGCATCGCCAACCGAGCAGGCCTACCTGCTCGACGGCGGGCGTCTGAGCCGCTCCGCGGCCCTGGGCGCTTCGGCGGCGCCAGGACGCTCGTCCTCGCTTTGAAGCGCGTATCACGCCGGCGTTTTCGTGCTTTTCCTCGGATGCTGATAGGGATCCGCGTGCTCATGCGCGAGCCAGCCGCACGGTCAATGAATAAAGCACCGAACGATTCGCATGACGCGGACACATCCAAGCATTCGATAATTATCAGCGAGTCGATTTTCGCAAAATCGCAAAGATATGCAGCGTTTATAATCCGAATTGGACATAAACAGGGAGATGCCGGCTGCCGCCGAACCCGAATAATTGGCCTCACGCCGGGAAAATCAGACCATCGACGCGCCGATAGCTTCGGCGCGTCTCTCGAGCGGTCATTGAAGCAACCCGAGCATCGCTGCGCGCACGACGGCGGCCGTCTTGTTCGTGGTTTTGAGCTTGGTCACCGCGTTCTTCACGTGAAAATTGACGGTGTCGACCGAGATGACGAGGATCTTCGAGATCTCCCCCGACGTTTTGCCGTCTGCTGCCCACTTGAGCACCTCGACCTCGCGGTCGGTCAGCCCGCGCTCCGGGTCGGCCATCAGCGTCGGCATCAGCACGCGCTTGAGCGACAAATGCGCGGTGCTGACGAGCCAACGCATCTTGACCTCGTTCTCGGCCAATTCGTCCGGCGTGAGCGGCCGGCTCGAGCGCGCGAGCGTCAGCATGCCGCCCACGCCGCAACTGTCGAACGCCGACTGCGCCCAGCCATAGCGCAGCCCGTGCGACTGCGCCTCGCGCCACAGCTCCGGCACGCCGGAAAACAACGCGTCGCTCCAGACGATCGGCGATTGCGACCGGCGCGCATGCTGTACGGTCGGGTCGATGTCGAAGTAGCGCGCGTCTTGGTAGCGCTTCTTCCACGCCTCGGGATAATTGCTCAGCAAACGCGTTTTCGGCTTGGACAGCGGCCACGGCGCCCGCAAGCCATAGGCGCAAAATTCGAAGCCCAAACCGCGTGCCGCGGCTTCGATTTTGCTGAAGATCTCCGTATCGGAGCCCGTGCGATTCAACTCGTGCAACAAGTCCTCGGCCCAGCTTTTCATTTATGCCTCCTTGTCGTCGCGCAAGCCCTGCGAGCGACCCGCGCGATACCGGAACGGACGCCCGCGGCGGCCGAAGTATCGACATCCTGAGTGCAGCTCCCGCGACTCGGCGCAGGCCGAGCCGCGGCTCTCGGTGAGATGCACGCCAAAGGCTCTTCTATATTTCCCTACCGAAACATCGATAGACTGATTTAAACGAACGCAATCATCGCACATTTTTGGTCATTGCGAATTCGAGGCAAACCTCGTTAGCCGCATAGCCGTCCAAGGCGAGAAATTAATACCGCGCGATAATGCAATTCAGTCAAGATCGACGTCATATTTACGCAGATTAGACGTACCGATTTTGCATATATGCATCGTGAGTCACGCCGTTCGTACTCGGCGCCTGACGCTGCGCCGGCGCTCGAAGCATCCGGGCTTGCGCATTGCTCACACGAAACGGTGGGAACGCCGGCGGCAAGGGAACGCGCGAAACCGAAGCCCGATTCGTGCGCCAGAACACACGATGGCCCCTGCACAGGCGTTCGGCGCACGATTACACTAGTACGAGCGTCGTCAGCGCGCCATCGCGCCACGACGCGATGGCGCGCGGCGGCCGAGAGCCGTCGCGACGCGTCGCGGCGGCGGCGAAAGGCGAAAGCGCGCTCGGGGGCGACGCTGCCCAGGGAGCCTGATCATGAATCGCCCGCTCGCCCGCCTGCCCTTGCGCTACATCGCCACGATGTCGCCGGGCGCGCGATGGAAATGGCTCACGCTCGTCGGCATTGCCGCGCTGGTCGGCGTCCTCGCCTATGGGGTCTCGCTCGAAATGCAGACCTCCCGTCTACAGGCGCGTTACTTCGCGAATATCGGTCGACAGATATCGTTTTCAGTCGAACCCGGGGCGAGTGACAGCATTCGATTCCCCTCGCCGGGCGGACCCTACGACGTGCGTTTCGGCTATGCGCGCATGCCCGATTTCGAAGCGCGATTGCGAGCACGCGGTTTTGTCGTGACGAGTCAGGCCCGCGATTCGTCGATGATGAAATCCGTCGCCGACCAAGGCCTGTTCATCCCCTACGCGGAAAAGGATCAGGCCGGGCTGCGCCTGTTCGACGAGCAAGGCGTGCCGCTATTTAGCGCCCGCTACCCCGCCCTCGCCTATGCCGATTTCGATTCCATTCCGCCCTTGATCGTGGGGTCGCTGACGTTCATCGAGGATCGCTATCTGCTCGATGCGAGCCAGCCGGACCGCAACCCGGCCATCGATTGGGGCCGGTTCGGGCGCGCGCTGTGGGATCAGGCGCTTCGGCTCGTCAACCGCCATCAGTCCACCCCCGGGGGAAGCACGCTAGCCACGCAGACCGAGAAGTTCCGGCACTCGAAGGGCGGACGCACCGCGACGCCGCCCGAAAAGCTGCGCCAGATTGCGTCGGCTTCGGTGCGCGCGTATCTAGGCGGAGAAAACACGACCGACGCCCGCAAAGCCATCGTCGTGCATTACCTGAACACCGTGCCGTTGGCCGCACGGCCCGGCATCGGCGAAATCGAGGGGTTGGGCGACGGCTTGACGGCTTGGTACGGCCGCGACTTCGGGGAAGTCAATCGCCTGCTTGCACAGGCGGGCGCCGAGACCGGCAACGGCCCGCTCGCACCGGGGGTACTGGCGGAGCAAGCGTTGGCGTTCAAGCAGGCGCTTTCGCTCCTGATCGCCCAGCGCGCGCCGTCGTATTACCTCGTGCGCAACCACCCGGCCCTCGAACGGTTGACCGACAGCTACATCCGCGTGCTGGCCGCCAACGGCGTCATTTCGGCGCCGCTGCGCGACGCCGCGCTTGGGGCCTCGCTCGAGTTGCACCAAGCCGTGCCGCCGAAGCCGGCTACCTCGTTCGTCGCACGCAAGGCCGTGACGCTCGTGCGCTCGCAATTGCAGCAAGCGCTCGGCGTGAACGGGTTCTACGATCTCGACCGGCTCGACCTCACCGTGCATTCCACGCTGAACGCCGCGGTGCAGCGCGTCGTGAGCGAACGGCTTGCGCAGGCGGCGACCGTCGACGGCGCCAAAGCGGCGGGCTTGTATGGGTTCGAGATGCTGCGCACGGGCGACGACCCGTCCAAGATCTCCTTCAGTTTCGCCCTATTCGAACGCACGAACGGCGGCGATGTCGTGCGTGTGCAGACCGATAGCGTGAACCAGCCGTTCGACATCAACGGCGGTGCGCGGCTCAACCTGGGTTCGACCGCCAAGCTGCGCACGGTGATCACCTATCTTCAAATCGTGTCGGCGCTGCATGCGCGCTACGCGCCGCTCAGCAATGCCGAGTTGAAACACGTCAGCATCGATCCGCTCGATGGGCTGTCGCGATGGGCCGTCGACTACCTTTCGCACACGAACGACAAGTCGCTGTCCGCGATGCTCGACGCAGCCGTCGAGCGTAAGTACTCGGCGAGCCCCGGCGAGACGTTCTACACCGGCGGCGGCGCGCAAGCGTTCTCGAACTTCGACAAATCCGACAACGGGCGGATTCTGACCGTTCGCGAAGCATTCCAGCATTCGGTGAACCTCGTGTTCGTCCGACTCATGCGCGACATCGTCCACTACGAGATGGTGAGCAGCGCCGGGCCCTCCGCGCACTGGTACGACGACCCCGCCACGCGCCGCCGTTACCTCGTGCAGTTCGCCGATGGAGAAAGCCTCGTCTACTTGCACCGGTTCTACGTGAAGTACCACGGCAAGTCGGCCGACGACGCGCTCGACACGCTCGTCGCCGATATGCGCAAGAGCCCGCCCAAGCTCGCCACGGCGCTGCGCAGCGTCGCACCCGACGCGTCGTTCGCGTGGTTCGCGCAGCACATGCGGGCCGCGCTCGCGCATACGCCGGCCGCATCGCTGTCCGACGAGGATCTCGCCAAGCTATACGCGAAGTACAGCGTGGATAAGTTCAACTTGAACGACCGAGGCTATATCGCGGGCGTGCACCCGATCGCGCTTTGGATGCTCGCCTATTTGCGCACGCACCCGAACGCGACCGAAGACGAACTGCGCAAGGCGAGCCGGGACGCGCGCCTCACGTCGTACGCTTGGCTCTTCAAGACACGCCACCATGCCACCCAAGACCGGCGCATACGTCGCATGGTCGAGCTGCAGGCCTACGAGGCCATCGGCAAATCGTGGCGCGCGCTCGGCTATCCTTTCGAGACGGTCACGCCATCGTATGCCGCCGCGATCGGCGCGTCGGGCGATCGGCCCGCGGCCCTCGCCCAACTGATCGGCATCCTGGCGAACGACGGCAAGATGCGGCGAGCACAAAGCGTCGACACACTCGAGTTTGCCGCCGGCACGCCGTTCGAAACGCATTTCGCCCACGCATCGAACCCCGGTCATGACGTCGTCTCGCCGGAGATCGCCTCGGTCGCGCGCGCCTTGCTGCACGACGTCGTTCAAGGCGGCACCGGCGCACGATTGTCGAGCGGGCTGCCGCTAGGCGACGGGCGCTCGCTTCCGGTCTACGGGAAGACGGGCACGGGCGATCAGCGCTTGAACGTCTATGCGCGCGGCGCGCGTCTCATCGAATCGCGCAAGGTCAATCGGACCGCCACGTTCGTCTTCGTCATCGGCGACCGTTTCTACGGCACGCTGACGGCATACACGCACGAGCCGTATGCCGCGCGCTACGACTACACGAGCGCCATGGCCGTGCAGTTGCTGAAATCGCTCGGCCCCGCGCTAGCGCCAGTCCTCGAAACGAACGAGGCGCCCGCGACCGCCGCCACGGCGCAAGCCGATGCCGCTGAGCGCCCCCCTGCGTTCTGACCCTCCGGGCGACGGAAGACCGTCGTCACCTTGCGTCGCCGCCTCCCGTGCTTAGCGCGCGGGGCGGGCACGCGCGTTGCGGATGAATCCGTGTCGCACGTGCGGCATACCGTAAAAGGAGCTCACATGAACAAGGACCAAGTGAAGGGCGTAACGGAAAAAGCGAAGGGCAAGGTGAACCAGGCGGTCGGGAAGGTGACCAACGACCCGGCTCAGCAAGCCAAGGGCGACCTCCAAGAAGCCGCCGGGGAAATCCGCAAGGGTTACGGCGACGCCAAGGAAGACGTGAAGGACGAGCTCAACCGCGACCGTGACGTGAAAAAGCACCACTAGTCGCCAGTTGGCGGCATCTTTCGCCGCGCGAAAGTTGCGCGGCGGAGCGCGGGGCGGGCCCGGCTAATTCAGCGGGCCCGCCCCGTTTTTCTGGCTTGTTCGAGGATGAAGTCGACGAACGTGGCCGCCGCGCGCGTCTGATGGCGATCGGGCATGTAAAGCAGGTACATCCGAGTGCCGAAGATACTCAGCCTCCACGCATCGAGCGTCGTCACGACCGCCCCGTTCGCCATATCTTCCTGCACCACGTAATCGGGGACGATCCCCACCCCGAGACCCGCGAGCACCGCCTGGCGCAGAAATAGAAAATTTTCCGAAATCAGCGTCGGCTCCAGCAGCACCTCGTGGCGATCGTCGCCCAGGTACGCCGCCACTCGCAGTTGTCGCCCGACGACAGCCGCGGTAATCAGCGGCGTCGTGCGCAGCGCATCCAGTTCAGTCGGCAATCCATGCTCGCTTGCATACGCCTGGGAGGCGCAGGCGACGTAGCGCACCGCGCCCATGTCGCGCGCAACGAGATTTTGGGGCGGTTCGGACATGACTCGCACCGCGATGTCGACCTCGTCGCGCAGTAGATCCTCGACACGGTTTTCAAACATGACGTCGAGCACGATGCCCGGGTGCAGGCGCTTGAACTCCAGCAGCCAGTCGGCCATGACGAGTTGGCCATAGCCGCTCGGTACGGAAAGACGCACGCGCCCTTGTAGCGTTCGGCCGAGCGTTTCGACCGTCTCCTGCGCCGCTTCGAGCGCGCGACGGATGGCGCGGCCGTGCTCGACCAGCCGCAATCCCGCCTCGGTCGGCTCGACACGCCGCGTGGTACGGCGCACGAGCTGCAGCCCGAGCGTGCGCTCGAACTGATTGAGGTGGTAGCTGACGTTCGCCCGCGTCATCTTGAGCCGGCGCGCCGCCTCGCTCAGATTGCCGGCCTCCAAGATCTCCACCAGCAAAGAGAGGGAATTAAGGTCCATAACGCGGAGGGCTTGCAGCATTGATCGTCAAATTTCCTTTGACAGTCTGTCAATGCCTGCGCGGATTGTCAATTGCCGCTAGCCCCCTGACAATCCGGAGATCGTCCACCTCTCCCGCCTCACGCCCATGACTCCCTCATCCGCCTCCCCCGTCGTTTCTCGGAACCTGCACGGCAACATCCTCGTCGTCACGATCGACCACCCGAGCGTCAACGCCCTGAGCGTCGACGTGCGGCGCGCTCTGGTGGAAGCGATCGAGGCTGCGGAGGTCGATCCCGCCGTCGCGGCCGTTCTCATCGTCGGCGCGGGGCGCAATTTCATCGCCGGCGCCGACATCCGCGAGTTCGGCAAGCCGCCGCTGCCACCGCTGCTGCCGTCGGTGTGCAACCGCATCGAGGCGTGCTCGAAGCCGGTGGTGGCCGCGATCCACGGCGCCGCGCTCGGCGGCGGCCTCGAAGTGGCTCTGGCCGCGCATTACCGGCTCGCGGTACGTGGCGCCAAGCTCGGCTTGCCCGAAGTGCAGCTCGGGTTGCTGCCCGGCGCCGGCGGCACGCAGCGCGCGCCGCGGCTGATCGGCGCCGCGCAAGCGCTCGACCTGATGCTCTCGGGCCGCCACGCACGCGCGGAGGAGGCGCTCTCGCTCGGCCTCGTCGACCGTCTCGGCAGGACGGACGACATCCTCGGCGAAGGCCTCGCCTATGCGCGCGAATTGCTCGCCGCCAAGGCGGGCGTGCGGCCGACGCGGGCTGCGACGGCGCTCGCCGATACACAAACCGCCCGTGCCGCCATCGAAACCGCGCGCAAGGAAACAGCCGCGCGCATGCGGGGCCTCTTTTCGCCGCTGAAGATCGTCGATGCCGTCGAAGCCGCACTGACGCTGCCGTTCGACGAGGGCCTCGCCCTCGAGCGAAAGCTGTTCGTCGAGTGCCTCGAAAGCCCGCAGCGCGCCGGGCTCATTCACGCATTCTTCGCCGAACGCGAAGTGGCGAAAGCACCTGAAACGAAAGCGGCGACGCCGCGTCCGATCGCGACGATCGGCGTCGTCGGCGGCGGTACGATGGGGGCAGGCATCGCCGTCGCCGTGCTCGACGCGGGACTGCCGGTCACGATGATCGAACGCGACGACGAAGCGCTCGCACGCGGGCGCGGGCACATCGAACGGGTCTACGACGGCCTCGTCGCGAAAGGCCGCATCAAAGCCGAGGCGAAGGATGCGGCCCTCGCACGCTTCACGGGCAGCACATCGTACGATGCACTTGCCGGCGTGGACCTCGTCATCGAAGCCGTGTTCGAGGACATGTCCGTGAAGCAGGCCGTCTTCACCGAACTCGATCGCGTCTGCAAGCGCGGCGCGATTCTCGCCACGAACACCTCGTACCTCGACATCGACGAAATCGCGGACGCTACCTCCCGCCCGAGCGACGTCATCGGCCTGCATTTCTTTTCGCCGGCCAATGTCATGAAGCTGCTGGAAATCGTCGTCCCGTCGCGGGTCAGCGCGGAGGTCGTCGCCACCTCGTTCGAGCTTGCCAAGCAATTGCGCAAGGTGCCGGTGCGCGCCGGTGTATGCGACGGTTTCATCGGCAATCGCCTACTCGCTGTCTACCGCACCGCAGCGGACTACTTGATGGAGGACGGCGCATCGCCTTATCAAATCGATCGCGCGATGCGCGAGTTCGGTTATCCCATGGGCCCTTATCAAGTGGTCGACCTCGCCGGCGGCGACATTGGCTGGGCCGCGCGCAAGCGTCGCGCACCCACGCGCGACCCGCGCATGCGCTACGTCGAAATCGCCGATCGGCTTTGCGAACGCGGCTGGTTCGGCCAAAAGACCGGGCGTGGTTTTTACCGGTACGAACAAGGCTCGCGCAGCGGCACGCCCGATCCCGAAGTCGAAGCGATCATCGAAGCCGAGCGTGTGCGCGTGGGCGTTTCGCCGCGTAGCTTCACCGACGAGGAAATCGTGCGCCGCCTGATGTGCGCCGTCATCAACGAAGCGGCGAACGTCGTGCGCGAAGGCATCGCCTTGCGCCCGCTCGACGTCGACGTCGCGCTGATCTACGGCTATGGTTTTCCGCGCTACCGAGGCGGCCCGATGAAGTACGCCGATATGCTCGGGTTGCCGACCGTGCTGGCGGAACTGACGCGGCTGTCGCAAGAGGACGCGTTCTTTTGGCGGCCTTCGCCGCTCATCGTCGAACTCGTCGAACGGGGGGCCGGCTTTTCGAGCTTGAACGGCACGGCGGCTTAATGGATCTCACTTTCACCGAGCAAGAAGAAGCGTTTCGCAGCGAGGTCAGACGCTTTCTCGACGAGCGCTTGCCGGCGCACACGGCGCACAAAGTCAAACATGGGTTGAGGCTGACCCGTGAGGATATGGCCGAGTGGCATGCGATTCTCCATGCGCGCGGATGGCTCGCGAGCCACTGGCCGCGCGAGTATGGCGGCTCCGGTTGGAGCGCCGTCGAGCGGTTCATCTTCGACAACGAATGCGCGTTGGCGGGTGCGCCGCGCATCGTGCCGTTCGGCGTGAACATGCTGGGCCCCGTGCTGATCAAGTACGGCAGCGAGGCGCAAAAGCGGCATTGGCTGCCGCGTATTCTGGACGGCAGCGATTGGTGGTGCCAAGGCTATTCGGAGCCGGGCGCGGGCTCCGATCTCGCTTCGCTGTCCACGCGCGCCGTTCGTGGCGTGGATGCCGACGGCGAGCACTATATCGTCAACGGTCAGAAGACATGGACGACGCTCGGGCACTACGCGAACATGATCTTCTGTCTGGTACGGACGGCCACCGATGTGCGCAAGCAGGAAGGCATCGGCTTTCTCCTGATCGACATGCGCACGCCGGGCATCGAAGTGCGCCCCATCGTCACACTCGACGGCGAACACGAAGTGAACGAAGTCTTCTTCACCGACGTTCGTGTGCCCGTGGCCAACCTCGTCGGAGAAGAAACCCGCGGTTGGACTTATGCGAAGTACCTGCTCACTTACGAACGAACCAATATCGCAGGCGTCGGGTTCTCCGTAGCAGCGCTCGAACGGCTGGAACGCGCCGCGGCGAAGATCATGCACCGGGGGCGCCCGCTTGCCGAAGACCCGCTCTTCGCGGCTCGCCTTGCGCGCATCGCGATCGATTTGGACAACATGAAGACGACGAACCTGCGCACGATCGCGGCGACGGCGGGCGGCGGCGCGCCGGGCGCCCAAAGCTCGATGCTGAAAGTGCGAGGCACGCAGATCCGTCAGGACATCGCCGCGCTGATGCGGCGCGCGCTCGGCCCTTACGCTCAGCCGTTCGTCGACGAAGCGTTCGACGACGGCTACGAGGGCGAGCCGCTGGGCCCGTTCGACGCCCCCGATGCAGCCAAGAGCGACTTCAACAACTACAAGCTTTCCATCTTCGGCGGATCGAACGAGATCCAGAAGAACATCATCGCAAAAGCGATCCTCGAACTCTGAGCGGACCCGACGATGAACTTCGAATTGACCGACGAGCAACGCATGCTTGCCGACGCGCTCGCGCGTTTCGTCTCCGAGCAGTACCCCTTCGACACGCGCCAACGCCATGCATCCTCTTCCGATGGCTTCGATCGGGCGATGTGGCGCCGCTTCGGCGAGCTTGGGGCGATCGGGGCGTTGTTCTTGCCGGAACACGGCGGGTTCGGCGGCGCGGGTGACGACATCGCCGTCGTGTTCGAACACCTGGGCCGCGGGCTCGTCGTCGAACCGTTCCTAGGCGCGCTCGTTGCGGGTCGCGCAATCGCGTTGGGCGGCAACGAGACGCAGCGCGCTTGGCTCGGCGGGCTGATCGATGGTGAAACGGTGGCCACGTTTGCCTTTGGCGAGCCCAATTCGCGCTACGAACTCGCGCGCGTGAGCACGAGCGCGGCCCGCGCGAACGATGGCTGGCGCTTGAACGGCGAAAAAGCGGTCGTTCTTTGCGGCGAGGCGGCCGACGGCTTCGTCGTTTCCGCGCGCACGAGCGGCGCCGTCGACGACGAACAGGGCATCTCGCTGTTTTGGGTGCCGAGGGAAACCCCCGGATTAGCCCTGCGCGGCTATCCGCTGATCGACGGCGGTCGGGGCGCCGAACTCCTGCTGCGCGAGGTCGCGTTGCCTGCCGACGCACTACTCGGCCCGCTCGACGGCGGATTCGCACTGCTCGAGACGGCGGCCGGCTTTGGCCTGCTTGCCTTGTGCGCCGAAGCGCTGGGCGCGATGGAAACCGCATTCGCCGCCACGCTCGACTACTTGCGCACGCGCCGCCAGTTCGGTGTGCCGATTGGCAGCTTCCAAGCATTGCAGCACCGCATGGCCGATCTTGCGATCGATCTTGAACAAGCGCGCTCGGCTGTCATCAACGCCGCTGCCGCGCTCGATACGCGGCGGCTCGTACGCGAGCGTGCTCTGTCTGCCGCCAAATACACCATTGGGCAAGTCGGCACGCGCCTCTCGCGCGAAGCCGTGCAACTTCACGGCGGCATCGGCATGACCTGGGAGCTGCCGCTCGCGCACTACGCCAAGCGGCTCGTGATGATCGACCATGAACTCGGCGACGAAGATCACCATCTTCAGCGGTACATTGCCCTCGGGATCGACGCCGCTCAGGCATCTCGACAGGATGCGACGGCATGAGCCCATCGCCTTCCGACGCCGCCGCATCGCTGCCGTTGTCCGGCCTACGCGTGCTCGACCTTTCGCGTTGAAGCCCTAACCGGCGCTGCGCTTATCCAGGCGTTCGCCTTGTTGCGACGCGTGGTAAGCACGCAGCGCATCCCCCGTGGCCGCATCGGCCGGAAAGAATGCTTCGATGGCGAGTTCGGAGAGCGTAACGTCGACGGGCGAACCGAAAACGGTCGTCGTGCTGAAAAACGAAAGCACGCCGATGTCGGTGCGCAGACGAAACGGCACGACGACATCGGCAAGCGGCGCCGGCTCGCGGCTCGGTTCGAGATCCGCGCCGGGCGGCGCCGGGTAAGCGGCGAGTTCCTCGACGAGCGCCGCGAGCGTCGTATCGCCGCTCGCTTGCGCCTGCCGCTCCACGCGTTGCAGCACGTGCGCCCGCCAGCCGGCCCAATCGACGATATGCGGGGCGAGACCCTCGGGGTGCAGCGAGAGGCGTAACACGTTGACGGGCGGCTCGAGCAGACGGGCCGCTGCACGTGCGACGAGCGGCGCGAGCGCACGGTTGGCGGCCACCATCGTCCAATGCCGGTCGATGGCGAGCGCGGGATACGGCTCGTGCCCGCGTAGAACGAGTTGGACCGCTTCACGCGCCGCATCGAGTTGCGGATCGCTCAACGCGTGCTCCGCGTACAGCGGCGCGTAGCCGGCAGCCACGAAGAGCGCGTTTCGCGCGCGCAGCGGCACATCGAGTTGCTCGGCTAAATGCATGAGCATCTCGCGGCTCGGCTGTGCGCGCCCCGATTCGACGAAGCTCAAATGGCGCGTCGAAATCTGCGCTTCGGTGGCGAGCACGAGTTGGCTCATGCGGCGGCGCTGACGCCACTCGCGAAGCAAATCGCCCACTGGGCGGATGGAGCGTTGCGAGGCGGGGCGCGAGACGCGCGATGAGGTCAAGGTCGAGTTCATGACGACGATCATAGCGAAACGGCGCGCCGATTCCATTACCTCTCGCGTAATCGACGACGATCGATCGATATCCGAAGCTTCGGTTCAAGCGCCGAGCGGTTCGAACGAAAGAGCGAGCCGGCGAACGCGCCCCAGCGATACGGCCTTGGCCGTCACATCATCCACGAAGCTTTGGAGCACACCATGACTGCACATCTCGATCTCGTCGACCGCTATTTCGCCGCCTGGAACGAAACCGATACGTCGCGCCGCCGCGCTTTGATCGCGCAGACGTGGGCCGAGGACGCGTCGTACGTCGACCCGCTGATGACCGGCAAAGGACACGACGGCATCGATGCGATGATGGGCGCCGTGCATGAGCGCTTCCCCCAGCATGAATTTAGGCTCAACGCCGCCGTCGACGGTTTCGGCAACCACGTGCGATTCTCGTGGAACCTCGTCGCACCGGGCGGCGAGCCCATCGTGAAGGGCTCGGATTTCGGCGTCGTCGACGCGGCCGGGCGGTTCAAGAGCGTGACGGGTTTTTTGGATTCGGCGCCTGAGGCGGCGTGAGGGGACACGGCGGATGGGCGGTTTGACGGCTATCCGCTGTGTCGGGGCTTCGCTTTTGCAGGGGGCTTTCGGTCGACTGGGGGGGGCTTACGATCGTCGCTTTCTTACCAATACCCGTCACGTCCTTCCAGGCAATGATGTCCGAGCCGTTGATGTTCAGCGCGTTGCCACGCACGCAGATAAACTCCGCCGTTCGTGCTGCTGATTAGCCCACACTCGCGCTGGACGATTCGTTAGTGCTTCTCCTCCTATCGGTATCCGTGCTGCGCAATAGATCGACTCGTTATAAGCAAACCATGCAAACAGCAGTAGCGCCATCGTCATCGTTGATTTCAGCCAATATAAGAACTTCGCCCCAAATGAATTCCCCACATTTTTACCAAAGAGCAGAAACGTAATCAGAGGAACTGCAAGAGCGATTGCTACTGTACCAATTTCCATGCTCATTTTTTCGGCTCCCCGAGCTGATCCCAAGTATTTCTTATCCCCCACCAAGGATTGGTGGATGGATCAAACATAGGATCAACCGATCGAGCCAATCCGGTCGTATTTCCCAACGGAACGCCTATTTGCTTTCCAGCAGCAATCGTCCCCGTCTTTGTCACGAAGAGAACGCTTGATTTCATTAACGAACTGGTACCACCTGCCCATGCGCTCAAGGTTTGGCCGTAGATTCCCCCCAGAGCTCTGCCATAAAGTCCACCGATTGTTTCGGCCGTGGTCAAGGGACTCCCAGACAAATAGCTCAACCCAAGCGTTGTCGCCAACCCAGAAGCCGCCGCTTTACAAGCAACTGGCCCTGCAACCAGGCAGGCAACACTCGTTGTAGCGAGCTTTCCGAAGCGTTCATACTGCAAGTTTTCCTGCCGCAACTCAGCATCCGTCAGGCCACTCCCGAGTTGGCTCTGCGCCAGATCATAGGCCGTCTGATTTGGCTTGATGTATTCGCTGTTGTAATCGTGATTCGCATACTGCGGATCGTTTTTGTAGCCGTGGCAGTTCAGGTTTTGGCACCAACGATGCTACGGATCTCGTAATCGTGTTTGCCGCCCGACGTCTTCGCCGGCTGCTTATCCGAATTTCGCAGCATCTCCGCGACGATCCGCCCTTCGGCCTCTTGTTCACTGATGCCCAATTCCCTCACAACAGTTTTCGCATGCCGCTTCGCAGCGTCGTATTCGCTCTGGTGCAACTGCCTGTTGAACCGATCGGTAGGTTTCATGAAATTGGAAGCTACATGAACCATGGGCCGAACTCCGCCGGTTCGTCGCTCAGCATGCCCGCTCGTCGCAACCGGCTGGGCAGAAATCGGGCCAACAAGATTCCGACTACCAGCAACATGGGAAGGCCAATCAGCAGCATTGCCTCGTTGTCTCCCAGCCTAAACGCGATTCGGCACAAGCCGGCCACAATGAAGGACCAGAACCCCGCGCCAACGAATACAAACAATCCGACCGTAACCCAGATTTCCAACGTAGCGTAAAGCCGTCTCCAGTTCATTCTCCATCTCCCGTTTGACGCATGTCGTTGATCACCGCCGCCCCTTTAGAGCCAACGCCGAGCCACAACCAGCCTTGCGTGACGTCAGCCGGAATAGGTTTCTTGGTCAGCGGGTTCAACATCGGGTTATCGATGCGCGGCACCGATACCCCGAACATCGAAGCTGGGCGGTTTAATCCGTCACCAATCCCGATCTTCAGCGGAACGCGCGCCCGCAGTGCCAACGCAGCAGTTCCGAAATTCAGCACATCGTATGCCGTATCGCCCCACACCGGACTGAGTTCGGTAAGGCTCCACCGCAGCGGATTCTTGCCGGGCGAGTTGACGCCGTGGTATCAGTTGTACAGCCCCCCTCCGGCTTCAGCCATATCACTCAAGCCAAAGCTGAGCATCCCAGCGCCGGCTACGCACCCAATACCGGTAGTCGCGCAAATCGTCGCCCCTGTTTTTGCGGTAGCTCCTCCCACCACGATCTTCGTCACATCCTTGGCCAGTCCAACGGGATCTCGCTTCACTGCATCGCCGATCTTTTGCCCCGGCGTGTAGTTGAACAGTCCCGCCTCTTTTTGGCGATCCACCCAAGCCAATTCCGGCCCAAGCTGCGATGCCTCGAGCTGACTCACGTAGTTCGCGCTGTACTCCTCACTCCCAGGTTTGTATTCTGCCCAGCATTTCACCGCATAGCACGCCGCACGCGTAAGCCGGTATTTTTCGGTCTGATCACCACCGGGCTTTTCTGCGATGGCGTTCTCTTCCTTCTGGCGCAACTGCCGATTAAACCGATCCGTAGCCGCCGAAGTCAACGCCCCAGTTCCCCCGCCCGCTAACGAGCCGGCAGCACCGGCCAGGATGTTTGAAGCTAGATTCCCTAGCAGTTCGTCCACGTTTCGATTGCCGGTCGGCCCAGCGGCCTCGATCGACTGCGCAAGCTTGTCCAGCGTCGGCGCAAGCACCGATGACAAGCCCGCGCCTGCCGCTCCCCCGACGGCAGCTGCTCCCCCTCCGGCCAATCCGCCCGTGAGGGCGCCGCCAGCCACATGCAGCGCCGCGCGATACTTGCCGCCTTCCGCCCAATTTTCCGCGTCCCGTCGATATCGCTCTTGCAGTTCGGGGTTCGCTTCCTTGTCCGCCGCCTGCAACGCAAGAGCTTGCTTCTTCGCGGCGTACCGCCCCACCTCCCTGGCAATCGTCTCCGCAGCGGCCTGCGCCGCATCAATCCGATCGGCTTGGTTGCGCAGCACATTCTGCAAATCCGGCAGCTTCTCAACGGTGCCGTTCAAGTCCGTCACGTCGCGGTTCAACATCGCGATGTCTTGTCGCTGATTCGCCTGATCCACGATCGTGACGTTACCTGGGCTGATCGCACTCTGCGTGACCGCCTCGCTGCTTCCGTCTTCACTTATCGACAGCGGTAAACCGCCGCCGCGGTTTTTGCCGGTCGTGGCCCCTCGCGTCGCGTAATTGTTGCCGCCATCGCCAACGCTACCGCCCGCGCTCAACCCGAAGCTGGTGGCCTCATAGCTCGATCCGTTGCGAATGTCCGAGAACGACAACGTTCCCGTCGTTAACCGGTTCTCGTCCGCTGGAGCAGCACTCGCGATATACGCGCCCTTCAAATCCGTATTGCCCTTAACCGTGATGTCGAAACCGCCGGCGCCCGCCCGGATGCCCGATTGCTCGCCCACGCCTGCGTAATTTCCGCTTGCGCGGCCGCTCTGGTGGCTGATGCTCGCACTTCCCCCACCTTGGCTCACACTAAACCCGCCGCCCGTACTGGTTTGATGGGAAGCGCTATGAACCGTGTCCTGCACCGAAGCCACATTCAAGTTGCCGCCGATCTCGCCTATCACTTTGCCCGCGTCGACATTTGCCCCCACGATGTTCGTGTCGCCCCCACTGACGATCGTCACCGTGCCGCTCGCCGCGATATGCGTGTTGTTTCTCGTCACCGCATCCGAATTTGCGTCACCATGCGCGCGCGACATCGCGGCAGATACGCCCCAACCGTTCGTCCCGAACGATACCCCCACGCTCGCGCTGGAAGATTCATTCGTGCTGCGCGTGCTATCGGTATCCGTGCTGTGCAGTAGATCGACCCGGTTGCTCGCCTGCAACAACACGTCTTTCGCCAGCACCTCCGATCCTTCGATTCTCACGTTGCCTTTTCCCGCTGCCTTATCGCCCGTGGCCACAAATGCAACCTTGCCGCCCGCCTTCACCGTGCTGCCGTTATGCTGCGTGCTCTCCTCGGTAAACGTCGTCTTGCTGCGTGACGAGCCGAAACTCAATTCGACTTTCGCTTCGGGTTTCTGTCCGCTGGCCAGCGCCTGCGTTGCACTGCCCGCCGCGCCGGCCAAATCCGCCACCCCACCCGCGGCGGCGATTGCATGCAGCGCCGCGGCGCGTCCGTCCTGACTCCCCGCGGCCCTGCGCGCCTGTCCGTTGAGGTTTTGAATCGCATCGATCACCGGCGACTTGACAGCCAACGTGAAGCCCGAACTCTTCATCTCATGAGTCTCCTCATGATGACGATCCGACTGCGAGGCATCGATCGTGACGTCTTTTGCGACGCCTTCGATATCGCTCGCTGCGATGATGTCCGATCCCGTGATATGGAGCTTGTTGCCGGCTCGCAGCGAAACGCTGCCCCCAACGCTTCCGATCAAACTGCCCAGCGCGCCATGAGTCGTGTCGCGACTCGTATCGGTCGTTTGATTTGTTCCGTATGAGATCCCTGCGCCTGCGCTACCGAGCCCAGACCTCTTCACGTCTTTGAAGTGATATTCGCGCGTAGCTGTCCCAGCCGTCGTGATCCTTAGGTCGTTGCCCGCTTTAAGGCTCACGTCTCCCGCCCCCGCGATCGTAGCGGCATACGCCGTCAGATTCTTGCCAGCAGCGACGTCCACTGTATTACCTGAAAACACGGTTCCAAGCGCTTCGGTATAGCCGCTCGCGTCAATCGAATGCGTCGATTTCGACGACAGCAGGCCGCTCTCTTTCACACGGTGCTCGTCGTACGCGCTTGCGCTCTGCTCTCCGGCGCTCAAGTCGACGTCGCGCCCAGCGATGGCGAGCAAATCGCTATGGGCACTCACGTTAGCCGCGACCGCTTTGAGGTCGCGCCCCGCCAGTATCGTAAGATCGCCGCCCGATGCAATGGACGTTCCCGTGTCGACAGAAGCGCCGCGCGATGCCTTGTTCGTTTCGTCCCACTGCACGTGGTCCTCGCTGCTTTCGCGAACCGCAGCCAAGTTCGCGTCCCGCCCAGCCGACAGCAGAATATCGCCGGTCGACTCAATCTGGGCGGCGTCCGTATTCAAGTCACGTTCGGCCTGCACGACGAGCGTCTCGGCACGGATGGCCGAGATTCGATCGAAAGCCGTTGCAGCCCCGTTCGCCGTTGTAACGGAGCTCGTCGTGCTCGACAAGTTCACGTCGCGGCCGGCCGACAATTTCACAGCCTTCCCTTGAATCACTCCGCCTAGATTCGACAGATCCTCCTTTGCATCGGCTCGTACGGTCTGCCCTGCCACCGTTCCCACGTTGACGATTGAATCTGCCGTAACGATCGTCGCGCGCCGGCTGGCGATGGTGCCTGAGTTGGCAAACACCCCTTCGTTGTCGAGGGCGACGGATTCGCCCGCGACGATCGATCCGGTACCGGTCACGTCGGCTCGGTCGGCGCGCAGATAGACCTGCGGCGTCAATACCGTGTGACGCGTGCCATCCGCCAATACGACCTCTTGGTTCACGAGCCAAACGATGTCCTCGGTCAGCACGGACATTTGCTCATCGGTCAGGCCCGTCCCTACGTTCATCTCGAACCGGTTTGCGACCTTCATGCCGTTGGCCATCAGCGCCTGATATTGCGTCTGGTTATCGGTGTAGCCGCCGATGAAGCGCTGCCCGGTCGCCTCGATGATCTGCTTTTGAACGAGTTGCTGCTCCAAGAAGCCGTCGCCCAATCGCTTCTGCACCAACGCCGGAGCGACGCCAAGCGCCGCAACCATCCGATCGCTGGACAGCCAGCTCTTCCTATTCGTGAAGCGTGGGTCCGTTTCGATCAGAAATCGACTGCCCGGGTCGGAGGTCACTCGATACAGTGCGTTGCTCGGCAATTGGAAGTTCGCCTCGACCATACGGATCTCCGGCGCACGAAGCCGCGCATCGGCATCTGGGCCACGTGCGCTCACTGCTTCGAGCGATGCGTCCGGCGGCGGCACTGAAACGCGTCCGTCGATCGACGTCGTAAGCCCTTGCGCCGGGCGCATGCCCGAGACGCCACGCGCAGCCGACGCATCGAGCGCGACTCGCTTGACCGGGTCACGATTCGCAAGCGGCACGGCCGCGATGGGCAGGTCGATCTCCCGCTGAGGAATCGGCGCCGCGTAGGGCTGCGATGCGTGCTTGCGTGTATCGCCACGAAATGCGCCGCCCGATTCCACCCACGTCGATATCGCCTCGCCTACTCCCGCGAACGTCTCGATACCCTTCGGCTGGCTGTTGTCCTTGATGGCGTTGTGCGCATATGCGCGTCCACCGGCCAAGATCTGACTCTTGTCGTTGACGCCCGATTCCGCGTCAATAGTCAAGTCGCGTCCGGCCGAAATCCTGCCTGGCTGAGTCGCAATGACGTGGTCCTTCGTGGACTTAACATGGACGTCGTATATCGTCCAGCGTTCGACACTGCGACCCGCAACGTCCCGGTTGTACGCGTTGATCGCTTGGGCAAGCGCCGCGTAGGACCCCGTAAACGCCTCATACCATTGCTTGAAAGGCCCGCAACTTTCCGCCGTGGCCGTCACGCACGATTCTTGCCGAGGCTCTATTGCGCCAACTGACGCCGAACGCGCGACCGGCACATTGAGCGAGTACCAGTCGGGTCCCAATTCGCGACGCTGCGTCCAGTTTTGCACCTCGTAGTTGCCGGGTTTGATAAAGGTCGGATCCGGCGGCAAAGGCGGAGGTGCGACACCAAATTTCGCCCACATCTCATCCGGTACGGAGCGAAATGTCCCCACACGGTTCACGTCGCCGTTAAGCTCATACTCGCCGTCGAAGCGCCACTGTTTTGCAGGATAGCTAACGCGATCGATCGTTCCCGCAATGCCGTTTAGGGTGTACTTCGCATATTCGGCGGCCGGGTATTGCGTCGACGGCAGCAGCAAGACCTTCTGGTCATCGCCGTCCAGCGACCATCTATATTCCGCTCCGGGGCGAATGTCGTGCGAATTGCGGTGATAGAGATACACGTCGGCCGAGTCGATTCGCTCCGTCGCACCCGAAGTCGTGTACCAAATGCGTCTACCCGCATCGGTCGTAACCTTTCGCGTCTGAAAGTTGGCGTTGAGGTTCTCGAATCGCTTAGCCGCGATCGTCATCCGCCCTGCCGCGTCAACTACCGAGCCGATGTTGGTGAACCGCTCGGAAAGCGCGGTGGATGCCTTGCCGTCCGCATCCAAATCGCCGCCCGTCCGAATATCGTTCGACGCATAAATCAGGCTGTTACCCTGATTGTCGATCTCTTTCGCACCGATATCGATATCCCCACGCGATGCAATGGCCGCCCCCACGCCTTGCGCGTCGGCGCCATTGCTGACGACCGGTGCGTCGATCGCAATGGAGTCGCCATAGATCCGCCCGTGGTTCGCCACCTTGTTGTCAGCGTCGATGCGCGTCGCGCCGCCGTCGATCACACCTGCGTTTATCAAAGACAGCGCGGCGCGCACGTGCGTCCCTCGATCACCCGTGATTTCGCCCGCGCTTTCATTCTCGATGCGCTGCCCCGAGACGCTAGCCACGCCTCGCGCCGTTATCGTTCCACTATTTCTCACGTCGCCTTGAGCCTGGGCTTTAAGATCGTTTCCGGCGACGATCGACCCCACGTTCGTCAAATCGCCACGTGCTTTGATTGCGACGTCGCCTTTCGATTCGATACGGCCGTCGTTGTTCAACGCGCCGGTCGACAGCTCGAGCGCCCGCTCGCCATTGATCTCGCCACGCGTGTTCTTTAACGTAGCGTTGGAATCGACAAGCACACGCCCAGATGAAGTGATCGCGCCATCGGTGTTGTTGATTTCAGGGGCGGCCAATTCCGTTTTCCGATCGGAGCGAATGGATCCTGTAGCGTTGTCGATGCCGGTCTTCGCCATCAGCGATACGGTTTCACCTTCCATCCCGGCGGGCAATGCAATGCCCCCGTGCGCTGGGGCGAGTGTGGCGTCTTTCGTCTCGTCGTTCAGGATCGTATCGCCTGTTACGTTCAATGCCTTCCCCGCATACACGGCGCCCCGCGTATTGTCGATCTGCTTGCCTTTGACGGTTACGTCCGCGTCGCCGGCAATCCGACCGGCGACATTCGACACACCCCCGACCGCTTCGAGATCGAGTGCACCGTGCGAGAGGATTGCCCCCTGATCGTTCTCGACCGATTGTGCCGATACGCGAGTGGTATCCGACGACGCGATCAGCCCGGCCGAGTTCTTGACCTCGCCCGCGGAAAGGGTCACGCCTTGAGCCACAACGCGACCGCCGCGCTCAGCGCCCTCCGCGGCACCGTTGTCGAACACCCCGCCGTGCGTTTCAAGCCTCGCAGCGCCGCCCGATCGAATCAGCCCAGAGCTATTGTCAAGCGCGCTCGAGTCGCTATCGAGCCGCCGCGCCGCAATGATCACGCCGGTGGTGTTATCGACAAATCCAGTTCCACTTTGCAGGGTAACGTTTTCCCCCGATACCGTTCCAGACGTGTTGATCAAGCCAGCGTTCGCTAACAGCACGTCGCCGCCGGCCACGAGTTTGCCCCTCGCGTTATCAGTGGTTTTTGTCGTCTCCACCGACAGCGTCCCATTGACCGATCCTGCTACGCCGTCCTGGTTGATTAGCGTTTCGCTTTTGATTTTCGTTCTATCCGCAGACGCAATCCGGCCCTTCACGTTATTCAATTGGCCGTCGACAGTCACATCGATCGCGTTGCCGAGCGCACTTCCGGAACCATTGTTCAAACTCTCGGCGGAAATCGTCAATGTGCCGCCCGCTCCGAGCGTACCGGCGGCATTGTTCAGCTCGTGCGTCGTCGTGATGCGCGTGTTCCCGGCTAACGCATCGATCCTACCGTCCCGATTCGATGCGATCGACGCTGCTTCCAAGCTCAGTCCGCTTGCACCGAGCAGACTCCCTTGTACATTCGTCAGCTGACCGGATGCCGACACATGAAGTACGTCGGCTAGGCTACCGATGCGCCCCGAATCGTTCTTGAGATCGTTTGAAGAAACGTGCGTTCGCGCAAGACCGACAAGATCACCGCCCACGTTGTCGAGCTCACCCGCGGCCACCGTTAACGTGTCGCTAGTCACGCTGCCCGCTCGATTGGACACTGACAGTGCGTCGATCTTGGCTTCCGCCAATGCGTCGAGCGCACCGGCGTCATTGATGAACGCACCGCCGGATTTCAGCGTTGCATTGAAGGCGGTCGCAATCACGCCTCGCGTCGTGAGCGACAGTTCGCCCGACAGATTCAGCGCGCTTGCCGCGTAGACGGCTCCGCGATCGAGTGAAACTGTACCCCCGGTCACATTGACATTGTCACCGGCGGCGAGCCTCCCGCTGCTCGATACGTCGACGCCGTTGAGCGTCACACTGCCCGGCCCAGAGGGCCTGCCGTCGACGACTACACCCGCCACGATGTCGCCGCTATTCGTCACGGCGGCGGCCCTGATATCGGCATTGGACAGCGTCGCGATGACGCCGCTGTTGTGAAGCGACGCTGCGGCGCCAAGGCGAACGGCTTCGCGAGCCACGATCGCCCCATCGTTCCGCAAGTTCGGCGCGGCGACAGCCACGCCCCCGGCCGCCTGCATGCGTCCGGTCGATCCGATCGTAACGTTGCCGTTTGCCGAGAGTTCGATAGTTCCGGTCAACGAACTCACCACGCCTAAGGCGTGCACGCCTACGCCCGCTTCGGTGCCAATCAAGCGCACGCTGTTGGCGTACATGCCGCCAAGCAATTGGACATCGATGGCAATGCCCGGTGCGTCTCCTTCGCCGCCTTGCGCCATCGCTACGTTTTCAGCATAGGCAACGCGATTCGCGCCGGCCGTCGCGGTGATCGTATCGGCCCATATTTCCCCATTGATCTGCATCGCGCGTGCGACGAGGTCGATCGCACTACCGCGCGCATCAAGCCCCGCGCCCGAAACGCCGAGCCGGCCGCGGCGAACATCGAACCCCGCGAGCGATCCGTCGGCATTGAAGGCAGGATGCGCCGTAGCCAACGATACGCGAGGGGTGTTGATGAATCCGCAGCCCGAGCATGTGATCCCCGCGGGATTCGCAATCACCAAGTTGGCGCGGCTGCCCGCGATTTCCGTCACGCCAAGCAACCGCGTGGGGTTGCCAGACGTGACTTGGTTAATGATCAAACGCCCGGGGGCATGTCCCATCAACGGGTTGCCCGGCACCCAGCCGGCAATTTGCGTCTGCGTACTCCGTGGCGTGTTGACGATCACCGCACCCTTCGAGCCGACGTTGTACTGCGAGAACGAATTGACGGAAACGCCTGCCTGATTCGGCGCGACGATGTTGACCAACGGCAGGCCAGACGCAGACACGCCTATCACCGGGCGGTTCCCGCTGGTTCGGTCTGGCGTCATCGGCAGCGTCGCCTGCGCTTCGACGATGAAGGGTTGCATACCCCAGACGCAGAGCGTAGCCAAGACGATTGCGCGTGCGGCAGGCCACCTCGACGGGCGGGAATCATTCGAGGCAAGGCCGTCCGTGCCCTTACGACGCCACCTCCGGCCGCCGCCGTGCGACGACGCATGTTCCTCGACCGGCACGAGCATACGACGCTCGTCGCTGAACACCAATCGATATATCCCTGAATTCATGGCTCGCTTTTCGCAGGCAAACAGAACTTGAAACCGCACGCGCAAACATCGGCTATTCAGCCTGCTCGGATTCCCCTCGTGCGCAACTGAGCACCGCCAACCCGTTGATCAGGCCAGCGGTAGGCGCGTGCACGCCATATGAAACGGCCAAATAGGGTTTGTCGGCGGCGGGCCCCAAGAACGTCGTACTCAGTGACGTCCGGGTCGCGCGCGACAAGTACATGGCGCCTGCGGGGACAATTGCCGCGAAGGTCTGATCGAGGTCGTTCCCAACCGAGTACCTAAGCGTCACGAAGATCGAGCGCTCCACGCGACCCCGCGAATCGGTGGTCGCCGTTGCGACAGCCTCGGCGCCTTTCAACACACCGGGAGCCGTGTTCCCATCGCTCGTCGTTGGCCGGGTTGCAGCTGCGAGTGTGCAGCTCAGTTTTGTTCCTTCGACGAGCCTTACGTCGACAGGCGCACCCACTGCCCATACTCGGCCTTGATTCGCGTTATAGGACTGCCCCGCCGAATCGCCGCCGGCAGTCCAACGCCCAATTGCGAAGTGGCCGTTGCCGGCGATGTCGGTCACGGTGCCGCTCGACAAACTGAGGGTCTCCGATCCCCATGGCAATGTCGTAAAAGCGCCGGGCGCGTGCGACTTCAGCGCGGAAGCGGGCTGTTCGCGACCAACGAGCCGAAGCTTGCCCTGGGGAAGCGTCCCGTCGGCATTCCATGTCGCAGGGGGAGTCACGATCGCAACCGTCTTGATGTCGCTCGACAGGTTCTTCGACTGTCCCTCGACCTTGATGGAAGACGCATGTTCATGCGCAACTGAGCTCGTTGGCGCGGGGACCGGTCCGGCACCACCACTGCCTCCTCCGCCACCACATCCCGCGAGAACCCATGCCGAACACACCGCTGCCTTCATTGCCGCTGTGCTGGAGAACCTGCGCCCTCCGATCCCGTTTTCCATATGCCTATTACCCGTATTTTTGCTGCTTCGATTGAGAATGGCGCGCGAAAGCGCACCGCTTGATAAATCCGCGCGCGGGAACTAAAACATTGAGCTGATCTGGAACAGGAACGTCGGCGAACTACCCATGTGCGCGGGCCTCGACAACGGCCAGCCCACGGAAACGTCGTAGTTCATCGTCGCAGCCGACAGACTCCTCGGGGCAATCTGCCCTCTGATGCCCAGTACCGCGCCAATCAGAGTCCGGCCGGTAAGAAATTCGACCGCAGGACCGCTGACCCGGCCGGCATCCACCGCGCCGTACACGGACTGCGTGCCGATCGGCGTCGGCAGATACCAGCTCCATTCATTCGAGACCGCCCAGCCGCTCTCTGCGGCCAGGGTTGTCTGTTGGTTGAACCCTCGGACCGAATAACGCGTACCGATCATGAAATAGTCGGCCGGCATCAGCGACGTGAGGGCATTCTGTTGCTTCCACTCGAATCGATAAGAGAACGGCTGATTGCGAATTTCGAAAGGAATTTGGGCGCTGATATCGACTACGGTCAGTGCTGTTTTTCCATTGAAGTTCGGCTCGTCCAGCACCAAGCCTCGTGTCTTCGACAAGCCGGGCAAGGAGGCGCGCCACGAGATCCCGCCGCTCAAAACGATGTCGCCTAGGTAATGACGATGGGATAGGCCTAGTTCGTACCCGATGATGTCGCGCGTCTGGGCAGAGAGCTCGACTCCGTCGTAGGTGTTACGGTTGCTCTGGCGATACAACCCGCCGTGAGCCTCGGTACGCGCATGAGCATTGCGAAAAACCACCGCGGAAAGGTTCGCCTGGAACTGCGACTGCACACCGCCGTATAAAAGAGGACCTTCGAAACCGGGCACCGACTGCTTGTACCTTGAGCGACTCATGCTCATCGCAAACATCGCATAGCCGATCGGCACGCTGTAGCTTGCGAGGACGGACTGATTGCCTTCGCCCGGCGCGCCGAAATTCGCGTTCGTCGTGCCGGCGATCTGCAGTTGGTCGTAGAGATGAAAGGGCGAGTCGTAGGTGAACGCGCCTGACAACGCGGTCTTACCCGTCGAATTCAGCCCGCTGTTATCCACCCCGAGCATCGCATGCCACCGCTTGCGCGGTCCCACATGCAGCAGCAGCTCCGAATCCCCTGGTTGCGCTCCGGGTACGATGTCGAACGTCGCGTCGGCCTGAGAGGGCAGGCGACGCAGATTCTCGAGCCCCTGGTCGATGTCACGCTGGTTGAGCCATGCCCCGGACGAGGTCGGCAAGGCCGCGCGCAACCAGCCTATGGTCGGCTCGTCGGCTCGCGTGCCACCGACACGGCCCGGCATCACCCGCAGAGTCAGCGTTCCTGATTGAATCGATTGCTCGGGGATCAGCACGCGCGACGTAACGTAACCACGTTCGATCAACGCATTGTTCGCGACATCTTGGATCTGCTTGAGCGCCGTCTTGCCGACGCACTGGCCAACCACCGGCTGCAGCGCGCGGGCCAGCCAATCGAACTCGTTGCCTTCCAGTACGAGCTCGTTGATCGCGAAACAGGGATTGTCGTGAGGCAAGCGCGCGACATTGATCGCCGGTCGCGGCTCTCCGGTCGAAGATAGCACCGTCGGCCGACGGTTCAGATCCTTCGCCGCCTCCGCTTGCTGTTGCTGCAGCCGCTGAATTTGCGCACCCGGCGCGGAATCCGAGGGGGCAATGCCCTGTGCTTGCCCGGAAGCGCTCGCCAAGCAGCAGCTCCACGTTGCAAAAGCAAGCGAGCGCCGCGGCGGGCGTGCAAGAGCACTGCGAGGTTTGGAGATCGAAAACAAATCGGTCCACGTTCAGGCGAAAACGCGGACTTTATATTTCGTGGAAGGGCTTGTGATCGCCAGAACCGAAAACTCGGACGGAGAGAAATCGCGCGACGGGTGTTGCTAGTCCGGCGCTATCCCGAATCCCGTGCTGCGAGCGAGTCTAAGCATTTGAATGCAGCGGGCGCCCGATCTAACGCCCCAACGCCCCAACATCTCAATCGCCCACCGCGATCGCCAGTGTCTCCTTGATCTCTTCCATGACGACATAGCTCTTGGACTGCGCGGCGCCCGGCAACTGAAGCAGGATGTCGCCGAGCAGCTTGCGGTAGTCGGCCATCTCGCCGATGCGCGCCTTGATGAGGTAGTCGAAATCGCCGGAGACGAGGTGGCATTCGAGCACCTCGGGAATCTTCTGCACCTCGCGCCGGAACTGGTCGAACATGTTGCCGCCCTTGTTGCCGAGCGTGATCTCGACGAAGACGAGCAGCGCCGCCCCGACCTGCGCCGGGTCGATGCGCGCGTGGTACCCCATGATGACGCCGTCGCGCTCCATGCGCTTCACGCGCTCGATGCAAGGCGTAACCGTCAGCCCGACCTGCTCGGCCAGGTCCTTCATGGCGATGCGGCCGTCCTGCTGCAGCAGCTTCAGGATCTTATGGTCGAGCTTGTCGAGCTTGCGGACGGGCTGGCGTTGCGTTCTCATGGTATTTCAACCAAAAATCAGAAAACTACAGGAACAAAAACTGCTTTTGTAGCAATAGTATAGCGCCATCAACTGGACTTATCGGTATTTGGAGCAGCTATGCGAGTCGTCGTTCTGGGCAGTGGCGTCGTCGGCGTGACAACCGCGTATTACCTGGCCCGCGCCGGTCATGAAGTTACCGTGGTCGACCGCGAAGCCAGCCCGGCGCTCGAAACGAGCTTTGCCAATGCCGGCCAGATCTCGCCCGGCTATGCCGCGCCCTGGGCGGCTCCGGGGGTTCCGTTGAAAGCAGTGAAGTGGATGTTCCAGAAGCACGCGCCTCTCGCAATCCGTCTGGACGGCACGCAGTTTCAATTGCGCTGGATGTGGCAGATGCTGCAGAACTGCACAGCCGAGCGCTATGCCGTCAATAAAGGCCGGATGGTGCGCCTCGCCGAATACAGTCGCGACTGTCTTCAGGCGTTGCGCGCCGATACCGGCATCCAATACGAAGGCCGCACGGGCGGTACGCTGCAGTTGTTCCGCACGCAGCAACAGCTCGACGGCGCACAAAAAGACATTGCCGTGCTGAAGGACGCCAACGTGGCGTACGAGCTCTTGAGCCCTACCGAGCTCGCACGCGCCGAGCCGGCGCTCGCCGCCGTCTCGCATAAGTTGACGGGCGGTCTGCGGCTGCCCGGCGACGAAACGGGCGACTGCCAGCTGTTCACGACGCGGCTGGCCGCGCTCGCCGAATCGCTCGGCGTGAAGTTCCGTTTCAATACGTCGATCGATGCACTGGAAACCACGGGCGAACGCATCACCGGCGTGCGCTGCGGCGGCGAAACGCTGCGCGCGGATGCCTATGTCGTCGCGCTCGGTTCGTACTCCACGACGTTGCTGTCGGGCCTCGTGAAGATTCCCGTCTACCCGCTCAAGGGCTACTCGATCACCGCGCCCATCGTCGATGCGGCCAAGGCGCCGGTTTCGACGGTGCTGGACGAAACCTACAAGATCGCCATCACGCGCTTCGACGATCGCATCCGCGTGGGCGGCATGGCGGAGATCGTCGGCTATGACAAGAAGCTCCGTCAGGCCCGCCGCGAGACGCTCGAGATGTGCGTCAACGATCTGTTCCCGGGCGGCGGCGATACGTCGCAAGCGTCGTTCTGGACCGGCTTGCGCCCGATGACGCCGGACGGCACGCCGATCGTCGGCCGTACGCCCCTGTCGAATCTGTTCTTGAACACCGGGCACGGCACGCTCGGCTGGACGATGTCGTGCGGCTCCGGCCAACTGCTGGCCGATTTGATCTCGGGCCGCCGCCCGGCCATTCAAGCCGATGACCTGTCCGTCCATCGCTATCTCGGCGAGCGTGGCACGGCGCATCGCCCCGCTTACGCGTAACGGCTCGCGCATATCCTCAGTAGCCGGCTGCAGCACCGACGGCGCCCTAACCGGGCGCCGTTTGTTTTTTCGTCCAGCGGATTCGGCGCTAGGCGTGCGCCGGCAATCGTTGACGCTCGCTCGACACTCGCGACCGTCGAGTGAGATGGATCGCCAAGTCGGGGCGTTTATGTGCCGAAGAAAAACTCCCTAAACTCGACATACATCGGCTGCAACACCGAGCTGAATGCTTCCGGCCGTAAGAAAAAAAGAGGCGCCGCTTTCGCGCACGCCCCTTTTTTCATTGCCGCAAGCGCCCACTTTCGAGCGCGGCTCGCTTCTTAACCCAACGCGCTCACCAACTCCGGCACGAGCGCGAATAGATCGCCGACGAGACCGTAATCGGCCACGCTGAAGATCGGTGCTTCCGGATCCTTGTTGATCGCCACGATCACCTTCGAATCCTTCATCCCGGCCAAGTGCTGAATCGCGCCCGAGATGCCCACCGCCACGTACAGCTGCGGCGCGACGATCTTGCCCGTTTGGCCGACTTGATAATCGTTCGGCACGTAGCCGGCGTCCACCGCCGCGCGCGAGGCGCCCAGCGCCGCGCCGAGCTTGTCCGCCAGCGGCTCGAGCACCTTCGTATAGTTCTCGCCGCTGCCCAGGCCCCGTCCGCCCGACACGATGATGTTCGCGCTCGTCAGTTCCGGACGGTCCAGCTTCGTCACTTCACGGTTCACGAACTGCGAGACGCCCGCGTCAGCTGCCGCATCGATCTTGTCGACCGATGCGCTGCCGCCTTCGCTTGCTACCGCATCGAA
>NZ_JBQCHR010000053.1:0-4780 GCF_051954495.1 Trinickia sp.
AGGGCGAACAAACCCTGAGGACGCTTCTGAATGAACAACACGATCAGCACGAGCACCGCGATCTTCGCGAGCACCGCCCCGGAAAACGGCTCGATCGTCTTCATGAGCACACCGAGCCCGAAGCTGCCGAGCACCGTTCCCGCAAGTTGACCGACGCCGCCGAGCACGACCGCCATGAACGAATCGACGATATAGCTTTGGCCGAGATCGGGCCCGACATTGCCGATCTGCGAAAGGGCGCAGCCGCCTAGCCCCGCGATGCCCGCGCCGAAAGCGAACGCATAGGAATCGACGAACGCGGTCTTGACGCCGACGCACGCCGCCATGCCGCGGTTTTGCGTCACGGCGCGCACGAACAGGCCGAGCCGCGTACGCGTGAGGACGGCCCAGGCGATCGCGACGACCGCCAGCGAGAAAGCGAGGATCGCGATGCGGTTATACGGCAGGATCAGGTTCTGCATGACCGTCATGCCGCCCGTCATCCATCGCGGGTTCGTGACTTCGACGTTCTGCGCGCCGAACAGCGTGCGCGTCGCCTGCATCAGGACGAGGCTCGCGCCGAAGGTCGTCAGCAGCGTTTCGAGCGGACGGCCGTAAAGGCGCTTGAGCACGAGCCGTTCGAGTACGACGCCAAGGCAGGCGGAGGCGACGAACGAGACAGGCACGGCGGCGACCAGATACCAGTCGAAGGCCTGCGGCGCATAGTGCCGAAAGAGGTTCTGCACGACGTAGGTGGCATAGGCGCCGATCATCAGGAATTCGCCGTGCGCCATGTTGATGACGCCGATGACGCCATAGGTGATCGCAAGCCCGAGCGCAGCCAGCAGCAACACGCTGCCGAGCGAGACGCCGGCGAACAGCGTGCCGACGATACGGCTATTGCGCTGAATGGCGTCGAGGGCGTCGATACCGCGCTGCGCGGCCGTGCGTACCCGTGCATCGGGCTCGACGAACGTACCGTCCGCGCGCGTCGCGACAAGCGGGCGCAGCAGCGAGTAGAAATCGAGATCGTGTCGCGCCGCGACGAGTTCGACGGCTTCGAGGCGCTTGGCCGGATCGGCGTCGTTGAGCGCGGTAGTGGCCCAGAGCGCGTCGAGGCGGCGCTTGAGCGCGGGGTCCGTTTCCTTCGCGCGGGCCGCTTCGATGAACGGCTTCATCGAAGCGTCGGGCGGCGTGGTCAGCAGTGCATCGACGGCGGCCCGCCGCGTGGCCAGGTCGGGCGAGGCCAGATGAACGCCGGCCAAGGCTTTTGCGACCTTGCCGCGCAGCAGGTTGTTGAGCATGACAGGCTGCGCATCGCCGATGGGGACGAGCTTGCCCGACACGGCGTCGCGGGCGTGCGCGTCGTCGCCGTCGGATTGAATCAGCACTTCGCCGGCGCTCGTCGCCAACGCTTGATCATTGGCGAGCGCGTCGAGCAGCGCCGACGCCGCGGCATCGTGCTTCGCCACGAGCGTGTCGATAGCGGAGGCTTTCGCATCGAAGTCGTCGCCGGCGAGCGGGGCGATATCGGCTGTCGTCAGCGCGAACGCGGCCGGCGCGGCGAGCGTGCACGAGAGAGCCACGAGGAGAAGGCAACGGCGCAAGGATCGATTCATGGAAGGTCGAGGGAAAGCGAGCCTGAGGGGCAATTCACAACGAGCGCTACGAACGCGACGGGCGCGAACGGCACGCCCGAACGCCGCCCGGTCAAGCCGCTTGCGAAGCGCGGCTCGGCCGGGGCATGCGTGCGTTCGCGGCTGCGCTTACGCGACTTGTCGCCGACGCAGGAACTCGCGAATCGAACTGACGACGTCGGGTTTGCCTTCGTTGCCGGCAATGAAGGGGCTCCACGGTTGCGCGCGGATGGCCGTCTTCGTTTTCCAGACCACGTTGAACTGGCCGTCGCCGCGGATCTCGCCGATCATCACCGGCTTGTGCAGATGGTGATTGCCGTCCATCGTCAACGTGAAGCCCGACGGCGCGGCCACGGCCTGGCCGATCATGGCCGTACGCACTTTGTCGACGTCGGTGCTCTTCGCTTTTTCGACCGCCTGCTTCCACATGTGAATGCCGACGAACGTCGCTTCCATCGGATCGTTCGTCACGCGTTTGGCGCCGCCGGGCAGGTTCTGCGATTTGACCCATTCGGCCCATTGCAACTTGAACTTCGTATTGGCCGGGCCCTTGACGGACATGAAGTAGTTCCATGCGGCAAGGTGACCGACGAGCGGCTTCGTATCGATGCCGCGCAACTCTTCCTCGCCCACCGAGAAAGCGACGACGGGCACGTCCGTCGCTTTGAGCCCTTGATTGCCGAGCTCCTTATAGAAGGGCACGTTCGAATCGCCGTTGATCGTCGACACGACGGTCGTCTTGCCGCCTTGCGCGAACGCTTTGATGTTGGCGACGATCGTTTGGTAGTCGCTGTGGCCGAACGGCGTGTAGACCTCTTGGATGTCGGCGTCTTTCACGCCCTTCGAATGCAGGAACGCGCGCAGGATCTTATTGGTCGTGCGCGGGTACACATAGTCGGTGCCGAGCAGGAAGAAGCGCTTCGCGCCGCCGCCCTCGGGGCTCATCAGATATTCGACGGCCGGGATGGCTTGCTGATTCGGCGCCGCGCCCGTGTAGAAGACATTGCGCGACATCTCTTCGCCTTCGTACTGCACCGGGTAGTAGAGCAACCCGTTGAGTTCTTCGAATACCGGCAGAACCGATTTACGCGACACGGAGGTCCAGCAGCCGAATACGCAAGCCACCTTTTCTTGCGTCAGCAACTGCCGGGCTTTCTCGGCGAAGAGCGGCCAGTTCGAAGCGGGGTCGACCACCACCGGCTGAATCTGACGGCCCATGACGCCGCCATTCTTGTTGATGTCGGCGATCGTCATGAGCGCCGTGTCTTTGAGCGAAGTCTCCGAGATGGCCATCGTTCCCGACAGCGAGTGGAGAATGCCGACCTTGATCGGCCCGCTGGCCGATGACGATTGCGCGCGAACGAACGGGGCTTGCCCCGCCAGCGCGAGCGCGCCGGAGAGCGAACCGAGCTTCAACAAGCTACGACGTTTCATTGTGCTTCCCCTTGCCGGTGCTGAATCAACGTTTATTGGAGTGGACCGGGCGAAACGCGTGCATCGAAAAGACGCACAGGCCTACGCGCGGACCGCCGAGCGTTGCAAGGGGTATGCCAATTGAGGGGACGCTAGAAGGGGCAAGGCTCGGCGCGCCATTGGCCGATATGTCGATGCGTTCAATGCACCGAGGCGGGAGATCAACTTGGTGCGCGCCGCGCCAGCGAAGCGCGGGGCGCGCGAACTTGGTGAATGCTTCGGTGCTTAGTAAAGCGGAACTTTCGAATCGACTTGGCGCGACCAGGCGTCGATGCCGCCTTGCAGATTGAATACGTGCTTGAAGCCGCGTCCTTCGAGGAACATCGCCACGTTGGCGCTGCGTGCGCCGTGATGGCAGATGCAGACGATCTGCGCTTCATCGTCGAGTTCCTCGCTGCGCGCGGGAATGTCGCGCATCGGGATCTCCACGCAACCGGCAATGTGCGCGGTGGCGACTTCCCAGGGCTCGCGCACGTCGAGCAGGATCGGGGCAGGGCGCGAAGCATCGGCCAGCCATTCGGCGAGGGCGGGGGCGGAGAGGTTTTGCATGGGAGATCGATGAAATGAACGTTCGGTGCGAACCCTGGACCGGCGGTGCGGCGCGTGCGGCCGCACCCGGTCCGATGAGTTCGATTAGAACTTGAAGCGCGGCGGCTGAACGGCGTTCTGCAGCGGCTCGATAAAGGTTTCGAAGACATCGGCCACGCGGAATTGCTTTTCGTCGATGCGCGTGATGATCTGCGCCTTCATGACGGGCGCGGTGCCGACGAACGCGGCGAGCCGGCCGCCGATCTTGAGCTGCTCGAGGATTTCTTGCGGCAGGACGGGCAGGCCGCCCGACACGCAGATGACGTCGTACGGCGCTGCGCCGGTCCAGCCGCGTGCGCCGTCGCCGGTTGCGACTTCCGCATTGGTCACGCCGTTTTCGGTGAGATTGCGCTTGGCGAGTTCGGCCAGCGCCGGCTTGATGTCGACGGTCAGCACGTGACGGGCGCGATGAGCGAGCAACGCGGCCATGTAGCCCGAGCCCGCGCCGATTTCGAGCACGCTTTCGTGCTTCTTGACCGCCAGTTCCTGCAGCACGCGCGCTTCGACGCGCGGGAAGAGCATGTGCTCGCCTTCGGGCAGCGGCACTTCCAAATCGGCGAACGCGATGTCGCGATAGGCGGCGGGAACGAAGTTTTCGCGTTTGACGACCGACAGCAGATTCAGCACGTCCTGGTCCAGCACGTCCCAGGGGCGAATTTGTTGTTCGATCATGTTGAAGCGGGCTTGCTCGATGTTCATGGCGACTTAGCGGACTTGGACGTAGCGGTTCGGTACGACGGAAAGAAACCTCGGGATTGTACCAAACCGCGCGGACCGGCCCCAGCCGCCGCGCTTAGCGTTTGCTGCGCTTGATCTGTGCCTCGAATGCCACGTCGAGCTTGCTGACGCGCTTGGGCTTGGCGGGCGACATGGCGTCGACGAACGCGACGAAGGCGTCGAGCGGCAGCGGCTCCGACAGCGGCAACTCGATCCCGGTGGCCCGGTCGACCAGACGAAAAAGCCCGCCGGGCATGCCGATGGCCGCGTAGTGGGGATTGCCGGTGCGCTCCTTGAGCTTTTGCACCGCGGAAATGGCGCGCGTACCGCGCATGCTGGGATCCTCTAAAATCTCGGGCGAAGTCGCTACTTTACCAAGGTACGTC
>NZ_JBQCHR010000054.1:0-50411 GCF_051954495.1 Trinickia sp.
GCCTTCGCACCCCGTCCGCCGCTTCGCTCGAAGGAGCTTGATCATGCGATTCGTTGCGCTCGCAACCGATTACGACAATACGATCGCCACCGACGGCCAAGTCGCCGATCATACCTGGGCGGCCTTGGAACGGCTGCGCCAATCGGGCCGTCAACTCGTTTTGGTGAGCGGCCGCGAATTGGACGATTTACGTTCCGTTTGCCCGCGCCTGGACGTGTTCTCGCGCGTCGTTGCCGAAAACGGCGGCGTTCTCTATCGCCCCGACCGCGGCGAGAAGCGCCTTCTCGCACCGGCTCCACCGCAGGCGTTCGTCGATGCGCTACGCCAACGCGGCATGCACCACTTCAGCGTCAGCGAGACGCTCGTGGCGACGATGAAGCCAAACGAGCGCATCGCCCTCGAAGCGATACGCGACCTGGGGCTCGACCTGCACGTCGTGTTCAACGGCGACGCCGTCATGATCCTTGCCCCGGGCGTGACCAAGGCGACAGGCCTGCGCGCCGCGCTCGACGAATTGGAGATTTCGCCGCTGAACGTGGTCGGCGTCGGCGACGCGGAGAACGACCACCCGTTGCTTGAAGCATGCGGGTTTTCGGTCGCCGTGGACAACGCATTGCCCGCGCTGAAAGCACACGCCGACTGGGTGACGCCGCACGCGAGCGGACGCGGTGTGGCCGAGCTTGCCGATGCGCTCGTCAAAGACGATCTGAAGAGCCGCGCATCGGCGCTCGATCGCTGCAAGGTTCTGCTCGGACATCGGCGCACGGGGCGCCAAGGCGAGCCGATTTTGCTAGATGCGCACGGCACGATCGCGCTGCTGGCCGGCCCATCGGGCGGCGGCAAATCGACCGCTACAGCTGCGTTGCTCGAACGGCTGGGCCGCGCCGGCTACCAAGCCTGCATCTTCGATCCCGAAGGCGACTACGGGCACGAAGGGGACCTCGTTGCGCTGGGCGATGCGCACACGACACCTTCGCTCGATAGCGCCGTTCAACTGCTGAGCAACGCCAAGCAAAGCGTTGCCGTGAACCTGCTGCGCGTGCCGTTGGCGGACCGCCCGCGCTACTGCGCAAGCCTGCTGTTGCGCCTTCAGGCGCTGAGAGTCCAGACGGGCCGGCCGCATTGGCTCGTCTTCGAAGAGGCGCATCAATTGTTTCCCGCCAACTGGGACCCGGCCGATCAATCGCTGCCGTCCATGCTGGAGACGGCGCTCGCCGTCACGGTGCACCCGGACCAGGTCGCCCAAGCCTTCCTGCGGCAGGTCAACGTCGCTCTGGCGACCGGTACGCACCCCGACAAAACCCTGGCGGCGTTCGCCGCTTCGGTCGGAGTGCCTGCGCCGGCATCGCTGCGCAGCGCGCAGACGCTCGAACGCGGCGAATTGCTCGTTTGGCGCCCGCCCCCGGCAACCGCTCCGGTAGCCAAGGGCAAGGGCAAAGCCAAGCCCGAGGGACAGGCCGGTAGCAGCCACGAAACGTTCGTCGTAGCGGTGGAACCGGGCACCACGCAACGCCGCCGGCATCATCGCAAATACGCGGAAGGATTGTTGATCCCCGAACGGAGCTTCTATTTCCGCGGCCCTGAAGGCAAGCTGAACCTGCGTGCCCACAACCTCGTACTGTTCCTCGAAATTGCTGAAGGCGTCGACGCCGACACGTGGCAGTTTCATTTGGACCGAGGCGACTACTCGCGCTGGTTCGGCGAGGTCATCGGCGATGAGGAACTGGCAACCGAGGCACGCGCGATCGAACAGCAAGCGTCGCGAGACGCCGACAGCAGCCGCGCCCGCATTCGCGATGCGATCGAGCGACGCTACACGCAGCCGGAAAACCCGTCGCTGCCACCGCTGCGTGCATCGTAAGCGACGGCTGCGCCGAATCGGGCAGGCGTCGGGCGCGCGAGCGCGGCGCCTCACGTCTTCTCCTAATCGACCATCGACCACTGCAGCGACACGGCTCCGCTGGCGCGCCCCAATGCGTCGAAGGACGGTGCGACGGCGTGCCGGTCGAACGGCTCCTTCCAGCGGACGAGGTGCCGCCCTTCGCACATACCGTCGGCTTCATTGAACCGAGCGCCGCGCGGCTCCAACGAACAGCCGATTTGCGCGAGGCGGTCTTTGAGCCGTTGCGGACAATCGGCGTCCAACGGGTAGCACACCGTGATCCAAGCCGCCTTCCCCCGCTCGAGCTTTCGCTCTATAAAACGCAAACCCCAAAGCACGGCGATGCCCAGCCCGACGCTGACCCACCCGAGTCGAAGTTGCCCGCCGCCGAAGCACAGACCGACGACGGTGACGAACCAGAGCGTCGCGGCGGTCGTCACGCCGATGACGAGCCCGTCCTTGCGCAGGACGGCGCCGGCGCCGATGAACCCCATGCCCGTCAAGATGCCTAGCGGAAGCCGCATCAAATCGAGCGTGGCGAAGCCGTCCTTGGCCTTGCCGGCTTGGTCGAGCAATGCGTTGGCCTGCAGCATCGCGACGCAGGCCGCGAGGCAGACGAGAATCGTCGTCCTCAACCCGGCCGCCTTGCCCGATTCGCTGCGATTCACGCCAAAGGCGGCGCCCGCCGCCAACGCGCACGCGAGTCGCGCGACGATATCCGGCCAATCCAGTGCGAGCGGCATCGTCTCCATTCGTCAGGTGCGTGGTCTGGTAACAGGCATGTTCCGTGAGCAGCAAACGCCACGCCCGCCATGCTCCCGCGACGGTCGAATTTCGGGTATGGGGTTTGCGGCGCAGCAGCCACGGTGCGCGCCCCCATTCATCTGAACGCGCATCGACTTGTCCAATGTTTTCAAGGGAGACACAATGAAGCGAACCGCACTAGCCTTGACCTGCTGCGCCCTGCTCCTGCCGATCGGCATCGCGCAGGCGCAAACACAAGCCGCATCGACCACCGCCGCCAATCCGCTGCCCGAACCCGATCGCGATTTCGTGCAGGCAGCCTCGATGTCGTCGTCCACCGAAATCGACGCGGCCAAGCTCGCGCAGAAGAACTCGAACGACAAGGACGTCAAATCGTTCGCCCATCACATGATGCTCGACCACACGAAGTTGACCGCCCAATTGAAAATGGCTGCGCCGCACGGCGTCGAGGTGCCGAAGGACAACTCCGATACGAGCGTGCTGGACGAGCTCAAGCCGCTCAAGGGCAAGGAGTTCAACGATGCCTATATCGCGAAGATCGGGCTGAAGGGTCATGAAGACGCCGTCGCCGCCTTCAAAAAGGAGATCTCCGATGGCCAAAACGCCGACCTGAAGAAACTCGCGCAAAAGGGACTGCCGACGATCGAACGCCACTATCAGATGGCGCAGGATCTCGCCAAGAAGAAAGGCGTGAAGGAATAACGCACTACAAAAGCGGCGCCGGCCATCAAGGCGCCGTGCGAGCGCCCGGAAGCCGCGACGATGAAGCCATGCCCGCGCATGGTCTCATCGTCTACGGCCCGTCTTTAGCCAGCACACTCGGTGATTTCACCGTCAGTCGCTTTTCGTCCATTCGACGTTCGCGCCCACCGAGCGCAGGTTTTCGACGAAATGCGGATGCGCGCGCCGGATCGGCAGCGCATTCGTAATGACCGAGCGCCCTTCGATGCTCGAGGCGACCATCAGCAACGCGATGGCGACTCGAATGATGTAGGGGCTTTCGACTTTCGCCGGGCTCAAGGCAATGCCGCCGAAGGTGATGAGCCGATGCGGATCGGAAAGGAACACGTGCGCGCCGAACTTGGACAGTTCGACGGACCATCCCATCGCGCCGTCGTACACCTTGTTCCAGAACATCGCGCTGCCTTCGGCTCGAACGCCGAGCGCGATGAAGATCGGCAAGAGGTCGACCGGAAGGTACGGCCACGGAGCGGCCTCGATCTTCGTGAGGATATTGGGCGTGAACGGCCGCCGCACGCGCAGCGGCCCATCGCGCAAGGCGCGCGACCAGCCATCGCGATGCACGAGATCGATGCCGAACTTCGCAAACGTCCGATCGATCAGCGGAAACTGTTCCGGCGCGCTGTTCTTGACGACGATGTCGCCGCCGGTGATCGCGCCGAGCGCCAAGAACGTCGCGATCTCATGGAAATCTTCGCTGAAGCGAAACTCCCCGCCGCCAAGGCGCTGGCCGCCTTCGACGATGAGCCGCGACGTGCCGATGCCTTCGATGGGTACGCCGAGCATCGCGATGAACCGGCAAAACTCTTGAACGTGAGGCTCCGACGCTGCATTGACGAGCGTGGACGTGCCCGATGCACAGGCCGCGCACAGCACGAAATTCTCGGTGGTGGTGACCGACGCGTAGTCGAGCCAATGATCGTTCGCGGCCATGCGCGTTTGGGCGCGAACGATCAGCGAATCGGGCGTGCGCTCCACGCGCGCGCCGAAACGTTCGAACACCTCGACGTGGGGATCGATCTCGCGCACGCCGAGCGTGCAGCCCTTCACGTCGTTTTCAAGCCGGGCCACGCCAAAACGCGCGAGCAGCGGCGGCACGAGCATGATGGACGAGCGCATTTCCTCCGGCAAACGATGCTTGACCGGATCGAATGCGGTGGCGTGGTGATGCAAATCGAGGACACCCGTCGAAAAATCCATCGACACCTCGCTGCCGAGCGCGCGGAAAATGTCGAGGATTTTTTTGACGTCGGTGATCTCGGGCACGCCGATGAGCCGCAGCGGCTGGTCGGTCAGCAGCGTGGCGCAAAGAATCGGCAGTACGGCGTTCTTGTTGGCGGACGGCGTGATCTCTCCGCGAAGCGGGAGGCCGCCATGGACGATTAGATCGGACATAGGTGGGGCAAAACGGGTGAAAGGGGCGTGGCAGAGAAACGCAGGCGCATATCATGCCACGTCGAGCCGGGGGTGGACGAGAAACTTGCTCGCGCGGCCCGCAATTGCCAATTTCGGCTTACGCAACCGATAATCGCACACGGCGGGTCGTTTTTCGTCATATCGAAGGGCGCACGGCGCTTGGCGCCAGCGCACTTTCCACTCATTGAAATCCCGCCCGCCCGGCGTTCGCCGATCGCTTCGCCCAGAGCGGGTGCCACAAACGCGAACGCGGGCGACTGTCGCTTTCGCATCAAGCACTTGCATCGTCTATGAGCATGTTATTCACAGCCTTGCCAACATAATCTGGGGATAACTGCGCCTTGCCCACGTTTACGCTCGCCGTCCCCGTCACGGCCGAACTCGAGATCCGCAAAAGCCGCTTCATCGCGCATGCCATTCCCGTTGCCGACCGCGATGCCGCCATAGAGATGCTGCGCGGGCTGCGCGAGGCCCATCCGGGGGCCACGCACGTCTGCTGGGCCCTGTTGGCCGGTGGGCAATCGGGCATGTCGGACGACGGCGAGCCGTCGGGCACGGCGGGGCGGCCGATCCTCGAAGTCCTGCGCCACCACGATCTGGACGGCGTGCTCGCGGCCGTCGTGCGCTACTACGGCGGCGTCAAGCTCGGCGCCGGCGGGCTGGTGCGGGCCTATACCGACGCCATCGCGAGCGCCCTGCAAGGGGCAACGCGTATCGAGCGCATCGCCCAGGCGCAATTGGCGATCGAAATCGGCTATCCCGACGAAGCGCGCGTGCGGCGCTGGATCGAACAGGAAGGGGTCGAACTTCTCGAAAGCCACTATGGGATGTCCGTGCGCCTGCACATGCGCATGCCCGCGACGATGTGCGATGCCGCCCGCGATGCGCTGACCGACCTGACGCAAGGGCGGGCCGGCTTTCCCGATTAGCGAAGACTGCGGCGCCCCGGGATCGCCGCGCCCTGCCCCGCATGCGTCCCCGTTCCGTCGGGTCGCCAAGCGACGCCTTCGCGGTGCTCATCGCCGCCTTGCGGCCCCCCCCATCTGCCGAATTGAGCGCAAAAACTCACTCCTTTCACCCAATTGGATTTTCGCGGGCGGGACTACACTGTTTTCCATGGAGCGAGACGTTGGCTCCATCCACGAAGCCCTCGCGATGCAACGTGGCGCAAGGCAGTCGAAGCTAGAAGTTAGACAGCGGTTAAGCGATTCCACTCGGCACGATCAGGGTTATCGCTGGCAAGGCTCAAAACCGGGGTTCGGGCAGTGCGTAGTCGCAGTTGGCAGTACCCAGTAGTTAGCGGTACCTAGCGGTTCGAAGCAAAGCGTAGTCGGAAGTATCTGGCAGTTCGAAGTACCTGGCAGTTCGAAGTACCTGGCAGTTCGAAGTACCTGGCAGTTCGAAGTACCTGGCAGTTCGAAGTACCTGGCAGTTCGAAGCATCTAGCAGTTCGAAGCATCTAGCAGTTCGAAGCATCTAGCAGTTCGAAGCATCTAGCAGTTCGAAGCATCTAGCGGTTCGAAGCACCTGGCAGTAACGAGTACCTGATGGGCAGTACCGCAGTTGGCGACACCGGAAGCACCAGCTTTACTTGCAGCACCTCACCTCGGAATAGCAGCACCTAGCAGTTGCAGTGGCAGCACCCCTGGTAGTGGCAGCACCCCTAGCAGTAGCTTCACCTCACCTCGAAGTTGCAGTAGACGGGCCCTGCCTCTTCCCTGGGTAGGGCCCATCGCCTTGCGGCCGCGCCAAGACTACTTCATCACCCTCATGTCGTACTCGCTGTCGTTCGCCGTGACAGGCCCGAAGCGAAACGTCGACGACCTCTCCCGCTTGGCCGCGTACATCGCGGCATCGGCGACATCGATCAGCTGCCGCACGTTCTTCACGCGATCGGGATACGTCGCGATGCCGACGCTCAGCCCAATCGCGAATCGGCCCGCATATTCCGCTTGAGCGACCGCCTGTGCTTGCGCGATGAGCCGGCGCGCGAGTTGGCGCAAATCCTCATCGTCGCCATAGTCGGTTAGGACTGCGACGAATTCGTCGCCGCCCACACGCGCCAGAACGTCCTCGCGCCGCACGACCGCAGAAAGCCACTTGGCAAGCCGCCGCAAGAAGGCATCCCCGGCACTGTGGCCGAGGACATCGTTCACTGCCTTGAACCCGTCGACATCGAGATAAAGCAGCGCGACTTTGCACCGATCGATATCCGGACGCGAGGCCAGCGCATCGAGCGTGGCCAGCAACCTGCGTCGATTCGGCAAGCCGGTCAGCGGATCGCAGCCCGCCTCGCGGTTCATCGCCTCCGAATATGCGCTGATATTGGCGAACGCCCGTTGCTGAACGACGAGGCCATAAGCCAATAACCCGCCGACAAAAATCGCGACGACGGCCAATGCGCCCGTACCGAACACCAAGCGGCTACGCGCATCGTCGAGCGCGGCGTGACGGCGCGCCTCCCAAAGCCCCCGCAGCGAATCGAATTCGCCGCGCAACTTGTCCATCTGCCGTTTGCCTTCGTCCGTCTTGACGAGCGCGATGGCCTCGCGCCAGTCGCCGCCACGGGACAAATCGATGGTCAGCGACAGTTCGGCCAGCTTTTCGCGCTGCAGCTCGTCGATACGTCGAACGATCGTCATCGACGCGGGATCGCCATCGAGGGTCTGTTGCAACTGCCGTATGGCATCCTCGACATCGCGCGTACCGCGCTCGTAAGGGCGAAGGTAATCGGGCGAACCGGTCAGCAGATAGCCGCGTTGCCCCGTCTCCGCATCCTGCAGATCGTCCAGTGTCCGGCTGGCGATGCCGAGCACGGCGACGGCACGCTCTTGCGACACGCCGTCTCGAAGGATGACGCGCGCTTCGTAGATGAAGACCGCCGCGGCAAGGAGCAAGCCCGCAACGAGCAAAAGATATAAGGCGACAAAACGATTGCGATCGTGCCGCGCCAAACGAAACAACCGGCTAGGCAAGGCTTTCTCCCGCCCTCGGGGCGTTTGATCTGACGAGTTCAATAATAGTCGACCGTCGTCGCCGCTTCACGGCTGTCATGCGCGTCAGCCGGGCTGTTCGATTCGCTCGCCGGGCCCGTCGTCGGCCTGCGCCGTGACGACGCAATCGCGGCCCAAGGCCTTTGCGGCGTAAAGGGCCGCATCGGCCCGGACCATGACGCGCGCTAGCGTGTCGCCGCGCTCGAACTCGTCGACGCCCGCGCTGAACGTGTACGGCGTGCTATCGCCATGGCGGGCCGCGACGACCGCGCGCAGACCATTGGTGAGCTGAAGCGCCTCGGCTTCCCGCGTCGAGCGGAACAAAACGGCAAACTCCTCACCGCCTAGGCGCCCGAACGAGTCCCCCGGGCGCAACCACTTCGACACCATCGCCCCGAAATGCGCCAACGCGCGATCGCCCGCGGCATGGCCATAGCGATCGTTGACCGCCTTGAAGTTGTCGATGTCCAATATCGCCAGCGCAAGCGGCGTTCCACGCGCCCGGGCGGTCACCATCGCAGACTCCGCGCGCTCCATGAACGCGCGCCTAACGAGCGCGCCGGTCAGTTCGTCGATCGTCGCGAGCCGCTCCATGCGCTGCGCTAACTGGTCATGCGCCAACATGACCATCGCAATCGACATGAACGGAAAACTCAAAATGCCCAGACCAAGGAAGGCCACATTGAGCGGCGAGGGATCGAGAAAAGCGGTCTGGTGGTCGAAGCCGAAGCCGTACGTCATGGCGCGCGCCGCGTGCAGTTGAGCTCCGACGAACGCCGAAATGGCCAGAAAGTAATAGTTGTACTTGGGTCGTTTCGGCGGCCGGTAGCGCACAGCCGTCCAAGCAATCGCCACTCGCACATAAGCAAAGTAGGCAGAACTGATCGTCACGCGGGCATCCAGATTGGAATCGACGTACGTCAGATAGAACATCACGACGCAGATGGCGACGACGAGGACGTACTCCATCGGCGACGCAAGCGGCCGCCCGAAAAACTCCCGCACCCCTTGCAGGATGACCAAGCTGGCCACGAGGAACAGCGTGTGGGAGACCATCGTGCCGAGCCACATCGGCACATGCGTGCCCGCGATCACCAGCGCGAGCGCCACGGTAAACATGCCGTAGGCCGCGCACCAGCGCGGTACGCCCGCCACGCCGGCCCGCAATAGCGAGGCGAGTACTGCGGCGCTCATCACGCACGACATGATGGCGACGCCGAGTAGCGCGACGGTGCTTGGCATGGTGATGGAAATCGTTGGCTCGTGAATTCGACAGGCACGGGGCGTAACCGCCCCGTGGCAACCCACGGCCAGCGCCCCCGTATCGGGCATATCGTATCGCACTCGATGGCCGCGCCGAACAAGGTGTTGCGCGGGAACACAAGCCATTGCCGGAACGGCGCATATACGGCAGGCCTATGCGCAATCGAGCGCCGCGCCGGCTACGGGCTACCCTACCCCGCTGCCTTCTCGAGCATGGTGTCGATGGGCGGGCCCGATTCGAATTTGGCCCGGCGCATCGAAAAGAACGTCCGGACGTTGCGCACGTTCGACGATTGCGTAAAAAGACGCCGGGCGAATTCGTCGTAAGCGCGCATATCGGGCAATTCCACGATGACGATGAAATCGGGCCCGGGCGAGACACGATAACACTGCGTCACGGCCCGGTCGGCGCACACATGGCGTTCGAAGGCATCGTAATCCTCGGCCGCCTGCCTATCTAAGCTGACTTCGACGACGGCCGTCACCGTCGATGCGATCTTCGAAAAGTCGAGGATCGCCACTTCGCGCTCGATCAACCCGGCTTCCTTGAGCCGACGAACACGACGCAAGCACGTGGGCGCGGAGGCGAGCGCCCTTTGCGCCAAATCGATGTTCGACAGCGAGGAGTCCGTTTGAAGAATCGCGAGAATTCGCCGATCGAGTTCGTCGAGTTCGAGCCGCGGCATGCCCCGTCTCCGTCGGTATCGTTAGTGAAATTTAATTTCAGGCTGAATCTTACTGGATCCGAGCTTCCGTCCTGTCGAATCTGTGCAATTTTATTTCATGCGGCCACGTTGTGGTCCTTTCGTTTCATCGACACGAGTTTTTTGAAAGAACGTTTCATTCAGCCCATCTTACGATCGGTTCCGTCGACTCGGCCCGGAGTCGCCTAACGGAGAAGACGAGATGTGTGGAATTGTCGGCGCGGTCGCTCAACGAAACGTCCTGCCCACTTTGGTCGATGGGCTCAAGCGGCTCGAATATCGGGGCTATGACTCCTGCGGCGTCGTGGCGTATCAAGATCGGCGACTCGTTCGGGCACGCAGCGTCGAACGCGTCGCCGCATTGCAGGCCGACATCGCAGCAGTCGCGCTCTCGGGCTATACGGGCATCGCTCACACACGCTGGGCGACGCACGGCGCGCCGATCACGACCAATGCTCACCCGCACTTTTCTCCGAGCGATGAAAACGCGCGCATCGCGCTGTCGCACAACGGCATCATCGAGAATTGCGATGCGCTGCGTGCGGAACTGCAGCAGCATGGATACGTGTTCGCCAGTCAAACCGACAGTGAGACGATCGTCCACCTGATCGACCATCTTTACGACGGCGATCTGTTCGAAGCGGTCAAGGCCGCGGCGGGAAGGCTACGCGGCAGCTACGCGATCGCCGTCATGTGCCGAGACGAACCGCATCGTATCGTGGGGGCGCGCGAAGGCATGCCGCTCGTGGTCGGCGTGGGTGACGGCGAAACCTTCCTCGCCTCCGATGCAATCGCATTGTCGAACGAGACCGATCGCATCGTTTATCTGGAAGACGGCGACGTTGTCGACGTTCAGCTGCACCGCCATTGGATCGTCGACGGCGACGGCCGGCGCGTCGAACGACCCGTGCAGAAAGTCGCCGCCCATAGCGGTGCGGCCGACTTGGGCGGCTATCGCTATTACATGCAAAAAGAAATCTTCGAGCAGCCGAGAGCGGTGGCCGATACGCTGCTCGATGTCACGTCGGTCATGCCCGAACTCTTCGGCGATAGCGCGTGGCGCGTATTGAACGCCGTGGATTCGGTGCTGCTGCTGGCGTGCGGCGGCAGTTATCACGCGGCGTTGACGGCCAAGTATTGGATCGAAAGTCTGGCCGGGTTGCCGGCAAGCGTCGAGATCGCCAGCGAATTTCGGTATCGCGACAGTGTGCCGAATCCGAAGACGCTCGTCGTGGCGGTATCGCAGAGTGGAGAAACAGCCGACGTGCTGGGCGCGCTGCAAGTGGCCAAGCGTCTGGGCATGGTCAATACGCTGGCGATATGCAATGTGCCGACGAGTGCGCTCGTGCGCGAATGCGCGCTCAACTTCATGACGCGGGCGGGGATCGAGATCGGTGTTGCGTCGACGAAGGCGTTTACGACGCAGTTGGTTGCGTTGTTTCTTTTGACGCTCACGTTGGCGCAGATTCGCGGACGGTTGAGCGATGACGACGAACGGCTGCATCTGCACGCGCTTCGTCATCTGCCGGATGCGATGAGCAGGGTGCTTGCCCTCGAGCCGCAAATCATGGGGTGGTCGGAAACCCTGACGCGCAAGGAGAACATCTTGTTTCTCGGGCGTGGGATGCACTTCCCGACCGCGCTCGAAGGTGCGCTCAAGATGAAGGAGATTTCGTATATCCACGCCGAGGCCTATGCGGCGGGAGAACTCAAGCATGGGCCGCTGGCGCTGGTGAGCGACGAGATGCCCGTGGTTGCCGTGGCGCCGAACGATCGGCTGCTCGAGAAGCTGCGGTCGAATATGCATGAGGTCAGCGCCCGCAATGGACGGCTTTTCGTGTTCGCCGATGTGGATTGCGGGTTGTCGTCGAGCGAGGGCGTGAGCGTGATTCGGCTCAATGAGTACTACGGACCGCTATCGCCGATCTTGCATACCATTCCGATGCAACTGCTCGCGTTTCACGCGGCGCTCGCGCGAGGGACGGATATCGATAAGCCGAGGAATTTGGCGAAGTCGGTGACGGTGGAGTGAAGGGGGCATGACACCTGTTTATTTATACAGTATGCTATCTTCCAATCGTCGATAGCGAACTGGCCCGGTTCAGTGTCCCAGCCAGGGCACACGGTTCGCCCACCTCGGAGCCTGGGAGATAAGATGTTGCGTGTTTTGTGTGTCATGCTGCTGGCAGGGGCTTGCGTCGCCCATGCGGGCGAACGCTATCGCGAAGTCTGGAATCCGCCGGAGGCCGGGCATGCGCGGCACACGCGCCATGTCGCCAGCCACAAGCCGGCGGCCGCAACATGCCAACTCGCGGCAAAGCGGTCGGCCAAGGCGAAACCCTCGCGCGTGGCCGTCAGCACCCGGAAGCCGACGAAACGGCAGCGCGTGGCGCATGCCGAACCCGTCAACGCCGCGTCGCACGCGTGGAATCGTCCGCCTGTCTACACGCCCGAAGGCAACGTGCTGCGCGTCGACTCGAACGGCGCAAAACCCAACATCACTCGCTGATCGGCGCAAACGCGTCCAGTATCGGCCTAACCGAAGGAACCGAAGATGGCCGTGTCGACCAGCAAGCCTCTGCTCGAGGAAGCCTGGATTGCCGTTCAATTTCAGCTCGCGGGGTTGACCGCCGAATTCGACGGGGAGATCCCCGACGCCGTGCACCACGTGTGTGACGATGCGTATTCAGCCATTGCGGCCGAGTACCGCGGCTTGCCGTCGATGTACCCGCATAGCGCCGATGTGCAAGATGCCGCCTACGACATCTGCGGAAACGACGAAGATTTCCGAGAATCGCAACACCGCCTCATCACCGCGATTTCGTTCGTCAGCGGCGACGATTTCACAGCCGAAGCCATCGACGAATTAAAGGCGCTTTGCGTCTCGAAATTCACGGAAGCGGCTGCGGCGCATGGTATCGAATGCGCCTTCGCCGGTATCGAAGGCTGGCGTCGCTTTTCCTACGTCGAACAAGTCATGATTGAAGCGGGCAATAGCTGAGCGTTCATCGGTAGCCTATAGCGTAAGGGGAAGGCATCGGAATACCGTGGCATTCGAATGGACCACTTCCTGTAATATTCGATTCACTCGATTCGGCGCCCCTGACGGCCTCATCCTAAGGGCGCCCCGCCCGCAAGCCTTCTCGAAATCGGATTTTTCCAATGGAAGACCTGCTTCCGCATTACGAACGTGAACTCGCCATGCTGCGCCGCTCTTTGCATGATTTTGCGGCGAGGTATCCGAAAATAGCCGCCCGTTTAGCGATTTCCGGCGAACATTCCGACGATCCTCACGTCGAGCGCATGCTCCAATCGTTCGCTCTGCTTGCCTCACGCATCGACACGCGGCTTCACGACGAATATCCGGAATTCACGGAAAGCATGCTGGAGGCAATTTATCCGCAATATTTGCGTCCTTACCCATCGTGCTCGATCGTCGAGTTCGATATCGAAGGGTTATTCGAAGGCCTCTCGGGCCCCGTCAAAATCGAACGCGGCGCCGATGTCGTCACAAAAGTGCAGTCATGCCGCTTTCGAACGGCCTATGACGTCACGCTCGCGCCGATGCGCATTGCCGCCGCGCGCTATCGACCAAGCGCGTCCGCTCCGGCCAACGCGTCGTTGCCGCCCGATACGGCCGGGCTCATCGCCATCACCTTCGCATCCGCATCGACGGCTGCCGCGCTCAATGCGATCGCCCCGTCGACGATTCGCCTGCACCTGCACGGTCAACGCGAGGTCGTGACGGCGCTGACCGATACGTTCTTATTGCGCGCAACCAAAGCCTTCGTCGAAGCCGACGGCTCCGGGCGCTGGATTGCACTGGAACGCCTGCCGATCGCCGCGGCCGGTTTCGCGACGGAGGATGCGCTCATCAAGGAAGGGGGCGATGCATCCGCGCCGTTCCGGCTGCTCGCGGAATACTTCGCCTTCCCCGACAAGTTCGACTTCGTCGATCTCGACTCGGCGTCGATGCTCGCAGCTGCGGGACGATGCAGATCGCTGACGCTCTACGTGGCCGTCGAAGGGCTGCACGAGGATTCATGGGCCGGTCAGCGCGTCGCGCAGTTGAGCGAGCGTCACCTCAAGCTCTTTTGCACGCCCGTCGTCAATCTGTTCCCAGCGAAGTCCGAGCCGATCAAAATCGACGCGGTCACTCACTCATACCTCGTCGCCCCAAAGATGCAGAAGTCGTCGGAGGCGGCCGACGTCGAAGTGTATTCGGTCGATGCGGTTTATCCTGAAAAGCAATCCGCTTCCAGCCCATCGGCATTTCAGCCGTTCTTTGGATTGATGCACGGAAGCGCGGCCGCATTGAACGGGCCTTATTGGGTCGCTCGCACGGAGGAAAACCTCGAGCGTCGCGGCTCGCACGATACGAAGCTCGCATTCGTCGGCCTCGACGGGCAGCCGGCGGCCGTCCCGGTCACACAGGTCGCCCTCGACGTCACCTGCACGAATCTGCATGCACCCTCGACGTTGCCTTATGGCTCGACAGCGGGCGATCTCATCGTCGAAGGCGGATCGGTAGCCGGTCGGCTCGTGTTCTTGCGCCGGCCCACGGAAAGCTTGCGTGCCCAGTACAGCAACGGGTCGTTATGGCGCCTGCTCGCGCAGTTCACGCCGCAGGCGATGGCGCTCAGCGCCGATGGCCTCGACGAGATCAAACGGCTCTTGCGTCAATTCGCGGCGCTCTCCCCCACGCCCACGCGCCATATCGAAGGCATTACGTTCATCGGCTCGCGATCGACGATGCAATGGATCGTGATGGAGCCGTGCCCTTCGCTCGTGCGCGGCATCGAGGTAACGCTCGCCGTCGATGAGCCAGCGTTTTCCGGCAGCAGCATCAGCGCGTTCATCGACGTGATGGATCGCTTCTTCGCCCCCTTCGCACCGGAAAACAGCTTCGTGCAACTCGTTGTCGTGACGAAGAGCACGGGCGCCGTGCTGCGCCGGTGCGAACCGCGGCGAGGGGCGGTCGCGCTGCTGTAGCCTGCGATTTCGCCCCGCCGCCCTCTACCGTTCGGTCATTTGTAGTCCGAGATTCCGCTAAAAGCAGTCGCCGCAGGTGCGCAACCCTTAGGCTCGCCTGAGGCGGTTCCACGCTGCATCCGACCTTCGGGTGCATGCGCACCGAACACAATGCGACGGTCGTCTCGTGCCGTGGAAGCCGCCAGTTTTTGCAACTACAAATTCTGGCTTGCACATTATGCTTTTCGTACCTACAATAACCGGCAACACAACGTTCGACCCGGCGAAGAATGAGGCCAACCTGCGAAAGCACGGCGTCTCGCTGAAGCTGGCGGAGTTCATCGACTGGCGCGCGGTCTGGTGCGCCCCCGACTGCCGACGCGATTACGGCGAGTTGCGGGAGATCGGCTACGCCCAACTCGATGGCTATTTGTACTGCGTCGTCTTCACACAGCGTGGTCGTACGTTCCGAGTCATCAGCTTGCGCAAAGCTAATTCGCGAGAGGTCAAACGTTATGTCGAACAAACCTAAGCTGCACGTTCCCACACCGGAAGAAGACGCCGCCATCCAGCGCGGCATCGACAGCGATCCCGATACGTTCGTGCCCACCGATCCGCAGTTCGCACAAATGAAACGGCGCGGCGGCCGGCCCAAGCTCGAACATCCGAAGGTTGCACTGACGGTGCGCTACGACGCCGACATCATCGAGCGGTTCAGGGCAAGCGGCGAAGGTTGGCAGACGCGCATGAACAACGCGCTACGCGAATGGCTCTATACGCACCAGCTTGCGTAATCGCTTATACCGGCTTCCGCCCATCGGATCTCATCGGTCTTCCGAAGCATCGCTCGCTTCAGCGCAGACCACCGCCGCGTAGCACACGGTCTTCTCACACGTAGTCGATGTCGATCAAGCGAGCACCGCGCGTAAGCGCGGTGTATTGCCGCAGCGCGGCCAAGTCGCGGCGCCGCGCGCGTGGTGCATCGCGGCGAAAAATCGCTTTCGCGTCAGCGCTTTAATCGCTGTCGATACGGTAGATTGCCGCACCTTCCTCCCGCGGGCCCCGCCCTGCGCGGCGCAGCATTTTTTCCCTCACTGCTCTACTCTTGCGACCGGCTGCTCATGCAGTGCGCGTCGACATCAGCCGGCGTGCGTCGCTCGTCATCGGTATCACGTTATGGAATCGTCTTCGCTCAGCGCCTTCGACCTCGCGCGCATTCAATTCGCGTTCACCGTCTCGTTTCACATCGTCTTCCCCGCCCTCAGCATCGGCTTATCGAGTTTCATCGCCGTCCTCGAATGGCGCTGGCTCAAAACCGGCAAAGCGTATTACAAGGATCTCTGCCTCTTTTGGTCGAAGATCTTCGCCATCGCGTTCGGCATGGGCGTGGTGTCCGGCGTCGTCATGGCCTACGAATTCGGCACGAACTGGGCAAGCTTCTCGAAATTCGCGGGGCCGATCACGGGCGCGCTGCTGACCTACGAGGTCATGACCGCGTTCTTTCTCGAAGCCGGCTTTCTCGGGATCATGCTGTTCGGCTGGAATCGCGTCGGTCCACGCGCGCACTTCGCCGCCACGGCCACCGTGGCCGTCGGCACCCTGATGTCCGCGTTCTGGATTTTGGCGTCGAACAGCTGGATGCAAACGCCCCAAGGATTCGCGATCGAGGACGGACGCGCCGTCCCCGTCGACTGGTTTCAGATCGTCTTCAACCCGTCGTTCCCCTATCGCCTCGTGCACATGACGCTGGCCGCCTTTCTCGTCGCGGCCCTGCTCGTCGCCGCGACGGGGGCTTGGCATCTGCTCAAGGGGCGTCGCGATCCGGCCATCAAGAAGACGTTCTCGCTGGCCATGTGGATGCTGCTCGCCATTGCGCCGCTGCAAGCGTTCGTCGGCGATCAGCACGGCCTCAATACGCTGCGTTACCAGCCCGCGAAGATCGCCGCGATCGAAGGCCTCTGGGACACCGAAACGAACGGCACGGCCCTGAATGTGTTCGGTTTGCCGGACATGCAAAGCGAAACCACACGCTACGCGCTCTCCATCCCGCACTTGGGCAGCCTGCTGCTTACGCACACCTGGGACGGCGAAATCCGTGGCTTGAAATCATTCCCGCGCGAAGATCGGCCGAATTCGACGGTGGTGTTTTGGAGTTTCCGCGTGATGGTCGGGCTCGGCATACTCATGATCGCGTTGGCCGTGATTGCCTGGGTGCTCGATCGCCGCGGCCGTCTCTACGATACTGCCTGGTTTCATCGTTTCGCGCTCCTAATGGGTCCGAGCGGCTTCATCACGCTGCTCGCGGGCTGGGTCACCACGGAGGTCGGCCGGCAACCGTGGGTGGTCTACGGCGTCATGCGAACCTCTCAAGCCGTCTCTCCGCTCACGGCTCAGCAGGTCGGCATCTCGCTGATGGCATTCGTCGTCGTGTACTTCCTCGTGTTCGGCACGGGCATCTATTACATGCTCAAGCTCATGAACGCGGGCCCGAACATTACGCCGGACGACGACCAGGCCTCCGAGCCGCACCGAGACGGCCGCCGCTCGCTCGTCGCCACGGCTTGAGCCTTCGGCCCACGGGTATCGAGCCAAAGCGGACGAAGCAGAACACCGCCAGTCATTTTCTTCAAGTTTTTCGAGGCACATCATGGACGTTACCGTCGTCTGGGCCGCGATCATCGCGCTCGGTCTTTTGATTTACGTCGTACTGGACGGCTTCGATCTCGGCATCGGGATCGTCTTTCCGCTCTTCCCCGACGAACAAGAACGCGATCTCATGATGAACACGGTCGCCCCCGTGTGGGACGGCAACGAGACGTGGCTCGTGCTCGGCGGCGCGGCGTTGTTCGGAGCGTTTCCGCTCGTTTACGCAACCGTGTTGTCCGCGCTCTATCTGCCGCTCGTCGCCATGCTCGCGTGTTTGATTCTGCGTGGCGTATCGTTCGAGATCCGGGGAAAAGCCTCGCGCACCAAGCACTTGTGGGATCTCGCCTTCATCGGAGGATCGACGGGCGCGGCATTTTTCCAGGGCGTGTCGCTCGGCGCATTCGTGCAAGGCATTCCGCTGACGGATGGCGAATTCGCCGGCAGCGCGTTCGGCTGGCTCACGCCGTTCACGCTGTTGACGGGGCTGGGCGTCGTCGTAACCTATGGGTTGCTCGGCTGCTGTTGGCTCGTCGCCAAGACCGAGGGCGATCTGCAACGCCGGCTGCATCGCCTCGTTTGGCCGCTGACGCTCGTGCTGATCGCGTTCATCGTAGCCGTCACCGTTTGGACGCCGCTGCAAGAGCCCAACGTGGCGGCGCGCTGGTTCGACAGCGAATGGTTCCGCCGTATGCTGCCCGCGCCTTTCCTCGTCGCGATCTGCGCGTACTTGATGCGACGCGCGGCGCGCGAGCGTCATCACACGCGCCCGTTCGTGCTCGCCACGGCATTCGTCGTGCTCGGGTATGCGGGGCTGCTCGCGACGCTGTGGCCTTATGCCATTCCGTCATCGGTCACGCTGTGGCAAGCCGCGTCACCCGAACGCACGCTGAAGTTCACGCTGACGGGCGCCGTCGTGATCTTGCCGATCATCGTCGCCTATACGATGCTGGGCTATTGGGTATTTCGCGGGAAGGTGCGCCATGGCGAACATCTTTATCACTAAAGGCCCGCGCGCCACGCGCCGCGTGGCGGTGCCCCGCTGGGTCTGGTTCATCGCGCTGTGGTGCGCGGGCGTCGCCGGCGCCGTACTGCTCGGCGAAGCGTTCAAGCTTTTAATGAATGCGACGCTGTTTGCGGTGTCGCGGTGACAGGCGGCTGCTCGTTGCCTTCCTCGTCGACCAGCCCCATCAGCCGCGCGAGGACCGGCCACTTCACGAGCGCCTCCTCGTAAGCCACGCGCGCTTGCTCGTCGAAGTAGCGCCGAGGATCGACCTCGGGCACCTCGCGAGCGAGCCCGCCGATGTCGTTGACGGGCCAGCCGGTACCGTTCGTCTCGTTCGTCACTTTTCATCCACCCATACGCCGTCGGGCGTCTTCACAGCATAGCCCGTCGCTGTTTTCATCGTCACAGTCCCTTCGTTTTCGCCGACCATCTGTGTTTGCGGTAAACCGGACGCATATTGCGACAGCACGGCGCCCGGCTTGAAGGGGCTGTTCGACACCAGGTTGGACAACAACTGCGCCAGGGCGAGGAAGCTCGTCGGGCTGTCGATGACGGTCGTCGGTCCATGCGCTCCGGGCAGTCCGACGATCCGCACGCCCACCGGGCCATGAACGATACGCGGCGTCGGAATCTCTCGCAATCCGGCTACCTGGTTTTCATCGCCGCGCAGCGCGGCGCCGTGCTCGGGCACGAATACGATGACGGCGCGGCGGCCCGACTTCGCGATCAGATCGGCCAGCTGGTCGACTTCGTTCATCAGCGTGTTGACGCGATAAGGGTACGACGCGATGCTCGTCAAGTTTTCCTTGCCGACGATGCGGTTGCCGTCGTGCAAGCTGATCGTGTTGTAGTAGAGCGCGACGGGGCCCGGTGTCTGCGCGCGCTGTGCGTACCAATTCGACCACGTCGAATAATCGTCATGAATGACCGAGTTGTCGAACGCATGCATCGACACCGTCGCGTTCGCGTTCGACTCGATCGGGATATTCGGTACGGCCGCGTTCTGCTTGACCAGGTCGAGGAAGTTGTCGAAGTGGCCGTCATGATTCATCAGCACTTGCGGCGTGAATCCCGCCCGCGCCAGATCGCTGAGCAAGTAACACTGCTGCGGCGCCGGTTTGTAAAGATCGGCGTGCGCCTCTTGTCCGCAGCTCGCGCGCAACACGCGTATGGCGGCGGGGCCGCTATAGCTCGCGGCTGTGCTGAAGTTCGTCAGCAGGTAGTCGAAGTGGCTCAGCATCGGGTTATCGCGCGCCTTCGAGACGTCGAGATCGTCCCACGACAACGAGCAGATATGCAGAATGATGACGTCGAATTGCTGGTTGGGATCGCTGCTGAGTTTGCCGAACGTCACCTGTCGCTGGGACTCCGCCGTGCGGAACGCCGCCAGCGCGGCATTGTGATCGAGCGGCTGTTCGACGACGTTGTTACCCTTGCGTGCGCCTGCCGCCGAGACGTTCTGCGCCGCCGTGACGACGAGATTCGCGGCATTCCATACCGGCAAGACGACCAATGCGAGCACGACGAACGTCGTCACGCGCAGCCACCGATTGACGATCCAGTGGCCGATGATCACGGCAAGCACGCCGATGATGAGCGCAGGCGGCAAGAACCGCTGCGCCAGCTCCCACCAGTAGCGGGCCGTGAACGATTCAAGCCCCGAAAACTCTTCGATCACGCGCGAGAACGGCGGAACGATCGCTTCGTAATAAAGCAGCGGCACCCCAACGGCCAGCCCCCCGATGAACCGCAATGCGCGCAAGCCGCGATGACGAATGGGGCTCGTCAAGGCAAGCAGCGCGACGAACGCAATGTTCGCGAGCCACACCGGTTTCAAGTGTCCCGTCGCGAACAGAAACAGTTTCAGGATGAAATAAAGATTCCAGAACGTCATGAATGGATTTCCATCGTCAGTATCGGGCGCGATCGAGCGCCAGCAGCGAGCGCACCGAGCGCAGCGCGCCCTGCGCCAATCGCGCATAGCCCTCGATGCCCATCAGCATCACTTCCTTGAAGCCGGCAAGCGGCATGTCTTCCTTCGTTTCGTCGTCGCCGCTGAGCCAAGCATCGGCGCGCCCGAACGTGCATTGCACGAATTGCCGCTCCTGTTCGAGCGTCAGCGTCTCGAACTGCAGTCCCAAATGACGGCCTGCCAGCCGCGTCACGCGCGCCGGGAAATAAAACATCCGATCGCCGCGGCTCAGTGTCACGTGCAGCGCTTGCCCGCCGTCGAGTGCGATGCCGTCAGCGGGCAGCTCGAGCCCCAAGCCGCCCGTCGAATAGTCGCTCGTCATGCACGCGACCGTTGTCCCATCGGGCAGCAGCAGCGTGGCCGGGACGCGCATGGCGATGCGGTGCGTGACGCGCACTTGCTTGGCCTCGCTCGCGACGCTGACCGCCGCGCCCAGCAGCGCCAGGTTGTACATCGTCCACACCATGTTCATGACGATCGTCGGCCCTTCACCGTTCGCATTGAACGACAGCCGATACACGCCGGCCAGGAACGCCACGACGTTCAGGCCGAGCAGCACGAGATACGGCTTGGAGACGGCCCAGTCGAAATAGCCCTCGTCGACGCGCCCGCCCTTCTCGGTCACGTTGAACTTGCCGTGTTTCGGACTGAAGAAGGCGAACGTCGTAGGTAATGCGATGTACCAGGCCAACACCGATTCGTAGACCTCGGCCCAGAACGAATGCCGATACTTTCCTTGCATGCGCGAGTTCGCGACATTCGACAGGAAGATGTATGGCAGCACGTAGCTCGCGATCGTCGTTGCGGCCGCGTTGATGAAGTACAGCTGGAAGAACAGGTACGCCATCGGCATGACGAGGAAAATCAAACGCGGCACGCCGTAGAAGAAATGCATCATCGCGTTGCCGTAGCACAGCCGCTGGAACAGGCCCAGCCCGCGACCGAGAAACGGATTGTCGATACGGAAGATCTGCGCCATGCCGCGCGCCCACCGCGTGCGCTGCTTGATGTGCCCGGCCAAACTTTCCGTCGCCAGACCGGCCGCCTGCACCGTGGGCAAATAGGCCGTCGTATAACCTTTGCGATGCAACCGCAGGGCGGTATGCGCGTCCTCCGTCACCGTCTCGACGGCCACGCCACCCACGGCCTCCAAAGGCCCACGCTTGATGATCGCGCAGGAGCCGCAGAAGAACGAGGCATTCCACAGATCGTTACCGGCTTGAACTAGGCCGTAGAACAATTTGCCTTCGTTCGGCACGCGGCGGAACGTGCCCAAATTTCGCTCGAACGGGTCGGGCGAGAAGAAGTGGTGAGGCGTTTGCACCATCGCGCACTTCGGATCGCGCAGGAACGTGCCCATCGTCGTCTGCAAGAACGAGCGCGTCGGCACGTGGTCGCAGTCGAAAATCGCAATGTATTCGCCCTGCGTGCGCGTGAGCGCCGCATTGATGTTGCCCGCCTTGGCGTTGCGATTGTCCGTGCGGGTCAAATACTCGATGCCCGACTCGCGCGCGAACGCTTCGAATTCGGGCCGGCGTCCGTCGTCGAGCAGGTACACGCGCAGCTTCGACGATGGCCAATCGATACCTTGCGCCGCAAACACCGCGGGCCGCACCACCGAAAGCGGTTCGTTATAGGTGGGAATGTAGACGTCGACGCTCGGCCAAGTCGAAGGGTCGCTCGGCAGCCTTGCGACCGTACGGTTCAGCGGCCAAGCCGTCTGGATCATGCCGAGCGTCATGATCATCCACGTATAGACTTCAGCCGAAAACAGCGCATAGCCGACGATTGCTTCGGTGGGCGTGCGGAAGTCCAGCGTTTGGGTCACCCGCCAAATGATGTAGCGGCCCATCGCGAGCAGCGACAGCGCGGCGAGAATGAGCACGGGCAGGCGCCCCGGAAAGCGACGCACCACGAGCGCGAGCCCGATCGTCAGCACGAAGAACTGGACCTGCCCGCTGGCCTGCAGCGGCGAGGCGCCGACACCTGCCCACAGCAACGCCCCGAACAGCGCCAGCACCAGCACGAGACGGCGTGCATGCCCCAGGCGCTGCGTGCCGCGCTCGAGCGCATCGCCCCAGCGGTCCCAAGGCAGCAGACCGAGCAAGTCTTCGAGCTTGCGCCACGCGCCCCGAACGAGCAGCGCCGCCGGCGTCAACCATCGCTCGAGGCGATCGAGCGTTTCGCGCGCGCGCGATATGTCCGGGCGCACGCGGGTACGCGGCGGCCGAACGAACGCGCGCCACAACCATGAACGCACGCTATGCGGATCGAGCACGCCCCATCTTTCGGCCAGCGTGCGGAAAGCTAGGCGCGACAAGCGTCGCGGATGATCGGGCCTGCCGCCGCGCGGCGGCATGAACACGAGGCGCACGAACCAATCGAGCGTCGTGCGCTCGCGCGGCAACCCGAGACCCAGGGCGATCCATTCGATCAACCGCACGCGCAGGCCGCGCAACGCTCGTGCGATTCGCGTGCTCATCGCGTCGGCTCCGAGCCGGCGCGCGCATCGGCGCCGGCGTTCGCATCGTTTTCCAGCCAGACGTCGAGCCAGTTGGCCAAGCCGTGGAGGTCGTGCGACGCTTGCGAATAGGGAACGTCATCGAAGATCCATCCGCCGCGAGCGAGAGAATCGGGCATCGCCGCGTCGAAATGCACGCGATGCGCAAGCTCGAGCGCATCGCCTACCGCAGCGCGCAGCAATGCCAGCGCATCGCGCTGCATTTCGCGCGCCGGGTTGAGCCGATTGACGACGACTTTGACCGTCCTAGCCGACGCGCGCAAGCTTGGGAAGCAGCGGGCCAGCGTCGCGCAGGCGGCCGGCTCGGGCGGCGTCACGCACAACACGAGGTCGGCCGAGCGGATCGCTTGCTCGGCCTGCTGCGAAGGAAAGCGCGGCGCATCGACGAGCACGACGCCGTGAGCCGGAAAATCGATTTGCTGAAGCGCATCGGCAAGCCAGCGGGGGTGAGCGGCCAGCCGCGCTTCGTAGGCCGTTCGCTCGGCCAGCGTGGTCTCGCCGTGCGGGACGAACAGCACGCCTTCCGCATTGCGCCAGGTATTGCCTTGCCACGCAGGCGCCTGGCCGGCCATCGCCTGCGCAAGCCCCGCTGCGGCGAACGTGTCGAGCCCGAGGTGCGCGCCCAGCATGTTCTGCGGATCCAGGTCGAGCGCGGCGACAGGGCGGCTGCGACGTGCGAGGAGAACGGCCAAGGCCGCGGTCAGCGTGGTGCGGCCCGCGCCTCCTACGGTCGAAACGAGCGCAACGGTCTTCATCGAGCGCCTCCCTGCTCGCCATGACCGACTTCGTCTTCGGCGCCATCGAGATCGGGCATCAGCCGGCCTTTCAGCGCGACGGGTTCGATGCGGTACGGCACGGCGTCCTCGGGGTTGAAACGACGCGCTTCATGCAACCCCCGGCGCGTACCGAAGCGCTGCGAGATGATCCAAACCGGAATCGCGATGACGATGCCGGCGGCAAAGCAGATCGATAAGAAGACGATCATTTCGAGCCCCCTTGGCCGCGCACCGGCATGGGACAGGGTTGCGCGCCGCGCCGAAACGCGGGCGGCCGCGGCGGCGCATCGGCGGCGGGGCGCCGCGACGCCGTTTCGTCCCGATTGATCTTTGCGAGCATATTTTCAACAGCCTGAAGCTGAGACGCCGCATCGTCGGCGGGAGCCGCATCGGGCAGGCTCGGTTCCACGGCCGGGCGCCGCGGCTCGCCGACCGGCGGGGCGGGGAACAGATCGCTGAAATCGGCAATAGGCGAACGCCGATTGGTGTCCTCCAGCGCCTTGACCTCCCGCTCGATGCTGGCTTCGGCCAGATAGACGACGCGATCCGACAGTTGCTCGACAGCCGTCGTGAAGATATGCGCGAGGGCCACGTCGGCATCGGGCAATCGGCATGCGAACAAGAACACGTACAGATGCGCCGCGTCGGCGGTCACCACATCGCCGGCGCGACGGGGCGCGCATTGCTTCAACGCTTCGGCGTGCGACACGTTGGGCAGCAATGCGATCTTCGCCAGCACATGCGGCAAGTCGAGCACCGCGCCGCGCGCGAGCACCGCTTCGATGCGCTCGCAGAACGCGGGCACGGGCAAGTAGCCTCGCACATCGTCGGTCAATGCCGCGGCCAGCGCCGCTTGATAGTCGAGCGCCACCGGCCGCGTATCGAGTTGGCCCTGCAGGGAGCGCAGCAGCGATTGCACGCGCGAGAACGGCAGTTCTCGCCCGATGATGAGGTTCGCGCCGAGACTGAGCAGCAGCAACTCATATTGATGGCGCAAGGCCTCGCGCCGCTCGACCACGACGATCTTGAGCGCCCGTCCGCATTCGCGGCGCAGCGTATGCACGGCGGCGCACAACGCCTCGAGCGTCGACCGATCGCGGTAGTCGAGCAACACCGTCGCGGCCTGCGCTCCGACGCACGCCGCGACAGCCGCCTGCTGGTCTTCGACGATGTCCCATTCCGGCGGCACCCAGCTCTCGCGAGCAACGACCGAGCGTGTCGCAACCACGCGCGATTCATCGCGCGCGAGACGCAGCGCCGCTTGCGCTTGGACATCGACGATCTCGGGCGCGACGGATAGCCGCCCATCGTCGGTGAAGCGCAGCGCACGGGTCTCGCCTGTCGCCAGCGCACGGCCCGTACGCCAGAAATCGACATGCCAAAGCAATTCGCCATGCGTGCGCCCCATGCGCGCCATGCCCGCGCAGGCGCCATGAAACTCGAGATGGCCCGCCCGTTGGGCGAGTTCGTCGGTCATGAAGGCGTCGACGGTTTCGTCGCGCTCGGGCGTCCCGCCTATCTTTGACGGATCGAGCAGCAACACGAGTGCGATTCGCCGGGCCTCGCACCAATTTGCGAGCAGCCGGCCCTCGCGCGCCAACGCATCCGCATCGCCCCAAGACAGCCACCGCTCGGCCCCCTCGATGAAATACAGCGCATTCGATCGAAAGCCGAACCGCTTGAGCGCGCGCAGGCCGCCGAACAGATGGGCGAATGCGATTCGACTTCCCGATTGCATGGGCGCGGCAACCACGTCGGACGGCTGACCGTCGCCCAGAGGCTCCCCGCTTTCATCGGGCATCGCGAGCACGTTCAGATTGCGCGGCCAGCCTTGGGCGGGCACGCCCGGACGAAAGCCGAGCGCGCGCATTTGCGCCGCTGCCTGAGCGCGTGTGCGCGACAGGACGATCGTCACATGGCGCGTGTTCGCGGCCTTCGCGCTGGCCCAGATCAGCGCGTCGCACGCCGCCGTGCGCGGTTTGGCATAGATGGCATAGAAGTGGCCCGGTGCGAGCTGCGCGACTTCGTCGGGCAACGCGTCGATCGCGAGCCGGCTGCCGCTGCCGGCGTGCGCCGCGACCGCCTCGCGCACGAGCGCGCCGAAACGGGGCGAGCGCTTGCCGGCCGCGCGCGCGCCGGCGCCGCCGTTCGTATCGGCTCCGTCCGCGCTGTCGCGCCGGCTCGAGGGTTGATTGCGTTCGTCCATGTGACTGATAGGGCTAGTAGCTCGAATAGAGGCTGACCGGCTTCGGCGAAAGGCTCGTGTCCGGCTTGCGCGCGTCGAACGAATACCGCACGTAGACCATGCCGGAACTCGGTGCGTAATCGTGCGCGTGGTCGATGTCCACGCGCAGGCCCGCCACTAAACGCGGATTGAATCGGTACTGCACCACGCCGCTCAAACCGTACGAGAATCCTATGCCGCCCGAGCCGCCCGTGTAGACGAGGCTTTGCCCCGCCGGAGGCTGGGGTACCCCGGCGGGCAAGCCGTTGGGATAGTACGGCGAATCCTTTTCGTACGAGTGCGACACGCCGACCGTCGCCGTCAGATCCCACGTCAGCGGTCCGCGCCTGCCGTTCCATTCGATCGGCACGCCGAGCGACAGGTACATCTGCGGACTGTAGTAGCCGCCTTGCCCGTAGCTGTAGAAGCGCAGGTTGTTCGTGTAGTGCCACACGTTGCCGACGAGCCCCGTGCTCACGCGCATGCTCCTGCCCTGGTAGACGGGCGTCGTGAAGCCCGTTCGAAGCGTCACCTCTTGGTTCGACGCGACGTGCTTGCCGGTCAGCACGCCGGCGCCGAGTTCGGAGAACAGGCTGAATCGTCCCAAATCGATGCCCGTGTGCCAATCCACGCCGTCGCGGCGCACGCCGCCCCAGACGGCGTTCGTCCAGGGATCGCGCAGGCCCGCGTAGGAAAGTTCGCTGCTCGTTTCCGGCCGGCGCGACGCACTGACCGAAAAGCTCGCCGGCCCCGCGTCGAAACGATAGCGGACGCCGCCGACGATGTAGTGAATCGGAAAACCGAGCGGCGTCGTACCGATGTCGAATCGCCAGGCGTCGGAGACGAAGCCCGTGCCGATCGCCACGCCTGTCGCCGATTGATGCAAGACGTAGACCGGCAAGCCGGTAATCGACGGGAACGCCGAAAACGTGCCGAACGTGCGCAACGCGAATGTGGAGGGATCGGTGACCGCCAGCGTGCCCGCATCCAAGTGAACCGTATCGAGGTGCAGAAAAACATGGCCCTCGTAACGGTAAGGCATCTGAATATAGATCGGCGCCTGCTGCGCGTGATAATCGGAGATGCCCGGGTCGCCCGATTTGAACGCCGGCATCCAGCCCGCCTCGATCTCGGGATCGCGCCGCTGTTCGAGATCGGCCAGCGCGCTTTGCGCCGGCGTACCGTCCGGGCCGCGCGCGACGATGCCCGCGGCGCGCTCCTGCGCAAGCGAGCGGCGATAGAGCGCTGCCGCTTGATCGTAGCGTCCGAGCTCTTCTTCCACCCGCCCCGCTTCGACCGTCACATCGGAGCGCGTCGGATAGGCGGTTCGGAGTGCGTCCGTGATGTGGGCCGCCTCTTGCGGCTGGCGCAGCGCCGTCAATCGGCGCGCGGCCGACAGGCGCGTGTCGATGTCGTCGGGCGGCGCGGCATCGAGCACCTCGCGCACGATGCGCAGCGCCGCACCGCGCTGACCGCTGTCTTCGAGCACGCGCGCGAGCGCGAGGCGCGCCTCGGGATCTTGCGGCGAATGCGCCAGCACCGGAGCAAGCGCGGCGCGTGCGGCGGCGAAATGCCCTTGCGCGCGCTCGAGATCGGCCAGTTCGAGTGCGTATCGCTTGTCGCGTTTCCCGGCCGCGCTCGCCTCGGCCAAGCGGCGCCGCGCCAGCGCGAAGTCTTTGTCGTCGAGCGCCGTATCGGTCCGGCGCAGCACGAGCCGCAAGGATTGATCTTCCAGCCGCGCGCTCTGCTCCGCAGTCAAATGCGGCTCGCGGCGCAACCCGGCTAGCCAAGCGGCCAAATCGTCATCGCGCTGAGCACTGCCGAGCAGGTCGCCGTATCGCAATCGAACATCGGTATCCGTTTCGTTCGGGTGCCGCGCCATCCAATCGCGCATCAGCGCCAAGCCTTGATCCGGCTGTCCTTCGTCGATGAGCAAGGCGCCGATCGATGCCGTCACGTACGGATCGGCGCCGCCTTTCTCGCGTGCGGTATCGAGTGCGTGCGCCGCGGCCTTGGCGTCGCCGCTCGCGAATGCCACACGCGCCTCTTGCAGCGCGACCTGCGCCTCGAGCCGAAGTGCGAGCGCACGCATGCCGTCGGTGCGCGCATCGGGCGGAACGCCAGCTAAAACCGATTGCGCCCCCGTCAAGTCGTCGACGGAACTGCGATAAAGGGCCGTTGCATAGCGCTGTTCCGGCGATGGGTTCGTCTTCAGCCCATCGTCCATCACCGCCCGCCCCAGTTGCGGCAAACCGAGGCCGCGATAGATGCGGGCGAGCGCGAAGCGAGTCCACGGCGCATCCGGCGTCAAACGCAGCGCCTTCTCGTAGTGCTCGGCGGCCGGGCCAAGCTTGCCCATCGACGCGAGTTGCTGCGCCTGCCGCGTCAGGACATCCGCGCGCAGCCCGGCCAGCCCTTGGCGATCGGCCGGATCGCGAAACCGCTGGCTAAGCGCATCGAGCAGGCCCGGTATCTGATTTTCACGCCCGGTCTCGCGCAGCAGCGTCTGCATGCTTTCCACCGCGCCCACGTCGAGTTGGCGGCTGGCGAGCAGTTCGCGCAGCAACGGCTCGGCGGCTGTCCAATTGCGCTGCGCGAGCCATGCATCGGCGAGCAGTTGCTTCGCCTGCGCGTTGCTCGGGTCGAGTGCGAGCGCGGATTGCGCCGCCTGCTGCGCCTGTTGCGGGCGCCCCGCGGCGGCGGCTTCGCGCCCTTTGGCGATCGTCCCCCAGACCAGCGCGGTACGGGCGAGCCCGTCCCACTTCGAGCGATTGTCGGGCGCGAGGGCCGCGGCTCGCTGGAACAGCGCGCGCGCCTCGTCTTGCCGCCCCTCGCGCAAGCGCACGAGGCCCAGACCGCCAATAGCGTCGGCATCGCTTGCGCGGGCTTTGGCGGCACGCGAAAGCAGCGTATCGGCCGCCGGCAGATCGCCTCTGGACAATGCGCGCAGCCCTTGCTTCTGCGCGATGTAGTCGGGGTCGCGCTCGAGCTTCAGTTGGGCCTGCCGCTCTGCGTCCAGCGCAGCGGCCCGATCCTTGAACTCGTTGTCGTCGGGCTCGAGCACCAAGTACGCATGCACGGCACCGAGATAAGCGGGATCTTCGCCGGCCGACTGCAGCACGGCTCGCCACGCATTCATGGCCTCGGTATGGTCGACGTCCTTGCGTTCCGCCAGCGCCCACGCGAGTCGATTCGCTTCAGCGCGCGTCGCACCGCGTTGATTCAGCAAGCCGACGAGGACCAGCGCCGCCGCCGAATCGCTCGAATCGGCCGCGATACGCCTGCGCAGCCCGTCGACCGCCTGCACGTACCCGGTGGGCGTGCCCGACAGGATCTGGTAATACTCGGCCCCGAGCGCGCCGGGCGGTGCACCATGAGGAAAGAGCGTGCGCAAGCGCTCGACCGCTTGCTCGTTTTGCCCGCTGCGCGCGAGCAATCGGATCGTGGCCAATTCGCCGCGCCCGCTCGTGGCGGCGCGAAATTCGTCCTCGAGCTGCTGGGTGGTCAAGGCATCCGGCTGACTCGCCTTCAGCCGGTCGAGCATGGCCGCCGCGCCGCGAGCGTCGCCCAGACGCAACTTGATCCGAACGGCCAGGCCGATCAGCACGGGATCGTCCGGTGCGATCAACATCGCTTTTTGCAGGGCCTGCAATGCAAGGTCGTCGCGATGCTTCGCCGACCACATGCGCGCCGTCGCGAGCAAACGCGCCTCGGGGGTGATCGCCTGGGTAGGCGAGGAGGCGCGCGCATCGGACGCAGGGGCGGCCTTCGTGCACGCCGCCCACGCGAGCGAGGTCATGATCGCGCACTGCAGGGCGAGACGGGCTCCGGCGCGAGCGCGATGCTTCATTGCGACGCGCCCGGACACGCCGCCCTCCACCTAACGTCGAGCGCGCCGTTGGCTTTGAACCGAAAGAGGCCATCGCGCCAACCCAACCCGAACAGCGTCAGCACGCTCGTGTAGTAGCCCGGCGGCTCCTGAGCTTCGAGCGATTGCACGCGCCGCACCTGCGCATCGGCCGCGGCCCTCTGGCCCAACGCCGCCAGAAACGGCGCGGCAGCTGCCGAGAAACCGGCGTTACCGGTTTGCTTCGCCTCGCCCGTCGTCGTATCGATCGATTCGTAGGGCGCACCGTGCGCCGCGATGTAATCGGCAAATGGCTTGAAGTGTTCGAGCAAGCGTTTCGCGCCCGCGCCAGTCGGATCGAGCATGCCCGCCCATAGGTAGACGCGGATCGCGTCGTAGCTGCCGCGGCCTTGCGTGTCGGTATCGGGCAGGAACCCTTGCCCCGCGCGATAGCGCGCCCAGTCCGGCGCGAAGCCGCGGGGGGCGGAGTCCCGCAGCATCGTGGACGCCGACGCCGTCAGACGCGCCCACCGGCCATCGTCCGGCTGTTGGGCGGCCAGGCCGCGCAACACCTGGAGCGGCACATAGCTAGGATTGACGCGCCACTCGTCCGGGTTCGGATGAAACCCCTGCGGGCCCGGCAACAATGTGAGCCCGAGGCCCGGCAGCGTTGCCGTTTCCTGCTCGAGGATGTGACGAGCGAGCACCGCGCCGCGCGCCGTGTAGCTGCGTTCGTGCCACAGCGCGCCCGCCTGCATGAGCGCGTAAGCAATCCAAAGATCGGCGTCCGACGCCGAATTGTCGTCGAGCACGCGCCAGTTGCCGTCCTGGGCGCGGCCCCATAGCCAAGCCGGTAAGTGACTCGTCAGATCGCCGGCCGCTAGGTTGTTCTCCGTCCAGCGCAAGACTTCGTCGAATGTGGCGCGATCGTTCGCGACGAGCGCGAAGAACAGGGCATATCCCTGCCCTTCGGACACGGTACGTTCGTCGGCCGAACCGACGTCGATCACACGCCCATCGGCCGAAAGAAATCCTTGCTTGAATCTGTCCCAGAGCGGCCAGCCGAACGTGCAAGCGGCGGCCGACGATGCGCCCGCCGGCCGCGCCGCGTTCGCGCCTTCGGCCCATGCCGAACCCGCCACGAGGGCCGCGGCCAAGCCGCCGCACACCCACCCGATCGCCTTTCCGAACGAACGTCGCTCTTTGCCGCACGCCATCCGTCAAATCCCCCGGCGTCGCGCGGACAGTTCTTGCAGCGCGGTGAACGCGCCGATGGCGAGCAGCAGACCGCCGATCGCGCCGAGCACGCCGAGCAAAATCGGATGGCGGATCGCACGGCCCCAGATCTGCGCATACCAAGGCACATAGCCGACGACGTACGTATCGCCGACACGCATGCTCTCGACCCGCCCGCCGCGCACGAGCGACACGTCGCCTTGCAACTGCGCGACGAGCCCAGGCTTATCCAGCACATCGAGCAAATCGCGAAGCCGAGCCGGGGACGTGCCCGTCATGGCGACGACGCTGCGCCCCTTGCTGCCCGGCAGTTCCAGCCCGAGCAGCGCGGCGATCGGGCCGCTTTCGTCGAGCCGCGCGCTGCCTTCCGGTACGTGCACGCCGTCGCGCCAGTATTCCTTGACCGAGAACGCGGTGCGCGTGACTTGCCCGCCCGACCCCGCCGCGATCGCCAGCGGCAAGGCGCCCGACCAGGCGGCCGGCAGCACGCCCGAGCCGCTGTCGCCGATCACGAGCAAATCCTTGCCCGACTCATGCGGAGTTTGCCGGGCACGCGGCACTTGCGCGGGGCGCACCACTTGCACGCGCAGCGCCGGAAAGCCCGTCCATTGCCCCATATGCCCGAGCACGGTCAGATACGCATCGAGATCTTCCGGCGCGGGGTGCTCCGGCAAGACGACCGCGGTTTGCGAGAGATCCGCATAGCGCGTGAACGGGAAACCGCTGTTCGCGAAGTACGCGAGGTTCGGCATCCGCGCGTAGTGAACGAAGTGAGAAAAGTCGATGGTCGAATCCGGGTCGACGGCCGCGCGGACCGGGTTTTGCGCGACGCCTTGGCAAAGCCCGGTCTTTTGCGAGTCGAGATCGAACTTCAACTGAAGCTGGTTCGAACTGCCGACGCGAAACGCGGGGATGTCGAGCAAGTCGGCCGTGCGCGCATCGGAGCCGCCGAGCAGCGGTACCTGCAGGCGCCCTTGTGCGTCCTGGGCCTTCGCCGGCGGCAGTCGAAGCGATTTGACCAGCAAGTCGTTGATCGAAATCGCCAGCGCCGAGTTGTTCTGCACGGTGGGTGCGGTGTAGCGGTACTTCAAATCGAGCGGCACGCCTTGTCCGCTCCATGAATAGAGATCGGCGGGTACGCGCAAGTTGAGGCGAATCGCATCGGGCCGGCTGCCCGACACTTGGAGCTGGCTGGGATCGTCGACGAGCTTCTTGAAGGCGATCGGCCGGCCGATCGGCAGCCACCGCGGCGCATCGTAGGGCTGGCGCACCGGCCCGATGTCGACTTGCGACACGGTTGCGCGATCGCCCGCGAGCGCGGCCTTGCCGAGCACGAGCGCGTCCGCGGCCCGTTTGACCTCTTCCTCGGTGCGCCCCGTCACGATCAAAAGCTTCTTGTCGGCCGCCGACGGATTGTCCATGACGAGCAACATCGGGCCGTTCACCTCGGGCAACGCCAACCCAGCGGGCAGCTGCGCACGCGTGCCTACGACGACCGCATGCGAATCCGTCGGCAGTGTGGCCATGGCAGTGAATCGAGCCTGGCGGTAATCGGCGAGTTCACCGAACCATGACGCCAGGATGCCCGCGCTTTCCAGCGTCGCGTTATCGGCCGAAGCCGGCAGCACGAAAGGCAGGCGCAGTTGCGCCGGATCGCGCCGATCGAAAAACGGCGCAGGCAGCAAGCTCAGATCGTTCGGCAGTTTGAGCGGGACGGTATCGAGCAAGACTTCGCTCGTCGGGCTCACATCGGCCCACAACGCCGAGTTCTCGGGATCCTCGCAATGATCGAGCGTGTAATGCGCGATCAATTGAACGTTGAGCTGGTTGTAATCCGTCAAGAAACGCGGATCGAGCGGAATGTCGCGCGTGAGCATCTGCCCCGCATGCTCGGCGTCGAACGGCACGGTAGCCACCGCCTCGCCGTTGATCGATACTTTTAGATGCGACAGCGAAAACACGAGCGCGGGCGAATACGTATAGCGCAGCCTGAGCGTGGCCGCGGTGACGACGCGATCGAGCCTGACGCCCACATTAACCGTGCGCGTATCGTCGGGACCGCGCAGGTGAAGCGGCTGATAAGCACCCAGCGCGGCGAACGTGAGCGTCGTCGCTGAAGCCGAAGCCGATACCGGCGGGCTCGCCATCGCGGTTGCCGGTACCTGCCCCGCCGGGGATGCGATCTGCTGTGCTGCCTGCGACGACGACACTAAGCACCCTGCCAATATCGCCGCACAAACGTAAGTCGAAAGAACTATTTTCATTGACGGCCTGGTTCATACGAAATGGCGGCTGTGCACAAGCAAAGAGTGCGCCGATTTCGGCCCGTTTATATATAACGGTTTTTAAGTAGAACTTTGATACACGGCAAATGCGCCGATGACGAACAGGCCCCGATCGACTGAATGTGGCGGCCGGCGCCGTTGCGCGCGCCGCACGCGGAAGGACGCCGATCTGTAACCGGTAGGCGAACGCCTCGCTGCGCGAAAGCGGTCAAGGATAGCAGAGAAGTCTGACAATTTTATCGTAACATTCGTTAATATCGGCGACCTTTGAGCAGCCGAGCACAGGGACATTCGATGGCTCGCTCCACCCATTCTTCATCGGCGCCGCGTACGCCCCAATCGCCGCCGACAGCAACCAAGCGCACCGGCTTGCTGCGCGCTTTATTCGCCTTCAAGCACTCATACGCGGGCCTGCGCGCAACCTGGCTTTCGGAAAGCGCATTCCGCCAAGAAAGCGTCCTCGCCGTTGTTCTGATTCCGTGTGCGTTGCTGTTGCCGGTCTCCCCCGTCGAACGGGTCATGTTGATCGGCTCGGTGCTGCTCGTCCTACTGGTCGAATTGATGAACTCGGCCATCGAGGCCGTCGTCGATCGCATTTCGCTCGATCGCCACGAGTTGTCCGGACGAGCCAAGGACTGCGGCAGCGCCGCGGTGCTCGTCGCGCTCATCATCTGCGCCCTGACGTGGGCGGTGCTGCTTTGGCCGCTTGCGCGCCGCTGGCTGCACATCCAACCCTAGGCGGCACGCCTCGGGATTTACCCGACCAGGCGGTTTGGTAATTGTTACGCATGCGCAACAATTATCTTTCAACAAGCTTTCAATTCGCGAAAACGACGCGTTTTGTCGCGAATTTCAAGGGCAAACCCTCGGTTGAATTCGGTCAACTTTTCTTGTTACACAAACATGAAAAAATTGCCGAAAACCCTAAGCGTGCTTTTTTCCTACATTTTATTAGGAAGGGATTGCTTTCGGTAAAACTGGTTCTTAGAATGCGGTCAACGGTGTTACAGATTGTAACTACCTGTATCAGATAGTGCTGCGGGGTCGCGCAAACGATGTCGGGCACAAAAGCGAAAAAAATATACGGTAAAACATACCGATTCGGGTCAACGGGGCTTCGGAAACGTGAGAAATGGACCGCAGCAGCGAGACGCTGGACTCTATCCGCGAAATTAATTTGTCGTACGTCATGCTTGCGCAGCGCATGCTGCGCGAGGACAAGGCCATCGGAATGTTTCGCCTCGGCCTGTCATCGGAAATGGCTGACTTGCTCGCCGGGCTGTCGCTCGCGCAGTGCGTCAAGCTTGCCTCTTCCGATCAACTGTTGTGCTTCTTCCGCTTCAACGACCACGCCATGCTTTCGGCTTTGACGCAGACCGCGAAAAACGCCGAAGTGGCCGCCACCCACACCGCGATTTTGCTCGCGAGCCAACCGGCTGAGCAATTCGCGTAAATCGACAAGGGGCAGCGTCATGGTCCAAAAGAAGAGCCTCACGGAAGACGCGCAAGAAGTGTTTCGCGCCATTGCGCTCATCGAGCTGGGCGCGCGCATGCAGGTGCTGGAGAGCGAACTGTCGCTTTCCCGCGACCGCATGATTCGCCTTTATCGCGAGATCAAAGGCGTGTCGCCGCCGAAGGGTATGTTGCCGTTTTCGGCCGACTGGTACATGACGTGGCTCGCGAACATTCACGCGTCGCTGTTTTACAACACCTACGTGTTCCTCAAGCACGAGGCCGGATGCTCGCATCTCGACGCGCTGACCAAGGGCTATCGGCTATACCTCGAGCATTGCAAGCACAGCGACGCCGAGCCGGTACTCGATCTCACGCGCGCGTGGACGCTCGTGCGCTTCTTCGATGCCGAAATCCTGCAACTCACGCCCTGCTGCCGCTGCAGCGGCAAATTCGTGGCGCATAAGCACGACCTGCAGCACAACGTCGTGTGCGGCGCCTGTCAGCCGCCTTCGCGGGCAGGCAAGACCAAGCGCGCGAGCGCGGCGAAGCCTGCCGTGGCCGCCGCTACCGCCGCGTCGGGACAAGCCGCCTGCGCTGCCTGATGGGTCAAAGCCGGGGTCAAACCCGGGGCTAAACCCGCTGCCCCCTTCCTCTTTCTTCCCGCCCGTGACGCACTCCAGCCGCGCCACGGGTCGCCACGTCGATGGCGTGGCCTCGATGTGCTTCGACGGTTCGAGCTCGAATCGCAAGAGCCGGCAGCCGTCGAACCACCACTAAACACCGAATTAAGCGCTTCCTCCCTGGCGCCTACGCCTCCGGATATTCCCTGAGTTTGCGCTTTTTATGATGCATTGCGGCAATCGTCGTTTGCCACGAGGCGGCGAAGGCTGAGTCGTTTCACCGGCCTCGTTTCTTCCGCACCGCACAGATCCCCTGCCCTTGACTCCTTCTCAAGCGGCTGCTGTACTAAATCCACGCAGTTGATTTAATCGAGCAGCCGACGACATGCGCCTGCCACTTCACCCATTCGTTGTTAATCACTGGAGGAGGAGCGTTCGATGAAGACCCGTCCCTATCTTGCTTGCGCGCGGCATGCCATGCTCGGCGCCGCCGCGGCGTCCGTTCTGCTGGCCGGCGCCGCATTCGCCGAACAACCCATCATCGGCCTCGTGACGAAAACGGACACCAATCCGTTCTTCGTCAAGATGAAGGAAGGCGCGCAAGCCGCCGCGAACAAAGGCGGCGCCAAGCTGCTGACGGCCGCCGGCCGATACGACGGCGACAACGGCGCGCAGGTGACGGCGCTCGAGAACATGACGACCGCCGGCGCGAAAGCGATCTTGATTACGCCGAGCGATACGAAGGCCATCGTTCCATCGATCGAGAAAGCGCGCAAGGCCGGCGTGATGGTGATCGCGCTCGACACGCCCACCGATCCGCAAAATGCGACCGACGCGCTCTTCGCGACCGACAACTTCAAGGCCGGCGTGCTGATCGGCGAATACGCCAAGAAGGCGCTCGGCAACAAGCCCGCCAAGATCGCCACGCTCGACCTCGCGCCGGGCATCTCGGTCGGCGTGCTGCGCCATAACGGCTTCCTGCAAGGCTTCGGCGTCAAGCAAGGCGACCCCAGCATCGTCTGCAGCCAGGACACGCGCGGCGATCAATCGAAGGGCCAAGCGGCCATGGAGAACTGCCTGCAGAAGGCGCCGGACATCAACGTCGTCTACACGATCAACGAACCCGCGGCGGCCGGCGCCTATCGCGCGCTCAAGACGGCCGGCAAGGAGAAGGACGTACTGATCGTCTCGATCGACGGCGGCTGCGAAGGCGTGCGCAACGTCAAGGCCGGCGAGATCGCGGCGACGGCTCAGCAATACCCGCTGAAGATGGCGGCGATGGGCGTCGACGCCGGCATCGATTATGTGAAGACCGGCAAGAAGGTCAGCGGCTATACGGACACGGGCGTCACGCTGATCACCGATAAGCCGATGCAAGGTGTCGACAGCAAAGACACGAAGTTCGGCCTCGAGAACTGCTGGGGCAAGTAACGGGCAACCGCTACCGGCGCGGCGATTCCCCGTTGCCGCGCCGGCGCTGTTTTCCATTTCGACCGTAGGAGAAGACGCATCATGACGACTCAATCCGCCGGGCCGCTCGCGCCGGCCCCCGCCCCTCACTCGCGCGGCCATCGCATGCCGACCATCGCCGAGGCAGGCCCGTTGATCGCCTTGGTTGCCGCGTGCGCCTTCTTCATGTCGCAAAGCAGCCGGTTTTTGTCATTCCAAAATCTATCGCTGATTCTTCAGCAGACGATGGTCGTGGCCGTCATCGCCATCGGGCAGACGTTGATCGTTCTTACTGCAGGCATCGATTTGTCCTGCGGCATGGTCATGGCGTTCGGCTCGATCATCATGACCAAATTCGCCGTCGTGCTCGGCGTGCCGCCGGTGCTTGCGATTCTGTGCGGCATCGGCGCGAGCACATTGTTCGGTCTCCTAAATGGTGTCCTCGTGACACGCATCAAACTGCCCTCGTTCATCGTAACGCTCGGCACGCTGAACATTGCGTTCGCGCTGACGCAGATCTATTCCAATGCGGAAACGGTATCGAGCCTGCCCGACGCCATGATGTTCCTCGGCAATACGTTCCGCGTCGGGCCGGCAGAAGTGACGTACGGCACCGTGCTCGCGCTTTTGATGTACCTCGCCACGTGGTTCGTTCTCCGAAACACCGTACCCGGACGGCATCTGTACGCGCTCGGCAACAACCCGGAAGCGGCGCGCTTGATGGGCCTGTCGTCGCAGCGCATCTTGCTGACGGTCTATTCGCTAGCCGGCTTCATCTACGGCATCGCAGCGCTGCTGCTCGTCTCGCGCACCGGCGTGGGCGACCCGCAAGCCGGGCAGACCGACAACCTCGACAGTATTACGGCCGTTGTGCTGGGCGGAACCAGTTTGTTCGGGGGACGCGGATCGATCGTCGGCACGCTGCTCGGCGCGCTGATCGTGGGCGTGTTCCGCAATGGGCTGACGCTGATCGGCGTGTCGTCCGTCTATCAGGTGCTCATTACCGGCATTCTCGTGATTCTCGCGGTGGCGGCAGATAAGCTCTCGCATCGCCGCGGCTGACGCAACGCTCGCCGCTCATCGTTATTTGGTACTCGAAGCATTCGAATATTCGAACTTTCGAATTCGTCAAGGAAACGCCATGTCGACCCCAACCTCCCGCTCGGCCACGCCCGTGCTGCAAGCGCGCGGCCTCGTGAAGCGCTACGGACAAGTGACCGCGCTCGACGGCTGTGATTTCGAAGTCCTGCCGGGCGAAATTCTCGCCGTGATCGGCGACAACGGCGCGGGGAAATCCTCGCTGATCAAAGCGCTGTCGGGCGCCACCGTACCCGACGAGGGCGAGATTCTGCTCGACGGCGCGCCCGTCAAGTTTCGCAGCCCGCTCGATGCGCGCGAGAAAGGCATCGAAACCGTGTATCAGGAGCTGGCCGTTGCGCCGGCCATGACGATCGCCGAGAACCTGTTTCTCGGGCGCGAGCGCCGGCTTCCAGGTTGGCGCGGTTCAGTGCTCAAGATGATCGACAAGCGGCGCATGCTCGAAGAAGCCACATCGCACATGAAGGATCTGCAGATCGGCATTCGATCGATGCGGCAACCCGTCGAAACGCTTTCGGGCGGGCAACGTCAAGGCGTTGCCGTCGCCCGCAGCGCCGCGTTCGCGCGGCACGTCGTGATTCTCGACGAACCGACGGCCGCGCTCGGCGTCAAGGAAGGCAACATGGTGCTCGAGCTCATCCGGCGCGTGCGCGATCGCGGCCTGCCCGTCATCCTCATCAGCCACAATATGCCGCACGTGTTCGAGATCGCCGACCGCATTCATATTCAGCGGCTCGGGCGGCGCGCGGCGCTCGTCAATACGAAGGACATTCACATGTCCGATGCCGTCGCGATCATGACGGGGGCCAAGCAGGCCGACGTCAGAGCCATCGCATGACGATCGGCGCACGGCGTCGCACCGAGCTTCCTGACCTATGAACGCGCGAACGCATCCGCATACTGCACGGACCGTCGGTTCCAACCAGGTCGGCATGCGGCAGTTCAACGAGCGCATCGTGCTGCAGGCGGTGCGCCTGCACGGTCCGCTCTCGAAGGCCGACGTCGCACGCCTGACGCGGCTCAGCATGCAGAGCGTGTCGATGATCGTGGATCGCTTGATCGACGACGGCCTGCTCGCCAAGCAAGCGCGCGTGCGCGGGCGCATCGGCCAGCCGTCGGTGCCGATCGCGCTGCGTCCTGAAGGGGCCTACACGATCGGCATCAAAGTCGGACGGCGCAGTCTCGACGTGCTGGCCATGGATTTCACGGGGCACGTCCGCACGCGCGATGTGCTCGAGTACGCCTACCCCGATCCCGACACGTTGTTTCCGGCGCTGGAAGCGAAGATCGCGCGCGCGACCGACTCGCTCGGCCCGCATGCGGACAAAGTCGTCGGCATCGGCGTGGCCGCGCCGCTTTGGCTCGGCGGATGGCGCGATTTCCTGGGCGCGCCTCCCGCGGCGCTGGAAGCGTGGAACGCGATCGATATCCGCACGCGTATCGCTTCCATGACGGGCCTGCCCGTCGAATTCGCCAAGGACACGACCGCCGCTTGCGCTGCCGAACTCGTCATGGGCCAGGGACGCGGGATCCGTTCGTTTCTCTACTTGTTCGTCGGCACGTTCATCGGCGGCGGGCTCGTGATCGACGGCCGCTTGCACGGCGGCCCGCACGGCAACGCCGGCGCCGTCGGCTCGATGCCGCTCGCGCTAGGCAACGGCCATGCGTCCAGACAATTGCTGCATTCGGCGTCGGGATTCGTTTTAGAACAACGGTTCGTGGCCGCCGGTATCCCCGCGGCCGCCGCGCACGATCATCGCGCCCTGGGCGCGCATGCCTGGGCCGTGACGGAACGTTGGCTCGACGAAGCATGCCCCGCGATCGCGATGACGATCGCCGGATCGACGGCGCTGCTCGATTTGGAGGCCGTCGTCATCGACGGGGAGATCGATCGGCAGCTGGTGCGCGAGCTCATCCGGCGCACGCAAGGCGCGCTCGATCGTATCGAATGGGAGGGCATGGTCAGGCCGCAATTGATCGAAGGCACGATCGGGGCAGATGCTCGTGCAATGGGCGGGGCGATTCTGCCGCTCTACGCGCATTTCGCGCCCATGCACGAGTTGTTTCTCAAGGACTGAGCGGCGGAGGCGCTTCTTTCGGCGATGCGTCGCCCGCTTGAGTGCTCGTGTCAAGCGGCGGACGCGCCGCTTTTTGTCGACGCATCTCCGGCTGCACCAACCGCTCCCACCGCAAATCAGCAAAACAAGGCCCCTGAGTCGCCTCGCTGAATTTGACGTCGTTATGCTCGGCGTTGCATTCCATCACTTCGACGCGGCCGTCGTCGGCAATCGCCAAATCCCATCCCACACAGCGATTGCATAGAATCTTTCGATGCAAAGTGAGCACCGTCGTCAAACAAGCGTCAAACGACGGCACGGTCACACCGGCGAATCGAATCTTGCTGTCCGGATGTTCGCGAATGACAGTCCAGTCGGTCAAATAGCCCGTTTCGTTCAGTTCGCCCGTCTCAGGATCGACGGGAATGCGCACATGACTGCTCGACTGGACGTGCGTGTCGGTATCGCGCCCTAAACGCAAATAGCAAGCGCGCACGGTTACGACGCCCTCGTCGTTCACCGCCGTGGTGAGGCGCAACGTGGCGACCGACCGCGGCGCGAAGCACCCAAGCGCTTCGTGCTGAACGATCCTTCGTTGCAAGACGCCATTACCCAGGCGCTTGACCGTTTCGACATCGAACCTCTTGCGATCCAGGAAAAAGATACCCTTGCCTTGCCGCGAGTTGTCGATCTTGAAGACGAGCGAATCGTGCTCGGCGAAGAGATGGAGCGCAACTTCGTCAGCCGGAATCGGCGTACCGTCTGGCTTCACGAACAACCCATTCACGAAATAGGCGACATCCGGAAAAGTCGCGCTGTCGAATAGCGTGCGCTGTAGCGCCTTCAGGCTTGCAGCCTTTCCATATCCGCCCTTGAGCTTCGGCACGACGACACGGCCGTAATAATTGTCAGGAATCCAGCCTTCCTTGAAGCGTCCCGCGATAGCCGTATAGACATAAAGCCATGGTGCGTAGCAGACATGCCCTAGCACTTCGCGCGCATAGGTATCCGCGCGTTCAATGTCGACGCGATTCGTCGGACCTAATGCCCGCTCGAGCGTTCGATGAATTGCCGTGGCTTGAGCGCGATGCTCACGATGAAACCGCCAATCCGCCGCGCGGCGAGCCAGCCTCTCGGCAAAAACCATAGCATCGAATTGCATGACACCTCCTCCGCTCCCCGACACGAAGAAAATGCTGGCTACAGCGCATCGCCTTTCGATGCCGCAGAACGCAACCGCACTTCCTCGAATCGGTTAGGCGCAATTTATTTATCGGACATGACGTTGCACCAAACGTCCCCTGGACCACTGGAAGCGATTGCAGCTTACCTCCGAGTTGCCAGCAATTATTCGAAAATAAATCGACAATTTACCGCCGCTTCGAGACAGTGCGCCCATCGCACAGCCCCCGCCGGCGGCAGCTTGTATAAGACAATACCGGCTGCGAAGTTGGTTCCAGCTAAGTTGGCGCGGCTTGGAATGGGACGAAGGCAAAAAGTCATGAAATGGGGTGCAGCACGATGATTCGACTCGACGATTTGACGGTATTCGTGTTGGCCGCCGACAACGGCAGCCTATCGGCGGCGGCGCGTCTGCTCAATATTGCGCCGGCGGTAGCGAGCGCGGCCATCAAAAGGCTCGAAGCGGAGCTTGGCGTGCGCCTGTTCGCACGCTCCACGCGCAGCCTGCGCCTAACGTCCGACGGCGCCCGCTACGTCGAATTCGCCCGCAATGCGCTATCGGAATTGCGAGCCGGCCAAGACGCCTTGATGCACGAGCGCGACGCATTGCGTGGCGCCCTGACGCTGTCGATTCCGTCGGATCTCGGCCGCAGCGTGCTCGCCGGCTGGCTCGACGAATTCATGGCGCAACATCCTGCGCTGACGGTCAGCGTAAGAATCGGCGATACGCCGGTGGATATGTTTCGCCAGCCGGTCGACGCAGCCGTGCGATACGGCGTGCCGGACGATTCGACGCTGGTCGCATCGCCGATGGCGCCAGACAATCGCCGCGTCCTTTGCGCGTCGCCCGCCTATTTCGCGCGGCATGGAAAGCCCGCGACCCCCGAGGAACTACATGAGCACAATTGTTTGCGGTACGCCCTCAGCGAAACGATGCACGATCGCTGGAGCTTCGCCAAAGAGAACGACGAGCGCGTAGTCAAGGTCAGCGGCAATCGCGTCAGCGACGATGGCGAACTCGTGCGCCGCTGGGCGCTGGCCGGGCATGGGCTCGCCTACAAGTCGCATTTGGATGTGCTGGCCGATTTGCGCGCGGGGCGGCTCGAGACCGCGCTCGACGATTGGACGGGCGAGAGCGCGCCCGTCAACCTCATCAGCACGCATAGACTCGCGGCGACACCGGTGCTTAGCCGCCTTCGCGACTTCTTGCAAACGAGCACCGCGGCGTATCTCGACGCACGCTAGCGCGGCTCGCGTGCCTGCGGCCACGGCCGCACTCGGATCGCGGAAGTCGGTACGCCAGTCGACATCGGGCGATCTGTCGCCCGCTGCCTTCGAGGCGAAATCGACGGAACGAGAGACTATCTGCCGGTTCGAAGTTAGTTGACCACAAAACGACAAGATCACGTCAAAAACGATCGACCGCTCCTCACTATATGAGTTGCAGAGGGGCCGTTCCCGGCCGGTCTGCCGCGCCCGGTTGCATTCATGGGCCCGGCCCAATAACGTATAAGCGCGAGCGAACACGTGAAGGCTAGCCCCTCTTTCGCTCAAAACCCGAGCGCGCTCGGAAGGTGGGGCTTCGATTTCCACGAGGCACCACGAAATGGGGCATGACGGACAATTCAAGGCCAAGCGATGGAAGCCGCCCAAGGCCTCTCGCAAAACGGCCAAACCCGCCAACCTTGCAAATTGGCGGCGGGCAATTGGCACGAGCAACAACTTCGTCAACGACAGGCCGCGCGAGGTTCGCCATCACAATGCGGCAGAGCTGCCACGCGAGGGCAACCCACGCTTAGGGTTGCTGTTGACGGCCTTATTGACGACGCAATATGGGCTCCACGCTCAAGCCGAGATGAATCTGCGCACACGGCCTTACGCTCCCAAAGAAAGCCCGATCATTCCCGAGCCGCCATCGAGCAGTGGCGCCGATGCCGCACCCGCCCGATCAGGCATGCCTGCCCACCCGGCCCCAAACCCGGCATCGGTGCAGCCCAATTCGATGGGCCCTATAACGGGAACGTCGCCTCGGTACGGAAACGACGCGGCCCGCAACATGACGTTCGCCTCTGATGCTCACAACGGCCGCGACACGTTCATCCAATCAGGCCGCGAGCCTTCAACTCCCCCCACACTAAGGACGCTATCCCCGGATCTCGCGGCCGAAAGTCCGCCAACGCCGTCACCCGGGCCGGCCGCAGACCTGCTCGTACCGACAACGTCGTACGGAACGGCGGCGAGCGCCCTCTTATGGAGCGCCCTAGAATGGTTGAACCCGCTTTCGCGCAATTCCGCCGATCCCGATTACAAGCCGTCGGCATGGCCATTCCCAGGAAACGAGGCCGCTCCCGCTCGCCGTCGCGTTAAAGTGACCGCCGCCCCGACAGGGACGCATCGCCATCACCATCACCATCACCATCACCATCACCACCACCATCACCACCACCATCACCACCACCATCACCACCACCATCACCACCACCATCACCACCACCACCGGAACAGTACCGCCGCCGCGACCCAGCCGATGCTGTATCAAATAATTCCGCAGATCATTTCTAGGCGCGAACTCGGCGAATTCATAATGCGCATGTACGGCCTGGATCCACATGAATTTCGCAAACTCCGTTACACGCCGGCAGGTGGCACGCCCATCGAGGAAATGATGACGGGCATCGATATTTATATTTTTTCTCAGCAACCGGATTGGCTCGGCTCATACAAAATCGATGACGCAATCAAAAAGCTTCCCAATCTCAATGACATTTTCTCAAGTTTGATAGATTCGGTTAAACTTCAAGCAAAACATAACATAACGCGAGAACTCACCAACACAGCACATCATCTCTACAAATTTCCAGCATATGGGCCAGCAAACAACAAGACACACGAGCCCTACGCTAAACTGATGGGCAGCGGTACCTACATGCTCAAATCGATCAATGTCGAAGAGCCGATTGCTGGGAAATACCGGTTCACCGACACATCATCGATTGGATACGTCGTGGATGTCAAAGATGCCACGCTGCATCGCAATGAATCCTATGTCATTGCTCCTGCTCACCATCCTCCGCTGATTCGGATTCCCACGAATGAAAAGGAGCAGGTCGAATGGCTAACCCGGCATGCGCATCTCTTCTTCAACACAAAATTGGAAACCCCCTGGCGGCTGCAGAGGATATCGACGAAAACGATCGACGCATATGCGAACTTCCTGTTAGTCATTCAAGATGTGGCCGATAAGCTGTCCACGACCATCGTCGATGCATTCAAAAACGAGGCATTCGATGAAAATCTAAGAGAGAGAACGCTTAACTTTCTTCAGTGGCACATCCCATTCTACGCCGCCTGGATTGCCTATAAGCGACACGAATACTCTGAAATGGCGGTGCGAGCGGTGCTCGACATGATTGCGCTGGCCGGAGGACCATTTGCCAACGCACTGAAAACCGCCGGAATAGTACTGAAAAGCGGCAAGCTCGTCACTATTGCAAAACATCTAAAAAAGCTTGGATATCTCGATGCCCCGGGGCAGGCGGATAATTTGAAGAAAAAAATCCTGTCGGGAGCAGCCGAAAGAATTGCCGGCCCGGCAGGCCGAGTATTTTCCGACTATGTCGCCGACGAGATTAATCAATCCGCAAATTACAACACGCTCAACCAGCTCGTGGACGGGGCAAACAGCGATAGAGGCAGGAATCAGGCACAAATCAGCGGCGTGATGCGCAACAATTGATACATCGGCAAGACCGCCCTACGGTGATGCAGCGCCTCATAAACCTAGCAGGCCGAAGCCCATCGGGCTCCGGCCTGCCGGGTTGCGCCACACCATGTACGGACAGGCCCGCGCAGCGGCGCGTCACTGCGCAGCCGAGCGCGTTTTGAGCGAAACGATATAACGCAGCACATCTTCGGTGCGCCCGCTTGAAACGAGCTGCTCCGCCGTTTTGTAACCGAATTCGGAGAGCGGCTCGTTCCGGTACCAGAACAACGCCTGCTTCACGCAGCCCTGGACATCGGTGGCCGCGCGAATCACGCGCAAGGCTTCACGGAGGAAGCGCTGCACGCTCTCGGATGCGGGCATGCGGCTCAATGTATTGCGATGCACGCCCGCCTGCTTCGCCAGCGTCTGCAAATCGATGTGCAACGCTTCGGAGAAACGGCGCGCCGATACGATGGGCGCCTCAAACACCGGATCCCGCAAAGAATTCATGAATTGGTCGAAGCTTGCGCCCTGCGCGATGTATTCAACGTCAACCATCGAGTTCATCTTTCCACCTCGCATCGATGTGCACACGATTGCGCACATGCGGGGCGCCGATCGCGTGCAAACGCACGCTCGCGAGCCCCGCTGATCCACAACGCGCCGTCCCTTGCCTTCGCTCGAACTCGAATTCCAGCCGAGCCAAGGCGGCGCGCTCTTTTACTGCTTGGCGACTTGCTGCGTATCGCCCGGCTTCATATCGCCCCAGCCGCCGCCCAGCGCGCGAATGAGGCTGACCGTCGCCACGGCCTGCGACCCCGCGAGCTGGCTCGCCTGGCGCTGCGCGAGCAGCACCGTGCGCTGGCTATCCAGTACGTCGAGATAGTTGACCTGCCCTTCTCGGTACTGCGCTTCCGACAAATGCTCGGCGCGTGCGGCAGCATTGACCGCATCGTTCTGCGCACGAATCTGATCGTCGAGCAGACGCAAATCGGCAAGACTATCCTCGACTTCGCGGAATGCGTTCAGCACCTGCGAGCGATAGTTCGCCACCTGCTCGTCGTACTGCGCCCGTGCGCGGGCCAAATCGGCCTTGCGCCGCCCACCGTCGAAAATCGGCAGCGTGAGCGCCGTGCCGGCAAACGGCCCAAGCAAGAACGTGCGGCTCGACCAGCGGAACAACTCGCTCAAGCCCGACGACTCATAGCCGAATGCGCCCGTGATATTGAGCTGCGGGAAAAACGCCGATTTGGCTAAACCGACGCGCGCGTTCGCCGCCGCCATCGCACGCTCGGCCGCCGCGATGTCGGGACGACGTTCGAGCAGCGCCGAAGGCAGACCTGCCGGCACGCGCGCGAGGACAGGCTGGAGCGGCTGCTGCGGGAACGAGAACTCCGCCGGCGGCTTGCCCAAGAGCACCGCCAGCGCATGCTCCGACGCGGCGCGCTGACGCGCCACGCCCGCGGCCTCGGCGCGCGCGGTGGCGAGCGAGTTGGTCGCTTGCTGCAAATCGAGCTCGCTCACCTCGCCCGCGTCGTAGCGATGCTTGACGAGGTTGAGCCCTTCTTCTCGCAACGACACCGTGCGGCGATACAGGTCCTGCTCCGTATCGAGTTCGCGCAGCGAGAAGTAGTTCGACGCCACATCGGCCTGCAACGCGAGCTGAACCGAGCGAAACAGCGCCTCGGACTGCTGCGAATCGGCACGGCTGGCCGCCACGTTGTCGCTCACGCGACCGAACAGCGGCGCTTCATACGACACCGTCGTTTGCGCGCGCCACAGCGTCATCGGCGGGACGTACGCGTTTTGCGGCAATCCTTGCGAAGCGGGCGAGACGCGCTCGCGCGTCGGCCCGAAACCCGCGTCCAACGAGGGGAACCAGGCCGAGCGGGCCGCGTCGAGTCCAGCGCGCGATTCGCGCACGCGCGCCGCTGCGGCCTTCAGGTCTTGGTTGGCAGCGAGCGCTTCGTCTTCGAGCTGGTTCAGCGTCGAATCGTTGAACACCGTCCACCACTGACCGCGCTCGAGCACTTCCGCCGGCTGCGCACTCTTCCACGTGCCCGCCTCCGAAGCCGGCAGCGGAGCTTCCTTGAACGCCGCCGGCGTGTCGATGTCGGGCCGCTTGTAGGTCGGCCCCATCGAGCAGGCCGCAAGAAGCGTCATCAAAAGGCCGCCGGCCAGCGCGCGTACGCCCAGGCGCTCAATGCCGGCAACCGAATCGTTTCGTTTCATCGTTATCGTTCCTCTAAGCCTCAAGCGTCCGTCAATTCGGCGTCGACGTCCGCATCTTCCTTCGAGTCCTTGCCCGCGACGTGGATCTTGCCGCCCGCAAGCGTGCGCAGCACCACGTAGAAGACAGGCGTGAGCATGAGACCGAACAGCGTCACGCCCAACATCCCGAAGAACACCGCGATACCCATCGCGTGGCGCATTTCGGAGCCGGCGCCCGTCGACAGCACGAGCGGCACCACACCCATGATGAACGCGATCGACGTCATCAAGATCGGGCGCAGCCGCAGGCGGCTCGCCTCGATCGCCGCCGCGACCGGCGTGCGCCCGTCGTGTTCGAGCTCACGCGCGAATTCGACGATCAGGATCGCGTTCTTCGAGGCGAGGCCCACGAGCACCATCAAACCGATCTGCGTGAAGATGTTGTTGTCGCCGCGCAGCAGCCACACGCCGGTCAACGCCGACAGCACGCTCATCGGCACGATCAAGATCACCGCGAGCGGCAGCGTCAAGCTTTCGTACAACGCGGCAAGCACGAGGAACACGAGCAGCACGCTGATCGGGAACACCCAGATCGCCGAGTTGCCGGCCAGCACTTGCTGATACGTCAAGTCCGTCCATTCGAAGCTCACGCCGCGCGGCAGCGTTTCCTTCGCGATGCGCTGAATCGCGCTTTGTGCCTGATCCGACGAGTAGCCGGGCGCCGGACCGCCGTTGATGTCGGCAGCCGTGTAGCCGTTGTAGCGCACCACCATCTCGGGCCCGAACGTGGGCGTGACCTTCACGAGCGACGACAGCGGCACCATTTCACCCGCGGCGTTGCGCGTCTTCAACTGCAGAATGTCGTCGGGCCGCGCGCGGAACGGTGCGTCCGCCTGCACCCGCACTTGATAGACGCGGCCGAAGCGGTTGAAGTCGTTCACGTACAGCGAGCCGAGATAAATCTGCATCGTGTTGAAGATGTCGGTCACCGACACACCGAGCTGCTTCGCCTTCACACGATCGAGATCGACGTTCAGCTGCGGCACGTTGATCTGATAGCTCGTGAACAGCGGGCCCAACTCGGGCGCGGCCTGCGCGCGTTTGATGAACGCCTGCGTCGCCTCGTCCAGCTGCGCATACCCCAGCGCGCCGCGATCCTCGAGCTGCAGCTTGAAGCCGCCCAGCGTCCCTAGCCCGAGCACCGGCGGCGGTGGGAACACGGCCACGAACGCGCCCTTGATCCCCGCATATTTCTGATTCAGCGCACCGGCGATGGCGCCGGCCGACAACGCCTTCGAACCCCGGTCCTTGAACGGCTTGAGCGTCACGAACACGATGCCCGCGCTCGAGCTGTTCGTGAAGCCGTTCACCGACAAGCCCGGGAACGCCACGGCATGTTCGACGCCCGGCTGCTTGAGCGCCATGTCGCCCATTTCGCGAATGACGTTCTCGGTTCGATCGAGCGTCGCACCGTTGGGCAGTTGCGCGAACGCAATCAGATACTCCTTGTCCTGCGCGGGCACGAACCCGCCCGGCACGATATGCGTGACGAACAAGGTTGCGCCCACCAGCACCGCGTAGACGCCGAGCATCAGCGACTTGCGACCCAGGACCGAGGTAACCCCACGGCCATACGACTGCGAGCCGCGCTTGAAGACCTTGTTGAATTGCTTGAAGAACCCGCCGAGCACGCGATCCATCGCACGCGTGAGCCAATCCTTCGGCGCATCGTGGCCGCGCAGAAGAATCGCGCAAAGCGCCGGCGAGAGCGTGAGCGAGTTGAACGCCGAGATCACCGTCGAGATGGCGATCGTCATCGCGAACTGCTTGTAGAACTGCCCCGTCAAACCGCTCATGAACGCGAGCGGCACGAACACGGCGACGAGCGTCAGCGCAATCGCGATAATTGGCCCGCTCACCTCTCGCATCGCTCGATAGGTGGCGGCTCGGGCGCTCAAGCCCGCTGAAATATTACGCTCGACGTTTTCGACGACGACGATCGCATCGTCGACCACGATCCCGATCGCGAGCACCATCCCGAACAGCGACAACGCATTGATCGAGAAACCGAACGCCAAGAGCAGCGAGAACGTCCCCACGATCGACACGGGCACGGCGACGAGCGGAATGATCGATGCGCGCCACGTCTGCAGGAACACGATCACGACGATGACGACGAGCGAGATCGCTTCGAGCAGCGTGTGGATCACCGCCTCGATACTCGAGCGCACGAACTGCGTCGGGTCATAGACGATCTCGTAGTCCACGCCGGCCGGGAAGTCCTTCTTCAAATCGGCCATATCCTTGCGGACTTGATCCGAAATCGCGAGCGAGTTCGCGCCGGGCTGCTGGTTGATACCGAGCGCGACGGCCTGCTTGTTGTCGAGCAACGAACGCAAGCCGTATTCGGACGCGGCCAGCTCGACGCGCGCGACATCGCGCAAGTACGTCACGCCGCCGTCGGGCGAAGTCTTGATGACGATCGCGCCGAATTGCGATTCGGTCTGCAGGCGGCCGCGCGCATTCACCGAAAGTTGCAGCGGCACGTCGGCCGACGACGGCGATCCGCCGATCACGCCCGCCGCCACTTGCACGTTCTGCTCGCGGATGGCGCTCACGACGTCGTTCGCCGTCAGGTTGCGTTCGGCAAGCTTGTTCGGATCGAGCCAGATCCGCATCGCGTAGTCGCCGGCGCCCCACAGCTGCACTTGGCCCACGCCCGCGATTCGTTCGAGACGATCCTTGACGTTGAGCAGCGCGTAGTTGCGCAGATACGTCATGTCGTAGCGATGATCGGGCGAAATCAAGTGCACGACCATCGTCAGCGTGGGCGAGCTCTTGATCGTCGTCACGCCGAGCCGCTGCACGTCGTCGGGCAGACGCGGCATAGCTTGCGAAACGCGGTTCTGCACGAGCTGCTGCGCCTTGTCGGGATCGGTGCCGAGCTTGAACGTGACGGTCAGCGTCATGTTGCCGTCGCTGTTCGCCTGCGCCTGCATGTAGAGCATGTTTTCAACGCCGTTGATCTGCTCTTCCAGCGGCGAAGCGACCGTTTCGGCGATCACCTTCGGGTTCGCGCCCGGATACTGCGCGTGCACGATGACCGACGGGGGCACCACCTCGGGGTACTCGGAGATCGGCAGTTGGAACAGCGAGATCACGCCGGCCAACAGGATCAGGACCGACAGCACCCCTGCGAAGATAGGCCGGTCGATAAAAAATTTGGATATGTTCATGTCGCTTTCTGAGTAATTGAGCGCTTCAAGCCGTCGAAGCGTTTGGCTCAGGAATTCGTCGATTGGCCGGCCTTGCCCGCATCCGCGCTAGCGCTGCCGTCGCTGCCGCCCGCCGGATCGTCCGTCATCGGCACCATGTGCGCCTGCACCTTCTG
>NZ_JBQCHR010000055.1:0-31387 GCF_051954495.1 Trinickia sp.
GCCGAAATGCCCTTCTCGGCAATCAGCATCGTCTTCACGCGCGTGACGAGGTACGAATCGTTCGCCCGAACGGAAAACTCCGTCTTCGGCCCGATAACGAGCTCGTTCACGATCGCCTCGACATTCCCCACCCCGCGCGTAATCTCTTCCGCACGCTGCTTGGCAGCCGCGGTCGGCACCTCACCCGTGAGCAGCGCACGCCGGTTGAACACCGTCACGTCCACATGCGTTGCATCGCCCAGTTCGTTCGCGATCTGCGAATACGCCTTCACCTGGATCTCGCGATCCTCGGTTTGCGTGCCGAGCGTGCGGCGATCGGTCGCCATCAACGCGCTACCGCCCGCCGCGCCGGCCACCGCCAGCACACATCCTTGCAACGACGCCACCAATGCCGCCGCCGTCGCTGCCGCCAGCGTGCTCCGCACCAGCGTCTTCATGACGCGATCTGCCCTCATCAACGAACTCCCCTTCGAAGTCAATCTTCGCCGAGCAACATGGCATCGATGCCGTCGCACAGGCAGTGAATAGCCAACAAGTGCACTTCATGAACACGCGCCGCCCGCTGCGACGGCACGCAAATTTGGATATCGGTGTCGGCCAGCGCTTCGCTCACCTTGCCGCCATCGCCGCCCGTCAACGCAATCACGAACATCTCGCGCTCGTGCGCTTCCGCAATAGCTTGGAGCAAATTCGGCTCGTCGCCGCCCGATGCAATCACGAGCAGCACGTCGCCGGCATGGCCCAACGCGCGAATCTGCTTCGCGTAGACGGAATCGAATCCACCGCCGGCGCTCAGCGCCGTCAACACGGCGGAATCGGCCGTGAGTGCGATCGCCGGCAGGCTCGGGCGCTCGCGCTCGAAGCTCGCGATCAGCTGCGCGGCAAAGCGCTGCGCGTCGGCCGCGCCCGCGCCGTTGCCGCACGCGAACACTCGGCTGCCGTTCGCGACCGCGCCGAACATCGTGTCGATGGCCGCGGCAATCGGCATCGATAGCGCGTCGAGCGCCTCGAGCTTCAGGGCGGCGCTTTCGCGAAAATGCTGTTGAATTCGTTCGACTGACATCGGTTCTCTATTCTGCCGGCCCCGTCGATACGCGGCCGTTTCTCGTCAGCGGGCAAGTTTACCGTACTCACCCCGCCCTTCCCGCCTTTTAACTGCCGTCCTCGCGAAAGGCGTCCCGCAGCCACACAAGCCGCCGCCCTTCGAACACGACGGCATCGAAGCGGCACGGGCCGGTATCCCCGCCGCGCCCCGCCAAAAAATACCGCGCGGCCAAGAGAATGCGCTGCCGCTTGTGCACGCCGATGCTCGCCGCCGCCCCGCCATAGCGGGAGCCCGCCCGCGCGCGCACTTCGACGAACACCATGGAGCCGTCCCGGTCCCGCATGACGAGGTCGATCTCCCCGCCCCGGCAGGTGACGTTGCGTGCCAAGAGCCGCAACCGCTGCCGCCGCAGGTAATCGAGCGCCAACGCCTCGAATTCGGCTCCGATGCGTTTCGACCCACCCCGCCCGGAAAAGTTGTCCCCGCCTTCGGCGCCGCCCCCGTTGGCGTGCCGCGGCGTTCGCCCCCGCGCCGGCGTCCCCCGCCGCGCGTGGCACAATGACGGCCTTCCTTCGCTCGTCCGCGTTTCTCGCTTCATGTCCGACCTCCTCGATCTCGCGCAGCGGCAGCAGTACCCTTCCGCCACGCTCTATGTCCTTGCAACGCCGATCGGCAACGCCGCCGACATCACGCTGCGCGCGCTGCACGTGCTCGGTCTCGTCGATCGCATCGCGGCCGAAGACACGCGCAATACGGGGCAGTTGCTCGGGCTCTACGGCATCTCGAAGCCGCTCCTGGCCGTGCACGAGCACAACGAGCGCGAAGCCGCGGCACGCGTCGTGCAATGCCTGCGCGCGGGCGAACGTGTGGCCTATGTGTCCGACGCCGGCACGCCCAGCGTGTCGGACCCGGGCGCAAAGCTCGTTGACGCCGTACGCGAAGCCGGCTTCGCCGTCGTGCCGCTGCCAGGCGCAAGCGCCGTGACGACAGCCGTGTCCGCCGCCGGCGACTTCGTCGGCACGTTCTCGTTTCTCGGCTTCATGCCGACGAAGGCCAAACAGCGCGCGGCCTACTTGCAGCCGCTCGTGGCCCACCCGCATGCGATGGTCTTCTACGAAGCGCCCCACCGGATCGTCGAAACCGTGCAAGCGCTGGCCGATTCGCTCGGCGGCGACCGGCAACTGCTCATTGCACGCGAATTGACGAAATTACATGAGGCGATTCATCGATGCACCCTAGCCGAAGGGCCAACGTGGCTTGCCGCCGATCCGAACCGGCAACGCGGGGAGTTCGTGCTCGTCGTTCAAGGCGCACAGGCTAAGCAAGAGGAAGACGAGACGGCGCATGACGCGCTGCTCGCGTTGCTGCTTGAAGAAGTGTCGGTCAGTACGGCGGCTCGGCTCGCGGCGTCGATCACGGGAGCGTCGCGCAACGTGCTCTATTCGCGGGCGTTGGAGTTGTCGAAGGGCGAGGGTTGAGAGGCAGCAGCGTTCGTCATATCGAGATTTAGTTAGTAGTCCCGAATAGCTTCACCTTTTGAGGTGACGAAACGCCTGACGCAGAGCCGAAGTCATTTAGTACTCCTGAATGTTCTCACCGAAACAAAAACAGCGCCCATCAGGCGCTGTCTTCCATCAACCATCGCTGCCGCGAACCACGGCGGATAAACCTCAGTTATCCCCGCCCTTCGAACCATTGCTCGCCAGCATTTCTCCGCGTGCCGCACGCGCTTCTTCCTGCGACAGCCCTTCGATCTGCACGCGAGCCGTACCGGCATGAGCCAAGCCCAGCACCTTCGCCGCGGCGTACGACAAATCGATGATCCGCCCGCGCACATAAGGCCCGCGATCGTTGATCTTCACCACGACGGACTTGTTGTTGGACGTGTTCGTCACGCGCACATAGGCAGCGAGCGGCAGCGTCTTGTGCGCCGCCGTCATCGCGTTCATGTCGTAACGCTCGCCGCTGGCCGTCTTGCGGCCCACGAAGTGCCGCCCATACCACGAGGCGCGACCGACTTGCTTGAAGTCGGAAACGTCCGGCGTGTTGTCGTCGATGGGCTTCGCGCTCGAGAGCGATTTGTCCTTCCCGTTGCCGACAGGCGCCGCTACGCCCCCGAATGCGAGGGGTGCGCCCGCTGCTTGCGCCGCTGCGGGAATGTTGCTTGCGCTCCCGGTCTGGGTCGCTGTCGGCTGCACTGCACAGCCCGTGAAGGCGCCGGCGACAAAAAGCATCCCCAGCGATCGACACAATCGATGTTTCATATGACGTTTAGCCAATCTGTCGAGCCGCAGCGCACCCAGCATTTCGCATGGCGATACGGCTCGGGCAAGCGAGCACATGACGACACCCGCGCTCGAAGCGCGTGCGGCGGTACGATACTCGGCTGCAGCCCAGTTCGGCTGCGTGCTGCCCGGTTGGTGTTCACGTCTGGCGGCTGTCCCCGGCAGCAACCAGACCCCACACGCCGCCATCGAACATGGCTACCACGTTCTCGCGCGCCCGCAGGCGCCAGGAACGGCGGCGTTGGCCTGCCCAACGTGACGGCCGAAGGCCGCCTCAGGCGCGCGGCGCCTGGCTGGGCAAGACGTGTGCATCGAACTTCGTCGACACGGAGAGAAGCCGCAAACGCGACTTCGAACTTCAGATGACAGCGACCGGCGGGCGCGAGTTCCACGCAAGGGCCGGATCGCTCGTAGAGCGGCGCAGGACTCTCCCTGCGCATAGTGCTGACGCATTGTAGCAGAAAATCACGGCAATCTGCTTGCGGCGGTGGCGGACGTCATTGATTCGATCTATCGGCGCAACAATGGACATTGCCGATAGGCCATTCGGCCGAGCAGCGCCGCCATGGGGCGGCTGGTACCATCCTTCTTTTCCGCGCTGCCCGAATGGAATGCGCCTCAATCGTTTCGCGCTCACCACCGCATCGAACGCTCACCCCGAGACTCACCGAACATGAAGGTCTATGTCATCCCCGTCACGCCGTTCCAGCAAAACTGTTCGCTCGTCATCTGCGAGGCGACGCAGCGCGCGGCCATCGTCGATCCGGGCGGCGATCTCGAATTGATCGAGCGTGCAGTCGCGGAACACGGCGCCACCGTTGAAAAGGTTCTGCTCACGCATGGCCACGTCGATCATTGCGCCGGTGCGAAAGCGATTGCCGCGCACTACGGCGTGCCGATCGAAGGACCGCAGGAGGACGAGCGCTTCTGGATCGATCAGTTGCCCAGCCAAAGCGTGCGGTTCGGCTTCGGCCATGCCGAAGCATTCGAGCCCGATCGTTGGCTGACGGACGGCGATACGGTGCAGTTCGGCGAGGAAACGCTCGACGTCTATCACTGCCCCGGTCACACGCCCGGCCACATCGTGTTCGTCAGCGCGAAGCACCGCGTGGCGTTCGTCGGCGACGTTCTATTCGCCGGTTCGATCGGCCGCACCGATTTCCCACGCGGCAATCACGCCGATCTGATCCGCTCGATCCGGACGAAGCTCTGGCCGCTCGGCGACGACATCACATTCGTCCCCGGCCACGGCCCGACTTCGACGTTCGGCGAGGAACGCCGCACGAACCCCTACGTTGCCGACGGAGTGAGCGCGTGACCGCCGAAATTTACGTCAGCACCGACATCGAGGCCGATGGCCCGATCCCCGGCCCGCACTCCATGCTCAGTTTCGCGTCGGCGGTCTACACCGAGGACAAGCAGCTGATCGGCACGTTCTCGGCAAATCTCGAAACGCTGCCCGGCGCGAAGGCCCACCCGGTGCAAGAGGCTTGGTGGAAGACGCAGCCCGAGGCGTGGGCCGCGTGCCGCGCGGATTTGCGCCAGCCCGAGGAGGCGCTCGTCGCCTACGTCGAATGGGTCGAGGCGTTGCCCGGCAAACCGGTGTTCGTCGGCATGCCGGCGGGCTTTGATTTCACGTTCATGTTTTGGTACATGATGCGTTTCACGGGGCGCTGCCCGTTTTCCTGGTCGGCGCTCGATATCAAGACGCTCGCCTTCGCCATGACCGGCCTGCCCTATCGCAAAAACATCAAGCCGCGCATGCCGAAGCATTGGTTCGATGAACATCCGCATACGCACGTGGCGCTCGACGATGCGATCGAGCAAGGCGCCCTCTTTTGCAACATGCTGAAGGACTTGCGCTTCATGCAGCAGGCCTCGGCCACCGCAGCCGAGGCCAAAGCCAGCAGCGAGGAAGCCGACGCCAAAGGCATAGGGCAAAACGACGCCGAGAGCCCGCCAAATTAGGGAAAATCCCTCCTTCATCCGCCATTCGATTGCCTTTTGTTTCTTCCGCCACTAATATCGGACGCAACGGCTGTCGCAATCAAGGCTGCCGTCAATAACGCGGAGGCGCGGATGTCACTCGATACGTTTTCTCAAAAAATCCTGCGCCTGCTTCAGCTCGATGCGCGACGCTCGGTGCAGGAAATTTCCGACCAAGTCGGGCTATCGAGCACGCCGTGCTGGCGGCGAATCAAGGACATGGAGCAGTCGGGCGTCATTCAGCGCTACACGGCGCTGCTCGATCGCGAAAAGCTCGGGCTCCACGTCTGCGCGCTCGCCCATATCCATCTCACTCGGCATACCGAAGGCGGCGTCGAACAATTCGAACGCGAGATCTCGACCTGCGCCGAAGTAACGGAGTGCTACAGCACCACGGGCGAAGCCGATTACATCCTGAAAATCGTCGCGCCAGACATCAAAGCCTACGATTCGTTTCTGCACGAGCGCATCTTCAAGATTCCCGCCGTCGCGCAGGTCCGCACGAGCGTGGTGCTGCGCGAAATCAAATTCGACACGCAGTTGCCGCTTTAACGAGACGCGAGTGGTTCCGACTATCCGTATCCGGATCGTTCAGGCCGTTAAGCCAGGCGGACGATTCGAGCGACCGAACTAGTCGGCGCCTTCCGCCGCCCGCCTTCACGCATGCTTCGGCGCGCGAGCGCCGACATCGGCCGTCGACGACGAGATTTGCCGCTGAAGCGTCACGTTGCGGGCCCCAAGCTTCGTCTTGAGCGCCGCCAGGTCGATCCGGTTGATCAACTCCGCATCGTGCACGCGGTCGGCCAGCGGGTCGGCTGCCAAGGTGATGTCGACGTCTAGTCCCGAACTCAGATAGTGAACGTTCAGCCCCGCGGCTCGCACGCCGTACTTCGTCAATTCGGCGTCGACGAGCGCGGCCACGGCCACGCGCGTCGGCAAACGGGCCGGCGGATGCGAGACAGCGTCGTTTTCCGGGTCGACGTGAATCAAGGCGTCGAGCACGCGCTTATCGGTCATGACGCTGGCGCGCGCCGATTCGGCAATGTAGTGCCCCTCCGAAACGGAGATGAGCGGATCGACCAGGATATGAGCGTCGACGAGCGCGAGATCGCCCGTCTTGCGCGTGCGCAGTTCGTGCACGTCGCGCACGCCGGCCGTGCCCAGCAAGAGCTTGCGAATGTCGGCCGTGGCGGTTTCGTCGAGTGCGCGGTCCGATAGGTCCTGCAAGGCGTCCCAGCCGAATACCCAGCCCATGCGCGCGACGAGGAAGCCGACGATCGCCGCGGCGATCGGATCGAGCAAGCGGGCGCCGAACAGGCTGCCGACGATGCCCACGGCCACCACGAGCGACGACGCGGCGTCGGAGCGAGCATGCCACGCGTTCGCGATCAGCATGGCCGAACGCACGCGCTGGGCGTGGCGCAGCATGTAGCGAAAGAGCCCTTCCTTGCAGACGAGCACGAGCACGGCCACCGCCAGCGCGCTCACATGGACCGCCGGGATGTTGTCGACGTTCGCGAGCCGCGTGCCGGCGCGCCAAAGCATGCCGATGCCCACCGCAACCAGCAGGCCGCCGAGGAACAGCGACGCCACCGTTTCGTAGCGGGCGTGGCCGTAGTTGTGATCGGCATCCGGCTTCTCGGCGCTCGCGCGATTGGCGATCAGCACGATGAAATCCGAGATGAGATCGGCCAGCGAATGCACCCCGTCGGCGATCAACGCCTGCGAATGCGCGAAGATCCCGATCACGATCTGCAACGTCATCAGGACGAGGTTGACCACGACGCTCGCAAAGGTGCTCTTGCGCGCGACGGCATGTTTTTCGGCGGAATCGTGTTCGGCGGGATGAGCGTGCATCGGAAACGGTAGGCGGCTTGGTAACGTGTCGTGTTTTTTTTCGATTCTACCAAGCAAGGCGCGTCCGCGCTGTGACAACTACACCGTTTCTTCTTTCAAATCATGAGCTTATGAGAACGCGACGTATTCTTATTTCGCGTCTCGTCCACAACTGCCCTTCTTGCATTGCACTGCGCGAGCCGGGCCCGAATGTTTTCATTAGACAAATAAAAACCGCGAACCCCGACGGGTTAGCGGTTCTCATTGATGTTCCGATCTGCAAAGGCAAATGGCAATGACGGCAATGGCGCCGGCGCTTAAGCGCCGACCGCCATCCGTTCGGCCTATTGCCTATTACTTTTGAATCAGGAACTGATCGCGATCTTGCCCGGCGATCCAACGCGGCGGCTTGCCACGGCCCGACCACGTATTGCCGCTCGCGGGGTCGCGATACTTCGGCGCCACGCCGGCACGGGGGCGGCCGGCCTTCGCATTTTTACCGCGGCCGCCGCCGAGTTCGGCCAGCGTAATGCCGTAGTCAGCCATCTTTTGTTTGATCTCGTTCAGCACTTCGGCGTATTCCTTCGCCTTCGCCTCTTCGATCTGCTTCTCCAGCTTCTCTCGTTGGGCGAGAAGTTCCTTGTAAGAAGACATACGTTCCCTTGTGGTTTCGAAAAATGGCGCCGATCTCATGCCGGGTATTGCCATCAGAATGCGTGGTGCCTCGGATATTTCGGAAGCGAGATTAGCACAAAAGACAAGCGAACGAAAAGCCCGAAAACACCTTCACCGAAAAAGATTCTCACTGATTTGTTTCACTCATTCGTCACCGATCAGCCGGATCTCAAATTACCCAATGCAAGTGCATCTCATATTTCCAGCGCAATGAGAACGAACTGAGAACACAACTTTCAACGCATGAAACCGATTCGACATATTCGAGATAAAGTTTTCATGGAATGAAAGGATAACGCACCAGCGCGGTTTTTCCGGCACACCGCTCAATATCGCCGCCCTGATCTGAGTCCGGCAGGCCGGATGCTCCCCTCGTTTTCCCTATTAGTACATGACGGTAGCCACTATTTGGCCTGTTCGGCAATGCACTGCGCCAGCGCGCGTTCCAGTTCGGGCATTTCGCTCTTCGCCGAATCGAACGCGTGGCGGCGGCGCTGACCGTCCACTTTCAAATCGGCGCCATATCGATCGACGCCCGCCAATCGCACCTGCGCCGGCCGGCCGATGTGCCGATCGAAGTAATCGATCAGCGCCGTTTCATCCTCGTCGGACAGTGGCTCTAGCGGATCGAGTTCGGCCGCGTCGAGCCATCCCATTGCGCCGAATCCTCCGATGTAGCGCATACGCTCGATTTCGAGCACGCGAAAAGAAAAATCGCCGAGCGCGAGGTACCGCTCCGCATCGGGGTGATAGCGCAGATAACGTCGAACGAGCGCCGGTTCCAGCCCGCCCGGCACGAATTGCCCGAGCAGCGTTAGTCGCTCTCCGTTGAGCACGTCGTCGCCCGGCGGCGTATCGACGACGAGAAAGCCGGCCCGCCGATCGATCTCCAGATTGCGCGCGTGCTCGGCCAAACGGCTCACCAGCACGACAGGCCGGTGCTGAGCATCGAGCGCGAACGGCAGCGCGGTGGGATACGGGAAGCCGAGCGGTTCGCGTGAATGGGTGGCCAATGCGCCGATCGGCTTGCGATGCAATAAGTGCAGCGGCGCGTGTGCGGAGATATTCATCGGTCGTTTTCCTTTTGGTCTCATGCGCTTTGGCTTGTCAGCGCGATGTAAGCGCCTCCGCTAAAATCGGCGCTTCGCTTTTTCATTCATCGTAGCGTTTATTCGCGCGGCTGCTTAGCCGGTTTGCGCGAGTTCGCGCCCTTTTTCGAGTTTTTGCATTCGTTCCGTGACGCAAACCACTTCGTCGCCGTCGCCCATTCCCACCGCTCACGGCAATCTCGCCCCGGCCGCGCGCGAGCGTGCGCGTTTCGCCACCATGGCGCTGTTTTTCATCGCCGGCATGGCGTACGCGTCGTGGGGGGTGCATGTGCCCACGGTGCGGGACAAATTCCAGCTCGATCCGGCCATGCTGTCCGTCGCGCTGTTCGTGCTGACGGGCGGCTCGATCGCGGCCACGGTCGCGAACGCAAAATGGATTGCGCGCGCCGGCACGCGGCGCGCTTGTCTCGTGGGCGGCCTCGTCATGTCGGCCAGTATGGCGCTCATTCTGGCCATGCCCACTTATGCGCTGCTCCTGCCCGTGCTCGCCGCGTTCGGTGCGGGCATGGCCACGATGGATGTCGCGATGAACGCGGAAGCCAGTGCCGTCGAACAAGCGCTCGGGCGGCCAATCATGTCTTCGCTGCACGGCATGTTCAGCCTCGGCGGGATGATCGGCGCGGGCATCGGCGGCCTCGCGTTGTCGCACGGCATGGCCAGCGCCGTGCATATGCTGCTCGCGGCGCTGGTGTGCGTGGTCGTACTCGTCGTCGCGTGTCCGGCTGTTCTGCCGCATATCCCGCACACGGAGAGTCATCACGGCGGCGCTCGCGCCAGCCGCTGGCGCTCGCCCGTGCTATGGGCGCTCGGCGCGGTGGCGTTGATCGCCTTGATCGCAGAAGGGGCGATGTACGACTGGGCCGCCGTCTACATGCGCGACGTCGTGCGCTCGACGCCGGCGTTCGCGAGCGCGGGCTACGCGGCTTTTACCGGCGCGATGGCCGCCGGGCGCTTCGCGGGCGACGTCGTACGCGCGCGGTTCGGCGCGGTGCAGCTCGTGTTTGCAAGCGGGTCGATCGCGTTCGCCGGAATGGTCGCGGCGCTCGTGCTGCCGTTCTCGGTCACGGCGCTGATCGGCTTTGCGATGATGGGCATCGGCCTTGCCAACATGATGCCGGTACTGTTCGCGGCGGCCATGCGCGTGAAGGGCATTCACGCCGCGGAAGGGCTCGCCCATGTGGCGAGCATCGCCTATGTCGGGCTGCTGTTCGGGCCCGTCCTGATAGGCGGAGTGGCGCAGGTAGCGAATCTATCGATCGGCCTGGCCGTCGTGGCGCTGTGCGCGGCGCTCGTCGCGGTAATCGGGCCGCGTGTGCTCAAACGCCTGGGCGTCTAACGCATGGCCCGCCAATACAAAGGGGCGCGCACGCTCCAAGCGTACGCGCCCCTGCGTCCTGTCGAAACGCTGGCCAGCCTCGGCGGCCGGCCATTGCTTCGATCCGTCAGGCTCTAGCCGATTACATCGCCACTTCGTTCAGCAGCGACTTCTTGCCAGCCTTGTAGTTGTACAGCGAGATCACGCCGTGCTTCAGGTCGCCGTGCGAATCGAACGTCGTTTCGCCGATCACGCCCTTGTAGTCCGTCGCGGGCATCGCTGCCAGGATCTTCGCCGGATCGACCGAGTTCGCACGCTTCATCGCGTCGACGATGATGTACACGGCGTCATACGTGAACGGCGCGTAGATCTGGATCGGCACGCCGAAACGCTTCTGGAACTTCGCTTGGAACTCTTCGCCGGCCTTGCCCATCTTCTCGAGCGAACGGCCTGCTTCCGAGCACACGATGTTGTCCGTCGCGTCGCCGGCCAGCGTGGCCAGCTGGTCGGTACACACGCCGTCACCCGCGAGGATCTTCGCCTTGATGCCGAGCTGCTTGGCTTGCTTGGCGAACGGGCCGCCCGTGGCGTCCATGCCGCCGTACATGATGGCGTCGGGGTTTTCGCCCTTGATCTTCGTCAGAATGGCGCGGAAGTCGACTGCCTTGTCGTTCGTCGCGTCATGCGACACGACTTGCATGCCGAGCGACTTGGCCGTCTTTTCGAATTCGTTCGCCAAACCTTGACCGTAAGCCGTTGCGTCGTCGACGACCGCGACCTTCTTCAGGTTCAGCGTCTTAGCCGCGTAGTTCGCGAGAGCCGGGCCTTGCTGCGCATCCGTCGCCACGACGCGGAACGTCGTCTTGAAGCCTTGCAGCGTGTATTGCGGGTTCGTTGCCGACGGCGAAATCTGAACGATGCCTGCATCGCTGTAGATCTTCGAAGCCGGGATCGTCGTACCGGAGTTCAAGTGGCCCACGACGGCGACAACCTTGTCGTCGACGAGCTTCTGCGCAACCTGCGTAGCCGTACGCGGGTCAGCCGCGTCGTCTTGCGCGTCCAGTTGCAGCGTGATCTTCTGGCCGCCGATCGTCAGGCCCTTCTTGTTGATTTCCTCGACGGCGAGGCGAGCGCCGTTTTCGTTATCCTTGCCGAGGTGGGCGATTTGGCCCGTCAACGGCGCGACGTGACCGATCTTGACGACTTCGTCTGCCACGGCGCCCGTTGCCATCGTCGCGAACATCATTGCAGCCGCGCTGATCGGCAACAGTTTTTGCATCTTGCTATTCATGTAAGTCTCCGGTTTCGGTCCCAAAAACGACGTGATCACCCTAATCCCCGCCTTCCTCTTGTCTGTGTCGAAGGGGCAATTACGCCGGATGCATCGTCATGCACTTGGTTGGGCACGCCAGCCTGCTTGTTCGTGACAAGCCACGCCTTCGTGCTGCGCGCAAGTGTAGGGCAACAAATTAAAGTTGGGGACTTTTTTGAGAAACTGGGATGACTACTAATAGCGCGCACAGCGAAAATAGCCTGATGAATTCGGGCGCCCTGCCCGCAAACGCAGTGCGCATGCGGGTTTCCGAGCAGACCCCGTGTACCGTCCACTGCGCGTGACACTCCATCCAATTGTCATGAAAGCGCGCCGACGCGTTGATCGAGATCAAAAATAATCCTGAGTTCGGCATACAAACGGCATTCAGTCACGCCAAGCCCGAACCGGTAATACGACGTTCCGTAGACCGGTTATTCCACTGCGATGGATCGAGAAACCCGTTCGGAAGCCGCATGCCATTCGGCAGCGAGCGCGTCGATAAGCTCGGCGGCGCCGCAGCCCGCGCGCCGGCCACGCAGGAGCGGCGCGCCTTGTCCCGCCCAGAGCGAAAGATAATCGCCGCGGTCGGCTCGCGCCGCCGCTTGACGCAGCTCTTGCGTCAACGCGTTTTGCACGGGATACGGCGCCACGCGCTCGGGTTCGGCCTCGAGCCGGTTCATGAGCGTGTTGCGTATGCCGCGCGCATAGCGGCCCGTGATCGCGCGCGTCACCGCCATGTCCGTGTCCGTGCTGGCCGCGAGCCGCCTTCTCCAATCTTGCACGGCAGCGCTTTCGGCGCACGTGAGAAAGGCTGTGCCGAGCTGCGCGGCTTGGGCGCCCAGTGCGAGGGCGGCGGCAATGCCGCGTCCGTCCATGATGCCGCCGGCCGCCAGCACCGGAATATCGAGCGCATTGACGAGTTGCGGAACGAGCGCCATGGTGCCGACGAGCGGGTTTCGGTCGGCGTCGATAAAGGTGCCGCGGTGTCCGCCTGCTTCGCTACCTTGCGCGCACACGGCGTCGGCGCCGGCATCGCGCCAGGCCAGGCCCTCCGCCACGTGCGTCGCCGTGCCGATCACGTAGCTGCCCGCCGCCTTGAGCCGGGCGACGTCCGCCGCATCGAGCACGCCGAACGTGAAACTGACGACGGGCACGCGCAACGCGATGACTTGATCGAGCTGGTCGCGAAACGCGGGCGCATACCGCTCGGGCGCGCGCCCCGGCGGCAGGCCCAGTTCGGCGCGCAGCGGATCGATCGCGGCCAGCGCGCGGCGCACCGTGGCGTCGTCGGCCGCGGCCGGGCCCAGCACGAAGAGGTTGATGCCGAACGGGCGAGGGGTCGCCGCGCGAATTTCCGCCACTTCGGCGGCGATCTTTTCAGGCGTCATCGCCCCCGCGCCGAGGCTGCCGAGCGCGCCGGCTTGGCTCGCCGCCGCCACGAGAGCCGGTGTCGTCGCGCCCACCATCGGCGCCTGGACGAGCGGCAGGCGTAAGCCGAAACGCCGGGCGAACGGGGTGGAGGCGGCGGTCGTGTTCGTGCTCATGGGTAGGCTCCGGACGCCTCGAAAACTGGGAGACGTCAATTAGATCAAGGACTTCCGATGCGGCTGCCAGGCTGCGCGGCGGGGGCGACGCTCGCGCAACGTTTGCGCACCGGCGCGGATGCGCTCACTCTACGCCCGCGCTTTGGCCGCGAAAAATGAATTATCGAGATCGAATCGTTCCCATTCGATGATGGGCAAGACCGGTCTGTTCAAGCAGCGCTTTCTCATCGGTGCCAAACTGGCGGCCCTACGACTTTTCGGAAGAGGTGGCGAATGAGTGTACCCACGCGATGGATCGAGATCGATGCCGGCGGCGGCGAGCGCTACGACGGCTATCTGGCGCTGCCGCGCGCGGGCAAGGGCCCCGGCGTCATCATCGTGCAAGAGATTTTCGGCGTGAACGCGCATATCCAATCGGTGGCCGAGCAGTACGCGCTCGCGGGCTATGTCGCGCTCGCGCCCGATATCTTCTGGCGCAGCGAGCGGCGCGTCGAGCTGCGCTACGAGGGCGCCGACCGCGACAAGGCCCTCGCCCTGCTCAAATCGACCGATGTCGAGAAAACCGTGGCCGATCTCGGCGCGGCGGCGGCGACGCTGCGCGCGCAGCCCGAAACGGCCGGCAAGGTGGGCGCGGTCGGTTTCTGCTTCGGCGGTCAGCTCGCTTACTTGATGGCCGCGCGCGGCAGCGTCGATGCGGCCGTTGCCTACTATGGCGGCGGGATTCAGAACAAATTGGACGAAGCGGCGAATGTCCGCGCACCGATGGTGTTCCATTACGCGGAGCACGACGGATCGATCCCGCAAACGGCGGTGGCACAGGTCAAACAACGCTTTGCGGGACGCTCGGACGTGCAGTTCTTCGACTATCCGGGCGTCGAACACGGTTTCAATTGTTCAGACCGCGGCGCCTACAACCAGCATGCCTCGGCGCTCGCGCACGGGCGCACGCTGTCGTTCCTCGCTTCGGTGCTGTAAAGACAATGGGGTATTGGAGAGGCGCGGCGGCCTGATCGGCCGGCGCGCTCAGTGGCTCGCGCGCCGGCCGGCAAGGGCCGCGGCGCGACGAGCGCGATGCCTTTACGCCTTCTTCGAATAGGCGCTGCACCAGCCCTTGCCGGAAACTTGCTTGCCGCCGAACATCGGACACGGTGCGAATGCGTCAGTCGGCTTGCCTTGGAAGAATTGGCAGTTGCTGCACTCTTGGCCAGCGGCGTACTTCGCATACTTCGCCTTGTCGACCTTGGTCGCATCCATCTTGTAGCCAAGCGCGACGGCGGTCGGATCGTTTTCCGCGACCTTCGGCGCATCGGCCAGGGCCTGGCGCGAACCCAGCGCGAGCGCGGAGGCGGCGCCCAGACTGGTAATCAAAAACGTGCGACGGGACGATTGCATGGGGACTCTCCTTTATATGGGCCTGCTCACCGCTGCTCTACGGCAGCAGTGGGCAAGCATAGCAATGAAGTGGGTCCCGCGCACCCCGGCCGGCCAAATGTCGTGAATAAGTCCGCGCCGCCGGATCGGATTCGCGCGCAACGCGCCTGGCACGCGTGATGTCCGCTCTCATCGTCAAGCTCGCCCGGCAAGCTCGCACACGCGCTGCGCGATCGCAAGGGAAGCCGTGAGCCCCGGCGATTCGATGCCGAACAGGTTGACGAGGCCGCGCACGCCGTGAGCGGCCGGCCCTTGAATGACGAAATCGGCCGCGGGTTCGCCGGGCCCCGACAGCTTGGGACGAATGCCCGCGTAGGCCGGCTGCAGCGCATCGTCCGGCAGCTCGGGCCAGTATTCGCGGATCGCTGCATAAAACGCATCGGCGCGACGCGGATCGACGTCGTAGTTGATCGAATCGACCCATTCGACATCCGGGCCGAAACGCGCCTGTCCGCCTAGGTCGAGCGTCAAGTGCACGCCGAGCCCCGCTTCGTTCGGCATCGGGTAAATGAGGCGCGAAAACGGCGCGCGGCCGGACACGCTGAAATAGCTGCCGCGCGCGAGGTAAAGCGGCGGCACGTGGCGCGCGTCGAGCCCTCGTATCTTGCGGGCCAGCGCATTGGCGTGCAGCCCGGCGCTGTTGACGACGCACGCGGCCGACAGCGTGGTCGGCGTCGCGCCCCCCACCGTCACCGTGAATCGCCCCGCGCGCGCCTCGACCGATTCGACCGGCGAATGGAAGGCGCAAACGGCGCCGCCGCGCTCGGCGTCGCCTTGCAGCGCGAGCAGGAGCTGATGGCTGTCGACGATGCCCGTATGCGGCGAAAACACCGCCGCTTCGCACTGCAGCGCCGGTTCGAGTTCGTGCGCGTCGGCGCCCGACAAGCGAATCAGATCGAGAACGCCGTTCTCCTTGCCGCGCGTTTCGATCGCGGCCAGTTGCGGCAATTGGTTGCGCGCCGTCGCGACGAGCAGTTTGCCGCAGCGCTCGTGCGGCACGCCGCGCGCGGCGCAATATTCATAGAGCATGTCCCGGCCGCGCACACAGAGCGTCGCCTTGAGCGAACCGCGAGGATAGTAGAGGCCCGCGTGAATGACTTCGCTGTTGCGCGAGCTCGTGCCCGTGCCGATCGCCTCGGTCGCCTCCAGCACGATCACCTCTTTGCCGCGCTCCGCTAGGGCGCGCGCGACCGCGAGACCGACCACGCCCGCGCCGATCACCACACATTCGATCTCATCCATGTCTGTCGCGGCGGCCCGTTTGGGGGCCGCGCTTCTCCGTCCGCTTGCAACTTTGGTGGGACTGCGTCGTGAGTGCGCGCCATGCGCCCGGAACGTCTTGCCCTCGCATCGCGCGGCGCCAGGCGGCGTCGATGCATAGAGGGCATTGTACGTCGCGCGGCGGCGCGCTCGCCGGCTGGGTTCGGATTGCTGCGCGATCCGAAGGATTGGGCTTGACGCCGGGGGACGCGTCGACGCCCGCGTCAAAACCCGATCGGTCGTCGGCGGGCGCCGCGTTCGGGGCGGATGTCGTCCGCGCGCACGGCGTCGCGCCCATCCACGCGCGCCGTGCCGAACGCATGCAAAAGCGCGCGCCGCATGTCGCGCGGCGACGCGCGAGAGAGCGCGTCGAGCGCATCTTCTGCCAGCCGCGCCGGGAAGCGCTGCCCCCAGTTGTGCGCCCCGCGAATCTCCTCGTAGATCGTCTGGGCGATGCGGCGGGCGCCGTCGCGATCGGGAGGCGCGATCTCGTAGATGCTCATACGGCTCAAGATCGGTTCGGGTATCGCCCGTTCGTCATTCGCGGTGGCGATCCAGATGACCTGGCCCGCGTTGATTGGGACTTCGGCGAATTCGTCGGTGAAGGTCTGCGCCGTTTCGTGCTCGAGCAGGGCATACAGCGCGCCAAGTGGATCGTATTGCGAATCGCCGCTCGCTTTGTCGATTTCGTCGACGACCATCACGGGGTTCGCGTAGCTGCCGTTGACCAGCGTCTCGAACACCTTGCCGGGCTTGGCGTTCTTCCACTGCGATGAAGCGCCCGACAAAATCCACCCCGCCGTCAGCGAACTCATTGCGACGTAGTGGTGCGAGGTGCCGAGCAGCCGGGCGAGCGCCTTGGCGAAATGGGTCTTGCCGATGCCTGGATCGCCGAGCAACAGGATCGGCATCAGTTCGAGACGGTCTTCCGTTTCGATGCACAGGGCGACCTGCCGGCGTACGTCCTCGAGGGGTTCGGTGAAGTTCGGCAGCGCGTCGATCAGCGAATCGATCGACGGCATGCGGTTAGGCTTCACGCAAAACCGGAGATTGCCGACCTTGAGCATTTTTTCGTAGGTCGCGCGCAGCGCCTCGTTCGCGCTTTCTCCCAGTTCGTTCAGCGCCGTCTCGACCCGATCCAGGTCGTAAACCTTGCTGAACGACGCCACTGCGATTTCCTGCTTCACCACGGCCGTCGTCATCGCTCACCTCGCATGCCACTGCCGAGCGCGCCCCGCCGTTTGCTGGTGTCCTGCCTGCGTCCGGCCTGGGGCGGCGCATCGTTCGCTTCATCGTCGTTTCAGTGTATCGAAGCAAGTTCCATGCGAAAAGCCAGCAGCGCCGCCCTCGTGCTGCTAATAGTGGCGGATGAGCCCCGCCGCATAGCGCTGCATCGTTAGGCGTAAGATGGGCGCTTGTCGTCTCGTGCCGCGTCATTCGTCAGCGGTAAGGAGAAAGGGTTCAATGAGGCGTGTCACCCGCATCGCCGCCATGCTCGGCGGCGCAATCGTCAGCGTGATCGGCGCGTTGGCCGCGCTCGCGCTGGCGAGCGCGCTATCGGCCGGCGCCGCGGCGGCCGCCGGCAGCGACGCGACGAGCGGTGCGTCGGCCCCGGTCGCCCCCGCCCTGCCGGCACCGGGCGCTTCCGGCGACGACGATACGCCGCCCTCGGTCAAATGGCAGCTCGATGTCGTGCGCGACGGCCAGACGATCGACACGTTCGAGTCCACGACCATGGTCGGCCAGGCGTTCAGCGCCACCCATCATCACCCGGTCACCCACCGCGTAGGCTGCAAGGACAACCCGGCAGGCGGCATCGATCTTGCACGCACGGTCTCCGTATCGCCCGTCGCGGCCGAAGTGAGCGGCGTCACGCTCGCTATCGACGCCGACGAGACGATCGAGGACGACGCCGCGCCCGCCACGCCCGAGGGCTGTAAGCTGCCGCCGCAACCGCGGCGGGTCACCGCGAGCCATCCGGGGCTGGTCGTGCCGATCGGCGAATGGGCCGCCTGGACGCTGATCGACAAGAATCCGACACTCGTCTATCGCGTCCACGCGAGCGTCACGTCTCATTAACGATTGAAAAGAGCGGAAGCGACGCGGCATGCGAAACCCCGAAGAGCTCATGCAGGCAGGTGCGACTCACTCCCAGAAAAAGGAGTTCGTCGCGGTCAGTTGGAATTTGCACAAAGGGCGTTCGCCGCTCGGCTTTACGGCCTGGAAGGCCATGCAGCGCTGGGTGGAATCGACGCACGCCGACGTTTACTTTCTGCAGGAAGCGATGGCGCGGCGCATGCCCGGACCGATGCTCGCCACGAGTTTCGGCACGCCCGTGCACGAGCCGCTCGCCGATGTCTGGCAATGTCAGGCAACCGAGATCGCGCATGCGCTCGATCTGGACATCGCGCTGGGGCCGAACGTGTTCAAGCCTTCCTGGCGCCATGGCAACGCGATCCTCTCGCCGCATCCGCTCGATCTGGGTGGACGCTGGGACATCTCCGCGCATCGGTTCGAGCGGCGCGGTCTGCTCGTCGCGCGCGCCGCTTTCGCCGGGCAATCGGTGACGCTGCTCTGCGCGCATCTGGCGCTCACCCGCGCGGCGCGGCTGCGCCAGATGCACTGGATCGCCCATTGGATCGCCCGCGAGGCGCCGGACGGGCCGCTCGTGCTGGCCGGCGATTTCAACGACTGGCGCAACGATTCGGTCCCGCTTTTCAAGGAGCATGGGTTGACCGAGGTGTCGACGCTGCTCGGGCAGCCGGTGCGCACGTTCCCCGCGTTTTCGCCTGCGCTCGCGCTCGACAAGATGTTCGTGCGCGGCCTGCGGCCAGTCGCCTGCGTGCCGCCGACGCAGGAGACGGCCTGGCTTTCCGACCACCTTCCCTATATCGCCAGGCTCGAACTCGGCGACTGATTGGACGAGTTGCGCTAGATTAGCGGTTTCCCTTTTCGGTGCCCGCTGCGATGCATTACTTGCCGATTCTGCTGCAGATCGCCGTCATCTATCTCGTCGCGGCGGCTAGCCCCGGGCCGAATTTCTTCATGGTCACGCAGCTTTCCCTGGCCGGCCGGCGCGGGCTGGGCGCCGCGTCCGCGCTCGGTGTGTGCACCGCCTCCATGCTCTGGGTGACGCTTGCCATGCTTGGGCTCGCGGCGGTGCTGCAAAAACTCGAGTGGCTCTACGAGGGCGTGCGGATCGCCGGCGCGCTCTACCTCGTGTATTTCGGGCTGAAGCTGCTGCGTTCGAGCGCGCGCCCCAGTCCGTCGCCGCATGAAGCGCACGACGCCGCGCCGGCGCCCCATGACGCCGCGGCCTGGCTGCGCGCCTACCGCTCGGGCTTCGTCACCTGCGCGACGAACCCGAAGTCATGCGCGTTCTGGACGAGCGTGTTCGCCGCCATGTTCCCCGCCCACCCGCCGCTCTGGTTCTACGGCACGGTCTTCGCGACGATCGGCTCGCTCTCGGCCAGTTGGTATTGCGGCGTGGCGTTCATGTTCGCGACCGAGCGCACCCAGCGCGGCTACCGCAAGCTGCGGCGGCCGATCGACGCATTGTGCGGCGCGGCGCTCGTGGGCCTGGGGGCCAAGCTCGTGGCCGAGCGTTGAGCCGATTCGCCGCGCCGCCGTACGCTCGCCGCGCGCCCCCAAAGCCTCGAAAAGCGTCGTTTTCGGCCGTTGCCGCAGCGCTTTTCGTGCCGTGCGGTTATATAGGCATGCCGAATTGACATAGACCCGCCTGCCACGGCAATGCTGCGGGCGCGTTAAAATACCCGGCTTTCAGCGTCTTTGGACGCATCGCGACAGCCCTTCGCGCGCCCCTCGCCCCGCCGGCCGGAGCGTTCGTGTGCCGAGCGCTTTGGTGCCCCTCTCTTCGCACTTTCACCGTAGCCATGAGCAATCTGAACTCGCAAACCGTCCTTTCCGTCCATCACTGGACCGACACGCTCTTTAGCTTCACTTGCACCCGCGATGCGTCGTTTCGCTTCGAATACGGGCAATTCACGATGGTGGGGCTCGAAGTCGAAGGCAAGCCGCTGATCCGCGCCTACAGCATGGCCAGTGCGAATTACGAGGAAAACCTCGAATTCTTGAGCATCAAGGTGCAGGACGGCCCGCTGACCTCGCGGCTGCAGCACTTGAAGGTGGGCGATCAGGTGCTCATCGGCAAGAAGCCGACGGGCACGCTCATGTGCGACAACCTGCTGCCGGGCAAAACGCTCTGGCTGCTCTCGACCGGCACGGGGCTCGCGCCGTTCATGTCGATCATCAAGGATCCGGACGTCTACGACCGCTACGAGAAGGTCGTGCTGACCCACACGTGCCGCTTCGTCGATGAATTGGCCTACAAGGAATACATCACCGATCACTTGCCGGCTCATGAGCACATCGGCGAGATCGTGCGCGAAAAGCTCATTTACTACCCGACCGTCACGCGCGAGACGTTCCACAATCGCGGCCGGATCACCGAACTCATCGACACGAAGAAGCTGTTCGAAGACCTGAATGTGCCGCCGTTCTCGCTCGAGAACGACCGCGTCATGCTCTGCGGCAGCCCCCACATGCTGCGCGACACGCGCGAGCTGCTCGACAGCCTCGGTTTCAAGGAAGGGAGCAACAACGAACCGGGGCACTACGTCGTCGAAAAAGCCTTCGTCGGCTAAAAGACACCGTCGGAACGTGCGCGGGCGCTGCTCGCGGCGACATCCGGCGGCAAGCGCCACCCAACGAAAACCGGAGCCCAGCGCTCCGGTTTTTGCTTTTCTGCGGCGGTTTTTGGCGGCATGGTTGTTACATTTGACTGCCGTTCTTCGTCATTTCATCGTAGGAATTTTTCCTACATCCGAAAACGCATACCCTGTCAATCCGGGCTTGCGCACGCGTTGCGGAGTTCATCCAGTCTGATTTTTTTCATATTTTGCGATATTATTCGCCCCAATGAAGGGTCGAATGAAAACGTTTTGCCTTCGACCGGGTTGTTACCAGATGTAAATTGCGTTACGCCGGGCGTCGTCTTTTCCGACGCGTGACGTACAAATTTGAGATTGTGTCTTCGCGATGAATCAACGTCTGGCCCCTTCCGCTCGGAACCCTGAATCCATGGATAGGTCGATCGTCGTCCCGCTGGAGGCCGCTGTGCCGGCCTCGCTCGCGGACATTCGCGAGAAAGGCCGCGCCGACCAACGTTTGCGCGAACTCGCCGCGGAACTCGCGCAGACGCGCGAGTCGATCAAGCGATATCTCGCTCGGGAACTGCACGACGGCGTTGGCGCGGAGCTGACCGCGGCGCGCTTCGCGCTCGCCAACGTCCAGCACGCCTTGGCCGAAGGCGCGGACACCGCCGCCGTAGCCGCCGCGCTCGCCCTCGCGCAGCAATCGCTCGATGCCGCCTGCGAAGCGGGACAAAGGCTCGTTCAGGAGCTTCATGCGCCGGACGTGGAAGGCGGTATCGTCGCCTCGCTCGCGCAGTGGACGCGCTCTTTCGCCGAGCGCACCGGTCTCGCGACGAGCTTCGTCTGCGCCGCCGACGTCCGCCTGACGCAATTGCCGCCCGACGCCGCGCTCGCCGTGATGCGCGTGGCCCAGGAAGCGCTGAACAATGTCGCCAAGCACGCGGACGCTTCGCGCGCCGACGTGCGTATCCAAACCGATGCGAAACGCCTGACGCTGATCGTCGAGGACGACGGGCGCGGTCTGCCGCCGCGCGCACGCCGCGCCGGCGCGCCAAGCTCCGCCGCCGCACGCGGCTTCGGCTTGCCCGGCATGCGCGCGCGCTGCGAGGCATTCGGCGGGGTCTTGCGGATTGCTTCGCGGCTGCGCGACGAATCGCCCGCTACGCCGTGGCTCGGCGCATGGCCGGCAGCGGACGCCGCCGCCACCCAATCGGGCACCACCGTGCGCGCTCACTTCCTCTGGGCCGCCATGGCGCACGACCAAGATGCGGCCGGCGAACGGCGCGGCGAGCGCAACGTACGCATTCGGCCGGCGAGGTAGTCGATGACGCTCCGGATCTTGCTTGTCGATGACCACGCTATCGTCCGCCAGGGCGTGCGCCAGTTGCTGCTCAATCATGGTGTGGCGCGGGAAGTCGTCGAGGCCGAAACCGGCGCGCAGGCGCTCGCGAGCCTGGACGACGAGCCGTTCGATATCGTCTTGCTCGACATTTCGCTCCCGGACATGAACGGGGTGGAAGTGCTCAAGCGAATGAAGCGCCGCGCGCCGCGCTCGCCCGTCATGATGTTCTCGATGTACCGCGAGGACCAGTACGCCGTTCGCTCGCTCAAGGCCGGCGCCGCGGGCTACTTGTCGAAGACGGTCACGGCCGCGCAGATGATCGAAGCGATCCGTCAGGTGGCCGCGGGCCGCAAATACGTGAGCCCCGCGCTGGCCGAGGCGCTCGCCGATTACGTGTCGTTCGACAGCGACCAATTGCCGCACGAAAAACTCTCCGATCGCGAGTACCAGACGCTTTGCATGCTCGCGTCCGGCAAACGGTTGACGGACATCGCTCATGCGCTCTCGCTCTCGGTGAAGACGGTCAGCGTCTATCGCGCCCGGCTGCTCGAGAAGATGAAGCTGCGCAACAACGCCGAACTCACCTTTTACGTGATGAGCAACCGGCTCGTCGATCTCAATCCGGCCATGGCCGGGTGAAGCAACGAAGAGGGCGGTACGAACGGGCGGCGCGAATCGCAACCGCCCCGCCCGTGCACCATCTTGGCGCTAAGACTTTTCTGATTCCTTTCGGCCGGGCGGGGCGCGCGGCCCACATCGGCTAGAATCTAGGGTTTTTCCGTACACAGATTCGCACCATTTCAGTGCGTCATCTAGGAGACTCCCGCCCCATGTCCCTCTTTCGCAAGAAAAACGTCGAGCAGATGATTGCCGGCGCCGAGCGCACCGGTTTGAAAAAGGCGCTCGGCGCGCTCGATCTCACGTTCCTCTGCATCGGCGCCATCATCGGCACCGGTATCTTCGTGTTGACGGGCACGGGCGCCGTGCAAGCCGGCCCCGCGCTCATGATCGCGTTTCTGATCGCCGCGGTGGCCTGCGCGCTGTCGGGGCTCGCCTACGCGGAATTCGCCTCGACCATCCCGGTGGCGGGTTCCATCTACACCTATTCCTATGCCACGCTCGGCGAGCTCGCCGCGTGGATCATCGGCTGGGATTTGATGCTCGAATACGGGCTCGCCACGTCGGCTGTCTCGGTCGGCTGGTCGGGCTATCTGCAATCGCTGCTCGCCGGTTTCGGCATCACGCTGCCCACGGCCCTGACCGCCGCGCCGGGCGCCGTCGCGGGCGCGACGACGCTGTTCAACCTGCCGGCGTTCGCCGTGACGATGGCGATCACGACGCTGCTCTCGGTGGGCGTGCGCGAGTCCACGCGCGTGAACAACGCCATGGTCGCGATCAAGGTTGCGGTCGTGCTGGCCGTCATCGCCGTGGGCGTGTTCCACGTCCAGCCCGCGAACTGGCGGCCGTTCATGCCCAACGGCTGGCACGGCGTGTTCGGCGCGGCCGCCGTGATGTTCTTCGCGTTCATCGGCTTCGATTCGGTTTCCTCGGCGGCCGAAGAGGTCAAGCACCCCAAGCGCGACCTGCCGATCGGCATCATCGCTTCGCTCGCCGTCTGCGCGGTGCTTTACGTGGCCGTGGCGGCCGTCGTGACGGGCATCGTGCCGTCGCCTCGCTTCGCCGACGTCTCGCACCCCGTCTCCTACGCATTGCAAGTGGCCGGGCAAAACTGGGTCGCCGGCTTCATCGACTTGGGCGCCGTGCTCGGCATGCTCACGGTCATTCTCGTCATGAGCTACGGTCAAACGCGCATCATTTTCGCGATGTCGCGCGACGGGCTGCTGCCGCAACGGCTCTCGCGCGTGCATCCGCGCTTCGCCACGCCGTTTACGACCACGTGGATCGTCGGCATCTTCTTCGGCCTCATCGGCGCGCTCGTGCCGCTGAACGTCCTGGCCGAACTCATCAACATCGGCACGCTCGCCGCGTTTTCGATGGTGTCGATCGCCGTGCTCGTGCTGCGTCGCACACACCCGCATCTGCCGCGCGCGTTCCGCTGCCCGGGCGTGCCCGTCGTGCCGCTGGCCGCCGTCGCCGCGTGCGTTTTCCTCATGGTCAATCTGCAATGGATCACCTGGGCCGCCTTTCTGACCTGGCTCGCGATCGGTCTGGTCGTCTACTTCGGCTACTCGCGCAAGCGTTCGTTGCTGGCCGTCGGCGCCCGCTGACGCAGCGCAGCGCCCCAACGGGCAGCGCGCCGCGCTCGCATCGAGCGCGCGCCCACGGCTAGGGCCTCGCCCAACCAACGGCATCGCCGGTTTCGACCGCGATGCCGTTTTCTTTTGCGCGCTTTGCGTGCATCGGAATGCTTTGCACGCCCCTTGCTGCTCGCCTGCCTCATGCAGCCTGCGAACCCGGTCCCGCCACACGGTACATAATGACAATTACGTGGTCGTCCGCTCGCGGCCGCGGTCTTTCCCTCTTACAGGAGAGCAACGCAATGGAATTGACGGAAAGCTACACGCTGCCCGTGTCTCCGCAGCGAGCTTGGGAAGCGCTCACCGATGCCGCGATCCTGCAGGCATCGATCCCGGGATGCGAAGACATTCAAGCCGACGGGGAAAACGGCTTCTTCCTAGCCATGAATCTGACCTCCGACGGGGTCGCGGCCCGTTTCAAGGGACGGGTCCGCTTGGCGGAAGCCGACACGCCGCAGTCGCGCACGCTCGTGTTCGAGATCGACGCGCCCGGCGCGGGCGCGGTCAACGGTGGGCAACCCGGCGCGCGCTTGCGGCTCGAGGCCGACGGCGACGCCGCGTCGACGCTGCTCTATACGGCGCGCTCGCAAGCGCTCCATGCCGACGGCAAGAATCCGATACATGACGCCGTGCGCAAAGTGGCCGACGAATTTTTCAAACGTTTCGCGGCACGCCTCACGGCCCGCGATTTGACGCTGCCGGCCGATGCGCCGCAGCCTTCCGAACCATCGCTTCAGCATGCGGCGGTGCGAGAATCGGCGCCCACGGGCAAAGGAGGGAAGTCGTGGAAAGCATGGACCTCGAGGTCCTGACGACCAGCGCGCGCTGGCTCGCAGAGGGCCATCGCGTGGTAATCGGTACGGTCGTACGGACATGGGGGTCCTCCCCGCGTCCCGAGGGGGCGATGCTCGCCATGCGCGGTGACGGGCTCGTCGTCGGGTCGGTCTCGGGCGGGTGCATCGAGGACGACCTCATCGAACGGCTGCGTAGCGGCGACATCGACCTGACGCGGCCGAGCGTCGCTCGCTACGGCATCGCGGCGGAAGAGGCGCATCGTTTCGGCTTGCCGTGCGGCGGCACGCTCGAGCTCGTGCTCGAACCGCTCACTGCGGGCAGCGGCATCGATGCGCTGTGCGATGCGCTCGGTCAAGGCTCGCTCGTCGCACGCACGCTGGATATGGCGACGGGCAGCGCCCGCCTGTCGCCGGCCTCGGCCACCGACGGCGTGCGCTTCGACGGGGCGCGGCTCGTTACCGTGCACGGGCCGCGCTACCGCATGCTAGTGATCGGCGCCGGACAGCTCTCGAGCTATTTGGCGTCGATGGCCGTGGGCCTCGACTATCGCGTGACGGTTTGCGATCCGCGCGAGGCCTACACCGACGAGTGGCATGTACCCGGCACGGAAATCGTGCGCATGATGCCGGACGACGCCGTGCTCGACATGAAGCTCGACCGGCGTTCGGCGGTCATCGCGCTGACGCACGATCCGAAGCTCGACGATCTCGCCCTGATGGAGGCGCTCAAGACACCCGCCTTCTATGTCGGGGCGCTCGGATCGCGGCGCAACAATGCGGCGCGGCGCGAACGCTTGCGCGAGTTCGATTTGAGCGACGACGAGCTGGCGCGGCTGCACGGGCCCGTCGGTATCTATATCGGCAGCCGGACGCCGCCCGAGATCGCGATTTCGATTCTCGCCGAAGTGACCGCCGCGAAAAACGGCGTGTCGCTGCCGACGATGCTCCAAGTCGAAGGGGCAAAGGCTGCGCGCGAGCAGTCCGTGTGCGGGGTGTAAACCGGTAGGTGGTCGGATCGGGGTTGCTTGGCGCCTGAACGTCCGGACACGCGGGCGCCGCCGCGTGGAGCCGCGGCGCCCGCGGTAAATTCAGCTCGGCAAAAGCGGAATCGCGTAGTTGGGCGCGGGTCCCGCATGGGTCGCCGTTTCGTCGGCATCGGCCGCATCGGCCGCCCCCGACTGCGCCATGTCCACCGGGGCTCCCGCATGCTCATCGGCGACACCGCTCTCGAGCCGGTACAACCAGGCGAGCAGTTCCGCCACGGCCTGGTAGAGCTCCGGCGGAATGCGCGAGTCGAGATCGACCTGCATCAGCAGCGACACCATTTCCGGGGCGCGATGGACATACAGCCCCGCCTCCTGAGCACGCTGGATGATCATCTCGGCCACGAGCCCGTAGCCTTTGGCGATCACACGCGGCGCTCGGTCGCCGCCCTTCTCGTCGTAGGCGATGGCCGCGGCGCTCTTGCGTCTTTCCCTTCGGCTCATGATCCGCTCCATTCGAACGGGTCTTCGAACAGGCGATCGATCGGCGAGGAGACCGGCCCGCGTCCCGCCTTCGCGTCGGTCTCGCTGCTGTGCGCGCCCGCCGTGCCTTGCCCGTCGAATGGCGCCGCTCCCCTAGGCGTTTCCCGCGCCTCGGCGTCGAGCGCCTCGGCGGCCGCGCGCGCGTAGGCGGATGTCGCGGACGATGCGGCGCTGCCCGCGGCGGCCGGCGCCGCCCCGCCGATCTCTCTGATCTGCAGTCCGGTGAGCTCGATGCCGGCCGCTTGCAGCCGGGCGCCGAATGCCGCGCCGCCGGACGAGAGCCGTGCCGCGCCGCCAGGGCTCGCCTGCACGCGCACGACGAGCTGATTTCCCGTCAATACCAGGTCGGCATCGACGGTGCCGAGCGTGGGCAATGCGAGCGTCACGCGCGTGCGCCAAGCCTGCTGCGGGTTTTCACCGTTGGCTTCGCCGCCCGTGCCGCGCCGCTCGCGCTCCGGTTCGATCGTCCAGTCGAGCTTCGCCCCGGGCCACACTTCGCCCGTCCAGCGAAATTGCTGCGTGGCAAGCACGTCGAGCTGCTGCCGCACGAGCGGAATCGTCGCCGTGTGAATCGACGCGGCGATCGATGCGCGCACATCCGGTTCGAGCGAGTTCGACCGTGCACCGCCGGCCCCGCCGAAGCTCGCATCGTCCAGCGTGCCTGCGCGCGGGCCGCGCCATGCCGCGCCGTCCGCCGCCGTGTTCGGATACCCGCTCGCGGCGCCCGCGTGCGGCCCCGCGCCGAACGCGGGCAGCGAGAGCTGCGGCGGCAGCTCGTGAGGCAGCCATCCGCCGCCGGCGGGAATCGCCCCGTTCGAGCCTGCCCACGCCGGCGCGCCGTTGCCCCCGGCCTGCCCTTCGCCATCGCTCCAGTCGAGGGGCAATTGGATGGCCTCGGCCGCGAGGCGCGTCTGCGGTTCGTTGGCCAGCGCGTCAGCCGGGTAGGCGCCGCTGAGCCACTGCGCCAGATGGGATTCGTAAAAGAGGCCCGATTCGTCGACGGTTTTCGCCAGCGCCTCGGCCAGCGCTTCGACCGGCATCGCCGTGGCCGCCGCGCCAAGGGCAGCCGTGCCGGCCGCGGCGCCCGTTTGGGCCGAAGCCGCCGGATTGGCGCCGTCGCGCGCGCCGGCCGTTGCCGCCGCCGCATTGGCGTCGGCCGAAAACAGCCCGCCCGGCGTATCGATCGCGGGCGGCGAATGCCAGATCGGGGCTTCGCCGATGACGGCCGGCGTGGCATCGCCGCCGAACCGCGAAATCGCGTCGAGCGTCAACGCGACTTCGGATAGAACGGCTTGAGCGGAGGCGGGAGGCGGCGTATCGGCAAGCGCGGCAGCGCCGTCGGCCGGCAGGGGCGTATCGACGGTCAGTCCCGTCGCGCCGGACTGGGCGGGACTCGTGCGGGAACCTGCCGCGACGCCGTCGAGCAGGCTGTCGATGCGGCTGACGAGCATCGAGGCGAGAGCAGAGTCGATTCCTGTCATGCCGCGTCCTTGCGCCGTCGTTCGGGCCTGCCTTCGCTACGCGGTGCGCTGTCGCGCCGCGAGCGGGAGGATTGAGATGGGTGAGCCCGCCGCGCTCAGCGCGCGCCGAACAGTTCCTTGAGCACGTGCGCCGGGCGCCGTGCCGAAAAAAAAGCCGACAGCCGCGCGACGCTCGGATTGACGAGATCGCGAATCGCGGCGTCGTCGGCCAAGATCTGGCGAATCAGGTCGTACTTGCGCAGCCTTTCCTGCTCGTCGAGCGAAAGGCCGGAATCGTCGCGCAGGGTATCGACGAGCGTCCGGTACTCTTCCTGCAACTCCATGAGTTCGTTCCACAGCGCGTCGCGCGCCGCGGTCAGCATCCGCGATGAAACCGCGGCAATCGCTTCGTAACGAGCAAAATAGTCTGCTTTCGAATTCATCGCTGCGCGCCTGCCTGCTCCTGCTGCGCCAATACCCGCGCGGCTTCCGCGCCGATGGCAATCCAAGCTTCCTCGAGCGTCGCGAGCAAGCCGTCCACTTCGATGAGCATCGCCTCGCTTTGGGCGATGTTCGCTTCGAGCAAGCGGCGCGACATGTACGTATACAGCGCGTCGAGCCGTTCGGCGATTTCGCCGCCGATTTCCTTGTTCAGCGATGCCTGCAAGCCGCTGCCGATGATCCCGATGGCCTTGCTGATCGCCTCGCCGCGCGGGCCGATGTTGCCCTGCTGCAAATGCATGCGCGCTTGGGCGATCGCCTTGCGTGCACCTTGATACAGCATGAGGATCAATCGATGCGGATTTGCGCCCATCACCCCTGTCTCGACGCTGACCCGCGCATACGCGCCCGCTCCAGCGTTGCCTTGGGAAAACATCGGCGCTTCTCCTTGTTGGTCGTAAATATGCGGTTTGCCAAACGCGCCGCCTTCTCCTCCGGCATTGGCGCGCTGCCCATAACGCGGTTATCGGACGGCCTTTCGCAAAGCTTTAGCCGTTCCCGCCGATCGGCGCTATGGGGGCCCGCCAGGCGGGGCTCAAATCGACATTTGCATGATGTCGTTATAGGCGGCGACGAGCTTGTTACGAACTTGTAAGCCGAATTGCAGGCCGATGTTGGCCTTTTGCATGTCCACCATCACGTCGCCGAGCGACACGTTCGGCGAACCGAGCTCGAATGCCTGCGACTCCCCGACCGCCTTGTTCTGATCGTCGCTGATCTTGTCGAGCGAGCTCTTGAGCGCGGTGGCGAAGCTGCCGGCGGTCGCCGCGCCGGACTCTTGGCCGAGCGCGGCTGCCTTCGACTGGCCGGTTGCCTCGGCGGCCATTGCCTGCATCTGCTGCAGGGCCGACGTGAGCGGATTCACTGGCACGGTCATGGTCTCTCCCAAATCCAAAAAAGGGTCGATAGGCTGGGCGCCCGCGGAACATACGGCGCACTGACCCATCACGGAGAGTGAGCATAGCAGCGGCCCCCTGCGCAAACCCGTGAAACTAGGGGGAAAACCCGCTTCTATTCGACTGATTCAGTTGCGTACCGGTATGGATAATCCCCATCGTGAAAGTGTCCCGCCTGTGCCGACGAGGCTCAGCGCCTGAAGGCCCGCCGGCCGGACACCCCCGCATTCCGGAGAAACCCGACGCATGGATTCGCAGGCCAATTCTTTGATCAACCCCGACGCCCGCATGGGCCTCGCAGGCGCGCAGCCCGGCGCGGCCGCGGCAGGCGCCCTGCCGGGCGCGGGCCTTGGCGCCGCGGGAGCCGGCGGCGCCGAGGGCGGTTTCGCCCAGCGGCTGTCGTCCATTTCGCAGATGCGCGGCAACCCGCGCGCGCCGCTCATCGTCGCCGTAGCCGTCCTGGTGGCCGTCGTCACGGCGCTCGTGCTGTGGAGCCGCGCGCCGGACTATCGCGTGCTCTACACCAACCTGTCGGATCAAGACGGGGGCGCAATCATCGCCGCACTGCAGCAAGCGAACGTGCCCTATAAGTTCTCCGAGGGCGGTTCGGCCATTCTCGTGCCGTCGGACCAGGTCAACGAGACGCGTCTGCGGCTCGCCTCGCAAGGCCTGCCCAAGAGCGGTTCGGTCGGCATGGAACTGATGGACAACGAAAAGTTCGGCATCAGCCAGTTCGCCGAGCAAGTCAACTACCAACGCGCGCTCGAAGGCGAACTCGAACGCACGATCCAGTCGATCTCCGTCGTGCGCCAGGCGCGCGTGCATCTGGCCATCCCGAAACCGTCCGTATTCGTGCGCGACCGCGAAGCGCCGACGGCGTCCGTGCTCGTCAATCTCTTCCCGGGCCGCATGCTCGACGAAGGGCAAGTGTCCGCCATCACGCATATGGTGGCCTCCAGCGTGACCAATCTGCCGGTCAAGAACGTCACGATCGTCGACCAGGACGGCACGCTGCTCACCCAGCCTTCCTCGGGTAACGGCCTGGACGCCACGCAACTGAAGTACGTCCAGCAAGTCGAGCACAACACGCAGCAGCGCATCGACGCGATCCTCGCTCCGCTCTTCGGGCCGGGCAACGCGCATGCGCAGGTCAGCGCCGACATCGACTTTTCGCAAATGGAACAAACGGCCGAAACGTACGGCCCGAACGGCACCCCGCAGCAAGCGGCGATTCGCAGCCGGCAAACGAGCGAAGCGACCGACATGACGCAAGGCGGCGCCTCGGGCGTGCCGGGCGCGCTGTCGAACTCGCCGCCGCAGCCAGCCTCGGCGCCGATCGTCGTCGCCAGCGGCGCGAGCGCCACGGGCGTCGCGACCACGCCGATCAGCGAGCGCAAGGACGCGACGACGAACTATGAGCTCGATAAGCGGGTGAGCCATGTCGCGCAAGCCCAAGGCGGCGTCAAGCGCCTGTCCGCCGCGGTGGTCATCAACTACCAGCGCGTGGTGGACGCCAAGGGCCACGCCACGATGCAGCCGCTCACGCCGGAAAAGCTCGCGCAAGTCACGCAACTCGTGAAGGACGCGATGGGCTACGACGCCAAGCGCGGCGATTCGGTCAACATCGTCAATGCGACGTTCACGCAGGAAGCCGATCCGCTCGCGAACCTGCCGTGGTGGAAGCAGCCGCAAATCATCGCGCTGGCCATCCAAGCGGCCAAGTGGCTCGGCATCGGCATCGTCGCCCTGGTCCTCTACTTCATGATGGTCAAGCCCGCGATGCGGCGCGCCTTCCCGCCGATCGAATCGCAGGGGGGCGAGGCCGCGGGCATCGCCGGCGCCCTCGACGGCCCCGGAGAGCCCGTGCTGCTCGACGGCGGATCGCCGACGCCGATCACGACGGCGATGGAACTCGAAGACGACATGGAGCAAAACCTCCTGGCGTTCGAGAATGAGAAGCACAAGTTCGAACGGAACCTCGATTACGCGCGGACTATCGCGCGCAAGGATCCGAAGATCGTAGCGACGGTTGTCAAGAATTGGGTGTCCGATGAGCGCTGAAGGGGTCACGAAGAGCGCGCTTCTGCTGATGTCGATCGGCGAGGAAGAAGCCGCTGAAGTATTCAAGTTTCTCGC
>NZ_JBQCHR010000056.1:0-9035 GCF_051954495.1 Trinickia sp.
ATTCTCAATAACAAATTATCAAAATATCAACTGCGCTATCACCGACCGGCCTCAATCAGTGTGCGCCGTCCTACATATCCATTCGAATTGATCGCGCACCGCCGCGCTTAAGCGTGCATTCTGATAGCGCAGGGTAGCGAATAGCGACCGAACCCCCTTCGGCCTATTCGCCCCGTGCTGATCAAACCTGAGACCACCTTTCGAGACGTTCCCTTCGGAGCTTCTCGACGGACTGCTGCACGTCATAAAAACGCCGTTCCGGCAGAGACCGCAGCCTAGTGAACAAGGAGTCCGTTATGCCCGTCCGACACGCTTCTCCCCGTCGTCGATTCACTCCATTGGCGACAACCGCGTTATTGACGATCGCGCTTTCGAGCAGCCTCGCTTCATTCGAAGCGAGTGCGCAAGGCGTGTCGAATAATGCCGCGAAAGGCCCTAATCCAACGAAGAGTTTCAAGGTTCCGCCTTTGCCGGCGGGCTCGGAGCACGTTCAGCTACAACCCGGCATGTCCAAAAAAGATTGGCACGACGCTTATAAGGAAACAGGCCGTCCCAAGTTCCAACTGAACACTGTCAAGCGTGTCGGCGGCACAGTCGAACGCGACTAGGGAGACCTGACATGAAGAAGTTCATTCTCGTTCTGGCATTGCTGGTCGGCTTCACTCAGTTCCTGGCGCCGCGCACGGCGCACGCGCAGGCCACCACCGCCAGCACGCTGATTCTGTACGACAACCCGGCAAACGATCCGTATTCGAAGCTTGGGATGATTTACGCCATCATGCTGCGCAATCTGCTCGGCCACTTCAATGCGACGGTCACGCTCGAGCCTGTGCAGAACTACACGGCGGGGCAGATCAACAGCAACACCGCCACATTCTATATAGGGGACTATTACAACAACCCGTTGCCGGCCGCCTTCATGAGCGACGTCATGACTGCGACAAAGACCGTGGTGTGGTTCAAGTACAACCTGTGGCAGGTGGCTTGGAATACCGCGTACACGTTCACGCAAACGTACGGCATCAATTTCCTCGGATTGGCGGGGCTGAATGCGCAGCCTTCGTCTAGCAATCCGAATCCGGGTTTCTACGACACCGTGACGTACAAGAACATGTCGATGGTGAAGTACTACGCGTACGACGCCTCGACGGGAACCGTCAATGCCGATCCCGACATCGGTCTCACGCAAGTGGCCGATGCGACCAAGGCGCAGTCGTTGGTCACGATCACCAATAGCCAAACGAAGGCGACGGCGCCGTATGTGATCCGTTCGGGCAATCTTTGGTATTTCGCCGACATGCCGTTCACTTATATCGGCCCCACCGACCGATACCTCGTGATATGCGACATGCTGCACGACATCCTCAACACCGGTGCACCCGTCAACCATCGGGCGCTCGTGCGGCTCGAAGATCTCGACGCCTACACGACGACAGCTTCCATGAAGCAGCTCTCCGACTATCTATATAGCTTGAAGATCCCGATCACGATGGCGACCATTCCGTTCTACACCGATCCTAACGGGTATTACAACGGCGGCGTACCCGAGACGATCCACCTCGCGCAGGCGACGGGCCTGAAGTCGGCGCTCAACTACGCCCTCCCACGCGGCGGATCGATCGTCATGCACGGCTATACGCATCAGTACGATTCGACGCCAAACGTGCAGAACGCGGTCTCGGGCAACGACTACGAGTTCTGGTACATGGTGCAGAACCGCCCGGTCGATGAAGACTCCACACAATGGGCGCAGGGCAGGATGGCCGACGGCTTGGCCGAGTTCACGAACAACGGGTACAAAGTGAAGGGGTGGGGCGCGCCGCAGTATCAAATGTCGCCGCTCGCGTCGCAAGCCGCCGCCTCGGAGTTCACCACGTCGTTCCAGCGGGCCGTCTACTACACGTCGACGAATCCCCAGATCGGCACGGGTGCGGCCAATCAGGACTTCTCCGCCGGTCAGTTCTTCCCGTACATCATCAATAAGGACTACTACGGTGAACGGATCGTGCCGGAAAACCTCGGCAGCATCCAATACAACATCTGCAATATCGATCCGTTCTCGTGCGTACCCTACTCATGGCAGCAAGTGCTGACGAATGCGCAGTACGCGCTCGTCGTGCGCGACGGATTCGCTTCGTTTTTCTTCCACCCGTATTGGCTCGAACCGGCATTGAAAGTGCCGGCCATGTCGGACTTCAAGAGTCTCGTCTCGGGCATCACGAAGCTCGGCTACAAGTGGGTCGATGGAACGACCGCAAAGTAAGAGGAGGACATCGGTAGTTGCCGACGTGAGATTCGCGTCTGCCGCGCGAATCTCACGAGCGAGGGCCCGCGCGTGTGCAAGACGCAGTGAGCGCAGGCCCACAGACATCGCACTTGCCGATCCCTTACTGTGACCTTGCAAGTTGAAAGCGAGACGTGTTGCAGGGGAACGTGCGGGCGCGCGCCGTCGCGCCGACACGTTTGTCACGTGTAGGGCATCGGCCCAATGAGCGGGGAAGAAATGAAGAAGGTCTTAACGGTATTCGGGACTCGCCCCGAGGCGATCAAGATGGCGCCACTCGTCAAAGCACTCGCCGAGGAAGACGGGATCGACGCGAAGGTTTGTGTGACGGCGCAGCACCGCCAAATGCTGGATCAAGTGCTGGAATTGTTCGGGATCACACCTGACTTCGATCTCGATCTCATGCGAGAGGGGCAAACGCTTGGTGATTTGACATCGGGCATTCTCCAATCCATCGGAAAGGTTTATGACGAATGGCAACCCGACGCCGTGCTGGTTCACGGCGATACGACGACGACGCTTGCAGCAAGTCTTGCCGCATTTTACCGGTATATACCGGTGGGTCACGTCGAAGCAGGGCTGCGCACGGGCAATGTTTGGTCGCCTTGGCCGGAGGAGTTGAACCGTCGCGTCACCGACGCCGTCTCATCCTGGCTGTTCGCCCCGACCGAGCAGGCAAAACATAATCTGTTCAGTGAGGGCGCGCCGGCTTCGCAGGTCGTGCTGACCGGCAATACGGTGATCGACGCACTGCTGCAAGTCAAGCGCAAGCTCGACCACGACGAAGCATTGGCGCATTCGATCTCGGCGCGCTATCCGTTCCTCGATCCGTCTCGCCGCTTGATTCTCGTCACCGGTCATCGGCGCGAGAGCTTCGGCGATCCTTTCAGGCATTTCTGCGAGGCGCTGCGACATATCGCGCGAAAGTACGACGACGTGCAACTCGTTTATCCGGTTCATTTGAATCCGAACGTTCGCGCTCCCGTCAATGCGGTGCTAAGCGATGTGCCGAATGTGCATTTGATCGATCCGCAAGATTATTTGCCATTTGTGTATTTGATGTCGAAGGCGCATCTGATCGTCACGGATTCGGGCGGCATCCAGGAGGAAGCGCCCGCGCTAGGCAAACCCGTCCTTGTCACAAGGGAGACGACGGAGCGTCCCGAGGCGGTCCGCGCGGGCACGGCGCGGCTAGTCGGCACGAACACGGAACGAATCGTGGCGGAGGTCAGTGGCCTGCTCGACGATCGCGCGCAATACGTGGCGATGGCGCACGCCAACAATCCATATGGCGACGGGCACGCGAGCGATCGAATCGTCGATGCGTTGATGTCGATCCCGGCCACGGTCTCGCCGATGGCAAGCGTTGCGCCGCAGCCGATGCTTCTGCACAACGCCATTTCCTCGGGCCTGCAGGCGCTGAGATCGGCATGACGGTAAGCACGGGGGGCGGCGCGTGATGCACGCGCAGCCGCCCGTCGATTTTCCGGATTGAGAACATTGCATTCGAGTCTTTTGGCTGAGGACCGGCCGATCGGCGCATAGGCGCCGCGATGGCTCACGCCTGTTCGATCGGTCGCGGTTCTTTTTAAATCGGCGGCCTGTGCAGTGTGTGTCGACGTACAGTCGTGGCGAATCATTCGCCATACGATAAGTGCGCGACTATTAAGAGCGGTTGGTGAAAATGCACGCAATATCGGCATGGGGTTGGTATCTGGATGGATTGAATGCCGTTGCAATGACGACGGCGATCATCATTTTCATCAGCACGATCGACGATCTTTTTCTCGATGCGTTTTATTGGGTCTTCGAAGTCAAGCGGCTGTTGCGTCGCGAATCGAGTGTGAGCGTCGACGCTCAGATGCTGCGGGAGCTCGACGAGCAATACTTGGCGATCATGGTGCCGGCGTGGAAGGAATACGACGTCATCGCGAAGATGATCGACAACACGCTCGCGACGATGGAGTACAAGCGCTACATCATCTTTGCCGGCACTTATCACAACGATGCCGAAACCACGGCCGAAGTAGAGCGGATGGTGCGGCGCCACCCGGGCCGCGTCGTCCGTGCGACGGTGCTCAACGACGGCCCTACCTGCAAGGCCGATTGCCTGAATTGGATCATCGCGGCCATTCGCCGCTATGAGACGACGCATCACATCCAATTCGCCGGCGTGATCATGCACGACTGCGAGGATGTGATTCACCCGATCGAGCTGAAGTATTTCAACTACGCGATCGCCGACAACGACTTGGTGCAGTTGCCCGTCCTATCGCTGCCGCGCAAGTGGAACGAGTTCGTGGCGGGCACGTATATGGATGACTTCAGCGAGACGCACCAGAAGGACATTCCATCCAGGCAATTGCTCACGGGCATCGTTCCGGGCGCGGGTGTCGCGTCGTGCTACAGCCGCCGTGCGATCGAGGCCGCTTCCGTAGAACGCGACGGCAAACCTTTCAATACCACGACGCTGACCGAAGATTACGACTTCAGCTTCCGGCTGCGTGAGCTCGGCATGAAAGAGACGTTCGCGAGGTTTCCGATCGCCGACGTCGTGCGCGAGCAGATGCGACGCCACCGTCAGCGCATGGCGTCCGCGCGCAACCTACTCGCGACGCGCGAGTATTTCCCAAGTACCTTGCGCACTGCATATCGTCAGCGGACGCGGTGGATTCTGGGGATCTCGTTTCAAGGTTGGCAGCAGCTCGGATGGAAGGGGAACTGGCGCGACCGCTATATGTTCTTCCGCGACCGCAAGGGCATGGTCACGTCGATCGTCTCGATCCTCGCGTATGCGGTGCTGATCAACTATCTGTCGATCGCGCTCTTGCGGGCCGTGGGCGCCGCGCCGCTGGGCAGCGCGAACGAAGGTCTCGTGAGCGGCACGCTCGCGCCGCTTTTGGCGATCAACAGCATCCTGCTCGCGCTGCGCTTAAGCGAGCGTGTCTATTTCGTCGCGAAGCTGAACGGTGCGCTGCAGGGCGCGCTGTCGCTGCCACGGCTGTTCGTCAACAATCTCATCAACTTCCTGGCCGTCTGCCGGGCCTGGCGCATCTTCATCAATCACCTGATCACGGGCAAGGCGATCGCCTGGGACAAGACGAGCCATACGTACCTGTCGAACGATCAGCTCGGCAAGGAGCGGCGCAAGCTGGGCGAAATCCTCGTCGAATGGGGCATCGTGACGGCCGAGCAAATCGAAGCGTGCCTCGCGCGGCAGGCCGAGTGCGGCAAGCGGCTCGGCGAACTCTTGCTCGAGAGCGATGCGCTCGGCACCGAATCGCTCGCCGACGCGCTTGCCGAGCAAGCGGAGTTGCCGCGCGTGAGCCTTTCGAACATCGTCTCTGGACGGTTCAAGGCCGCGCTGGCGACCGAGTTGCAACTCGCCTATCGCGCCGTGCCGTTTTCGACTGCGGATGACGGCACGCTGAACGTCGCCGTCGGCAGCCCGCTCACGGAAGACGAGCGCCAGACCGTCAAACGCGCCGCGGGCTGCAACGTGGCCTATTTCGTGGCCAGCGACGCCGAGATCGCCGCCGAGCTCGCGCGCCACGCGCGCTTTTCCGAGGGCGAACGAGGCGCCGGAGGGGCGTACGCGCTCCGGGTCGCGCAGGCGGTAAAACCGGGGGAATAACAATGAAACGCGGATCAACCAAGCGAGCGAGGCGCCTGCGCGCGCTGGTTCGCACGGGGGGCATCGCGGCCGTCGCCGCGCTCGCGCTGCATACGAACGCGTCTTGGGCGCAGCCGCTCACGCCACGCGCCTATCGTCTTGCCGATGCGGCTTATAAAGCAATCGCCGCGGGAGATTTGCCGCTTGCCGAGGACTACGCATCGAAAGCGTTGCGCGTGCAGCCTTCTAGCCTGCAGTTGGGCTTGCTGATGCTCGACGTCTACCTTCGCGAAGGAAAGATCGAGCAGGCCAATACCCAGGCCGACATGCTGCTGCAGCGCTACCCGGACGACGGTGGCGTGCTCGCGCAACACGGCTTTCTGCAGCAAAAGCAGCAACGCTACGACATGGCCGTGAACGACTTTTCGGCAGCGATCGCGAAGGGCGCTTGGGACGATGCGCAGCAACGCAATCTTCGCCTCGCATGGGCCGATAGCGCGCTCATGGCGCACGAACCGGATCAGGCGGCCCAGGCGTTGGCGCCGATCGAAAGCGACCCTGACGTATCCGTTCAGCTTCGCGTCGCGCAACTGCGTTTGCGCAACGGCGATCGAAAAGGCGCACTCGCCGCGGCGCAAATCGCTCAGGCGCACGCGGTAACCGACGACGACAAGCAAAGCGCGGCCTCGTTGATCGGATACGCCCAGCAAAGCGAGCCCGACCCCCGTAGCGAACAAGCGCAAAAGACGTTGCAAAAGGCATACGACCTGCTGCGCGAAAATAAGGACAACGAAGCGTTGTCGCAATTTCAGCAAGGCTTCGCATTGGGCGGCGGGAAAGCGGGCACGTATGCCGACGCGGGCTACGCGGCTAAGCGTATCGGCGATAACGACGAAGCCGTCAAGCTGTTCGAGGCAAGTCTCGACGCCGACGACCACGAACATGCATTCGACGATCAGCGCCGCTTCGGGTATCGCCGCGAAGTGGAGCAGTTGGAGCGCACCTGGGGCGTCGTGGTCAGCTTGCCTTATCAGGTGTCGGCGTTCTCCTATCAAGGCACCGTCAGCGTCTTGCAGCCGGGCATCGAAGCGTATTGGCAGCCGCCGAAGATCGGCTATCGAAACGGCCGCATCTTGCAGTTTTTCGTGCGCGGCTACGGTACGGCCTATGACGGCTCGGGGAACGTCACGGGCTTGCCGACGTTGCAAGGCTCGGTAGGCGCACGCTATAAACCGCTCGTCGATCAGAACCTCGTGCTGAGCGCCGAACGTCTCGTGCGTTTGGGTAGCCTATCGCAAAACGATTGGCTTGCTCGGTTGGGCTACTCGTCGGAAGCGGGCAGCGATTTACGCGTCACTGAACCGAGCTGGCGAGCGTGGCAAGTGTACGCGGAAGCCGATTATTTCTTCCATCAAGGTCGTTACATTTTGTATTCCCAGTTACGATACGGACACACGTGGGCGATCACATCGATCAGCGATCACCTCACGGTTTACCCGCACGTGGCGCTGATCTTCGATCACGACAACAAGGAGCGCAATCAAACGGCGCTTGGCGTGGGGCCCGGCGTGCAGTTTCGCTTTTGGTTCCGCGAGAACCGCTACAGCGCGCCGGCGAGTTGGGCCGACATCACCGTGCAATACCGGATCCCGCTCACCTCGGCGGCGCGCGCGCGCGGCCTCGCGGTGCAAGCGACCCTCTGGTACTAGTCCTCGGCGGGAGACGATCATGCTTCGATGGGGGCAGCCCCGGTGCGCGGAAGAAGGGCGAGGCCCGCGCCTCGCTCGCGCCGGCGTGCGTCTGGCGCTGCTCGGCGTCGCGTATGCGGCTGCCGCTCTGACGGCCGCGTGCGCCGACATGCCCAAGGACAGCCGCGCTCAGGGCATCGTGTGGCAGCTCGACAATGCCACGGCGAATCCCGTCGGCGATTGGCAACTGCTCGGCGTTCATCAGTTGCTGATTCAGTGGATCGCGGTGGACGACACGGCGTTCGTGCTCGGCACCGGATTGCAGACAGCGGCGAACCTGCCCGATTGGGCTCGGATAGGAAGGGAGCCTTGGGCCAAGGACGTCATCCTCGGCCTAGCAGGCTATGCAGACGAAAACCGGGCTCGCGCCAATGTGGACAAACTCGCGCGGATGTCGGCGCACGTGGCGCGCGCGGCGTCCGGGCTGCCGTTGCACGTCACGGGCTACTACTTCCCGGTCGAGATCGACCCCTCATGGGCCGATGCGCCGAAGCTGGCATCGCTGATAAGCGCATTGCCGCGGCCCTTGTGGATATCGGTGTATGACCGGTCGAACGTCGGCGGGAAGGCGCTTGCCGATTGGCTGGCCTCATGGCTGCCGGCGGACGTCGGCGTGTTCTTTCAGGACGGCTGCGGAGTCTATGCGCGTGTGCCGTCGGTCACGCGCGAGTATTTGGATGCGCTTTCCGCGAAGCTAGGCGCGGGCCGCGTACGCGTGATCGCTGAAGCGTTTCGCCCGAGTGAGCAAGGCGGATTTCGCTCCGCTACCGCCGACGAGCTGCGGGCGCAACTCGCGGCGTATCGCGGATATTCGGCGTACTTGTTCGACGGGCCGCACTACGTGTCGAACGAACTCACCCGGGCGTTGGCGCCCCGCGCCGCTCGACGGCACGGGGCAGCCCCTCGATGATGCCGTCACTCAGGACGGCGCTTTCAAGTTGATGATGGTGTTGCGAAGCAGTTGGAAGTACTTGCTCGTCGAGTAGGGGAGCATTTCTTCCGAGTAATACCACCAGAAGAAGCCACCGATAAACTTCGGATCGTTGAGGGTGCCGACCATCGGGTAGTACGTCGAGATCATGTTCGATTGAACCGACCAGGGCGCCGCGGTATCGGATGTGCCGATTTCGCCGAAGCCGACCTTCGCGTTCGGGAATAGGCTTTCGAGCGCCGAGAAATCGTTCTTCCACGACGGGGCGAGCCCGGGGCAGTCCTGATATGGGTAGTAGCTGAACAACGCATAGTCGGTGCCGTTGCGCACCGTCGACGACAAGAACTGCGTCGGCCAGGTACGCCAGTTATCCATCGGCAACTCCCAGCAGTTGTTGCCCGACGGGTCTTGGTTGTAGTACATCGTCACGGCCACTTTCCCGCCGGCGCCCTTCACGAT
>NZ_JBQCHR010000057.1:0-7875 GCF_051954495.1 Trinickia sp.
AGACTCTGCTATAATCTGCGGCTCTCGGAGAGATGGATGAGCGGTTTAAGTCGCACGCCTGGAAAGCGTGTATAGGTTAACAGCCTATCGGGGGTTCGAATCCCCCTCTCTCCGCCAGTCAAGCTTCTCAGGCGTTCTCGCGGGTTCTCAGGAAATCTCGCTCGGCCTTATTTGGCGGGCAAGTTGGGCATAGCGTGCGAGTTCGATGGCGACGCGCAGGAGCCGGCCTATGCTGCGGCCGAGTGCACACGATCGGCGAAGCGCGACTCGCTCGCAGGACAGACGGCGTACTGGATTTCGGTGCCAAGCTCATCACCTACAGCGACGCGCCCGGTCGTCGCGACGTAAGCCTGACGCTCGACCTCGAACCGATCAGCAGCGATCGCGGGCCGACCATTCGTGCATGCTTCGCTTGAACGCGAAAGACGGCGAAGCGGTCGCAGGCCACATCAGGCAGTGCATGAGTTCGCGTGAAACCGTCGCGGCGGCCGGCCGTCGGTGCGGACCGTTCGCTTTTTCTGCGCCGCCGAGCCGCTGTGAATGCGCTTTTATTAAACCAAATCGAGTCGCGCACCCAACTCGACGACGCGGTTGGGCGGCAAGGCCAAGTGTGCTGTTGCGGCCAGCTCGTTTTTTCGCAGCAGCGCAAACAAGGTCAGCAGTATGCGCCGTCCCGGCCGCGTCTTCGTCTGTACCGTGAGCGATTCGCGCCCAAGGTAGAACGTGGTCGCCATTGCCTCGTATACCCCAAGCGTGCCGCCAAAGGAGGCTTGTAAGGCGTAGAGAGGGCTGGTGCCCAGATCGCCAAATACAATGCCGAGCGCGGCGAGCGCCAGCGCTATCGTTCCATCGCGATTACTTGTGGGCTCTGAAGCCTGCAAAGCACGGACATTGTTCATCAGTCGCTTATGTGGATGGCGGATGGCAATATCAACGAATCATTGCCACGGGCTTGGAAGAGCGTCGCCATAGCCTGGCGAACGTGCTCCACCGACGAAAGAAACCGAGGCTCGCGCCGTCGAGCACCACGATGTCCGCCTGATCGTTCGTCGCGTGTTCGGCGATCATGCGCTCTCGCGGCCCGAATACGCGCTTGAACGTATAGGGCACCCGGCATCGTCGAGAATGGCCCGCGTGCGGATCAGCGCTTCGAGCATCGATCGCTTCTCACGGCGGCGCAGCTCGCTGCGCGAATGGAACGCGGCGGCACGCCCTTGATCCGCCTGCTCCAGCACTTCGATCAATTCCACCGCGGACACGCATCGATCTGCGAATAGAGACGCGGCATATCGTGCGGCTTCCGGGGCGCCCCCGCGGCACGGTATCGGAATCATCAACTTTAGCAATTGCCCACCTCGACGCGTCATTGCTCGCACCATCATCTCATCATGGCGCGCATCAAGATGTCGAAAAACTATGGCGTCGCCCCGCAAAAATGTCGTAAAAACCCACTCGAACATCTCAGTCTTGATCGCGTGACGATTCGCGCAAGGGGCGGGTGGCGGGAGAGCCGCGACTGTTGCGTGTTTGGCGGTTGCCGCATCTACCTCTATCATTTGCTGTCTCGAGGGAGCCTGCGGCAAGCCGGTGTCCTGGTGCGCTGCCGGCGCCCCCTCACATCTAAAGGAGTCGCGAGCCTATGTCAGCGTCTGCGAGCGTGTTTTCACGATCGTTCTTTCACGGAACGCGTGCGGATCTGAAACCAGGAAGCCTGATTGTCGTCGGCCATCCGTCCAACTTCACCGAAGCTGAGCCGCTATCCTGGGTATATTTCTCCGGTACGTTGGATACCGCGATCTGGGGCGCTGAACTCGCCGCCGGCAGTGGGAAAGAGCGAATTTATGCCGTCGAGCCGACTGGGCCGATCGAGGACGATCCCAACCTAACGGACAAGAAGTTTCCGGGTAATCCGACTTTGTCCTACCGCTCCCGTGATCCGCTTCGAGTCATTGCCGAAGTGACGGGCTGGCAAGGGCATCCACCCGAACGGCTACAGCAAATGAAGGACGGTGTCGCCCGTTCGAGGGCCGAGGGCGCCGAAATCATCGACTAGTTATTCCGCCAGAATCGGCCCATCCAAGCGCTGGCGGCATGCGCCTTGGCGCGTTGTCGTATGCGCTGACGCGTTATTCGGACGCTTTCATGCCGCCGGCGCCATGGTGCATCCCATTCGCGCCATGCCCAGCCATCGCGTCGTGACCATGGTCGGACAATTGCGCGTCGAACCACTGATGCAGCGCGTTGACCAACCCAGGCTGATCCGTCCGATAGGCAATTTCGCCCCCATTGGGCAGATCGCGGTAAGCGATCGACAGCTCCCCCGGCTTGGCCGCGCGCAGTGCATCGAGACCCGGCATGGTCTTCCCGTGGATATGCTCCGGGCCTTCGAAGTCGCCGGAAGCGAATTGCTGAGCGATCATCGCCAAATGCTCGCGAATCAATGCAGCTTGTTTGGGGTCGTTTCGCTTCGTCACGACTTGCTGGATGCCGCCGTCAGCAGTCTTGGTGAAGACGTGAGTTGTCGCCGCCAGGGAGAACGGCATGACATCGGCCCCTCGTTGCGCAACTTCCTTTTGGCGGGCTCCGCTTTCGGCAGCGACGGGTGAAGCAAAGAGGCCCGCGGCAAGCGAGGCGGCGAGCAGAAGTGTAGCTGTGCGTGCCATGAACGTTTCCAGTATCGAACGCAGCCGTAGTCTGACGATGCCAACGACCACGCACTGTGACCTCGATAATATCCCACTGGTCTCCCGGTTAGCGCCCATGACGCGAACAGACGGAACGACGCCCGCCGAGAACGCTTGATTTATTCCATATTTCGAATATTATCGAAGTATGGAAACGAAACAGGTGGTTCGCGCCTTGAGCGCGTTGGCGCAAGAATCGAGGCTCGCTGTCTACCGTCTGCTTGTTCAGGCCGGTCCCGGTGGGATGCCCGCCGGCCAAATTGCCGAGCAGCTTGGGATTGCCCCGTCCTCTCTGTCTTTCCACATGAAAGAGCTCGCACACGCCGAGCTTGTGACGGTCCTGCACCAGGGCCGCTTCATGATCTATTCAGCGAATTACTCGGAGATGAACGCGCTGCTGGGGTTCCTGACCGAGAATTGCTGTGGCGGCAATCCATGTACCCCGGTGCGCGGCCGGGCCCGCAAGAAACTTCCGGAGGAACAGTCGTGAAATGTCTGCATCCGCGTTTGGCGGTGGAGGATCTATTGAAGTGCTCGATCACGCGATGACTAAAACCGTCCTCGTGCTCTGCACCGGCAACTCATGCCGTTCCCAGATGGGCCAGGCCATCCTCAACCACGAACTGGCCGGCCAGGTCAGAGCGATTTCGGCGGGGACGTCGCCCCAGCCGCATGTGGCCGATGGTGCGATCGAGGCGCTGAAATTGATTGGTCTGCAGACCGAGAACCTCTTTCCCAAAACCGTAGAAGCGGTGATGGATGAACCCATCGACCTGGTCGTGAGCGTGTGCGACAACGCAAAGGATAGCTGTCCCATCTTTCCTCGTCCGGTCAAACGGATTCATGTCGGCTTTCATGACCCACACGGCGAATCGCTCGATAGTTTCATTGCCGTCCGAGACGACATCCGCGCCCGCTTAGTGCCGGCGGTTCGTGAAGCGCTAGGGTTGTGAGGCGAGCGATGTCCGTCCAATGCGAAACGAGCGGCAAGCGAGCCGCTAAAGTGCCGATGAGCTTCTTCGAGCGTTACCTATCGGTGTGGGTGCTAATCTGTATCGCTGCAGGCATCGCGGCTGGCCAAGCTGCGCCGAGCGCGGTCCGCGCCATCGGCAAAATCGAGGTAGCGCAGGTCAATCTACCGGTCGGGCTACTGATTTGGGTGATGATTATCCCGATGCTCGTGAAGGTGGATTTCGGCGCGCTGCATGAAATCAAGGAGCACGTGCGCGGCATCGGCGTAACGTTGTTCGTCAACTGGCTGGTGAAGCCGTTTTCGATGACGTTTCTCGGATGGCTGTTCGTCCGCCATGTGTTTGCCCCTTTGCTGCCTGCCAATCAGCTCGACAGTTATGTCGCCGGCCTCATTTTGCTGGCCGCCGCGCCCTGTACCGCGATGGTGTTCGTCTGGAGCAAGCTGTCCAATGGCGACCCGTTGTTCACGCTGTCGCAGGTAGCGCTGAACGATACGATCATGGTGTTCGCGTTTGCGCCGCTGGTGGGCATGTTGCTGGGTGTGTCTGCGATTACGGTGCCTTGGGCGACACTCGTGACATCGGTCGTGCTGTATATCGCGATTCCGGTGGCGATCGCTCAGCTTTGGCGACGAATGCTGTTATCGCAGGGGCAGGCGGCCTTCGATGCTGCAATGACGAAGATCGGTCCGTGGTCGATCTCGGCACTGTTGGGTACTTTGGTGTTGTTGTTCGCCTTTCAGGGCGATGCCATTCTCAGGCAGCCGTTGGTCATCGCGTTGCTTGCGGTACCCATTCTGATTCAGGTGCTCTGCAATTCCGCGCTGGCCTACTGGCTCAATCGCACTGTCGGCGAAAAGCACAACGTGGCTTGCCCGTCGGCATTGATCGGCGCGTCCAATTTCTTCGAACTTGCTGTGGCGGCTGCCATCAGTTTGTTCGGCTTCGAGTCCGGGGCCGCGTTGGCTACGGTAGTGGGCGTCTTGATCGAAGTGCCGGTGATGCTGCTGGTCGTTAAGATCGTCAACACATCGAAGGATTGGTATGAACAGGGCTGACTGCGCCATTCGCCCGGCCACCGTCGCAGATTTCGAAGGTGTCCAAGCGTTGTTGGCGGCGTGCGGGCTGCCTTTTAGCGACTTGACTGCCGAAAGTCTGGATGGCTTTCTCGTGGCGATAGGGGACGATGAGATCGTCGGGGTTGCCGGGCTCCAGCACGTCGGCGATACGGCTCTGCTGCGTTCGGTCGCCGTCCAGCCGGGGCTGCGTGGATCGGGGCTCGGTTCTCGTCTAGTCGACGCCGCGCTTGCGCTAGCGCAAGCGCGATCTATCCGCGCGCTGTACCTTATTCCCAATGACGAAACGGCGCACGGATTCTTTGCGCGGCGTGGATTCACGGGCATCGAGCGCAGCAGTGTTCCCTCGGCGATACGCAGTCTGCCGGAATTCACGCATCTCTGCCCGCAGACACATCCTTGTTTAGGGAGATCCTTGGACACCGGCAGTTCACCGGATAAGGTTTGAACAGTCCGGATGACATGCTCGAACTCTGATCGCTCGCACCCGTTGTCGGTGCCCGGTGCCCGAGGCCGTAAAGGGGATTCACGTTAGCAGACGGGACCGTCGCTTATGGCTGCTCAGATTGACGTTGTCGTGATCGGCGGCGGGCAGGCTGGGCTCGCTACCTCATACTTCCTGCGCCGCGCGGCGATCGACTATGTGGTCTTGGATGATCAAAGCGCGCCCGGAGGCGCATGGCGGCACGCATGGGACTCACTGCATCTGTTCTCGCCGGCACAATGGAGTTCACTGCCTGGCTGGCTCATGCCTGCATCGCAGGACGGGTACCCATCGCGCAATGAAGTCATCGAATATCTGACGAAGTACGAGGAACGCTACCAATTTCCCGTGCGCCGGCCGGTACGTGTCCGATCGGTCTCGCGGCTCGCGGACGGGCTGCTCATCACGACCGATCGCGGAGAATGGTTAGCCCAGGCAGTGGTTAGCGCAACCGGAACTTGGAGCGCGCCCTACATCCCGGCATATCCCGGACTTGAGCTTTTTCGCGGTCGTCAGAGCCACTCGGCGCAGTATCGAAGCCCAGACGAGTTCCGCGGAAAGCGCGCGCTCGTGGTCGGCGGCGGCAACTCGGGCGCACAGATCCTGGCGGAGATATCGAAGGAGTGCAACGCAACATGGGTGACGATGCACGAACCCGTGTTTCTGCCGGACGACATCGATGGTCAAGTGCTGTTCGAACGCGCGACGGCCAGATGGAAGGCGCTGCGTGATGGGCTAACGCCGGCTGTTCCGGTAGGCGGCTTGGGTGACATCGTGATGGTGCCGCCCGTACGGGAGGCGCGTAAGAGCGGTGTTTTGAAAGCACGGCGCCCGTTTAGTCGCTTCGATGCAGACGGCGTCGTATGGAGCGACGGCGTCCATTCCCGCGTGGATGCTGTGATCTGGTGCACGGGATTTCGTCCCGCGCTCGACCATCTTGCCCCGCTGCAAATCGGAAATGTTGATGGCGTGCCGAGAACCGACGGGACGCGAGCTAGGGACGAGGCTCGATTGTGGTTCGTGGGCTACGGCGAGTGGTGCGGCACCGCGTCGGCAACCCTGATTGGCGTGATGCGCGGCGCCCGCGATACGGCGCGGGAAATCGCGCAATTTCTCCGGGCGGCTGGTGCCCGGGGCGTCCGAACATTGCCCGGACCCGGGAAATCAGATTCGTAAGCGCGGGAGCGAAGAAGAACCTCTCTGCCAGGGCCTATCTGAAGGTCACAGCATCTCCAGCGCGAGCGCGATGCCCTGCCCAATTCCCGCAGGCAGGGCATCCCGATGCGAGGGTTCCAATGATCGTCCTGTATTTCTTAACCCTCGAATGCGGTGACGCCAATTGGCTAACATCGTCTTCAGCGTCGACTACGCTTCCAGCAGATTAAGCATGATGTGGGTCGGAGGTACGTGCATCCAATTTCTTCGAACTTGCTGTGGCGGCTGCCATCAGTTTGTTCGGCATAGGCCTCGCCGGACTGCGCAAAGAGATGCCGCGTTTCGTCTCTCTACTTGCTCCAGAGTACCGCGTGAACATTCCCGCTGGAGGTGAGCGCGTCTCCTACCACGTCTCCCTTCTCGTTGATCCCCAGCGCTTCGCTGAAGACGCCGCCAGGCAGCGTGCCGAGGTCCGTCATCACGCCGTCTGAATACAAGAAAGCATGGTTGGCTGGCCCGGCGTTGTCCGCCACCCCGACCACATCGCCTCTTTCGTTGATGCCCATGGCGACGCTGTAGGTGCCACCTGGGAGTGTGCCAAGATCGACCATCTGCCCTTGGCGATACAAAAACGCGTGCTCGGCCCCGCCGGCGTTGTCGGCGTAGCCGACAATCTCGCCCTTGTTGTTCGTCGCCAGGGCTTGGCTGAATGTCCCGCCGGGAAGCGTCCCGAGGTCGGTCATCACGCCGTTGTCATAAGAAAACGCGTGCGTGGTGTACGGTGCTCCGATCACGACGCTCGAGTAGCCGACGACGCGTCCCCGGTTGTCGATTGCCGTGGCTTCGCTCGTGTCACCGCCAGGAAGCGTGCCAAGATCGCGCATTACACCGTTGTCCAGTAAAAAGGCATGGGGCGAGCCGGTGGCGGGATCGGCGACGCCCACGACCTGGCTGCGATTATTGATCCCGAGCGCTTGGCTGCCGAGGCCTCCGGCAAGCGTGCCGAGGTCCGTCATTACCCCTTTGTCGTAAATGAAAGCATGGCGGGGGCCCGCTAGCCCGCGCAGAGTCGAAAAGCCGACGATTTGGCCGCGTTCGTTGATCGACGACGCTTGGCTGACGGTACCGCCAGGAAGGGCGCCGAGATCGGTCATCACGCCTTTGCGGAGCACGAACGCGTGAAATTGGCGATGAGGTGGGCTGAATGGGACGACCGCGGTTGCTGTGATCGAATAGTTCGAATAGCCGACCACTTCGCCGCGATTGTTGATGGCCGTAGCGTAGCTATTGGGCCCGCCGGGCAAGGTGCCGAGATCATGGATGGTGAGTCTTTCGGCGGTAGCCGGTGTCGATGCGGCTGCCGCCGACACGGCAAAAGCGATGAGCGTGTGGACGACATGGCGCTGTACCGATTGCGGGCGCAGTGTCGTTTTGGCGGGCGTGGAATCGGGCAAGCCGACGTATGCCGCGAATCGCGAGCGAGCAGTCATTTTTTGCTCCTTGAT
>NZ_JBQCHR010000058.1:0-6640 GCF_051954495.1 Trinickia sp.
GATGTTCCGCCGGAGATACCCATGCCGCCCAGCAGCCGCCCTTCGTAAAAGATCGGTACGCCACCGCCGACGGGCGTCAGCCGCGGATGGTGCGCCAGCGGGGCAACGGCGGGCTCGGCCATGTACTGATTCCATTGGTGCGTGGCCATGCCGAATGAAGCGGCGGTCCATGCCTTGTCGATGGCGACGTCGACGGTCAGGAACGGGGCGGAATCTGCGCGCTCGAACGCGCGCAGGTGACCGCCTGCATCGGTAATCGCGATGGTCGCGGCGAACCCGCGCGCGGCGCACGCGCGGCGCGCTTCCGCCAGCAGTGCCTGCGCGGCCTCCAGGCTGATCGTTGCCGTACTGACGATTGGCGATGTCATGGCGATGCTCCTTCTCAAACGGGTTCGGTGATGGGCAATGTCGGGGCTGATGTTATCTTTCACCGATATGCCGATACATACCCGTCTTGCCCAAACACTTTCGTCGTTTCGACGAAAATGCATTCCCGACCGTCCCGATCAGGCGATCGAAGATTCGGTCGTGAGCGCGTAGTTTTTGGGGCTAGATACCCGTCTTCTCGACGAAGAAGCCGGCCGCAAGCCACGGCTGACGCACCTCGTTGCGCCAGGATTGCCGTACTTCGTCGACGCGTTTGCCGGCTTCGGCGGCAATCGTCTCGAGCGACCCGTTCACATCGCCGTTTTCGTTCACGAGCGATAGAAATCGATAGTGCAGACGAGTCACCGGGTAGGTGTGAGTAAGAAAGTCGCGGCGCAGGATCACTGCGTACGAAGGCACCGCAGCGGGAAACTTCGGCGAGCGGCCGGCGCGGACTTCGTGGTAGTACCAAGCAACGGGATAACGATATTCGGCCAAAGCCAGGCAAGGCTGAAGGACAAGCGCGTCATCGTCGGCCGACGCATCCGGCCAGGACTTGCCCTCGTGGCCGCTCGCGTCGAACAAGCGGTACAGTTCGCGCTCGTACGCAGCCAGGTCGATCATGAAATCGATCCACGACTCGCGTTTTTCAGGCGGCTCGTCGCCATCCGGACGATTGTCTTCGAGCCACTGCGGGAAGCGGCGACCGAGCTCGTATAGCGTGTAGCTGTCGGATGGACAGGCCCTAAGATATTCGTCGGCGAAATCGGCGAAGAGCTTGGCCCCCAGCGCATGGCAACTCGCGGGAAACTGCTCCTCCAAGCATTTGCGCAATCGCAGAATATAGCTGCGCTGATAGATCGCCAGGCATGCAGCGGCGGAAAGCTTGGGTCCGGGCAATAGGTTCGATGCCACGGCGCCCGCATCGACACTACCGGGCGCAATCAGCGCATCGAGCATCCAGCGTTGCAGCGTGTCCAAGCGATCCTCGCGTACATTCATGACGAGCAGTCGACGCCGTGGGTCAAGATCTCGGGCACCATGAACGCAAGCGGCGTGGACACCGCCTCGGCATCGTCCTGCCTCGGCGCTCGTGCAGCGGTCTCCTCGTCCGGCGCGTCGCCATCGACGATACGCTGCGCCAGCATCAATTCGGCGTGCACGCGTTCGAAGGCAGGTACGTCTCCATCCCATTCGAGCAACGTTGCAGCTTGCTCGCTGCGCTGCCATGCTAAACGGAACAACGGCCACACGGCGTCGGAAACCGGACGATCGTGGGTGTCGACGATATGAGTGCCGCAATGCTGATGGCCGGCCAGATGCAATTGCACGACTCGATCGAAGGGGAAGCGGTTCAAATAGTCCAAAGGATCGGTACCGGCATTGAAGCAACTGACATAGACATTGTTGACGTCCAAAAGCAGCGAGCAGCCCGTCGCGCGGGTCAGCTCCCACAAGAAGGCCGGTTCGTCGAGCGTCGACTGGCGGAAGCGGACGTACGTGCTGGGATTTTCCAGCACCAGCGGCCGCCCCAACAGTTCCTGCGCGTGCTCGACTCGGGCGATCGTATGCCGCAGCGTCGCTTCGTTGAGCGGCAGCGGCAAGAGGTCGTGGCTGTTGACGCCGAGCACGCCGGTCCAGCAAAGATGGTCGCTGACCCAGCGAGCCGACACTTCGTCGGCCAGCCGACGCAAGCGGCGTAGATAATCGCGATCGAGCGGATCGGTACCGCCGATCGACAGTGAAACGCCGTGCAGTACGATGGGATAGTCCTCGGCGATTCGGCGCAGGACAGCGCGCGGCCGTCCGCCCGAATCCATGAAGTTCTCCGAGATGGCTTCGAACCAATCGACCCGCGGACGCGTGGCCAGGATGTGATCGAAATGCTGATTGCGCAGCCCGATGCCGAATCCGAGGCGACGTTCAGCGGTGCGCGCAGGAAGATCGGTCATGTCGTTGCGCCCCTTAACTGCAACTGCCGGCGCCGCTCATGCCGCTGGCGCCGCAAGCCGTCATGCCGTGGCCGCTGTATTCTTGGATCCACTCGATCGTCGGCCCGTACTGGAACAATTCCGGATGCGGCGGCTGGGGTGGCTCCGGCGGCAAGGCCGCGTTCTTTTTGCGCAGCTCCGGCCAGGTTTGCTCGGCGAACACTTCGCGCGCGCGCAGCCAGACGCTCTTGCCGCGATTGCTGCCGTCGGTGCTGAACCGTTCCGCGTTGATCGGCGTGGCGCAGCAGCCGAGCGAAGCACAGTTGTTCGCGCCGGGGTTGTCTTGCTCTTGCCCCGTGCCGTACAAGCCGCAGCCGCCTTGGCCGGCACAAGCGTTCTGCACGCGACAGGTGTGATCCGAGATGATCGGCGCGTCCGGGTCGGCAAAATTGAATTCGAGCGCGGTCGAACAATAGCCCTGGCCGGCACACGCATTGTCGCGCGTGCGACCTTGTCCTTTGCATTGGTTCAACCCCATGCATGCGTGCCGCAATTCGCCCGGCAGGAGCTGGCCGGGCTCCGGCGGAGTCGCCGGGAACGTGGGGATGCCCTGATACTTGGTGATATCGCAGCCGCGCGTGCCCAATACGGGCTGGTCGGGGTGCGCTTGCCATAGCCCGCTGACGTCCGGCAGCGAGGGGATCATGTCGACGAAATATTTTGCGTCGCTGCTGTACCAGGATTGCTCGCCGTATTTGGCGTCCATTCCGTTGCACATGGCCACCAGCGTGGCGAACGCCTGCTTGCGCGGCCCCAGGTTGACGTTCTCGAACGTCGGCGCCAGTTGGAGGGTGCTCGGATAGCCATCCGTGCCGCTCAACGGAATTCGCCGCATCGCTTGAATGACCTTGTCCAGAATCCAGATCATCGACCGGTGCAGCGTCTGGTTGAAATACAGCTTTTGCTGACTCGGTTCGATGAGGAAAATGCTTTCGGTCATGATCAGCATGTACTGGTACAGGCCGCTCACGATGTCGGCGAGCTCGCGACGCCCAGGCGGATAAGCGGCGGAAACCGGATTGTCGGGGAAGTCGAACACGATTTTCGCCAGCTCTTCCGGGCCGAATTGGCGCGCCGCCGGCGACGGCGGGGCCGGCATCTTGCGCAGCCGCTCGTCGGCGGGATCGTAGCCTTCGAGTTGCGACTGCAGCGAGAGGAATTTGTAGTAGTGCGACAGTTCGTGATGCGACTCATCGTCGAACTTCTCGGGCCCGAAGCCCTCGCCTTCGGCGTCGATCGTCTGGATGGCTTGCAGTGCGTGCTTGCGCGATGTGATCGTCATCAGCGCGCTGCGGCCGGCATGGCTATCTCCTCGGCTCGAATAAGCCGCGGCATGGGCCGCCGAGCCGCCGACGGGCGCGGGTATCGGGCAGCCGAAATTGAACTTGGCAGCGGGATAGACGGTATCGACGTTGCTGGGCGAGTAGTTGGACGGCTGAATCTGGCTCGGCGCTTTGCCGGCCTTGAAATCGTCGTCGGTGATATGACGCGAACTGATGATGCATCGAAGGACAGAATAAATTTGGCCGATCGTCTGCCAGTTGTTCATCTCGGGGGGAGCGTCCGCCGACGCTGGGTACTCGATTTCCAGAAACTGCCATAACTGAGCGGCGGAAAACTTGGCCAGCGGAAGCGCCATCGGGCGCCGGTCCGGACCAAGCCGGGCATGACCGGGCAGATCGGTGGGATAAGGCGAGGGAGAGCGCAGATAAAGTTGCGGCTGAACGCCCAATGAGAAGAGCATGTTGGACGACAACGACAAATGCAGCATTTCCTCGACTGCGACGCTCATCATGATGCCGCCCGCCTGACCGGCGAAGCGGGATAGATCGGTTGCGGGAAAGCCCTCCGGCGTGCGATTGATCGAGTAGTACGCGAAAAGATAAAGGGGCACCGTCGCCAGCTCGATCTCGACGGCCGTCTGCAGCCCGTCGCGCAATTCCGTCAACGCCCGCGCGCGATTCCAGTGTTCGTCGATATGGCGCACCAGGCGTAGTTCCGCTTCGCTAAGCGGGCGGACGGGAAGGTCCCGATCGTTGGCATCGAGCTCGTTCATGTTCGTTTCTCCGGGTCGGGCGGTAACGAAGAAAGTGGAAAACCTCGTTTCTTTTGATTACCCCAAAAGGCTTTGCCTACATTGGATGGATTGAAATCCTTTTTTCCAAAATCGGAATACCAGAAAACTCGTCGCTATTTCACTCGCCGCCGACGTGAAAATGTAGCTGTCATTTTTGGGAGGTAGCGGTTTATAGGGATCGCAAAACAAGGAGGGCCGTTATTTTGGACAGACCGGCAGCTTAAAATCGGGTGCTGACTTGTTTCAACGGTAGGCGTCGCGGCGAGCGCACCGGGGGTATGATTCCCGTTCGGGACGACCTTCCGCAACAGCAATCGGAGAGCACGATGAGTCCACGTTTCGACGCAATCGTCATCGGCACAGGGCAGGCGGGCCCGGCCCTCGCAGCGAGGCTCTCCGGCGCGGGTATGAAAGTCGCCATCATCGAACGGGGGCGCTTCGGCGGCACGTGCGTGAACACCGGCTGCATCCCCACCAAGACGCTGGTGGCCAGCGCTTATGCGGCCCAGCTAGCGCGGCGAGCAGCCGAGTACGGTGTCATGACCGGCGGCCCCGTCACGGTCGACATGAAGCAGGTCAAGGCGCGCAAAGACAAGATTTCCGGGCGTTCGAGCAGCAATGTGGAGAACTGGGTCCGCGGCCTGGAACACTGCAAGGTCTACCAGGGCCATGCGCGCTTCGAAAGCGCGAAGACCGTGCGAGTTGGCGATGAATTGCTGGAAGCGGAACGCATCTTCATCAACGTCGGCGGACGTGCGCTGATTCCCCCCATGCCGGGCCTCGATCAGGTGCCCTATCTCACAAATTCGACCATGATGGACGTCGACTTTCTGCCGGAGCACTTGATCGTGGTCGGCGGCAGCTACATTGGCCTCGAGTTCGGCCAGATGTATCGGCGCTTCGGGTCTCGCGTGACGATCGTGGAGAGAGGGCCGCGCCTCATTTCGCGCGAGGACGAGGATGTGTCGCAGGCAGTCAGGGAGATCCTAGAGGCCGAAGGGATCGATATCCAGCTCGATTCGAACTGCCTGACCGCGCGACGCGATGGAAACAACATCGTCGTGGGACTGGATTGCTCCAGCGGGGCCCGAGAAGCTGCGGGCTCGCACCTTCTGCTCGCCGTCGGACGCGTGCCGAACACCGACACGCTCGGGTTGGAAAAAGCCGGGGTGACGACCAACGCGCACGGCTACATCGAAGTGGACGACCAACTGCGCACGAACGTCCCCGGCATCTGGGCGCTGGGCGACTGCAACGGCCGCGGCGCGTTCACGCATACGTCGTACAACGACTACGAGATCATTGCGGCCAACCTGCTCGACAACGACCCGCGCAAGGTGTCGGATCGTATCTCGGCGTACGCGTTGTTCATCGATCCGCCGCTTGGCCGCGTCGGCATGACGCTCAATGAGGCGAAACAGTCCGGCCGCAAGCTGCTGGTGGGCACCCGGCCGATGACGCGTGTCGGACGCGCCGTGGAAAAGGGCGAGAGCCAGGGATTCATGAAGGCGATCGTCGATGCGGACACTGGGGCCATTCTCGGCGCGTCGATCCTCGGCCTGAACGGCGACGAAGTGGTGCATTCGCTGCTCGACGTGATGTATGCGAAAGCGCCGTACACCACGATCAGCCGCGCGGTGCACATTCATCCGACCGTGAGCGAGCTCGTGCCGACCATGCTTCAGGATTTGCAGCCTCTGGCCTAGCGGGAGGCGCTCGGACAGATTGTGGTCCACGCATCAAAATGCTATGACCCTGAAGCGGTTGAGTAAGCCCGCCCGAGATACCGGAGGGGGAAGCTGGAAACAGCTTAACTGTCCTAAGCGCGGTCTAAACGCGCGCCCTTGGAGGCATAACCGCCCTTCATTCACGAAAGTGGTCTTCCTAGAAGACCACTTTTTTTTTGTGTCTAGCGAGCGTTCATGGCCGAGACAGCCCTAGCCTATCTGGATGAAAGTGGAGACTTGGGGTGGAAGCTCCACAAACCGTATCAGCATGACGGCAGCAGTCGCTATTTCGTCATCGGGATTGCGGTAGGCCGGAACCAGAAGTATCGCCGAATCGGCAAAGTGATCGAAAACCTCCGCGTACTCCAGGGCTGGACATCCAAGAAGGAGAAAAAGTGGGCAACAATCGGCCCGGGAGCCAGGGAGGCGTTCTGTCAGTTGGCCGCACGCGAAATGGTTCGTAGGGACGGCGTAGAGGT
>NZ_JBQCHR010000059.1:0-5579 GCF_051954495.1 Trinickia sp.
TTGCGCGCCAGGGTTTCGAACGGCAGCGGGGCGACGCCCACGTGCAGACCGTGCGCGGGGACGGCTTCCCCGGCCAACGTCGGTTCCCCGCCGGGCAGCCCGGCGAGCTCGTACGCCGAGACGCTTGCCTCGCCGGCCAGCGCCGCAAGCGTCGTGCCGAGCGCGGAGAGCGGCACCGCCAACCCTTCGCCGTGGGCGCCGCGCGCGAGGGCCAGTTCGACCCGCGGCTCGGTGCTCGACAGCAGCGTCGGCTCGGGCGTGGCCGTAATCGCGACGTCGGCAAGAATCGCGGGCGCCGTCTGCGCCACGGTGCCGAGCACGGCCGCGACGAGCGGCTCCACCTGCGGCGCATCGTCCTGCGGCGCGATAGCCGCCTCGCCCGGGCCCGGCCCCGCGCCCGCGCTTTCGGCCAACGCGGGTTCAGGGGCAGGCGCCGCGCTGACGGGCGCGGGCAAACAGCGCGTGACCGGCACGGCGCGCAAGCTCCGATGCCCGGCGCCGTTGAACGCCTCCACGATGAAGCGGAACCAGCCGCGATCGACGACGGCCAACATGCGCTTGCCGTCGGCGAGCGGCTGCGGGTCGAGCGCGATATGGCAGGTCTGGGCGTCTTGGATCAAGTAATCCTCGACGATGTTGGGCAGTGCCTGCCTGAGCCGGGGCCCCTTGAGCGGAGGCAGCGTCGCGGCCAGCATCAGCATGTCGCGCGCCGCCACGATCAGCACCGTCGTGGACGCGCGGGGCAGGAACGCGAGCGCCGCCCGGCCCACGCGCTCCTTGCGAGCGCTCTTGTCGAGGAGTACGAAAGGCATCTCGGGGAGCTGCCATTCTTGCGACGGCACCGCGGGATCTCGCGGCGGCAGTAAGACGATCAACGTGCTCAAGGCCCGTCCTCTCCTGGTTTAAAGCTGCTTTAAAGCTGATCGTGCACACGCACGATACGTGTCGTGTGCGTCAGCGGGTCGCGATAGATCAGCGTCGTGCGGTCGACTTCGGCCCGCTCGTGCTGCACGCGTCCATGCACGAGAAAATAGCTCGTCGTCACGTCCATGGGAATCTGGCTGATGTCGACGCCCGGCGGCAACGCCCCCGTGCCCTGCAAGGCGAGTTGGACATCGCCGGTGTTGCGAAAAAACGCGCTTTGGCGGCGCGACACCAGCGCTTGCGCGCTCGAAAGCGACATGCCCGGCACCATCGCGGCGATCACTTCCGCCGGCGCCGTATTCATGTTGACGCTCGTTTGGGTCGGCAGCACGGTGACGAACGGACGCAGGCGCGCGACGATCTCGGGCGTGAAGCCCGGCACGACCAGCAACGAGTCGACGCTCGTGAACTGCAGTGGCCGGGCGTCGGCATTCTCGTCGCTTCCGCCTTCGAGCCCCGGCTCGTCGGTAAACGTGCCGGCGCTCACCGTGTCGCCGGGCTGCGGGGGCTCGGCTTGCCCCGCTTGCGCGGCCGAACCGAGCCGGTTGGCGATCGGCGATTGAAAGCGCGTGGCCGATTGCATGAGCGATGCGCGCATCTGCAGCGCGGTGATTTTCGCGAGTCCGCCGTCCAAACCCAACAGCGATAGCAGGCGGGCGAACGCGGCTGTCTCCTGCTTGTTCAGTTGCAGTGCGCCCGGCGCCGGAATGGAGACGAGATTGCGCAGGTTGAACTTCGCCTGCGCATCTTCGATCGATCCCGACAGATAGGTCTGCGCGCCTTCGGCCGCCGTGTTTTCGCCTACGGTGCCGAGAAAATCGGATAGACGGGTTCGCGCGATCGGCACTGCCCAAACGCCGCCGAGATACGTGACGGTCGGCGCGGTGTCGGCCTCCGAGCGCAAAATCAAGCGAGTCCAATCCACGGCGCCGCGCGCCACCCATTGCGCTTGCGCCAAGAGCCGCTGATTCTGGATACGGCGGATCTGCACTTGCTGACGCCAGAGCACTCCGGCGACGAGGATCGCCGACAGCGTCACGACAAGCAGCGCGCTGATGATGGCTACGCCGCGCTGGCGGCGCGCGCGAGACGGCCGCGCCCCTCGCCGCGCGGCGGAGCGAGCATACGTCTTGAAAAGAACGTGTCGCGCGCGCATCGTCATTCTCCGACGAGGAACATGCGTTTGATCGGCACGTGCAGCGACGGCGCGCCGATCGACACCTCGAGGCCCGTGACCGCGCGCGGCAGCGGGGCGTTGCTAAATTGCGGCACCTTCACGTTGTTGTCGTTGCGCTCGATCTCGGATGCGACGTCGCCCATTTGCGTCGTCCAGCCAACTCGGGGCACGTAAAAGCGCGCGGTGATCTTGCCCACCCCGGAAATCAACGGCACCGCGCTCCAATCGCCGCTGCCGCTCGATGCCGCTAGCGTACGCCGAAGTTGCCCCACCGTCGCGACGGGCGGCGATGCATAGCGCGTGATGCGACCTTCCACGACTTGATAGCGCACGACTTGCAAGCGCGGGGCTTCACCCGGAAGCCCGAACGAGCGAACGATCTGCAATACATCGCCGGACACGGAAATGGACGGACGTCCGACTTCGTCATCGGTCGCCGCTTGCCGGGCGTCGACGCGCAGTTGATCGAACAGCTGTACGAACACGCGTTCGTCTTCCATCGCGCTCGAGATCGCCTGCCGGCCACGCATGATCTGGTCGAGCCCGCGCCAAGAGAGCACGGCGATGACCGCGAGGATCGCGATCGCCACCATCAGTTCGATGAGCGTGAAGCCTCGCTCGCGCCGCGCGGGGCGCTTCGTCCTACAACGCACGGTTCGTCTCATTGGCGACCACCGATACGAGTTGCGCGAGGCTTCCCGAGTGTCCGGGCGTCGTCACCGACACCTCGACACGGCGGAAGATCGGATTGGGCGTGGCGCTCACGCGTTCCGTACAGGTAAGCGGCAAGTTGCCTTGCGAACAATCGAAGCTTTGCGTGCCGATGTCGGGCCAGACGCGCGACAAATGCAGCTGCGTCAGCGCGTTATCGGCGCTCCAACCCGCGAGTAGGCGCCGGTGCAGATCGGCCTCGTCGTTGGCGAGCATGCCGACCGCGCGCAACGAGGCGGCGAGCGCAACCGCGATGATCGCGAGCGCCACGAGCACTTCGATCATCGTGAAGCCGCCCGAGCGCGGCGCGATTCGAGCCATGGAGCGCATGTTCAACGCACCTCGTATCGGCCATTGCCGGTGCCGACGATCGTCGCGCGGCCGACAGCCGAGAAGAGCGTCACCGTGACGGCTTGCCCGATGCTCTCGACCCCGAACACGATGCGATCGGGGTGCACGTTCGAGCCGGGGTAGTCGATGGTCACATCGGTCACGCCGCCTTCCCAGCCACGTTGCCGCAGCAGATCGTCCCGCAGCAGCGGCCGCCAGCCATCCTCGGTGCGCATGTCGAAGCGGTACCCGCCCGTCACGGGCTGCCAAGCGATCGGGCGCGCGCGCACCTGCGCTTCGTCCGACGCCGATTCGAACAAGAGCGCCAGCCGCTGCGCCTGCTCGTTCAGGTCGGTGCGCGGATTGCGCGTGAGCGACACGGATGCGAGCGACACGAGCAGCCCGGCGATGACGAGGACGACCATCATTTCGAGCAGCGTGAATCCACGCGCCCGAGCCGCTCCGAAGTGCATACGCCGCGAGCTTGATCCGCGGTTCATGAACATGATCGCCGGTAATGCCGCAGGTCTAGCCGCGCCCGCATGCCGTGCACGCGATGCGCCGCATCACTGCCACGAGCCGACGTCGGCGTCGTTGCCTTCGCCGCCGGGTTTGCCGTCCGCCCCGTAGCTGAACACGTCGATCTCGCCATGCACGCCCGGATTCAGATACTGATAGGAATTGCCCCAAGGATCGTTAGGCAGCCGTTCGAGATAACCACCGTCCTTCCAGTTGTTCGGGATCGGATCGGTGCTCGGCTTCTCGATCAACGCACGAAGCCCTTGCTCCTGCGACGGGTACCGGCCGTTATCGAGCCGATAGAGCTTGAGCGCCTGCATTACCGTGCCGATGTCCTGTTTGGCCGCGACGCGACGCGCTTCATCGGGACGGCTCATGATCTTGGGCACGATCAGCGCGGCCAAGATGCCGAGAATCGCGATCACGACCATGATTTCGATCAGCGTGAAGCCGCGTTGGCGCCGCGCACGCAGGGCCGCTACTTCGGTACGACGTTGGTTCCACATTTGCATCATTCGCTACCTCGTTCGATAAATTTGTCAGGCAAGCGCCAAGGGCGCTTCGCATCGCGCCGCCGATTGTAATGGGCCGCTCGTCAGGGTTCGACAACCACGCAAACCCGACGTTAGCGCCGTACAATGACGCGCATGAACACTCTCCAAATCCGCCTGCTGTCGTTCGCGCTGTTTGCGGTTTTTTGCGCGACGCTCACCTATTGGATCGTCGTGCTGACCGCGCACCCCGCGCCGCCGCCGCAGGCGGCCGCCGTTGCGCCTAGCGTGTCCGCCGAGGACGCCGCCGCGCTGTTCGGCGGCAAGCTCACGCACGAGGCCAACCGCAACATCAAGCTCGTCGGCATTCTCTCGCTGCGCGAGGGCGCCGCGGCGATCGTCGGCGTGGGCGACGAGCCCGCCCGCGCCATCGCGCTCGGCAGCAAGATCACCGACGGCACCACGCTCTCCGAAGTCAGAGCGCGCTCGATCGTCATCGATCACAACGGCGTGCACTCCGAAATTCCGCTGGCCCCGAACGCAGGCGGCCCGACCATCTACGTGCGCTGACGCACATTCGCATCGGGTCTCGTTCTCTTCGGCAAACTGCGAAACAAGCCCGGCCCATCACGGCCGATACGAGACCCAGTCAATGCTCGAGCGCGAACGACAAGGCCCCCGCGCCGCTACTGCACCATGTTGTTCAAATCGATGATCGGCAGCATCACGGCAAGCACGATCACGAGCACGACACCGCCCATCGCCAAGATGAGCAGCGGCTCGAGCAAGCTCGTCAGAAACATCGTGCGCCGCTCCAGTTCGCGCGCCTCGCCTTCCGAGGCGCGATCGAGCATGGTCGTCACATCGCCCGTTGCCTCGCCCGAACGAATGAGGTGCACGAGCACAGGCGGAAACGTTTTCGTATTGCCGAGCGCGCGAGACAGCGAAGTGCCTTCGCGCACACGAACGATCGCATCGTCGACATTGCCGCGCATCGCGCGATTGTTCAAAGTCTCGCCGGCCGCCTGCAGCGCGCGCAGAATCGGCACGCCGGCCGCCGTCAAAATCGCGAGCGTACTCGCGAAACGAACCGTGTTGTAGCCGCGCACGAGCTTGCCGGCGAGCGGCGCCGTCAGCAACCAGCGATCGAACGCAAGGCGCGGGCCGGACTGCGACAGAATCGCGCGCGCCGCATAAACGACCAGCGCCACCCCGATCAGAATCGCCCACCACCAGTGCCGCACGAACCCCGAAAGCGCCATCATCATTACCGTGAGAAACGGCAGCTGCTGCTTGGTGCTCGCGAACACGTTCACGACTTGCGGCACGACATAGCTGAGCAGGAATGTCACGATGCCGAATGCGATCAACGTAACGATCGCCGGGTACGTGAACGCCAGCACGATTTTTTGAGAGAGCGCGTTGCG
>NZ_JBQCHR010000060.1:0-78867 GCF_051954495.1 Trinickia sp.
TTTGAAACCCCGCCCTTCAGGGCGGTGAGCTGGGACCCCGGCCTGAAGGCCGGGGTTTCAGCGATTCTTTGGGAGGGGTGCAAACCCCTTCCAAAAGTGTTCAGCCAAACCGGCCTGAAGGCCGGTTGTGGACAGTTGCTCCATCGTAGCGCAGCCTGAAGCAACTTCAAGCGTGGTGCGTGGGCCAGCGTACGACCGAGCCGCGCTGACATTCACGCGCGGGCAACGCTTTACGGCTGCAAAACCCGTTCCGGGCTCGGTGCGGCATGGCTAGGCGGCCCGCCGTGTCCGTGCGCGCGAAAAACGTCAATTAATTTCAATAGAACCGGCGTTTCCTACAGAGTATGATTCGAATCCTGCAGGCCGGCGCCCGTGGTGAAAACGCAGTCAAGCGCTTGCTTTTGCGGCCGCGCGACGCATCGCACGTCGTGGCGGCGAGCGCATTCAGGGAGGCAGGTGACCCATGCATCACCCCGACGCCGCATTCACACATCGCGGATATTTGCTCAATTGCGCGCCCGCGAGGGCGGGAGACGGCACTTATCAGCCTTACGTCGTGATATCGCGTTCGAGCGACGGTGAGCTCGTCGCGAACCGTTTCTTCCCCAACGAACTGCGTTTCAGCGACGAAGGCGCGGCTATCGCCCACGCGCGCGACTGGGCCGTTCGCTGGATCGACGCGAGCAGCATGACCGTTTGACGCGCGCAGGAGCGCGCCGCCGGCGCACCCTCCTATGCATACGAAACGACCGTTTGCGCAATGACGCATAAAACGCGGTAATCTCTTCGCATCCATCCATTACGAAGCCGCATCGTCGCCGTTTTCATCATCATGCCGAACTCGCCTTCCCGCCACTGGGGTCTAGACCAAATCGTGGCCGATCTGCGCGCATCGCGCGAAGCGTTGCATCGCACGCGCCATCCCCGAGGCATTCGCGAATTGCCGTCGCGCACGGCCATCGTCGGCATCGTCGAAAACTTGCGTGCGGTCATGTTTCCCACGCACTACGGCACGCCCGATCTAACCGACGAAAGCGTCGACTACTATGTGGGCCAGACGCTCGAAAACACATTGCGTCTGCTGTGCGAGCAGGTGCTGCGTGCGCTTCGGTTTCTGCCCGAGCACGTCGATACGCCGCGGCCCGAGCTCGAAACGCTCGCCTTCGAGATCACGCGCTCGTTCGGCACACAGCTGCCGAACATTCGCGCGATGCTCGTCTCCGATATCCAGGCCGCTCACGCGGGCGATCCGGCGGCTCAGCACATCACGGAAATTTTGCTGTGCTACCCCGGCGTCCTCGCGATCATGCATCATCGGCTCGCGCATGCGCTGCACCAGCTCGGCGTGCCGCTGCTTGCGCGCTTCATCAATGAGATCGCGCACTCCGCCACGGGTATCGACATCCACCCCGGCGCGCAGATCGGCCGCAGCTTCTTCATCGACCACGGCACCGGCGTCGTGATCGGCGAGACGGCGATCATCGGCGAGCGGGTTCGCGTGTATCAGGCCGTGACGCTCGGTGCGAAGAGCTTTCCGGCCGATGCCGACGGCGCGCTCGTCAAGGGCCATGCCCGGCACCCGATCGTCGAGGACGATGTCGTGATCTATGCGGGCGCGACCATTCTCGGCCGCGTGACGATCGGACGCGGTGCGGTGATCGGGGGCAACGTGTGGCTCACACACAGCGTGGCGCCCGGGACGAACGTATCGCAAGGCAACGTGCGCGAGGGCGGCCGCGCCGACGATCCCGCCCAGCCGCGCGCTCGCGTGCGCCGATGAACCGCGGGCGCGTCGTCATGCATCGCAGCGCCGTCGCCGGCGTGCAGGCGACGACGGCCGATACGGCGCAATCGTTTGGCCGCCATTCGCACGATGCGTTCGGCGTGGGTGTGGTGTGGCGCGGCGCGCAGCGCTCGGCCAGCGGCCGCGGCCCCGTCGAAGCGCGCGCCGGCGACGTCATCACGGCCAATCCGGGCGAAGTGCACGACGGCACAGCGTTCGACGAGCGCGGCCGTGCTTGGCGCATGCTCTATTTCGATCCCGCATTGGTGTACGACGTCGCGCGCGAATTGGGCGTCGCGGCGCCGACTGCGATCGAATCCGTGCGGCCCGTGCTGCACGATGCTGCCTTTTTCAGCGACTTCGAGTATGCCTTCGCCGCGGTGGCCGGCGCGCCCGACGTCTTCGATGAAGCGCTCGCGCGCGATGCCGCGCTTTACGCCCTGACGACACGGTTCGTGCGCGGCCATACGACCGCACGGGTGCGCATACCCGCGGCTGGGCCGGCGGGAGACGCCAGCGCATCGATCCGGCGCGCGAAAGAGCGTATCGACGACGATCCGTGCGAGCCGGTGACCCTCGAGGGACTCGCCGCGGAGGCGGGCATGAGCCGCTTTCAACTCTTGCGCGGCTTTGCGCGCGAGATGGGCTTGCCGCCTCATGCCTATTTGATTCAGCGTCGACTTGCGCTCGCGCGCCGCTTGATCGAGCAGGGCATGCCGCTCGCCGACGCCGCGGCCGGCGCCGGCTTTGCCGACCAAAGCCATATGACGCGCGCGTTCATGCGCGCCTTCGGCGTCACGCCGGCGCAATACGCCGGGGCCGTTCGCTAGGCGATGCGTCGAAGCCTGCAGCGGTCGCGTCAATCGTCGATCGAGCGTGGCCCCGCATGCACGCTTTCTCGTTGCAATTTCGTTCAAGACCGGGCCGATATGCCCGCCTAAGCTGCATCGCATCTTTTGCATATAGGAGCGATGCGATGGGCTCGCGTTTGACCGGCTATTTCTATTGCGCGCTCGCGATGATCGGGGTGGGCAGTACCGTGGTGGCGAGCAAGATGATCGCGCATGGTCTGCCGCCGTTCACGGCGACGGCGTTGCGCTTCGCGATCGCCTTGCCGCTGTTCGTGCTGCTGATGAAGCTGACGCATCAGCGATGGCCGCGCGTGAGCCGCGGCGAAGCGGTGTTGCTGGTCGTGCAATCGGCTTCGGGCAGCGTGGGCTATACGGTGCTGCTGTTGATCGGCATGCGGCTGACGTCGGCCACCGACGCCGGTGTGATCGCCGGCACGCTGCCCGCCGTGGCGGCGCTGGTCGCGGTCGTCGCGCTGCGCGAGCGGCCCGGCGCCTTGACGATCGGCGCCGTTGCATTGGCCACCGCAGGCGTGCTCATCTGCACCGTGCGGGCAGACGATTCGGCCCCAACGGCCAGCGCTGCGACGACCTGGCTCGGCAACGTTTGCATCGTCGCGGCCGTGCTGTGCGAAGCGCTTTTTATTCTGCTCAACAAGCGCCTACGCACGAGCGTGACGCCGTTGCAGATGTCGACGTTGATGTCCGGTATCGGCCTCGCGCTGTCGCTGGTCCCCGCGCTGATCGAGCGTCCATGGACGTTCGGATACGACGGGCCGGCGGTTGCGGGCGTGGTGTATTACGCGCTCGTGCCGACCGTCGCCGGCTTTCTGCTGTGGTTCGCGGGCGCCGCTCGCATCGCCGGTGCGCAGGCCAGCGCGCTGACGGCTTTCGTTCCGATGTCGGCCGCTGTGTTTGCGGCCGTCGTGCTCCACGAGCGCGTCACGGCGGCGCAATGGGGGGCGATGGCGTGCGTGCTCGCCGCGGTGTTGCTGATCGCATGCGACGGAGCGCACCTTGGCAAGCGGGCGCGCGTTTCGCTCGTCAAGTATTGGGCACGCTGAGGCCGCCGGGATTGCCCACGATGGCCAAAAATTCACGCCGTGTCGACGGATCGTCGCGGAACGAGCCGAGCATGCGCGAGGTCACCATCTGCACCCCGGGCTTGTGGACGCCGCGAGTCGTGATGCATTGATGCGCGGCTTCGAGAATCACGCCGACGCCTTTGGGCTGCAGGATTTCGTTGAGCGCATCGGCGATTTGCACCGTCATCTTCTCTTGAATCTGCAGCCGTTTCGCAAATGCGTCGACGAGGCGCGCAAGCTTGGAGATGCCGACGACGCGGTGATCCGGTAGGTACGCGACGTGCGCCCGGCCGATGATCGGCACCATGTGATGCTCGCAATAGCTTTCGAAGCGAATGTCCTTGAGCACGACCATTTCGTCGTAGCCATCCACCTCGGAGAACGTTCGGGCGAGAATTTCACGCGGGTCGTACGAGTAGCCTTTGAAGAATTCCTCGTAGGCGCGAACGACACGGGCCGGCGTATCGAGCAAGCCTTCGCGCGTCGGGTCGTCGCCGGCCCAGCGCAGCAGGACGCGCACGGCGTCTTCCGCCTCGCCGCGCGTCGGGCGCACGGCCACCGACGCTTGCGCGCGCTTGGTTCGCTTGCTTGCCTGGGCTTGGTCGCCTTTCTTCGCTCGGGATCCTTCCTTCATCGTTCGCTCCTCGTTTGCTTCGCCTGCGCGATACTCGGTACTTCGAAATGGGGCCATTGTTCCACGATTTCGGCGGCGCTGGGGGTGTCGGCGTCAGCGCTTGTGCGCGTCTTCGCTTGCCGTAGCACAATACGGTGCGCCGGCCTCAACTCGTTCCACCTCGCCGAGGAAATCCGTCATGCCTTTCGCCACCATCAACGGAATTGCCCTTCATTACCGCGTCGATGCGGCGGGGCGTGGCGATGCGCCATGGCTCGTGCTCGCGAACGCGCTCGGCGCGGACCTGACGATGTGGGCGCCGCAGATTGCCGATTTTTCCTCGCGGTTTCGCGTCTTGCGTTTCGATACGCGTGGTCTCGGCTGCTCCGACGCTCCCCCGGGGCCTTACACGATCGAGCAGTTGACCGACGATGCAATTGGCTTGTTCGACGCCATGTCGATCGAGCGCGCCCACTTCTGCGGGCTCTCGATGGGCGGATTGTTGGGCATTGCGCTTGCGGCGCGCCGGCCCGAGCGGGTGGACCATCTCGTGCTCGCGCACACGGCCGCCCGAATCGGCACGCCCGACGTGTGGGCTCAACGCGCGCGTCAAGCCCGCGAGCAAGGGGCGGGCTCGCTTGCCGATGCCACGCTGCAGCGCTGGTTCAGTCCCGCGTTCGCGGCGCGTCAGCCCATTGTCGTAGCGGCTATTCGCGATGCGTTCGTCCATATGGACAGCGAAGGATATGCCGCCAACTGCGAGGCCATCGGGGCGGCGGATCTGAACGTCCAGGCGGCCGGCATTCGGGCGCCGACGCTCGTCATGACGGGCAACGCCGATCCGTCGGTTGCGCCCGAGCTCAGTCATGCGCTGGCGCAAGCCATTGCCGGCGCGCGCTTCGTGCAATTGGAGGCGCAACATTTGTCGAACATCGAACGGGCAGACGAATTCACGCGCACGGTGCTCGAATTTCTGGGCGCGTAGCCACCGGCCCAGCGGTGTAGGCCGGCGCGGGCCGACCGTCGGCGGGGCGGCTGGCGGCGGTGCGCGCCCGCCGCGGCCAGCGTGCTACTCCTCGGCGTCGTGTTCCGCCACGAAGCGCAGCAGGTAGGCGCGCAATGCCGCTTCGAGCGCGCGGTGATCGGCGACGCTCTTCGCGCCGGCCTCCGCCTCCTGGCCGAACAGGCTCGGCGGGGCGTCGTACAGGCCTACTTCGAATCCTTCTCGCAGCACGCGAATTTCATGCGCGCTTTCCAGATATTCGGCCACCCAATGTATGCCTTCGATATGGGCGCCTGTGCGAACCGGTGCGGTCATCGGAGCCTCCTGTCGCGAATGGCGTCAGCGCCAACGAAACAAGGGTACGCCACTCTCGCACCGGGCGCACGCGGGAAGTGACCGCAGGCGCGCGCTTAGTCTTAGTGACTGATCGCCTCGAGCGAGCGGCCTTTCGTGGACGGTCCGAGCAGGATCATGCAGATGCCGACGACCATCGACGCGCCGATGAACACAGCCACGCCCGGTACGCCGTACTTGTGCAAGAGCACGCCGATCGCCAGGCCCGCGAATGCCACGGCGAGCCGGCTCCACGAATAGACGAAGCCCACGGCGCGCGCGCGGACGCGGGTCGGGAACAGTTCGGCTTGATAGCCGTGATACGCATACGACATGACATTGGCCGCGAGCGTGAACAGCACGCCGAGCAAGATGAGCAGCCCGGGCGCAGACGCTTGCGAGAACAGCGCGATCACGATGCCCATGATCAAGAGGCCGCCGCAGATCTGCGTCTTGCGTTCGATCTTGTCGGCGAACAGCGTGCCGAGCAGCGGGCCGAACGGATTGGCGATCGCGATGATGAACGCGTATTGCAGGCTCGTCGTGACATGGACGCCGCGGCTGATGAGCAGCGTGGGGACCCAGGCGGCGAAGCCGTAGAAGCCGATCGCCTGCGCCATGTTGAAGATCGAGAGGATGATCGTGCGCTTGATGTAGAGCGGCCCGAAAATCTCGCCGAACGACCCGCGTCCTTCCATTTCGTTGCCGATCGGCTGCGGCGCCGCAAGCTTGATGCCTTTCTCGGCTTCGACGCGTCGCTCGATGTCGGCGACGATGCGCTCCGCTTCGTCCATGCGTCCTTGGCGCGCGAGCCAGCGCGGGCTTTCGGGAACGTTGCGGCGGATGATCCAAACGAAGACGGCGCCGAGGGTGCCGATCAGAATGACCACGCGCCAATAGTCGAGGCCGAAGGGGTGCGTGTCCTTCAGGATGAAAGCGAGAAACGCCACGATCGGTACGACGCAGAACGTGATGAACTGATTGACCGCATAGGCCCGGCCGCGTTCGCCGCTCGGAATCAGTTCGGAGATATAGGAATCGATCGTCACGAGTTCGACGCCGATGCCGATACCGGCCACGAGCCGCCACAGGTTGATGGCTTGCCCCGAATGCTGAAACGCCATGATGGCGGTGCAAACGACGTACCAAACCAACGACCAGGTGAAAATGAACCGCCGGCCGAAACGATCGGCGACGAAGCCGAACACGAGCGTGCCGAGCCACAGGCCGGCGAAGGTCGCAAAAACGAAGGTGCCGAAGCCCGCGACGGCGATCGGCGCGAGCGCCGCGAAAATGCCGAGCGATTCGGGTTTGAATAAGCCGGACTGCACCATCCCCGGCGCCACATAGCCCGTGAAGAATAAATCGTAAAACTCGAATACGCCGCCGAGCGAAATGAGCATCACCATCGTCCAGACGGTGCGCGACGGCGGCAGGCGGTCGAACCGCGCCGCGATTGCTAGGGATTGCTGATTGGTCATCTGCGCCTCTTTCCGTTCTTTTCCGTTTTGCTGTCGAGTGCCTTGAAATGCCTTCGAATGCCTTTCTATCGGCATACGCGAAGGCATAGGCGAACCGATACGGCAACCGGGGCGGGCGCCCCGCCGCACGACTCTCTCATGTCGTCAACTACTTAACAATGGGTGGGAATACGGACCGCGGAGCGGGGAGGGGGATTCGTAATGCACCGAATTCGCACCGAATATGACCTAAATTAAGAGCGCAAGCCGAGCGCGCGGCGGAAAGCAAAAAGATCTGATCGCCGGTGTCGAAAACGCGCGCGCTCGCACGTCGTGGGAATGGAGCCTCTCGGAACACGCGAAAACAAGCGCGGGCGAACGCGCCGCTTGACGTCCCCGCCCGCGAGGCCCATTCATTAACCATGTACTGACAATGGAGCGCCCCAAAATGACCTCAGCCGTCAAACCGATTCCGGAAGGTATGCACACCGTCACGCCGCAGCTCGTCTGCGCGAACGCCGCCGAGGCGATCACGTTCTATACGAAGGCGTTCGGCGCCATCGAACTGTTTCGAATGACCGGCCCGGGCGGCGGGATCGCGCATGCGCAAATCAAGATCGGCGATTCGGTCGTCATGCTGACGGAAGAAAGCCCGGACTGCGGCTCGGCCGGCCCGAAGACGCTGAAAGGCTCGCCCGTCAGCCTCTACCTCTACTTCGAAGATGCCGACAAGGCATTCGATCGCGTGGTATCCGCCGGCGCGAAAGTCATGATGCCGCTCGCCGACATGTTCTGGGGCGATCGCTGGGGATATGTCGAAGACCCGTTCGGCCATCTTTGGCACATCGCGTCGCGCAAGCGCGAGCCGAGCATGGAAGAGATGCAGCGGGCCATGGCCGAGATGCCGGGCAACAAAGCGTAAGCGCTGGGCCGGTTGACTGCGCCCCCGGGCGGCGGCGGGACCGGGGCCGCCGCCCGGCTACTGAAGCCCGTCCGGGGCATCGCTGCACACGCGGCGCAGACACGTTCGCAACCAGCGATGCGCACAGTCGCCGTCCAAGCGCGGGTGCCAGATCTGCGAGACCGTGACCCCCGGCGTCTTCACCGGCAGGCGGAACGTATGCATTCCTTGGCGCGCCGCTTCCGTTTGCCGTTCCGGCACGTTGGCGACCAGATCGGATGTGCGCGCCAACGCGAGCGCATCGGGAAAGCTCGGGACGATCACGCTGACGATGCGTTTGGTTCCCATCTCGCGCAGCGCATCGTCGATCGGCCCGAACGGATGGCCCCGACGCGATACGCTGACGTGCCGATAGGCGCTGTAGCGTTGCGCGGTCACGTCGTGTTCTGCAAGCGGATGCCCGAGACGCACGACGCCCACGAACGTGTCGCGAAACAGCGCTTGTACGCGCAGCTCGGGCGCCATGTTGCTCACGGCGCCGACTTCCAGATCGGCGATGCCGTCGCGCAGCATCGACCCGTTCGTATCGGGCTTCGCGGCAAAGCGCAGCATGACGAGCGGCGCTTGCTCCTCGACGAGCGCGGCGATACGCGCACCGTACCGTTCGATGAAGCCGTCGTTCGCTCGAATCGTAAACGTACGTTCGAGTGAAGCGAGATCGAGACGTATCGACGGACGCAAAACGTTTTGCGCATCGGCGACGACGGCGCTCACCTTGCCGCGCAATTCGAGCGCGAGCGGAGTAGGCACGAGGGTATGGCCCGCGCGCACGAGCAGCTGATCGCCCATGACGATGCGCAAACGCGCCAGCGCGCGGCTCATGGCGGAGGGACTGAGCTCGAGCCGCTGGGCGGCGCGCACGACGCTTTGCTCGGTGAGCAGCACATCGAGCACGACAAGCATATTCAGATCGATCGAAGTCATGGCGGCCGCCGACGAAAGCGCCATTCATGGCGTTGTACTCATGAATATAGTGCGCTTTACGCATCTTCCGCAGTGCCGCAATTGAGATTATGCTGAACTCCGATATATAAAAAGCGGTACAGGTGTTCATGCCTTTTTCCACCACTCCACGGCCTTGCGAGGTGCGGTTCCGAAACCGCATATGCTGAACGGCTCATGCCTCCAACGTATCGCTGATCCTGTTTTTTCTTTGCCCCTCATCGAAGGAGCGGGGGGCTTTTTCTTCGAATACGCCGTCCCGCTTCTCTCGGATGCGGCGTGCATCGCCGTTGCTGTCAAGCGATCGGCATCGGTGCATGGTGCAGGTGACGTTGGGATGTTTGCTTTCTTAGCGGAGCAGAAAATGGAGCAACTGATGAAGCGCGAGGCGTCCGTGCCGCCTCTGCCGTTGCGCGGCGATGCGAGGGGAGTATCGCCGCTGAGCGAGCGCGAATGCGAAGTGTTGAGGTGGGCCGCGGCGGGCAAGACGTCGTGTGAAATCGGCATGATTCTCGGGGTGACCGAACGAACCATCAATTTTCATGTGGCCAGTGCGATCTCCAAGCTCAACGCATCGAACAAGACCCACGCCGCCGTCAAGGCGCTCATGCTGGGCATTATCGCCTTCGGTTAGCTTTCCCCTTCCGCTCGACGAAGCGAGGGCGCGTCGCTTTTGTGTGCCTCTCGCTTCCCCGCATCCGCCATGCCGTTCGGCACCAATCAGCGCTTTAATCGATCATGCCCGGCTTTGAAACCGTTTCACCCCCGTCTTGATGACGTCGATCGTCATCGACGCAAGGAAAGCTTGCTAAAGCGCAAACGTTTGCACCTGTTGCCCGGCAAAACCGATGAACTTTTACAACAGTTATTGACAACAGAGACTGCATCTGAATTGAAAGGAAAAGGAAAGGCAAAAGATTGTGACATGAAAGTAATATTCTTTCACCGAGTATCGACATCTTTGCCGGCGTCTCTAGCACTGACAACGGTGCACCGAGGTTGCATCGAGGGCCGGCGCTTCCTTTCAACGCGATCGAGCACACCGCCAGCCCGGCATCCGAGTCCCTCCTCGGGCAGCGCCCGATAGCTTTTTCAATTCGATTTATCGGTTAAATCTTGATACGATCCGCTTCGCTATTCCGAGGGTGCCGCTAACGTGCCGTATTCCGTGGCGGAGCGAATTTAAATAATCAACGAGAGCGCCGAGCGCGAAGACCGCCATTGAAGCGGTCAAGACGCATCGGCGAAAAAGACCAATGCAACTGCGGATACACCGTGCGGGGTTCACGGACGAGACCGTCGAGACCCAGCCAACACCTGCGTCATGCTTTGACCAGTGGCCACGCCTGAGCTCAATCGCGTTAGTCGCGAATGGAGCTCTGTCTTTCGCGCATTCGCGCGGTAGAACCATCGAACGCTAGTTAGTTTTCCGAATCGCCCTTCGCGTAATGGCGCTGCTTGCCCGTTCAGGTCGAGCCGCGGACGGCATGCCGATGCGTGATCGTCGGCGTGGTTGGCGATTCGCACGCTCTACAGAAAAATGAAGTCGATACGAATGCATAACGACCAGGACCAGGTCGGATCGAGAGAGCCAGCGAATGCGGGGGCCGAGCGGCATGACGTCATACATGCAAGGTCGCGCGCGCTCGCGTGCGTGATGGTGTTAGCCGGGCTGCTCGGCGCGATGGCGCCGGCATGCGCACGCGCGCAAGCGCAAGCATCGCCGCAGGTGCCGGATCGGATTTCCAATCAATCCGCCAGACTGCTCGACCTCGAAGAACAGCATCGTCGCGCGCAGCAGCAAGCGACCGAGCGAGAGCGGCAAGCGAACGCGCCGAAGGTCGATCTGCAAGGGCCCGGCGACAAAGAGCCTGTGGACGATGGGCTCGTCCCCACCGAAAGTCCTTGCTTCAAGGTCGACGAAATCAAGCTCGCGATGCCGAAAGGCCTCGGCAAAGCGGTCGAACAAGCCGGCGAGCGCGCGTTATCGCCGGACCCGCTCTTTCCGGGGAAGCTCTCGTTCGCCTCCGCTTACCTCCAGCGCTATCGCGGTCAGTGCATCGGCCGCGACGGATTGAACCTGATCGTGCATCGCCTGTCGGCGTTGCTGCTCCAAAAGGGCTACACGACCACGCGCGTGCTGATTGCGCCGCAGGACTTGTCGAACGGAAAGCTGACGCTGGAGCTCGTCCCGGGAACGATCGGCCACATTCGCTTCAAGGACGCGGGCACTTACGGGACATGGCGCAACGCGTTCCCCACGCACGACGGCGACTTGCTGAATTTGCGCGATATCGAGCAAGGGCTCGAGCAAATGAAGCGCGTATCGAACCAAGACGTCGATATGCAAATCGTGCCCGGCGAATCGACGGGAGAAAGCGATGTCGTGATCTCCGTGAAACGTCTGAAGCCATGGACGCTGTCTGTGAGCGTGGACGACAGCGGGCTGAAGTCGACCGGTCAGTTTCAAGCGAGCGCCAACTTAGCAATCTACAACCCGCTCGGGCTGTCCGACATCTTCAATATCAGCTACAACCACGATCTCGACGGGCACCCTGGACAATACGGTACGCGCGGAGACAGTGCGTTTTATGCGATCCCCTGGGGCAACTGGACTTTCACGGCCACCGCGAGCCAGTACCACTATCACCAGCAAATCGCGGGCGCGTTCGCCGATTTCGTCTCGAGCGGCTTGTCGAAAACATTCGACTTGAAGGCCGAGTATCTGGTGTACCGCAATCAGGTGCAGAAGAACTCGCTCTCGTTCAGAACGGGCAAGTACTTCAGCCAATCGTTCATCGACGGTTCGCCGATCGACGTGCAGCATCGCGACAACAGCTACGCGGAAGTGGGCTGGGAGCACAAACACTTTTTCGGCGCGGCGCAGTTCGACAGCACGCTGGCGTACCGGTGGGGAACGCCTTGGTTCGGCGCGCAATGCGATCCTGTCAGTACGACGCCTTCGGCCGCTCCGACCTTCTACTACCACATCGAAACGCTCGATGCGACGTTGAGCGCGCCGTTTCAATTCGCCGGCGTGCCGTTGCGCTATTCCATGACGGTGAGGGCGCAGAACTCGTCCAGCGTCTTGTATCCGACCGAATACTTTTCGATCGGCAGCCGCTACACCGTTCGCGGCTTCGACGGAAACACCATGCTGTCCGCGGAAAAGGGCGCGTTCGTGCGCAACGATCTGGAGGCGCCGCTGTTCCACACGGGGCAGACGCTGTATCTCGGCGTGGACGGCGGCGAGGTCTTCGGCCCCGAAGCGCAGAACCTGCTTGGCCGACGCTTGGCCGGCGCCGTGATCGGTTTGCGCGGCAGCCCATTCAAAAACGTCTTCTACGACGTCTTCATCGGCGGCCCGCTCTATCAGCCCGCTCGTTTCCCCAATCACTGGCCCGTCGCGGGCTTCAGCCTGAGCTTCCAAATCTGACATGAACCGACTTCGTTATCACGTCATTTTCAATGCGGCCCGTGGACTGTGGATGGCCGTTCAGGAAACCGCGACGAGCTTCGGCAAAGGTCGTGCAGCCGGGCGTGCGGGGCGTTCCGATGGCATTGCCGATGTACCGGTGCGCGCGGCATTGCGATCGCTCGTTCGCGGCGTCGTCGCGGCCGTCATAGGCGCGTGGGCGATTCAGCCTGTGGTCTCGTTCGCGCAGGTAAGCGCTGCGCCGACCGCACCGGCCGCCAATCGCCCCGCAGTCGGTCAAGCGCCCAACGGCGTGCCGCTCGTGCAGATCACGACACCCAATGCGGCCGGGGTGTCGAACAACGTCTTTTCGCAGTACAACGTCGGCCAGAACGGCTTGATCCTCAACAACTCGCCAGGCACGACGCAGACGCAGCTTGGCGGTTACGTTGCCGGCAATCCCTACCTCGCCAATGGCAGCGCTCACGTCATCGTGAACCAGGTCGTCGGCGGCAATCCGTCTCAGCTACTGGGCTACACGGAGGTCGCGGGGGCGCGTGCCGAAGTCGTCATCGCCAATCCGAGCGGCATCTACTGTAACGGGTGCGGGTTCATCAATGCGACGCGGACCGTCTTGACGACCGGCATGCCGGTCTTCGGCGGATCGGGCAGCCTCGATGCTTTCCATGTGACGGGCGGCCAAATTCAAGTCGGCAGCGCGGGCTTCAATGGGAGCAACATCGATCAAGTCGACCTGATTGCGCGCAGCGTGCAGATCAACGGCAAGCTGTGGGCCGGCAAGCAGCTCAACGTCGTCACCGGTGCGAACGACGTCGCGTACGGCGATCTCGGCGCCAAAGCACTGGCGTCGGACGGCAATTCGCCGGCTGTCGCCATCGACGTGTCGCAACTCGGCGGCATGTACGCGGGGAAGATCACGCTCGTCGGCACGGAGGCGGGCGTTGGCGTGAACAGCTTGGGCACGATTCAGGCGCAAGCCGGCGACGTTCAACTGAGCAACGCGGGCAAGGTCACGCTTGCAGGCAGCACGAGTGCGAGCGGCAACGCCCATATTCAAGCGGCGGGCGACGTATCGAACAGCGGCGAGATCTATGCTTCGCAAACCGCTAGCGTCAGCAGCCAAGCGCGCGTGTCCAATAGCGGCACGATCGCCGCGCTTGGCAATACGTCGATCAGCGGCGCGGGCATTGTATCCACGGGTGCGTTGGGCGCGGGCGTCGATTCGAGCGGCCATGTAGGGGGAACGGGCAGCCTCGCGGTCGAGGCCTCGGGCGCGCTCGCCTCGACGGGACAGAACCTCGCGGGCGGCAATCTGGAGGTCAAGGGCAGCAGCGTCAACTTGACGGGCTCGCAAACGCTCGTCAACGGCTCGGCAAGTTTGACTGCAACGGGCGCGGGCGGCGATACCGGCAACGTCGACCAGACGCACGCGAGCGTCAGCGCGGCCGGGGCGCTCGATGTCAACGCCGCGGGCGCGTTGACGACCGATCAAGCGCAGGTGAGCGCGGGGCAGCTCGCGGTGACGGCGGGCAGTTTGTCCAATCGCGCGGGACAACTGCAACAGACGGGCGCCGGCAAAGCCACGGTTGCGGTAGCGGGAGACGTCGACAATACGCAAGGAACGATTCAGGTTGCCGGCGCCGCGTCGTTGACGGCGAACAACATAACGAACGCTGCCGGGCGCATCGTTTCGCTCGACAGCGACGGGCTCACGCTCGATGCGAGCGGTGCGATCGGCAATACGTCGGGCACGACGGCGCAGGGCACGGCGGGCGGCGTGATCGGCGGCAACGGCGACGTGACGGTGCACTCGTCGTCGCTGACGAACAGCGGGACGGTAACCGCGGGCCAAGCGCTCGATGCGACCGTCACGGGCTTGCTCGACAACAGCGCCGGGACGATGAACGGCACGGCGGTCACGGCCAATGCGGGCTCGCTCAAGAATGCAAGCGGAGCGATCAGCGGCTCGACGGTGTCGTTGACGATCCCGCAGCTCGACAACAGCAGCGGTCAGATCACGGCCAATCAGCTGACGATCGGCAGCACGAATCTTACGAACGAGCACGGCACACTGACGCAACTGGGTGCAGGGCCGATGTCGATGGCGGTCGGCAACGAGATCGACAACTCGAACGGCGGGCTGATCCAGACGAACAGCCAAGACTTGACGCTGACGCCGGCCAGCCTGAACAACAACGGCGGCACGATCACCCACGCGGGCACGGGAACGCTCACCATCGATGCTGCGAACGGCACGGGTGCGTTGAGCAACGTTTCGGGCACGATCGCGAGCAACGGCCAAGCGAGCGTAGCCGTTGGAATGCTCGCCAATGCGGGCGGATCGATTACGACCGGCGCGGCATTGACGGTGACGACGGGCGGCGATGTCGACAACACGCGAGGCACGATCCAGGCGGGCGGTGCAGCGTCGCTGACGGCCGCCAACGTGACGAACGCGGCTGGGCGCATCGTTTCGCTCAACAGCGACGGGCTGACGCTGAATGCGAGCGGCACGATCGGCAATACGTCGGGCACCACGGCACAGGGCACGGCGGGCGGCATGATCGGCGGCAACGGCAACGTGACGGTCCACTCGTCGTCGCTGACGAACAGCGCAACGGTAACGGCCGCACAAACACTCAATGCGACCGTCACCGGCTTGCTCGACAACAGCGCCGGGACGATGAACGGCACGGCGGTCACGGCCAATGCGGGCTCGCTCAAGAACGCGAACGGCGGGGCGATCAGCGGCTCGACGGTGTCGTTGACGATCCCGCAACTGGACAACAGCGGCGGTCAGATCACGGCCGATCAGCTGACGATCGGCAGCACGAACTTCGCGAACGAGCACGGCACACTCACGCAACTGGGCACGGGGCCGATGTCGATGGCGGTGAGCAACGCCATCGACAATTCGAACGGCGGGGTGATCCAGACCAACAGTCAGGACTTGACGCTGACGCCGGCGAGCTTGAACAACAACGGCGGCACGATCACGCACGCCGGGACCGGTACGTTGACGATCGACGCTGGGAACGGGGCGGGGACGCTGACGAACGTTGGCGGCGCGGTGACCAGCAATGGCGCGATCGAGATGACGGCGGCCGGTGTGGAGAACGGCGACGGCACCGTTGTATCGGCGAAGGCGTTGACCGTAACGACGGGCGGAGACATCGACAACACGCGAGGCACGATCCAAGCGGGCGGTGCGGCTTCGCTGACGGCCGCTAACGTGACGAATGCGGCAGGACGCATCGTTTCGCTCAATAGCGACGGGCTGACGCTCGATGCGAGCGGCGCAATCGGCAATACGTCGGGCACGACGGCGCAGGGCACGGCAGGCGGCGTGATCGGCGGCAACGGCAACGTCACCGTCCACTCGTCGTCGCTCACGAACAGCGGCACGGTAACGGCAGGCCAAGCACTCAATGCGACCGTCACCGGCTTGCTCGACAACAGCGCCGGGACAATGAACGGAACGGCGGTCACGGCCAATGCGGGCTCGCTCAAGAACGCGAACGGCGGGGCGATCAGCGGCTCGACGGTGTCGTTGACCATTCCGCAACTGGACAACAGCGGCGGCCAGATCACGGCCGATCAGCTGACGGTCGGCAGCACGAACTTCGCGAACGAGCACGGCACGCTGACGCAACTCGGTACGGGGCCGATGTCGATGGCAGTGAGCAACGCCATCGACAATTCGAACGGCGGGGTGATCCAGACCAACAGTCAGGACTTGACGCTGACGCCAGCGAGCTTGAACAACAACGGCGGCACGATCACGCACGCGGGCACGGGGACGTTGACCATCGATGCGGGAAGCGGCACGGGATCGTTCGCCAACGCCGGCGGCACAATCAGCAGCAATGGCGCGATCGATGTCGAGGCGGCGGGCGTTCAAAACGCTGGAGGCGCCATCGCATCCGGTAAGGGATTGACGGTAACGACGAGCGGAGACGTCGACAACACGCGAGGCACGATCCAAGCGGGCGGTGCGGCTTCGCTGACGGCAGCCAACGTGACGAACGCGGCGGGACGCATCGTTTCGCTCGATAGCGACGGGCTGACGCTCGACGCGAGCGGCGCGATCGGCAATACGTCGGGCACCACGGCGCAGGGTACGGCGGGCGGCGTGATCGGCGGCAACGGCAACGTCACCGTCCACTCGTCGTCGCTCACGAACAGCGGCACGGTAACGGCAGCCCAAACATTCAATGCGGCCGTCACGGGCTTGCTCGATAACAGCGCCGGGTCGATGAGCGGCGCCGCGGTCACGGCCAATGCGGGCTCCCTCAAGAACGCGAACGGCGGGGCAATCAGCGGCTCGACCGTGTCGCTGACCATTGCGCAACTGGACAACAGCGGCGGGCAAATCGCGGCCAATCAGCTGACGGTCGGCAGCACGAACTTCACGAACGAGCACGGCACGCTGACGCAACTCGGCACGGGGCCGATGTCGGTGGCGGTGAGCAACGCCATCGACAACTCGAACGGCGGGTTGATCCAGACCAACAGCCAGGACCTGACGCTGACGCCGGCGAGCTTGAACAACAACGGCGGCACGATCGCGCACGCCGGCACGGGCACCCTCACCATCCATGCTGCGAACGGCACGGGTGCGCTAACCAACGTGTCGGGCAAGATCATCGGCAACGGTGCGGCGAACGTCACAGCGGGCTCGCTGGACGACACCGCGGGGACGATCGCGGCCCGCGGCGCGATGTCGGTTGCCATCGCGGGTGCGCTGACCAACAACTCCGGTGCTCTTCTGCACTCCGACACGAGCCTCGTTGCGACGAGCGGTTCCGCGCTGTCGAACGTGGGCGGCCGGATCAACGTGGGTACGCCTGCCGGCGCGAGCAGCGCAAGCACGCTGAGCGTCACGGCCGCTTCCATCGACAATACGAATGGCTCCATGCTCAATGTCGGATCCGGCGCGACGACGATCTCGGGCACGAACCAGATCGTCAACAGCAATGCCGGCGGGGCGTCGGGTATGGGGAGCATCGGCGGGAACGGTGGCGTGACATTGACGAGCGCCGCGCTCACCAACACGCAGGGCGGCCAATTGAGCGGCGCCAATGTGCAGATCAACGCGGGCACGCTGAACAACACCGGCGGCTTGATCGGCAACATCGCGAACACGAGCGGCGATATCGGCATCTCGACGTCCGGCGTGGTCTACAACGGCTCGGGGCAAATCAGCGCCGCACGAAATCTGTCGTTGACGGCGAACACCGTATCCGGCGGCGGCGCATACAACGCCGCGGGCGACGTGACGCTGAACCTGCAAGGCAACTTTGCCAATGCGCCCGGCTATCAGTTCAACGCCGGAAACAGCCTGACGTTCAATCTGCCCGGTTGGTTCTCCAATAGCGGCACCCTCGTCACGTTCAACAATCTGACGATCAACGCAGGCAACATCGGCAATTCCGGTTCGATTACCGCGGGGGGCCTGCTGAAAACGAGTTCCGCCACGCTGACGAACACGGGTGCGATGGTCGGGGGAAGCGTTTCGCTGAACGCGTGGCAGAGCGTTGCCAACCTGGGTACGACCGCCTTGATCGGCGCGACCGACAGCGCCGGCTTGCTCGAAGTGCTGGCGCCGGACATCGAGAATCGCGACGACACCACGGCGGCCGATACGCAGGCGCAAACCATGATTTACGGCCTGGGCCGCGTCGCGCTCGCGGGCGGCAAGGATGCGAACGGCAATTACACGAAGGCCAATCTCATCACAAACCAGTCGGCGCTGATCCAATCGGACGGCGACATGCTGCTTGCCGCCAGTCTGGTCAATAACACGCGGCGCCAGATGAGCACGTCCGGCTTCACGTCGCAGGTCGATCCGAATCTGCTGGCGAGCATGGGCATCAGCCTGTCGGGCCGGACTGGCCAGGTGGGGGTGGCCGATCCGAACAGCATCGGCGGCGTCTATGTCGATCCGCCGCACGGCGGGCAGTGGAACAGCACTTACGAGTTCACGACATACACGGGCGTGGCCATGGCCAACACCGTGACGGCCGTCAGCCCGAAGTCGCAGCTCATTTCGGGAGGCAATCTGTATGCCTCGTCGGTCGACAACTTCCAGAACTACTGGAGCCAAGTGGCCGCCGCGGGCAATATTGCGAAGCCGGTCAATATCGACCAGCAGAGCTGGCACGGCCAGACGGGACCGCAGGTGCAGGTCACCTACTCTGGCGAGTACCACTACAACAACTACGACGATACCGAGCACGATTGGCAATTGCCGTTCGGCGACGCAGGCTTCGTCACCGGCATTCCTGGTAGCAACTACGCGCAAAAGGCGCCGGCCGACGTTCGTACGTACGCATTGCCCGGCTATGAATCGACCTGGGTCGCTAACGGCGCAATCAGCGGTGCAGGCGGGACGATCAACAACACCGGCGGCAATGCAGGCGTGACGCCGCTTGGCCTGACTCCGGGCCAGACATTGGCCACGACGAACGCGAACTCGGCCAGCGGTATCGTCGCGGGCGGCGGCTCCGTCGCCGATGGATCGTCGTTCCAGGCGATCATTCACGGGGCCCCCGGCGACCCGATGCATCTGTCGTCGACGAGCGGCGGCGCGTCTTCCGTGAGCGGGGCGGCCGGGCATGGCGGGGTATCGAACGCCGCGAACGCCGCATCGACCGTGCGCGGCAGCATCGCCGCGCCGGACCCGGCGCTCGGCAATGCAACGGCTTTGCCCGTCCTGACGAACCTGACCGTGCCGCAAGGCGGATTGTTCAAGCCGGACACCGCGCCCAGTGCGCCGTATCTCGTCGAAACGAATCCGGCGTTCACGAATTTGCATCAGTGGTTGTCGAGCGACTACTACTTCCAGCAAATGGGCATGGATCCGGGGATGATCCAAATGCGTCTGGGCGATGGCTTTTACGAGCAGCATCTCGTGCAAAGCCAAATCATGTCGCTGACGGGCAGGAGCGTGCTGACGAATTACGCCGATACGCAAAGCGAATTCCAAGCGCTCATGGCTTCGGGCGCGGCGCTGGCGAAACAACTGAACCTAGCGCCGGGCATGGGCTTGTCGGCGCAGCAGGTGGCGAGCCTCACCGGCAACGTCGTCATCATGCAGACGGCGGTCGTCGACGGGAAGTCGGTGCTCGTGCCTGTCGTGTACCTCGCGAAGGCCAGCCAGGAAAACATGGGCAACGGTCCCGTGATCGCGGCGACCGACATCGATCTCGAGAATACGCAGGGCATCGCGAACAGCGGGACGATTCGCGCGGCCAACAGCTTGACGCTGACGGGCCAGAGCATCGACAGTTCATTCGGGGCATTGCAAAGCGGCGGTCAAACGACGCTTGCCACGGTGGGCGACATCAACTTGACCTCCGGCACGATAAAAGCCGGAAGCCTTGCGGTGAATGCGGGCGGGAACCTGACGCTCGATACGGCGGTGAAGACGCTCTCGCAGGTGAGCGACACCGGCGCCACACGCGTGACGGGTACGCTTGGGCCTACGGCCAGCATCGACGTGCAGGGCAACGCCGCGATCGTTACCGGCGGAAACTTCGAGCAACACGCTGGCGTGCTGAACGTGGGCGGTACGCTGGGCATGAGCATCGGCGGCAACTGGAATCTTGGCGTCCAACAGACGGGCGAAACGAAGTCGGTCGAGCGCGCGAACGGCGTATCCAACACGCATTTCGTCAACGATACGGGCAGCAGCGTGAAGGTGGGCGGCGTATCGACGATCGCGGTGGGCGGCGATCTGACCGCGACGGCCGCCACGATGAAGCTCGGCGGCGGCGGTACGCTCGCCGCGGGCGGCGACGTGACGTTGCAGGCCGCGGTTGCGACGTCGACGATCGACAGCAACAGCGCTGGCAGCGACCATCACGGAAGCTACAACGAGACATTGCACACCTCCGACGACGCAGTGACCGGCACTACGTTGAGCGGCGGCGGCAACCTGAACATCGTGTCCGGCAAGGACATCAACGTGACGGGCAGCACGATCGACCTCGATAAGGGCAAGCTGCAGATGGCGGCGACCGGCGACGTCAATATCGGCGCGGTGACGGAAACGCACAGCATCAACGCCGATCAAAACTCGTCGCACAGCGGTTTTGCGAGCAGCACGAAGAAGACGGATCACGTTCATGAAACGACGACGCTTGCCGACGGCAGTGCGATCTCCGCCGATGCCGTGAGCGTGTACAGCGGAAAAGACCTGAACGTGACGGGCAGCAGCATCGTCGCGACGAGCGATGTCGCCTTGAACGCAAAGGGCAACGTCAATATCACTGCCGCCACGAGCACGTATCAGGACACCGAATTCCACGACGTCAAGCATTCGGGGTTTTCGGGGACGGGCGGAATCGGCATCAGTTACGGCTCGAGCGAGACGAAGGATAACTACGCTGAAACCAGCGTGACGCAGAGCCAGTCGCGCAGCACGATCGGCAGCGTTGCAGGCAATGTCACGATTGCATCCGGCAAGGACGTGCACATCGGCGGCAGCGATGTCGTCGCCGGCAAGGCGCAGGACGATACGACGGGCCTCACCGGCAACATCGCGATTCAAGGACAAAACGTCACGATCGATCCGGGCCGGGACACGGATCACATGCACGACGAGCAATCGACGCATTCGAGCGGAATCTCCGTGGCGGTCACGGGCACGCCGCTCGATACCGTGCGCAACCTTAGGGCCGATGCGTCGTCCGGAAATGCATTCCACCGTACGCAGGGCGTGCTGAACGAGATCGGGGCGAGCGCGGGGGACATCCCGTCGGTCTCCGTTTCGTACGGAAGCAGCAGCAGTTCGAGCACGACCGATAGGTCGAGCTTGGCCAACTCGGGCAGCGCGATTCGCGGCGCCGGCAACGTGTCGATCACCGCAACGGGCGGTGCGATCAAAGATGCTCAAGGTGCACCGGTGGACGGCGACCTGACCGTCGTCGGATCGACGATTACCGCCGGCGGTACGACGACGTTGGCTGCCAATCGCGACGTGACGTTGCAGGCGTCGACGGATCAGCTGCAGCAGAGCATGCAGTCGAGCAGTTCTAGCACGGGCTTCTCGCTCGCGACCCCGAGCCCTGGCGATTTCGCTCGGTGGATGGCCGGTACGGCGAACAGCGGCGGGACAAGTCCATCACCGTACAACGCCAGCCGCAGCAGTTCGAACGGCAACGAAGCGCAGACGGTGCAAACGTCGACGGTGGTAACGGGCAACAGCGTCGTGGTGCAAAGCAAGACGGGCAATATCAACGTCATCGGCTCGGGAATCAGCGGGACGCAAGGCGTCGATCTGGTCGCAACCCAGGGCGCGATCAACGTATCCGCGGGGCTCGACACGAATACGAGCCATCAGGAGTCGAGTAGCCGCACGATCGGCAGCTTGGGCAGCAATGGGACGGCGACGGGTTTCAGCGTGGGCGTGGCGAGCAGCCACAGCGTGCAGGATGCGGCGCAGCAGACGCAGAGCAACATTCGCAGCCAGATCGTGAGCGGTAGCGGCAGCGTGACGCTCGACGCCAAGCAAGACCTGACCGTGGCGGGCGCTGATGTGAGCGCCGGCAAGGATCTGACGCTGATCGGCAAAAACGTCATTCTGGATCCGGGCACGGACGCGATGCAAACGAGCATGAGCCAAAGCTCGAGCCAATTCGGCGTGACCCTGGCGCTTGGCGGTGCGGCCGGCAACGCGATTGCCGCGGTAAATCAAGCGATGGATCAGGCCAGCCATACGAAGGACAAGCGGCTGGCTGCGCTTGACGTGGCACAGGCGGGGTTGGCGGTGGAGAACGCCGTCAAGGTCGCGGATCAATACGCTTCGAAAGGCATGTCGGGGCAGCCGCTCGTCAAGGCGACCGTCAGCATTGGCGGCGGCACGAGCCATAGCGAATCGCAAAGCGGTACGGTGGCGAACGACGGGAGCACGTTGCATGCTGGCGGCACGGTCGACATCGTGGCGACGGGCAGCGGCGCGAAAGATGCGAGCGGCTTTGCAACCGACGGAGACATCACGGCGCGAGGCACGCAGATTTCCGGGCAGGACGTGACGTTGAACGCCGCACGCGACATCAACTTGGAGAGCGCGAAGGATACGAGCGAACAGAAGAGCAGCAACAGCAGCAGCGGCGGCAGCATCGGCGTCGGCCTTAGTTTGGGCGGACAGCAAAACGGTTTCACGATCGAGCTGGCCGCGAACATGGCGAAGGGCAACGCGAACGGCAACAGCGTGACGAACCGGGACACGCAGATAGCCGCGAGCAATACGCTGACGATGACGAGCGGGCGAGACGCGAACCTGCGCGGTGCGGAGGTGGCTGGCAATACGGTCGACGCGAATGTGGGCCGCGATTTGAATGTACAGAGCCCGCAGGACACGAGCAAATACGACAGCAAGCAAACGAGCGCCGGGTTCCAGGCGAGTATCTGCATTCCACCGTTTTGCTGGGGGCAAACGGTGAGCGGCAGTGCGAGCGTGAGCGACCAAACGATCAAGGACAACTACCAGTCGGTCAATCAGCAATCGGGGATCTACGCGGGCAACGGCGGATTCAATATCAACGTGGGCAATCACACACAGTTGGACGGCGGCGTGATAGCCAGCACGGCGAGCGCGGACAAGAACAGCCTGTCGACGCAGACCTTGGACTACTCGAATCTGCACAACGAGGCGAGCTATTCGGGCTCGAGCATGGGGTTCAGTGCGAGCGTGGCTGGGGGTAAGACCTCTTCAGATGGGACGGTGTCGTTTACGAACCCGGTGCAAACGGGCAACGCGTCGGGCGGGCCGTCTAATTCGTTGGGATTGGGGCCGACCGGATTCGGCGGGGCAGGCGTGAGCAAGAACTCGTCGGGTACGACGTACGCGGCGGTTAGCCCCGGCACGATTACCGTGCGCGGTGACGCAGGGACGGGGCGCGACAGCACGCAAGGCTTAAGCCGCGATACGAAGGATGCGAACGGGTCGGTGGCCAATACGTTCGATGCGCAGAAGGTGCAGGACGATTTGGCGATTCAGTCGCAGACGGCGCAGGTTGGGATGCACGTGGCGGGGGATATTGCGCAGCATCTCGAAGACGAAGCGCTTGATAAGGCGAAGGCCGCGGGCGATCGTCTTCAGAAGGCCAAGGATGCTGGCGACGATGCAGCTGCGCAACAAGCGCAAGCGGACCTCGATGCGGCCAATGCCGATGCTAAGCTTTGGAGCGACAACGGCGGGGCTGGGCGGATGGGCCTGCATGCGATCGTTGGAGTCGTAGGTGCGGCGTTGGGGGGCGGGAGCGTCCCGGGAGCGCTGGGCGGCACGCTTGCCGGTGATTTAGCGAGTGCGGCCGTGAGCCCGGCGCTGAGCGGTACGCTGGGTGGGACGCTGTTGACGAATCTGGTGTCGGGCCTGGCCGGTGCGGCGGTGGGCGGTGCGCTCGACGGCACCGCCGGCGCGATGAGCGGGGCCAACGGGGCGTTGGGGGCGGATCTTTACAATCGGCAGTTACATCCGGATGAGAAGGCGAAGATTCATGAGCATGCAAATGGCGACGCGGCGGAAGAAAAGAAGCTGACGGAAGCGGCCTGCTATCGGGTGCAGTGCTGGGCGCAATACTCGCCGAACAGCAATGAATGGTTGCAGAACTACGTAAGCCCGCAAGATGCGGCTGGTTTGACATCGGAGTTGTCGTGGGTCGATAGCCAGCGGGTACCAGGCGGGCAGTTCGATTACACGCTTGGGCAGCGGGCAACGGATATCGGTCTTAGCCAGTGGGATCAGTTCTCGCGGGGCGTGCAGCAGTTCGGGCAGGATGTGCGGAACTTGCCGCACGATTTCGTGCACCAGGTTCCGCAGTATCCGAACCACGCTCAAGGCGATGCGAATCCGCTGGTCGATGTGACGAACGGGGGTAATGGAACCCCCCCGACGGCCACGGCAGTGGTCACGCCGGCGCCGTGCCCGGTGGGTCCGGGCGCATGTGGGATGATTGTGACGCCTGTTATTTCGCCTGGCGCGCCGATCTTGTCGAACGGAGGCAACAGCGGGGATGACAGTACGTCATCGAACGCAAACGTGGGCGGTAATTCGCAAGGTGGTAATGGCGTCGATGTGTCGCTTCGATACAAGGATGGTTGGACCGACGCGCAACGTGCTGCTGCCGACGCAAAGGTCCAAGCGCTGAACAATGCGGATCTGACGGTCACTCCTCCTCAGCGGTCTGGAACTTCAGCATCCAGCCGGTATAAGGCCGCTGGCGGAACCGTACCGCAAGGCAGCGACGTAGACCATACTGTCGACTTACAATTGGGCGGTGCGGACAATTTGTCCAACATGGCACCGTTGGACTCAAGCGTGAATCGTAGCCTCGGGGCTCAGGTCCAGCAGCAGATTAAAGGCTTGCCACCAGGTACTCCTATCAATGGTGTCACTATCAGGGACCGCTAGCAATGTTTGAGCAATTTGAAGCCTCGTTCCGGTCAGACACGCCGATGAACGAAAAAGCTCGCACCTCTTCTGATGATCGGTACGTCTCCGAGGTTGTCCAACGTTTTGGAGGCCAATCTTTCAATGGAGGCCTATACCGGGTACTGGGCGCAAGCGACGTGCGAACGTGGAATCATGCGATGGAGGCGGCGTTTCCGGAGTTCAAAGGGCGCGTTCATTGCTTTGCTTTTGACTGGCTCGGTCGAGTGTTTGCGCTCGATGGTCAGCGACTGGTCGGGTACGAACCTGCCGTCGTGATGTTTGAGCCCGGTAGCGGGCAAGCGCTAGAAATACCGTGCGATCTGCGGTCTTTTCATGATGAGGAACTCTGCAACTACGCAGATGCGGCACTTGCTGACGACTTTTACAAAAGATGGCTTCAGATTGGCGGGGGGCGGCCATCTTTTCGTCAGTGTGTCGGCTATAAGCGCCCACTGTTCCTTGGAGGAAGCGACACGGTCGAAAATTTGGAGCTGATCGACCTCGACGTTTATTGGACAATTTCTGCGCAACTTATTTCGAAATTGCGCGGTGCCGCCGTTGGCTCCAAGGTGAACATCTTTGGGGGAAGGATGCAGTAAGCGTAGCGACGGCGGTTAGTCATTATTGAGGATTTACACCTTCGTTTTTCGTTTTAGGGCGGAAAACCGCGTCTAGGAAAAAAGCAGTGAGGAGGACGGCACGTCGGAGGTGGTCGGCGTGCACAGCCTTGCTGCATCAGTGAGCGAGAGGGATCGACAACGGCGGTCGTGTGGGGTGCAGGGATCTTTACAATCGGCAGTTTCACCCCGATAAGGATCCGAAGAAGGACGAGCGCAAAACGCTTGACGCACTGGAGGAGGGGAAGAGCGCGGACGAGAAGCAGCGATACGAGGACGCTGGCTGTTATATGGTCCATTGCGCTGACCAGATGTCGGATGACAATCCTGCGAAAGCGGCTGCGCTGGCTTCGCAACAACGAGGGGCTAGCGATACAGCGGAGCAGGGGCAATTGGCGTCGACGGGGTTGTTCAAATACGACCCAATCGTCGATGGAGGGCTCGATAAGCTTGGCGCGGCATGGGATTGGACGGGGCCGGGGCTAGTACGTGGGGCGACGAACTTTGGTGATCAGTTCCTGACGAAGATCAGGCAAGGGTTGGGCGCGCAAGCACCTACCGACGATCTGACTAACGCCAACAATAATGGTGGTTCGGGGGGGCCGACGGCGACGGCGGTGGTGACGCCGCCGATGCCTCTGATGACACCTGAAGGGCCGATTCCTGTTGGTCCCAGCGTGGCAATTCCGGGTAGTCCTGGGTACGTGCCGCCGACGGCGACGGTGTCGAATGGTGACGATAATAGTGGTGCGAATTCTTCCTCGAATGGCGCCTCAAGCCCGTCTGGCAGCCCTCAAGATCTCGGGAGCAATGTCAGGCTGTATCCTGACGGAAGTCTTAGAACACCGGACGGGAAGTTTGCGAGTGTTTCGGGCAACCCTGCGCCAGGCACAACGGCGTCGACACAATTTGCGGATTTCCTTCGGAGCAATGGTGTCAACGTCGTTGGCGAAGAGGTAGTGGTCGATGGCCCCCTAGGCCTGCGGCGTTATGACATCGTTACGCAGGATGCGGATGGGATCTTGCATGGAATCGAGGTGAAAAGTGGAAATGCGACTCGAAACACGTATCAGCAGTTCACAGATCAATTTGTTAATCAATTTGGAGCAACAGGCGCAGGTCGGTTCTCTGGGAAAACGGTTGGAAGTGCTACGACTGTGTACGTTCCATGAGGGTGCTGAGAAATGAGATTGGAAGTTGAAGGGAAGGCTACGATTCAGGGGCCAACGAAGCCGCAGGTCGTAAAGGCAATTAAATCGCTCAGGAGCTATGGGCCTTCGTCCTATGCATCGTTGACAGATGCCGATGGGAACTATGTGCAGGTAGCCGGCGGTGGGGTGACGTGCATGGTTGAGCGTTATGACACTGTCGGTCAGAAGCGCTTGCGGGCATTCCATGATAAGCCTAGCCCGATCCGCCCGGATGGCACGATACTTTCGTTTCGTGCCGGGAATATCCCCATGCGGTCAGACGAGTGGTTCATGTCAGATCAAGTGGCCGACCTATTCGTTGCTTTTTTAAATGGCGGGGAATTCCCGAGCTACGTTAGTTGGAGGAATGCCCCTGGGTTTTAGCTAACCCTGCTCCTAGGCGGTGCAAGTCCGGCTCTCTGACCGGGCTCGTTGTTTGTGAAGTTGTTTAAGCGTGTGTGATGACAAGCCTGCCGAGCTGGACTTCGACCTTCAGTCGCTGGCCCGGATCGAATCCGGCGTGTTCGAGCCATCGGCCTGAGAGCTTGAACCAAGGCACGAGCGGCGGGGCGTTGCGACGGGCGGCGGGCTTGAACCGGGAGAGCGGTTGATAGCGCCGCGATTGCTGCACGGTAAGGCAGCGTTCGGCGAGCTGGGTGGGTGGTTGAACATCGGCGTCCGCCATGAACAATTTTTCGGGTGAGTGGGTGGTGGCGTGTCGAGCGACTAGGCGTTCAGGCGGCTACCCCCGCGTTTGGGGAAGTCATCGCCAAGTCCCATGCGGGTCGTGCGTCGGTGACGAGCCCGGAAGAAGAGAGATTTAGGTCAAGAAATGGTCCAAGAAACGAATAGCGAAACGGTGACCGTACCGCGCGCCGATCACATACAGACAGCGGGTTTCTGGCGTAGAACGGCCGCATTCGCGATCGACGGTGTCGTGCTCGGTCTTATCGGAATGGCCGTCATTGCGCTTGGCTTCGAATGGTTGGCCCGCATTGGCGCGTGGGGCCGGTTGATCGGTTTTGCGCTGGACTCCCTATATTTCGTATTGATGGAAGGGACCAACGGCCGCTTTCAGTCATTCGGCAAACAAGCGTTGAAGATTAAAGTGGTGAGGATCACGCCAGACGGCTTCATACCGCTTAGCGCGTCTCAAGCGTGGGTGCGCTATGCGATCGTCGCGGTGCCTTTCGTCCTCGGCGGCGTTGGATTCGTGGATGTACCCATCATGCGAAACCTGGCGTCATGGCCGGCGATTGCCAATTCGGAAGCCGTTTTTGTTTGGGGGGTGGCGATCGTCTACCTTGTGATCTTCAATCGGCCGAGCCGACGATCTTTACACGACCTGGTCGTTTCCTCGGCAGTAGTGCGTGTCGAAGCATATTCTTGTCGACAAGGGCCGGTGCGTTCTATCCATTGGTTCGTGATGGGTCTGATCTGCATGCTGGTGACCGTGGGCGGCCTGCTCGTGCGGCACCGAGTTCAAGAAGCGTTCGCCGGTTTGTGGGGAATACAGCAGGCGGTGGCCAGCGTTCCGGATGTGCGGCAAAGCTCGGTTTCAAGCATGCATCGGGTGGGCTCCACCACGTCGCCTGACACAAGCTTGATCGTCACCGCCGTGGTCGGCACGCCGGCATTGCAAACACAGGCCGGTGTTCTCGAAATCGCACGAGCTGCATTCACCGCAATGCCGTCACCGACAAACGGCGAAGTCACGGTGGTCGTCGTGCGCGGCGTTGATCTGGGCATTGCCACATGGCGGGTTCAGACCGCGGAGAGCCGGCCGGGTGGCGAGTGGTTGGCGCGACTAAAGGCCCACCGCCGCTCCTGAACGATGTTCATCGACTAATACGCGCGCTCCTTGGCGCAGCAACTGAAGTCGAATGTTAGCCGGCATTTCTCAATCGGCCTATGCAACGCTTTATCTCGCGCTCCGGATATTCGCGCGACAAGCGCTCCTTGGAGTTGAGATTGAATTTGAATTCCTTGTTTTAAAAACAAAAATATGCATACAAACAAAATCACAACGCTAACGCTCACACTAACGCTGGCTTCCGTTCTAGGCCTCGCAGCTTGCGCACATAGACAGCCGTCGGAGGGTGACGCCGTCACCAAACGAGTCAAGGCACGCCGAACGAGGCCCGCAACAACAGTCGCCAGCCCCGCGAACAGTGACGACGCCAAAGTCGTTTTCAAAAGCAGCGGAATGCCGATGGTGATGATGTACTGGATGAGCGCTGCCCCGCGGGCATGCGAAGGATTCGAACCCGTCGGGCGGGTATTCGACAGTGGAAGGGGGATTCTCTTGCCCGGAATCGCTCGCCTAACCGAACGTGTGAACAAGGTGGCCGCTCATGCGGAAATTTCGCGTACGCGCTACGTGAAGCCTGGCATGACGATTCAGGTGAAAGGTCTGTCCGGCTCCGAGGAACCACAAGTAGGCGACTATTCGTGCGGGCCGATCGTAACAGCGCTTACCCCGGAGAAGGGACATAGCTATTTAGTGGACTTCGACTATCAAGGCACGCGAAGCTGTTCGCAACGAATCACCGACGTCACGGACCCAGGCGATCCGATCCGGGTCGGACAGGCAGTGACCTGCAAACGGCCGTTGCGAATCGCCGACTTGCGTCGTGGCGATGAGAACTTCTTGAAGTCGTTCCATGAGCAAGTGCTCGATGACTCCCGAAAGAAGGAGGAAGCCACGCAATCGGATTCGGAGAAGGCTTTCGCCATGCAACACGAGGCATCGGCTCTGGATTCGCTCGGGCGGTCTGACGAGGCGCTGACCAAGATCGATCAGGCGCTCAAACTAATCGAGCCTTCGAAAAGCAAGGACCTGATTGCGACGAAAGCAGGCATCCTCTTTTCGCTGAATCGGCCAGAGGCCGCATTGATGCTGCTGACCCCGGAATTGGAGAAGACCCGCACATTCGCCGATAGCAAAGCTCCGGCGGAACGGGCCAGTGCGCTGGCTACCTACACCGAGGGATTCATGACGGCCACGTTCGCGCATATGCAACTGCAGCAGTGGCAAGATGCGATCGGTACGTTGGCCGACGCGGAATCGCCGCTCGAAGGGCCGAGCTTCTACGCCTACCGGGGTTTGGTCTATCGCTACATCATGTCGCGGGCGCATGACCCGTCTTTGGCGAACCCGCGGCTCGAGCACGATGCGACGTACTACGCGGAGCACGACAGGACCCATTACGGTGCGTTGTTGCGCATGTGGCAGGGCACTGAAACGGCGACGCAGGCGTCGACCGAGATGGATGCGGTCATCGGCGGCCTGTCTGGTACCGACAGGCAAGACGCACGCGCAGAGGAATTGTTCTATACCGCGGCCTACGCCAAGTTCGTAGACGGTCATCCTGACGTCGCTCGATCGGGGCTGAAGGATCTCGATCACCTGGCCCCGTACGGAAGCGTTGAATGGATTTACGGTAGACGGGTCCTCGACTAAAGAATCGCCTCGAAAATGCGCCCGCCGAGCGGCGGGCGCCTATGGCAACAGCTACCGTCGCCAGAGCAGCGCCGTCAGCGTATTCCGCACGCAATCAGTAACGTAGGACTGCAGCGGTTAAGCCGGAGCGCTATCAGCGTTATTTGATCCTATTTAGCAAGCAAAATCGGCAGGTGCCACCAAAAAGCAGCCAACATACGCGGATGATGTTGGTGAAGTGCGGTTCCCGCCGCACGCCGCAATCTTGCGACGATCATTGCCTTCATCGCCGAACACAATCCTTCCGCCGCGCGTCGTATCAAGAGCCTCATTGAGGATGCATTGCTGCCGCTAGCCGAGCATACCTATCTATTCCGCACGGGGCGTGAGTAACGCAACCCACCCCAACCCGCCCCTCACCCCCGCCCCATACTCCGAAAAATCAGCGGCCGCTCGTCCTTGGGCCGAGCCTCCCGCGCAAACGCCACGACCTTCTCCACTTCGCCGTGCTGCGGCGACTTCGCACAAACCGGGTCGGCGGCCCTAGCGTCGCCGGTCAGCGCATAAGCCTGACATCGGCACCCGCCATGATCCTTCGCCCTTTCGTCACAGCTTCGGCAAGGCTCCTGCATCCAAGCTTCGCCGCGAAACGCGTTGAACGCCTCGCTCTCGTACCACACCTCGGAAAGCGACATCTCCCGCACGTTCGGCAATACGAGCCCCGGCAGCGATCCCGCCGCGTGACACGGCAACGCGGCCCCGTCCGGCGCCACGCCGAGAAACACCGACCCCCACCCGTTCATACAAGCTTTGGGCCGTGTTTCGAAGTAGTCCGGCACGACGAACAAAATCCGGCACCGCTCTCCCACCATCGCACGATACCGATTGACCGTATCCTCGGCCTCGCGCAGCGCCTCTTGCGTCGGCATCAACTGCTCGCGGTTGAGCATCGCCCACCCGTAGTACTGCGTGTTCGCCAACTCGAGATACTCCGCGCCGATATCGAGCGCCATCTCGATGATCTGCCCGACGTGAGGCAGGTTATAGCGATGCAGTACGCAGTTGAGCACCATCGGATACCCATGCGCCTTGATCAACCGCGCGACCTTGCGCTTGAGTTCGAACGTTCTCGTACTGGAGAGAAAGTCGTTCAACTCGCGCGACGAATCTTGAAACGACAGTTGAATGTGATCGAGCCCCGCCAGCTTCAACGCGGCGATACGCGTTTCGGTCAGCCCCACGCCGGACGTAATCAGATTCGTATAGAACCCGAGCCCACGAGCATGGGCGACCAGCACTTCCAAATCATCGCGCACGAGCGGCTCGCCGCCGGAAAACCCGATCTGCACCGCGCCCAATGCGCGCGCTTCGCTGATGACCCGCAGCCAGTCTTCGGTACCGAGTTCGTGCTTATGACGGTCCAAGTCCACCGGGTTGTAGCAAAACGCGCAATGAAGCGGACACCGATACGTGAGTTCGGCAAGCAGCCAAAGCGGGGGCGACCCCGATCCCGATCCCGAACTCGATTCGCAAGCCGATCCGGCACCGTGAGCGCGAGCATCCATCTCAGTCCACCCAGCCGCGCTGACGCGCATGGTCTAAAAACCGGTAAACGTCGGCCGCCAAATCCTGCGCGTTGAACAACGCTTCGAGCTCGCCGATGATTTCGTCGAGTTCACGCGTCCCATCGCACCGCACGAGTATTTGCCCCGCACTGGGATTGAGCTTCACCATGCCCTCCGGATAAAGCAGCACATAGGCGTCCTGCTCGGTTTCCCACTGCAGCCGGAACATCGGCAAAAGGCGAGGACGCAGCGGCGCCCCGTTTTTGGCGTTGGCATAGTTCATTGCGAGTACGCCTTTTCAACGGCATCGAGCATCGACCACAAAATGTCGAGCTTGAACTTGAGGATATCGAGCGCGCGCTGTTGCATCGCGCTAGTCCGGAAATAATCGAGCGTGACGGCGAGTCCATGCTCCACGTCGCGCGTGGCGAGTGGAATGCGGCTCCGAAAATATCCCAATCCTTGCGGATCGATCCACGGATAAAGCGAAGGCCATCCCGAGAGCCGATCCTTATGGATTTGCGGCGCGAACATCTCGGTGAGCGAGGAACACACGGCCTCTTGCCAGGGCACGCGGCGCGCGAAGTTGACGTAGGCATCCACGGCGAACCGCACGCCCGGCACGACATGCTCCAGCGACCAGAGTTCGTCCCGCGACAAGCCCACTGCGTCGGCCAAACAAGCCCACGCTTCAATGCCGCCCGGATCGTCGCCGTACCCGTCGTGATCGAGAATGCGCTGCACCCATAGGCGCCGCGTCTCTCGATCGTCGCAATTCGACAAGATCGCCGCATCCTTCAGCGGGATATTGATTTGATAGTAGAAGCGGTTCGCCACCCACCCGCGTATCTCCTCGGGCGAGCACTGGCCGCTGTTGAGCCGGATATTGAACGGATGATGAATGTGATAGCGCACGCCGAGCGCACGCAGTTGCGTCTCGAACTGCTCGCGCGTCCATGGCGTATCGTCTACCCGCGCCGAAGGCTCCGCCAGCGTGGCCCGTGTGGTTTCTGTGGCAATCGCGCTCAAGGCTGCACCTGTAATTGCATCCCGTCTTCCGCGATCTCAATGTCATGTTCGCGCAAGCTCGCATGCGCGTCGGAGCAAGGATCGAGGATCGGGTTCGTGTTGTTGATATGAATCAAGACTTTGCGCGTGGTGCTCGGCAACGTATCGAGCAATGCGATCATGCCGGCGTTGCCGTTCGCGGGGCATTGCGCCAAGTGCCCCATGTCGGCCGCACGTTTGCTCGACAGGCCGAGGTCGATCATCTCGGTATCGGTCCAGAACGTGCCGTCGACGAGCACGAGTTGCGCCGTGCGCATCGCCGATACGACAGCATCCGAAGCGTGGGCAAGGCCCGGTGCGTAGAACGCGCGTGCGCCCGTCTTCACGCTTTCGATAACGAGTGCGATGTTGTCGCCCGGAACCGGCGCGTTGCGATGCGGCGAATAGGGCGGCGCGGCGCTTTCGATGGCAATCGCCGTGAAGCGGATACCTGTCAGGCGCTCGATCGAAAAGGGTTCGCTCAGCGCAATCGGATGCTGCTCGATTCCGCAGTAATGGCTGAGCAAAGGAATCAGCGGAAAAGCACTCGACAGATCGTCGAGCACGGGGCGCGTGGCATAGAGCGGCAAAGGGCTCGTCCGTTCGCGCAGCATCAGCAAGCCGGTCACATGATCGATCTGCGCATCGCAAAGCATGACCGCGGCGATGCCGCTATCGCGCAGCGCGCGGGCGGGCTGTAGTTCGGGATGAGCGCGCAGTTGCGTCAGCAAATCGGGCGATGCGTTGATGAGCACCCAATCTTCGCCGTTCTCGCTCACCGCGATCGATGATTGTGTGCGGGGCTTGAACCCATTCGTCCATGCACGCGTTCGCGTGCAGTTCGCGCAATTGCAGTTCCATTGCGGCAGGCCGCCGCCCGCGCCGGAGCCGAGAACTTTGATCAGCATGGCAATGCCCTAAGTAGCGGCCGCGCACGAGGGAAGTCGTCCTCGCGCACGGCGTGCTCACCTACCCTTTAACGGTTGGCGATGTACATCGTGATTTCGAAACCGAAGCGCAGATCGGTGTAGGCGGGCGTGGTCCATTGCATGGCTGTCTCCTTGATTGAGTGGAACATCGATGAAGCTGCGTAACCGCATGGTTCGATACGCGGTCCATTCGTTAAAGCAAGGGCTATGCCGATGACAGCGCGCAGGGTGCGTTCGCTTGTCGGCGACGAAAGTAGGGGAAATACACCAGAGGAGGGGGGCGAGCCAACGAGCCCACGAGCGATCGGGCACGCGATTCGGTCGCAAAAACGGGAACAATGCAGTGAGGATGCGTCCGGGGCACAGCACGATGCGACAACGGGTGTCTTATTCGGCGACACCGCTGTTGCAAAATGCGACAGCGGCGCCAGGACAAAAGGTGGAAGGTGCGGAAGGCGGCCTGAAAAACTCAATCCTCGTTGTCGCCGCTCTTCGTGGGAGCGATCCCGGGCATTTTGCGGTAGAGAGTAGCGCGCGAAACGCCGAGTGCACGGGCGGCGGCCGAGACGTTGCCCCCATGCAGCGCGAGCGTCGCCGCGATCGCTTGCGCCTCGACGTCCTGCAGCCGCGTGCCCGTGCCTGCCTGGACGGCAGGCTCGCTCGGGGCGGACGCGTCGGCAGCCTGAGTCGCCGGTTCGATCGTTCGCAGATCGTCGAAGAAGTCGTCGGGCAGGTGTTCACGGCGTATTTCGCCGTCGTCTTCCACCATGGCAGCCGCGGTGCGCAGCAAATTGCCGAGCTGCCTGAAGTTGCCGGGCCACGTGCAGCGCTCGAACAGCGTCATGACCTCGGGGGCAACGGACAGATGCTGCCCTGCGCCGCCGGTGAGCGCTTCGCGCTCGAGCATTTTGCCGATGACGACTGCAAGATCCTTGCGTTCGCGCAGCGGCGGTAGTTTGACGACGAGGCCGTTCAGCCGGTAATACAAGTCTTCTCGAAAGCGGTTTTGCGCAATCATCTCGCGCAGATCGCGGTGCGTGGCGCAGACGATGGCGATGTCCACGGGAATCGACTTCGTCGAGCCGAGCGGGTTCACGACGCGCTCTTGCAGGACACGCAGCAGGCGCACCTGCAAGGGATAGGGCATGTCGCCGATTTCATCGAGGAACAGCGTGCCGCCGTGCGCTTGTACGATTTTGCCGACGGCGCCCTTGCGGCGCGCGCCTGTAAATGCGCCTTCTTCGTACCCGAACAGTTCGGATTCGATCAGCGTCTCGGGAATCGACGCGCAATTGACGGCCACGAAGGGGCCCGAGCGCCGCGGCGATTCGTTGTGGATCGCCTGGGCAAGCAACTCTTTGCCGGTGCCGGTTTCCCCAGTGATCAGAAGCGGGATGTCTTTGCCGATGACCTTGCGCACCTTCGCAATGACGTTCGTGACTTGCGGATCGCCGGTGTCGAGTTGATCGAGTCTCAGGGTGCGCAAGGTCGTACGCACGGTCGGCGACGCCACCGTCTGTGTCTGGCCACCCGTTTCGCGGCGGCCTTCCGGCTGCCAAGCGCTGGGCGTCAGCGAGCCGCGGCGGAAGGTGACGCTCGCGCAAACGGTCGCGCCGTTGTACAGGTTCAGGGAAAGGATCGGCTCGCGGCTCGCGCGTAGGCGATCGATCAGCTCGGCGCTCGTCATGCCGAACAGCGACGACAGCGTATGCGCGCGCAACGCGGCCAGCGGCAAGCCCAGTTGAAACTGTGCGCTGCGATTCGCGGAAAGGAAGCGGCCGTCTCCGGTGAACGCGGCGATCCCCTCCATCAGCGTGCCCAAAAACTCGGGACGGGGGTGAAAGCCCACTTGCAGCGTGTCGCGAAACGTCGAGGAAAACAGATGATTCTCGATCATCTGAACCGACATCTTGGCGAGCGCCATCGTGTGCTGGTGGTAGCTGCGGTAGTCGCCCGTCACGTCGAGCACGCCGATCACGTCGCCGTAAGGGTCGAAGATCGGCACGCTCGAGCATGTCAAAAAGCGGTTCGCCTCGAGAAAATGCTGGTCGCCATGCACGACGGTCGCGCTGCGCTCGGCCAGCGCCGTGCCGATCGCGTTCGTGCCTTGCCGCTCCTCCGACCATTGCGCGCCGGGCCTGAGGGCGACTTTCTCGGCACGCGCGAGGAAATCGTCGTCGCCGATCGAATGCAAGATCAAGCCCTGGGCGTCGGTCAGCACGACCATGCTTTCGGTGTTGACGATTTGGTCGCGCAGCGTCTCCATGACAGGCATGGCATGCGCGCAGAGGATGCGGTTCTGCTCGACTTTGAGCGCGAGCTCGGAAGTCGGCAGGATGTCGTAGTCGGGGCGTGCGCCCGTCAAAAGCCCGTAGCCTTCGGAGCGTTCATGTGCCTTCTGGATACATGGCGTGGGCCAGCTCGACTCGCCACCCGCCACGGCGCGCCCGGGGCGATGAACGACGTTGCGCATTGTCTCCTCCTGATCGAGCGTCGGCTGTCGCCGAAACGCTTTTGACTCCCAGGAGAGCAAAAATTGCGCCAGCTTGCAACCGCGGGCGATACCGCAGCGTCGAAGCGCCATGCTTCGGTATCGACCCACTACGATGACGTCTGAATGCTCGAAGGAATATCGGGAATATCCCGATTCCGCCACCGGGCTTGCGCTGCATCAACCGGGCGACCGCTCGGCGCCGCTAATCCCACGCGTATCGCAGCCCGATCCACGCGCCTCTCGGGGCGCCAGGTCCGACGAATTGCTCGTTGACCGGCGCCTGGCCGTCGAACGTATGGTTCGGTCCATTGAAGAAGTTCTGGCCGAGTACGCCGTAGCTTGCATAGCGCTTGTTCAGCACATTGGTCACCGTCGCGAATACGCGCAAGCGCTTTGTCAGGTCATACGCCGTATCGAGATCGACCAGGACATAGCCCGAAATCTTGCCGTTCACATCTTCGTTGTTTTGGTCCCCCTGCGCATAGACGCCATCACGATACGTGAGGTTCGTTCCGACCGTCCATTTCGCCGTAGCCGCGTAGTCGAGCCGCAGCTTCACGGTATTGGCGGGAATGCCGGGCAGCCGATTGCCTGGGTGAACGGCGATGTTGCCGCTCGCATCCGCGCTCGAATTGCTGGGGCTGCTGGCGGTCCAGTTCGAGCGATAGGTCGCGTCGGTATAGCTGTAACTCGCCGCCACACCGAGCTTGCTCAGTTTCGTGCGGCCCGAAAGCTCGATACCTTGGTGGCGTGTCTTCCCTACGTTCCGAAAAAAGCCTTGAGCCGACGTGGGCGCGCTGATGAACTGGATGTCGTCGAAAAGCGTCGTGCGATAGACGGCCGCGCTCCACGTCGTATGAGCGCCGATTCGTCCACGCGCCCCGGCTTCGATCGTCTTCGAGACGACAGGGGCCAGCGCTGGATCGGACACGAAATCGTTGGGCAGCGAGCAGGGTGCGGCCGGATCCGCGCACGTGAGTTCGATCGCGGTGGGCGTGCGCATGCCTTCGTTATAGCCGGCGTAGGCGGTGAAGGCCGGCGTGGGGTTCCAGGTAAGCCCAATCGCCGGGTTCAGGCGCGAGAACACATGGCTTCCGTCGAGTTGCGGCTGCACGCCGCTTGCGTCGCCGATCTTGGCTTTCGCCCAGTCATAGCGGCCCGAGAGCGTCAACGTCCATTGCTTCGCGAGCGAGAGCGTGTCCTGCACATAGGCGGCAAGATTGGCGTCGCGCGTGCGCGCATTCACCTTCTGCGCGAAGTCGCCGATGCCGACCGCCGCTCGCGAATCCGTGAAGGAGGCGTCCTGAGTCGATTCGGTGTAATGGGTGTTCGCGAAATCGGCCGCCACCCCGGCCACGAACTGGTTTTGCATCGCCCCGAGTTTGCCCAGCAAGGTCAACTGCAGGCTACCGCCGTAGCTGTCGGTGCCGATCATCGATTTCACGTTGCTGCCTTGCAGCGTGTCGATAGACCCGTCAGGCCGAAGCGAGCCGTAATCGGTGTTGTTGTTGCTGCTAACGTTTCTGTTCACGAACCGGCGAAAGTAGACATTGCCGCTCAATTCGACGCCGTCGTTGAAATAGTGCTGACCGGAAAGCGTGGCGTAGCCGACGCTGTTCAAGTTCCGATCAGGGTAGGTATAGGCCTGTCGAAAGTCGTTCAGGAACGAGCGCGGAATCGTCTGCGTGCCTTGCAGGTCGTTGTCGGCGCCGCCGGCCGAGAAGGCGAGTGTAGTGTCCGCGTCCGTATAGCGCAGCTTGCCGAAAGCCTGACGCACGCGGCTTGCATTGTGCGCGGCCCAGCCGTCGTCGTTCGCTGCGTTGCCGGTGACGTAGTAGTCCAGGTTCTGCCCGATCGTGCCGCCTTGTTCCACTTGCGCCGTCTTGCGGCCCCATGAGCCGCCGGTGATTTCGATGCCGCCACCCGGGTGCGTCTTGCCGTCCTTCGTGGAAATTGCAAGGGCCCCGCCAAGCGTATTCAGACCGAACATCGGGCTGGAGCCGGGGACGAGCTCGATCGTATCGATGGCCTGCTGCGGGACGGAATCCCAGTTCACGACATTGCCGAACGGCTCATTGATGCGTACGCCGTCCATGAAGACCGAGAGGCCTTCGGGCGTTCCGAGCAACGGCGAGGCCGTGAAGCCGCGATAGTTCACATTGGCTTGGAAGGGATTGCCCTGAGCGTCGCTGACGTCGACGCTCGGCAGGTTCTTGCCGAAGTAATCCGTCAACGTTTCGCGATGCTGCTGCTCGATTTGCCGAGCATGGACGACTTGTACGTTGGCCGCCACTTGCCTGATGGGCAATCCGATACCGAGGAGCGGCGTCGTGCCGATCACGACAACCGGCTCGAGCGTCGCGACGACGGTAGCGGCGCTAGAGGACGCAGCGGGCAACGGCCGCTCTGGAGGGGTTTGCGCGTGGGCCGGAAGCGCAAGCCCCGTAAGCGCGCCCGCGATGACGCCGCGCGAGAAGCGCGCGTGGTGCTTCGTTGCACGGGGGCGATAGCGTCTCGTTCGATGAACATGGGTAGTCCTCCTAATCATTCGGCCACCGCCGCACGGACTCGGCCGCCGTCTTGTTCTGTCTCATGGTCTCCTCCGCATACTTCGCCCTTGTCGTTTGACTTCTGCCGGCTCTTTAAGGCGAGAACCATGCCAATGGCGACCGCGCATGGCGCGCGTCGGCGCACCTGGATGAGCGGCGTGACGTCCGCGAGCCGATGCCTCTTGCCGGAGGTGTCTCATCGAACGGCCGGTGTCTCGTTTCGCGACACTCGGTGCGCGCCAGGTGTTTCAGTTTTTGACGGCGAGCGTGGATGGACACGTCGACGCCGTTGCGCGACCCATGCTGGCCGCGAAGGCCTACCGGCGCTTCGCACGGTCTACGCGCGGCGATGGCACACCCTTTGCATTCAGCGTCGCCCGCGGCCATCCGTCGCGCGTCGAGCCTCGAACTCGACGCCGCCGCGCCGCGATAAATCGACGAACCTCGCTTGGCATGGGACCGGCAGTGGGCGCCACGGCCCACACTGCCGGCCGACACAGGAGACACACATGAATCGAAGTTCCGCTTCGGCCACTTGGCGGAAGGCGCTCGCAGCGTGCGCCCTCACCGCCATCGGCCTCGCCCCGCAACTCTCGAGCGCGGCTGGCGACTATCCCCCGGTCACCTTCGACCGCTTGACCAACGCGCAGAGCGACCCGGGCTGGCTCACGTACTACCGCACCTATGACGGGCAGTCCCATTCCCCCGCAAAGCAAATCGACACGACCAACGTCAAGAAACTCGGGCTCGCATGGAGCTACAAGTTTCCGGCCGATTTGCAGCAAGGGTTCGAGGCCACGCCGATCGTCAACGGCCGCTATCTATTCGTCAGCACCCCTAAGGACAACGTCTACGCATTCGACGCCATCACGGGCAAGGCGCTCTGGAAATACGAGCCGAACCTCGGCCCCGAAGCGTTCAAGAACGCGTGCTGCGATGTCGTGAACCGAGGCGTGGCGCTGTATGGCAAGAACGCGTATATCGCAATGCTCAACGGCGAGATCGTCGCGCTCGATGCGCAGTCGGGCGCCGTCGCATGGAAGAAGCGGATGTTCGACCCGGGCACGGGCTACGCCTTCTCGCTCGCGCCGCTTGCAATCGACGGCGCGATCGTCGTCGGCAATTCGGGCGGCGAATACGGCGCGCGCGGCTTTATCGCCGCGCTCGACCCCGAGAACGGCAACTTGCTGTGGAAGCGCACGACGATTCCCGACGCCAAGGAAAAAGGCGGGGACACCTGGCCGGACGGCATGCAGGCGCATGGCGGCGGCGCTTCCTGGCTGACGGGCACGTTCGATCCTGCGACGAAGACGTTGTTCTGGGGCGTCGGCAACCCGGGGCCGTGGCTCGCGACCCTGCGTCCTGGCAGCAACTTGTACAGCGATTCGCTGCTCGCCCTCGATCCGAAAACCGGCGACATCAAGTGGCATTACCAATACACGCGTAACGATACGTGGGACTACGACGGCGTCAACACGCCGATCCTCGCGAAGATCCAGCACGACGGCAAGGACTACGACGCGATCATCCACGCCGACCGTAACGGCTTCTTCCATGCGATCGATCGCTCCACGGGCAAGCTGATCTACGCCAGCGCGTTCGTGAAAGCGACCTCGGTCACCGGCTATACGGCCGATGGCGAGCCGATCGAGGATCGCTCGAAGTTCCCCAATGTCGGCACGACGATCGATACGTGTCCGAGTTTTCTGGGCGGCAAGAACTGGTGGTCGGTCTCTTACGATCCGGAGAAGCACTTGGCGTTCGTGCCTTCGCTGCACGCCTGCATGAGTCTGTCGGGTAAATCGGTGAGCTACATGGAAGGTCTGCCGTATCTCGGCGAAGGCTTCGAGATCAAGCCCGAACCAGGCAGCAAAGGTTACGGCGAACTGCAAGCTATCGACGTGAATACCGGCAAGAAGGTGTGGAGCCATTGGAGCAAGATGCCGTGGAACGGCGGCGTGGCCAGCACGGCCGGCGGGCTCGCATTCAGCGGTTCGCTCGACGGGCGTCTCTATGCCTTCGACGAAACGACGGGCAAGGTGTTGTGGCAGAGCCCGAAGCTCGCGAGCGGCATCATCGCGCAGCCGTCGGTGTTCGAAGTGGACGGGCAAGAGTACGTTGCGGTGCTCGCCGGCTACGGTGGCGCGAACCCGATCTGGGGCGGCCCGATGGCGAAGACCGCCGAGAAGGTGCCGCGCGGCGGCACGCTGTATGTCTTCGCATTGCACCACGGCTGATTCGTCGGGTCTCGGTTAGCTAGCCTCATCCAAAGCGCCGGATGTCGCGGCCGCCCGCTCGGCGGCCGCGACTCGGCACTCATCGGAAGTACGATCATGAATACGCACCTTCATCAATTTGCGGCGGCGGCGATCGCCGTCGCCGGCCTCGCGATCGGTTCGTCGTCGGCGCTCGCCGCCACGCCGATTCGCATCTGCACGTTTCCGGGTAGTCCCTCGGCCGCGCTCGATAGAACCGTCGCGAAAGATGCGTTCAAAGCGGCGGGCATCGCCGCCACGCTGGTCGATAACGGCATCGGCGGCGGCGATGACGACGGCGTCTCCTTGAAGGAACTGCGCCGCACGCTCGGTCACGACTGCGACGTCATCGCGGGCTTCCCGCGTTCGTCCGTGGCCGACGGCTCGGGCAGTGAGATGCGGTTCTCCCGCGGCTACTTGCGGGCAAACTACGTCAGTGTCGAAGCGAGCAAGCGAACGCAGGACAAGGCCGATCAGGTGGTTGCGGCAACCTACGGCAGCCCCTCGCAGTTGATTGCCGTGCAAGAGCAGCACGTACACTTCGATCTCGAGAACACGCCTGAATCGACCGTCGACGCCGTCGCGAGCGGCCGCGCGATGCGGGCCATCGTCTGGTACCCGGCGGTCGTCGCGTATCAGCAAGCGCATGGCGCGCAACAGTTCGATGTTCGCAAGACGCATTCGCCCTATTCCGACTGGCAACTGGTCTTTGCCTTGGGCCCCCATGCCGCGGCATTGCAGCGCAAGCTGGACGGTGCGCTCGATGCGATGGCGGCCGACGGGCGCCTAAGCTCGCTCACGCAAGCGTGGATGCTGCCGGAGTCGAGCGAGGCCGCGCAGGCGAGGGAGGCGACGTTCGCGTACCGCGACGGGCCAGTCGCCGCGGGACGTGCCGGCATGCTTCGCAACGCGGGTTACGCCGCACAAAATGCCGGACGTTACATCAAGATATCGGCGGACGAGACCGCCGCATCGGCGTCGAGCGCGCCGTCGTTCGATCGCGCGCAGGTCGCGCATGGCAAGAGCCTTTACGGCAGCGCGTGTGCGAAGTGCCACGGCGCGAACATGCAGGGCATCACGGCTCCGGCGCTGAGCGGCGCGGCGTTCGCACCGGCGACGGGTTCGCATCTGACGATCGGCGGCATTTATACCTATATGTCGACGAACATGCCGGCGGACCGCCCCGGCAAGCTCAAGGATGCCGACTACGCCGACATCATGGCGTACTTGCTGAGCGCGAACGGCTATGCCCCGGGCGGCGCCAAGATGACGGCCGATACCGCGCGCGCTTCCACCACACTGCTCAACGCGGGGCCGCTCGGCGTGGGTCACGCGGCGGCGGGCACGTCCACGGCAGCGGCGAAGTGAGCGCGTGATCGATGGGTATCCGAGGTAAGGAGCCGGAAGCGGGGCGCTCGACGCCGAACGACACCGTCGCACTCTACCTGCGCGAGATGGCGGCGACGCCGCTGCTCACGCGCGACGAAGAGCTTGCCTTCGCGCGGTGCATCGCCTCGGCGCGGGTGGCGAGCATGATGCAGTTCGCCGGCCATCCTGCGGCGCTCGACGAACTAGCGTCGATCAGGCGAGAAGTCGTGGACGGCAGAACGCCGTTGGGCAGCTATGTGTTCGGCTTCTGTCGCGAGGATCCGGATACGGCGATGAGCGACGGCACGGCGAGCGGCGCCGTCTTCGAAGCGGAAGACTCGCCCGAGCGGCAGTCGGCGCTCGTCGCCCAGCTCGTGCGCATCGAGCAATGCGCCGACGTCTTAAGAGAGGCGATGTCGAGCGCCGGATACGGTTCGGCGCTTTACCGGCGCGCACGCCGTGAACTGCGAACGCAGCTTACGGCCCTGCGCTTCACGGGCCGGGCCATCGAGCGCATGGCTCGGGCGTTCTCGCATCGTTACGGCGGTGGGCCTGGAGCGCGCGCGCGGGACGGCGAATCGGCGCCGGCGCAAGCCGGTACCGCGGCTATCCTCTCCAAGTCGGCCCATCGCCTCGGCGATCGACTGGCGGCGATCGATCGAGGCGCGCAGCATGCACGCGTACGCTTGCTCAAGGGCAATTTGCGTCTAGTCGTATCGATTGCTCGGCGCTATACGGAACGCGGACTAGCGCTCGCTGACCTCGTGCAGGAGGGCAACATCGGCCTCATGAAAGCGATCGAACGATACGATCCCGCACGCGGCTTCAAATTTTCGACGTATGCGACCTGGTGGATACGCCAAGGGGTGCTGCACGCGCTCGGCGATCAAGCCCGGATGATTCGCGTTCCGGTCCATACCGCCGATTCGCTAAGCAAGCTGAGCCGCGTGACGCTCGACCATGTGCACCGTGTGGGCGGCGTGCCCTCGCACGCGGCATTGGCGAAGAAGATGAAGATACCGCTCGACAAGGTGCGAGAGCTCACGAACATCGTGCGCGATCCCGTTTCGACGGAGTCGCTCGCCGCGCCGGGGAGCGATGCGACGATCGGCGATTTCATCGCGGACGAGGCGACGCCATCCCCCGAGGAAGTGGTGACGGCCTACCGCATGCGGCGCGCGGTGACGGCCGCGATCGATCGACTGCCGGCGCGCGAGGCGGACGTATTGAGGCTGAGGTTCGGCATTGGCGTCGCGGATGAGCATTCGCTGCGCGAAGTCGGGCGGCAGTTGAACCTGTCCGCCGAGCGCGTACGCCAAATCGAAGTGAAGGCTTTCGAGCGGCTAAGAGCCGAGCCCGGCTTCGCGCATCTGAAGGCATACGTGAGCGCGTGCGGGCATTGAACGAGCCTAGGCGCGAAGCATAAAGCGCGAGTGCGCGTCCGCTGTTGCGCCCACGCTTATGTCGATCCGGCGCTGTCCAAATTTGAAACACGTCTCACGCGCGACTATCGTAGTTGTGTCGAATTGAGACACCGGTACGCGGCCGGCGGATCGCGGGTTGCCGGTTTTCAATGCTTCGCGTTTGGCATGCTTGTTGCCTAATCCTGCCGACAGCCGACTGGCGCTGTGATTTCCTACTTCAGAGAAGCGCATTCGAAAGGAGACATGCGATGGACCTGTTTGACCTCAAGCAACTCGGCCTGGACGTCGAATACCCGTTCCGCAAGCAGTACGACAACTACATCGGCGGCAAGTGGGTAGCCCCTGTCGGCGGAGACTATTTCGAAAACGTATCGCCCATCAACGGCAAGCCGTTCTGTCGGATTCCGCGCTCGAGCGCGGAGGATATCGAACTCGCGATCGATGCCGCTCACGCGGCCCGCCGCAAATGGGCGAAAACCTCCACGACCGAACGCGGCAACCTTCTGCTCGCGGTGGCGGACCGGATGGAGAAGAACCTGAAGCTGCTCGCCGTGGCAGAGACGATCGACAACGGCAAGCCGCTGCGCGAGACGATGGCCGCCGATCTGCCGCTGGCCGTGGATCATTTCCGCTATTTCGCGGGCTGCATTCGCGCGCAAGAGGGCGGGATCTCCGAAATCGACGACAACACGGTGGCCTATCATTTCCACGAGCCGATGGGCGTCGTCGGCCAAATCATTCCGTGGAATTTCCCGCTGCTGATGGCGGCCTGGAAGCTGGCTCCCGCGCTTGCGGCCGGGTGCTGCGTCGTGATGAAACCGGCCGAGCAGACGCCGGCGTCCGTGCTGGTGTTGATGGAACTCATCGGCGATTTGTTCCCCGCCGGCGTGATCAACATCGTCAACGGCTTCGGCAAGGAAGCCGGGGAAGCGCTGGCCACGAGCAAGCGCATCGCGAAGATCGCGTTCACGGGCTCGACGCCGGTCGGCAAGCACATCTTGCGCTCGGCGGCCGAAAACCTGATCCCCTCCACGGTCGAACTCGGGGGCAAGAGCCCGAATATCTTCTTCGCCGACGTGCTCGATCAGGACGACGCGTTCCTCGACAAGGCGCTCGAAGGCCTCGCGATGTTCGCGCTGAACCAGGGGGAAGTCTGCACCTGCCCGTCGCGGGTTCTGGTGCAAGAGTCGATCTACGAGCGCTTCATCGAGAAGGCGATCGCGCGCGTCGGCAAGATCAAGGCCGGTCACCCGCTCGACATGCAGACGATGATCGGGGCGCAGGCCTCGCAGCAACAGCTCGACAAGATCCTGTCGTATATCGACATTGGCCGCGGGGAGGGCGCACAGTGCCTCACGGGCGGTGCGCGTACGGCGCCGCTGGCCGAACTGGGCGACGGCTTCTACGTGCAACCGACGATGCTGCTCGGCAACAACAAGATGCGCGTCTTCCAAGAAGAGATCTTCGGGCCGGTTGCCTCGGTGATGACGTTCAAGGACGAGCAAGAGGCGATCGAACTGGCCAACGATACGTTCTACGGCTTGGGCGCGGGCGTGTGGACGCGCAACGGGACGCGCGCGTATCGCATGGGCCGCGAAATCGAAGCGGGGCGCGTCTGGACCAACTGCTATCACTTGTACCCCGCGCATGCTGCGTTCGGCGGCTACAAGCAGTCGGGCATCGGCCGCGAAACCCATAAGAAGGCGCTTGAGAACTACCAGCAGACGAAGTGCTTGCTGGTCAGCTACCAGGCAGAAGCGCTCGGGTTCTTCTGATCGGCTAGCCGTATTCGTTCGAGCGCCGCGGCTGCAGTGCGGCGCTCGAACGAAACCTGCGTTTAGAACGTGTGGCGCACGCCGAGATCGACGCCTACCGTCGTACCCGACAACCCATACAACGTGTTGTCGCTCAGACCGAACCCGGTATTCATCGCACCGTGGTTGTTGACCACGCCCGCTTGCGCGTACAGTTGCGTCTCTTTGGACAAGCTATAGACGGCGCCGAGCGCGGCAAGGATCGAATGGTTCTTCGTATCGTTGCGGTCGCTCGTGAACCACACGCCGCCGTTGAGGTCTAGCGCCGGGCTGGCTTGGTAGTCCAATCCGCCGCTATACACGTTGTTGCTGAACGATCCCGCCACTTTGTAGCTCGTGAACGAGGCTTTCGCCGTCACTGCGCCGAACTGGTACGCGGCGCCTAGCGTGCGGCCGACGAACGCAACCGTGCTCGACAGCGGCGTGATGGCGGTACCGCCGCTGTTGCCGTCGTAGAACGCCACATCGAGCATCAAGCCGCCGTTCTGATAGCCGAGGCTGCCCGAGTACTGCCGCCCCGCCTGAAAATTGCCCGCTTGCCCGCCCAGCGCGAGCATGGCGCTGCCGGTCAGGCCGGCGATGGTCGGGCTCGTGTAAGAGATCGCGTTCGAATTGAAAAGGCCCGTGGCGAGCACGTTGTCGACATAGGTGATGAGCCCGCTGCCGAAGTGCGCGAAGTTGCGCGGATCGGCGTTGTCGATCGCCAGCAGGAAGGGCGAGAACTGCACGCCCGCCTTCGCTTCGCCGAATGCGCCGTCGAGCGCGACCCAGGCCTGCCGGCCGAAGTAGTTGCCGTTCGAATGGCTCAGCGCACCGTTGGCTACGCTGATTCCGCTCTCGAGCTGGAATTTCGCCTTCAGGCCGCCGCCTAGATCCTCGCTGCCCATGAGCCCGAAGGCCGATGGCGTGAGTCCCGTATCCATGAACGAAAACTGATGGCCCGCGTTCTGCCCGGCGGTGGCGCCCGGCGTGCGGTTCGTATAGATCAGGCCCGCGTCCAGGTCGCCGTAGAGCGTAACGCTGCTCTGCGCAAAGCTAGGTACGCTGGCGACGGCGCTCAGCAAAGCCGCGGAACACAGGATATGTTTACTGCACATTGTTTGTCTCCATGGGTTTGTATGGAATAAATAGGAGTACTAAGTGAATCGATGAGGCCTGAAAGAAGCGGAAAACCTAACGGGACCGGGTACGTTCAGGTCAGGCTTTCGTACGGCAGGGCAACGCTTCGTGAGCGATGCGTTCGGAAATGAACTCGACCACTCGGGACGAGGGGCGGCTCGGAACCGGCGCCCGTGGGTGGCGGGCGTCGGTACAGGGCGCGGGCGGTTTAGACGGCCCGGCCCAGTTGATCGAGGATGTCGGGGTTTTCGAGCGTCGAGATGTCCTGAACGATGGCATCGCCCTTCGCGAGCGAGCGCAGCAGGCGGCGCATGATCTTGCCGGAGCGCGTTTTCGGGAGGTTTTCGCCGAAGCGGATTTCTTTGGGTTTCGCAATCGGTCCGATTTCCTTGCCGACCCACTCGCGCAGCGCCCTGGCGAGCTGTTCCGCTTCGGCGCCTTCGGGCAGTGCGCGCTTGAGCGTGACGAAGGCCACGACTGCCTCGCCCGTCGTCGCATCGGGCCGGCCGACCACGGCGGCTTCCGCGACGAGTTCGTGGGCGACGAGCGCCGATTCGATTTCCATCGTCCCTAGCCGATGGCCCGACACATTGAGCACGTCGTCGATCCGTCCCGTGATCGTGAAGTAGCCCGTTTCCGGATCGCGCACCGCGCCGTCGCCGGCAAGGTAGAGCGTCCCGCCGAGTTCTTGCGGGTAGTAGCTCGCTTTGAAGCGCTCGGGGTCGCCCCATATCGTCCGGACCATCGAGGGCCAGGGGCGCTTGACGACGAGTATCCCGCCTTGTCCGTCGGGCACGTCCTGGCCCGTTTCGTCGACGACCGCGGCCATGATGCCGGGCAGAGGCAGTGTGCACGAGCCGGGGACTGTCGGCGTGGCGCCGGGTAACGGCGCGATCATGTGTCCGCCGGTCTCGGTTTGCCACCAGGTATCGACGACAGGGCAGCGCCCCCCGCCGACATGCTTGCGATACCAGAGCCATGCCTCCGGGTTGATGGGTTCGCCCACGGTGCCGATGATGCGCAGGCTCGCGAGGTCGAAGCGCGCGGGATGGACGCGCTCGTCGGCGTCGGCCGCCTTGATCAGCGAGCGGATGGCTGTGGGGGCGGTATAGAAAAGTGAAACCCGGTGATCGGCGATCATCTTCCAAAAGCGGCCGGCGTTCGGATACGTGGGGACGCCCTCGAACACCACCTGGGTCGCCCCCAGTGCGAGCGGCCCATAAGCGATATACGTGTGTCCCGTGATCCAGCCGATATCGGCGGTGCACCAGAAGATGTCCTCGGCTTTCCAGTCGAATGTCCACTTCATGGTTTGCGCGGCCCAAAGCAGATAGCCGCCCGTGCTGTGCTGCACGCCTTTGGGTTTGCCGGTCGAGCCGGACGTGTAGAGGATGAACAGCGGGTGCTCCGCGCTTACCCACTCGGGCTCGCAGGCATCTGGCTCATCCTGCACGATCTCGTGCATCCACGCGTCGCGGCCGGCGTTCCAGGCGATCTCGCCGCCTGTACGGCGATAGACGATGACCGTTGCCACGGCGTCGCAATCTCCCATGGCGAGCGCATCGTCGGCAATTTGCTTCAGCGGGAGGGTCTTGCCGCCACGCATCTGTTCATCGGCGGTAATGAGCGCCACCGCGCCCACGTCGACGATGCGCTCATGCAGCGATTTCGCCGAAAAACCGCCGAAGACGACCGAGTGCGTCGCGCCGATTCGCGCGCAGGCTTGCATGGCGACGATGCCCTCGATCGACATGGGCATGTAGATGACGACGCGGTCGCCACGTTTGATGCCTCGCCGCTTGAGCGCATTGGCGAAGCGCGCGACGCGCGACAGCATCTGCGCGTAGGTCACGCGCGTGACAGCGCCGTCGTCGGCTTCGAAAATGATTGCGACGCGCTCTCCCTTACCGGAGGCGACATGGCGATCGAGGCAGTTGTACGAGGCGTTCAGCTCGCCGTCCGCGAACCACGCATGGAAGGGCGCGTTGGACTCATCGAGTATCTTGGAGAAGGGCTTGCGCCAGTGGATCGCTTCGCGCGCGAGGCGCCCCCAGAATCCTTCGTAATCGCGCTCGGCGTCGGCCGCCAAGGAGCGATAAGCATTCATGCCGGCGACATTCGCTGCGGATTGAATTTCGGCTGACGGGGTGAATCGCTGCTTCTGGCTGGGTATGTCCAACGAGGTGGTCACAGGTGTCTCCGCTCATGACGTGCTGATTCGATGCGGCGCCACGAACGCAACATGCATGCCAATGACCACGATGACCGCTAGGCGCGCGTCCGCGCGCAGTCCACGATATGCGAGCGCTGAAAACGCCCGGACCACTGCTTCAGATTGCGACGATAACGTGTTTCAGGCCGCGACAATTGCCCGCGGCAGCGAAGCCGGTGGCGAGACGGCGCAAGGCACGATCACCGTCCCCACCGCCCCCTCGCGTCCACCCGCGCAAAGGGCACGAATTTTCCCTCGCGAACCGCCACCGCCATGAAGGCGGCATTCACGCGGTCTCCCTTCCGGTCGAAGGCAATTCGCCCGGTTACGCCGTCGTAGCTCGTCAACGCGTGCAGCGCCGCCGCGATGTCCTCGGGCTTTGTCGACTTCGCGTTCTTGATCGCCTGCGCCGTCACGCCGATCGCGTCGTACTCGTAAACCGAGTATGGGCCAGGCTCCCGTCCGTACGCATCGCGGTACGCTTTGACGAATCGTCGGGCGCGCGGGCTGTCGAGAAACTGCGGCAGCGGCGATGTCGTCACGATCATCCCCTCCACGGCCGGCCCGCCTTTCTCGATCAGCGAAGGGTCGGCCGTGCCGTTCCCCATGAAATACTTGATCGGCGATTGGAGCGCCCGCAGGTTCCTGGCGAGCACGGCGGCATCGGTGTAATACCCCGTGAAGTAAAGGACGTCGGGCTTCAAAGCGGCCACCGCCTTGACGATGTCGCCGTAATCTTTCTGTCCCGGCGAAAGGGCGTTGTCATAGACGACGTCGAGGCCGATCAGCTTGAGTGCGGCCACCGTGCTTTGTGCGAGCACTTGCGAATAGCTGCTGCCATCGTTGACGACTGCCGCGCGCTTCGCATGAAGCACGCTCTGCATGAGGGCGGCGGCGAGGCTTCCCTGCGCATCCGTACGCCCGATGGTACGGAATACGTCGGGCCAGCCGTGCTCGGTCAGTTGGGGAATGGTCGATGCGTCGAGCACGAAAGGGATGCGCTCATCGTGCAAGACGCGGATCTCGGGTAACGCGGCGCTCGAGCAGTAGCCGCCGGCGGCTACCGCGATGCCTGCGGCGACGAGTTGTTTTGCCGCATTCGCCGCCTCGTCGGGATTGCAAGCGTCGTCCTGCGGCACGATCTCGAGTTTCTTTCCAAGTACGCCACCGGCCGCATTGACGTGCGCCGCGGCAAGCTTAGCGCCGTCGACGATATCGGCGCCCGCGCTCTTATAGCTTCCGGACAACGGTGCGGGGACGCCGATTTTGATGGTGTCTTGCGCGTGCGCCAGGCAAGCCGCGGCAGCGAACAGCAATGCGATCGGCATTTTCACCGCGAAGCGTTCACGACGTCGTTCCGCGCGCGTCGAATTTTTGGCGAGGGCGAACCATCCGCGCTCGCACTCGATCTTGTCACTCATTTCGCGCCTCCTCGTCGATCGACGCCGGCGCGCGCGCCACCGCCGAGCCTCATCGCTTGAACGTTCGTGTCGTTTGACGCTTGCATTGTAGGCATGCGAATCGCGCAATCCTAATCGCGCGGCCCAGGTACGTGCAAGCATCGAAGGGGCGACAGCCATCGGAAAGAAACTTGGCGATGCGATCGAAAGGATGCGCGGACGAAGGTTTTCGTAGGTTCGACGCATCGGTCCGATGGTGCTCTCTTGCTTGGCCGCCATGATGACTGGATGGAGCCCATGAGCCCATATTCCGGTGCGGTCATCCATCCGGAAACCCTGTGGTTTGAATTGCAATTAAATCAATTGACAAATATTTAACTATAAGAATTCAGGTGTATTCCACCGCAACGCCGAAAGCGACTGAAAATCGTCTAAACGTACGAATAGGCGAAAAGAAAATGTAGTCGATTTCCCGAGCTCGTATTTTTCAGTAACAACATAAAGTCCGACCATATCAAGCAACTACATCATTCGCCAGCCGCACCGCCGGGGCTGGCGTCGAAGGTTAGCCCCCTACGAACACACGCAGTCGGCGCCATCACATCGCGCTGAAATACGCATGACAGCGACATTCCGCCGGTTCGTCCGCGATATTCCTCCCATCGAATATAAATTTTTCCGATCGAATTTCATCCGTCCCACATAGTTGGCGCTTTTCAGTAAAGAATGCCTATTGCCCGTTTGATTTGAGCTATCCCATAAAATAATTCGACGCGGAACTTGTAGTCAGGCTACTTATGCGCTATTACTAGCTCCGGAGTTTCGCTACATCCCGCGTGCAGCCCAGTTACCCGATTTCGTTCGTCGAGTTTTCGCGGTGGCACGCGCCGCATGACTGAGTTTCATCCGTAAGACGCTTTTTTTCGGGACCGCGGTCCCGCGCTTTCGCTCGCCCTCGCGCGGCGTATCGCGCCCCTTTGCTAAGCGGTGCAATACCGAGCCACCAATCACGGAGACAAGCCCATGCAGGCAAAACGTTTATCCCTCGCACTCGCATCCGCTGCGCTGTGTGTCTTTGCGCAATCGGCGTCGCATGCCGCCGGACCCATCGCGGACAACCCGTTCATGGACGACATGGCGCATCGTCGGGCCGACATGCTCGTGAAGCAGCTGACCCTCGACGAGAAGCTGCAGCTGATTCACTCGAAGTACCAAATGAGCGACGTGCCCGGCGGCGGCGCCGGCTACATTCAAGGCGTGCCGCGCTTGGGCATCCCCGACATCAACATGGTCGATTCGGCCACGGGCTCGGGCAGCACCGTGCAGCCGAGTACGACGTTCCCGGCGACGATCGCGCTTGCCGCGAGCTGGGATCGGTTCCTCGCGTACCGCTTCGGGGCCACCATCGCCGATCAGCTGCGTCAGCAAGGCTTTTCGATGGGGCTAGGCGGCGGGACGAATCTCGCGCGCGACCCGCGCGGCGGCCGGCTGTTCGAGTACCTCGGCGAAGACCCTGTTCTGGCCGGCGAAATGCTGGCCGCGCGCACGCGCGCGACGCAAGACCACCGCGTCATCGCGACCGTGAAACACTACGTGGGCAACGAGCAGGAAACGAATCGATTCGGTGGCAACGATACGATCGACGAACGTACGCTGCGCGAAATGTACTTGTTGCCGTTCGAGATTGCGGTCAAGCAAGGTAGGCCGGGCAACGTCATGTGCAGCTATAACAAGATCAACGGCGACTACGCGTGCGAAAACGCACACGTGCTCAACGATGTGTTGAAGGGCGACTGGCGCTTCCCCGGCCAAGTGCAATCCGACTGGGGCGCCGCCCACAGCACGGCGAAGGCGATCAACGCGGGCTTGGACGAGGAAGAAGACGTGGGCCCCACCGTGTTCCTCACGCCCGACCTCGTCAAAGAGGCGCTCAACGCGAAGCAGATCACGCCGGCGCGTCTGGACGACATGGTTCGGCGCAAGCTCTACGTCATGATTCGCACGGGCGTCATGGACGATCCCGCGAAGGGCGGGCAGACGATCGACTTCGACGCCGCGCGCCGCTTCGCGCAGCACGCCGAGGAGCAATCGATCGTACTGCTGAAGAACCAGGATCGTCAGTTGCCGCTCGATGCGTCCAGCGTGAAGCGTATCGCCGTGATCGGCGGGCATGCGGATGTCGGCGTGATCACGGGGGGCGGCTCGGGCGATACGCGCGATCCGGTGACGGGCGCATTCCCCGGCTGCGGCGGGTTGACGTTCCCGACGTCGACGGGTTGCAGCTGGTGGCCCAATCCGTGGATCAAGGTGCCGACGCCAATCGTCGCGGCCATCAAGAACCTCGCGCCGAACGCAACCGTTTCGTTCGCCGGCAGCGAAGACATGCAAAACCCGTTCAGGGCCTACACACAGCAGGAGATCGATGCGGCGGTCAACCTCGCCAAGCAATCGGACGTAGCGGTCGTCGTCGTGACGCAACCTTCCGGCGAGGATTTCGGCGAGCTCTATAGTCTTGGCTTGTCGAACCCGTCGAATCAGGATGCGCTCGTCCAGGCCGTCGCGCAGGTCAATCCGCATGTCGTCGTGGTGCTCGAAAACGGCAACCCGGTGCTGATGCCGTGGAAGGATCAGGTGTCGGCTATCGTCGAGGCTTGGTATCCGGGCGAAGGCGGCGGCAATGCAATCGCCAACGTGCTGTTCGGCAAGGTCAATCCGTCAGGCAAGCTGCCGGTCACGTTCCCGCTGCGCGATGCGGATACGCCCACTTGGAACAACGGCACCCCGGCGCAAAACCCGGTCTACTCGGAAGGCCTGAAGATCGGCTATCGCTGGTACGACGCTAAAAACATCCAGCCGATGTTCCCGTTCGGCCATGGTCTGTCGTATACGCACTTCGCGTATTCGGATCTGCGCGTGCGCCCATGCTTCGACGGATCGACGACGGTCTCCTTCGTGCTGCGAAACGACGGGCAAGTGGCCGGCGCCGAAGTGCCGCAGGTGTACCTCGGCGATCTGAACGATCCGGTGGAGCCGCCGAAGCGTCTCGTCGGATGGGAGAAGGTCAGCTTGAATCCGGGCCAAGCGCGCCGCGTCAGCCTGACGATTCCGGCGCAAATGCGTCGCGTTTGGGATACGAGCCGAAACGACTGGAAGGTGGCGAAGGGTGGCCGGTTCTATGTCGGCGCGTCGTCGCGCGACATCCGGCTGGAGCAATGACCGCCGAGGCCGCGGTCTCAGCCGAATAGGCGAGCAGTCCTGATCATCGCCCCGCTGCTGCCGCGGCAAATACCGGCCAACCGAGCGTCCCTCGGTCGGCCGGTATTTCCGTTTTGCGAGTGCGTCGGTAACGCGGGGCGGCGCCCGGGCGCAAGCGGGCGCACCGGGGGCAGAGCAGAGCGCCGGGCTCCGAGCGCAACTCGATATCCACGTTCCATGGTACTACCCGGTCGTCGCGAGAATACCGATGGTGCCGGAACTCTACCTTCGTTTTCGCAAGGATATCGGCGTCAAGCGCTTCGACGATCGGCGGAGAAAGTTCGTGCACGCGGGCGGCTTTCGGGCGGTGTCGGTCCCGTCCAAAACGTATGCCATCGATCACGGCGATGTCGCCGACGCGCTGCTCGGCTACCCGGAAATCGTGCGGCGAATGCTTGCACTGCCCGAGGCTGCGCAGTGGAGCAAGATCAATCGCATGAATCTCATCGATCTTTGGAAAATGGCCGACGATTACGAGTCGATGGTGCGCAGCCCGCATGATGCGCTGCGAGTCTTCGTCATGGTCCATTCGAAGGACAAAGCGCACAAACGCCGTGTACCAGGCAGTTATTCCGTGATCTACGGCGTAGCGATCTTCGACGGCGAGCGGGGCGGGGGTGGGAACGCGATTGTCATTGCGCATCCGCTGACGCAGCCGACCATGGGGAACGACCGTACGCGCGGCAATATGATCGCCAAGGACTTGGTAGGACTGCCCCTCGAAGATTGCGAGAACCCGCATCCGGTGGAAAGAAATCGAAATCACGAGGGCGACGGCGGTTTGTTTTGCGTGTCGCGAGCGGGCGGCGCGCGCACTTCGGCCGATACGCGAGCTTCGAGTCCCCGGCTGTCCACGGACGAAGATTGGTCGCGAAGCTCGAACCCCGTGGCAGCGCTGGCGACGGCTAAGCTCGCCACGCGGTGGGCCAATGCGATGGCGCCGCTCGACCGCGAGTTTCGTCTCTCGAAGATCGGCGAGACGCTGACCGTGTTGGCTAATCGTCAGCTGATGAAGGAGGGCCGCCTCGGGCGAACGCTGACGGTCGAGGTGACCAACGTGCGAAGCCAAACGATCGCGACCAAGTGGGGCGCCACGCCGCATGCGGCCAAGTAGCCGCTATCGGGTGCATAGAAATTGCCAATTGGGGAACGGTTCCCAGACGTCCTAGATTGAAAAATGCGGCGCACCGTACGCACGCATACGCCGGCGCGCGGCGTTCGAACTCCCCACATCGCAGGACATATCGGCCGCGCGATAGACCGCGCGGGCCCACGAAGGAGGCTCACAATGACTCAGTTGAAAGGCTCCAAGACGGAAGACAACCTCAAAGCCGCGTTCGCCGGCGAGTCGCAAGCCAACCGCCGGTATCTGTACTTCGCCGCCAAAGCCGATGTCGAAGGCCAAAACGATGTAGCCGCGTTGTTCCGCTCGACGGCGGAAGGCGAAACCGGGCACGCGCACGGACACCTCGAATATCTCGAGGCGGTGGGCGACCCCGCCACCGGTTTGCCGTTCGGGTCGTCGCGGCAGAATCTGCAAGCGGCCATCGCCGGCGAGACGCACGAATACACGGACATGTACCCCGGCATGGCGAAGACGGCCCGCGAAGAAGGCTTCGACGAAATCGCAAACTGGTTCGAGACCCTCGCCAAGGCCGAACGCAGCCACGCCAACCGATATACGAAGGCGTTGGAATCGCTGTCCGATTGAGCGGTCGATCGATCGTATTGCTCGTTTCGTATTGCTCGTTTCGTCCGCGCGATTGCGCGCCGCCCGCTCGGCCGGCGGCGCGTGCCGCCCACTCGGCGCATAGGCCATGCGTCGCGCGCGTGCCACTGCACGCGCATTCGCGCAAAGCGCGCCGTGCAACGCATGACGCGCGCCTGTCACGGAGCGTCATGCCATGCCCCACAAAGAAGGCAGTCTCGAGGCGCCCACGCGTCACCCGCTCGATTGGCAAACGCCCACCTTTTATGACCAGGCGGAGATCGATACGGAGCTCTCGCGCGTGTTCGACATCTGCGCGGGATGCCGGCGTTGCGTATCGCTGTGCGGCGCGTTTCCCACGTTGTTCGATCTGGTCGACGAGACCGATAGCGGCGAAGCGCACGACGTCGATCGCGGCGCGTATTCGAAGGTGGTCGATCAGTGCTACTTGTGCGACCTCTGTTATATGACGAAGTGTCCGTACGTTCCACCGCATCCATGGAACGTCGACTTTCCGCACCTCATGCTGCGCGCCAAGGCCGCCCGCTATCAACGCGGCGAGGTCGCGCTGCGCGACAAGCTGTTGTCGAACACCGATGCGCTCGGTCACTTCGCCGGTATTCCGATCGTCACGCAGGCGGTCAATGCCGTGAATGAAACGAAGGGCGCGCGCGCCGCGATGGAGCGCGCGCTGGGTGTCGATCGACACGCCTGGCTGCCGCCATTCGCACCGCGCAAGTTTCGTCCGCACGCGAAAGCGTCGTCCGGTGCGCCCGTGCGCGACGGCGAGCGCACGCCGGGCAAAGTCGCCGTGTATGCCACCTGCTACGTCAATTTCAACGAGCCGGGCATCGGCCACGATCTGCTCGCGGTCCTCGAACACAACGAAATACCTTACGTGCTCGTCGAGAAGGAAGCCTGCTGCGGCATGCCGTTGCTCGAACAGGGAAACCTGGCGGGCGTGGCCGCGAAGAAGGAGATCAACGTTCCCGCACTCCTTCGGTATGCGCGCGAGGGCTATGCGCTGCTCGCCGCGATCCCGAGCTGCGTGCTGATGTACAAACAGGAGTTGCCCCTGATGTTCCCCGACGACGGCGACGTTCGCGCTGTCGCCGACGCGTTTTGGGACCCGTTCGAATACTTCGTGTCGCGCCATCGAGACGGCTTGCTGAAGACGGACTTCAAGCATGCGCTCGGGACCGTGTCGTACCACGTACCGTGTCACGGGCGCGTGCAGAACCTCGGGCGCAAGACTTACGACACGCTGTCGCTGATACCCGGTACCGAGTTGAAGGTCGTCGAGCGCTGCTCGGGACACGCGGGCACCTTCGGTGTGAAGAAAGCGTTCCATCAGACGGCGATGCGCATCGGCAAGCCCGTGTTCAAAGCGATGGCCGAGCCGTCTCCCGCCTATATCGCTTCGGACTGCCAACTGGCCGGACATCACATTGCGCAAGGCATCGAAGAGGCGGGTCTTGCCGCGGCCCCGCTTGTCCATCCCCTGTCGCTTTTGCGCAAGGCCTACGGGATTTGACGCATTTCGGCATTATGCATTTGCGAGGAAACGTAAATGACCATCTCACGCGAGTCTCTGTTGACGCTCGAGGCCTACGCGAAAGTGCGTAACGAAACCCGCGCCCGCGTTATCGAACACAAGAGAAATCGGTGCGCGCAACTCGGCAATCATCTGACGATTTTGTTCGAAGATGAAACCACGATCCGGTATCAGATACAGGAAATGCTTCACATAGAAAAAATTTTCGACGAGGCGGGAATAGCTGCCGAGTTAGAGGCGTATTTACCGCTCGTGCCGGACGGCGGCAATTTCAAGGCGACGATGCAGATCGAGTATGAGAACGAGACCGAACGGCGCGCCGCGCTGGGGCGACTAATTGGTATCGAGGACCGCATATTCATCCGCGTAGGGGACGAGGCGCCTGTGTACGCAATCGCGGATGAAGACTTAGCGCGGGAAAATAGTGAAAAAACTTCCGCTGTGCATTTTTTGCGTTTCGATTTGACCGATTCCATGAAAAAAAATCTTCGCGCCGGCGCCCGTTTGGTGCTTGGCTGTGACCATCCCGGTTACCCGGTAGCCCCATGCCGCTTGGGTAGCGGGGTAGTCCGGTCGCTGCTGGAGGACCTCCAGTGAATCTGAAATGTTTGCATAGCGCAAACGATTGCGCGGGCGATTTCTTGCGCGAAATGAGAGGGCGATGAGCCTTTATGTGCGCCGAAATCGATTTGGAATCACTTCGTTACATATGCTGACATTGCGGTCCGTGAAAAATATTCTAATATGGACACCTCTCACGAAATCACAACGGAACGCATGCCCGTGACCGCGCTCGAGCGATAGTTATGCGCGGCATTTAAGCGTGGCATGATTTTTGTTACGTCGCCGCGATGGTATGCTTTCTGCACTATTTTCCCATGCACGAGCGAGAACGCCATTTGTGCGTCATCCGAGGGCAAAGCCGCACAGCCCATGTGCGATTTTGATTCGCAGTAACGAGAACAAAACAATTTGTGCAACCTGGCGGTCGTCGAGAGTGGGCCATTTCTCGTCGACCAAGTGTCGCAGCCCGGCCAGGCTGCGTGGAGAAGAACATGTTCTTTGAGGAATTGACCGACGACGAGTGGGCTCGCCTGGCGCCGTTAGCGGCGGACGAGCCCGTCCATCCGCACCGCCGCGGCCGGCCCCGCGCCGAGCCGCGTGTCGTAGCCAACGCGGTGCTTTGGATTTTGACGACCGGCGAACGCTGGTCGAAACTGCCGGCTCGATACCCGTCCGGGCCCACGTGCCGGCGGCGCTTCGACGACTGGTTGGCCGACGGCACGTTGGTCAAAATCGTCAGCATCCTGTCGGAGTTCGGGCGCACGTTCGCGTATGTGCCTCAGCCCGAAGCGGCGGCTCCCGCCGCGCCCAAGGCCGCGCCGGTGCCGGCGCCGGAATCGCCGCGGCTGCGCGGCGTGTTCTGGACGAACCCGGAATCGTGGCACGCAACGCATGCATGCATCGACTCGAACGGCTTCGATGGCGCCGGGGCCGAGAACATGGCCCATCAGGGCGTCAATGGCAAGAGCGCCGATGCGCCGACGTCCGCGGCCGCTCCCGATGGAACGAGTCATATCAATGGCACATGCGCCCATAACGCGCGCGGTGATGCGCCGTTCGCCTCCTCGCGGCGCGCGCCGCCCTCCGGCGTCGTGCTTCGCGCCAACGGCGCGGCCCCTCACGATGCCGCGTTGATCGATTCGATGGCAGTGAGCAAGCGCTCGGAAGGCTATGGCGACTATATGATTCACGCGTGCGCGCAACCCGTCGCCAAACAGATGCAACTGAGTTTTCGCGCGTCCGCCGAGATCGTCAGAGACGGGCGGCGTATCGAGCGCTCCGGCTTGATCGGCCCGCGTTTCGCCGACAACGAAAGCGCGGAGCGCTATGCGCTCGACTGGGCGCGCGATTGGATCGATCGGCACGAAGCAGCCGCGCAGGCGGTGCGCCCTGATACAGCGCAAGCTAAGCCCGCCGTCGTTCAATCGGACTCTCTGCCGGCGACCGAACGCGCGGATTGCGAGCAGGCGCCCGCGTTGGCCGCGGCGGCATCCGTGCCCGCACCCGCGCGAGCGCTCGATCCTTCCGTGATCAGCAGTCGCGCGCCCGAGTGGCTGCTGCATACGCACCCGGAAGGTCGCGGCGATGCCAAGCCGCCGGAGCTCGTCTATCACGCCTGAGGCGCGCGAGCTCGACCCTCTGCGGGAGTTGTTCCTTTTTTCCAAGCATGCTTGCAAATTTGCGCATTGCAGGCCCGCGTGCGCTCCATCTGCGCGCGCGGGCCGCATTGTGTTGCCCTTGCATGTCGCGTGTCGCGCCCGCACCGGGCGTATCGAGGCCGGGCGGAACGAGAGGTTCCGACGCCCTCGCGGTGAGCTGCCGATCAATTGGCTCAGGTTAAAGCGCATGTGGAAAGTGTGACAGGAAGTAAATCGACAAAAAAACCGTAACCACCGTGTGCCGGGTTTCTTTGCGTCTGCCACAAAAAAAACCGAAAGATTATCGGGTCATGCAACGATCGAAATTTTTAGCAATTTTGCTGCGCTTGCCGTCAGCTTTTTGTTAGCGCTTCATGAACGCTTTGCTTGGGCCTGCGCGTCTGCGGCGCGGCCCTGCCTCGCTTTTCCATTTCTTGTTGTTCTTTGAAGGGCCACCACCATGAACGTGACCATCATCGGCTGCGGCTACGTCGGCCTAGTGACGGCGGCTTGTCTCGCGGACGTCGGCAACGACGTGTGCTGCTACGACGTCGATCAGGACAAGATCGGCACCCTCGAATCGGGCGGCATCCCGATTCACGAACCCGGCTTGCATGAAATCGTCGCACGCAATAAAGCGGCTGGCCGGCTGTCGTTTACGACGGATGCGCGGCGCGCCATGACGCAACGCGAGACGATCTTCATTGCCGTCGGTACGCCGAGCGGCGAAGACGGCTCGGCCGATCTTCAGTACGTGCTCGCCGCCGCCCGCGAAATCGGCCGGCATATCGAAGGCTTCACGGTCGTCGTCGACAAGTCGACGGTGCCGGTCGGCACGGCGCGCCGCGTGCGCGAAGCCATTGCCGAGCAGCTGGCGCAACGCGGGGTCGACTCGATGTTCTCCGTCGTGTCGAATCCGGAATTCTTGAAGGAAGGGGCCGCCATCGAGGACTTCACGCGTCCCGAGCGCATCGTCGTGGGCTGTGACGACGACGTGCCCGGCGAGCGCGCGAGAGACACGATGAAGCGGCTGTACGCGCCGTATAACCGCAATCGCGAGCGCATGCTGTTCATGGACGTGCGCTCCGCCGAGTTCACGAAGTATGCCGCGAACGCCATGCTCGCCACGCGCATCTCGTTCATGAACGAGCTCGCGAATCTGGCCGAGCGCGTCGGCGCCGACATCGAGTCGGTACGCCGGGGCATCGGCTCCGATCCGCGCATCGGCTATCACTTCCTCTACGCGGGCTGCGGCTATGGCGGCTCGTGTTTCCCGAAGGATGTGCGCGCGCTGATGCAGACGGCCAACGAGCAAGGGCATTCGCTGCGCATTCTCGATGCGGTGTCCGAAGTCAATGCCGCCCAGAAGCAAGTGCTCGTCAACAAGATCGTCGCGCGCTTCGGCGAAGACTTGAGCGAACGCGTATTCGGCGTGTGGGGCCTGGCGTTCAAGCCCGGCACCGACGATATGCGCGAGGCGCCGAGCCGTGTGGTGATCGCGGCGCTGCTCCGGCGCGGCGCGCGCGTGATCGCGTACGATCCCGTTTCGATGAAGGAAGCGAAGCGCGCCTTCGCGGCCGATCTGCGCGGCGAGCCCGATGCGCTCGCACGCCTGACCCTCGTCGACGACCAGATGGACGTGGCGGCGCACGCCGATGCGCTCGTCGTGATGACGGAATGGAAGGCGTTCAAGAGCCCGGACTTCGACAGTTTGAAGGCGCGCTTGAAGCAGCCCGTCATCTTCGACGGACGCAACCTCTACGAGCCGCTGGCGATGGACGAGGCCGGCATCGAGTACCACTCGATCGGGCGGCCGCGTAGCGGCGCCGCCACGGCCGAGGACGCGCGCGCGCTCGGCGCCGCCAATGCCGACGTGTCCTTCGGCTGAGGTGAGCGTTTCCGGGAAGGCCTGAGCGTTGCTGGTTCCGTTCGGCACGGAACCGGCGCCCGCATCGAATTGAGCGGGCGGGGGCGCGACACGTGTATCATCGCCCCCGCGCCGCTCAATACCCGATCAGTCCCCCCAATTACGATGTCAGTTGCCGAACTCAAGCGCCGCCGCACGTTCGCGGTCATTTCCCACCCCGACGCGGGGAAAACCACGCTCACCGAAAAGCTGCTGCTGTTTTCGGGCGCGATTCAAATCGCGGGTACCGTCAAGGGTCGGAAGAGCAATCGCTACGCGACATCCGACTGGATGGAGATCGAGAAGCAGCGGGGCATCTCGGTGGCCAGCTCGGTCATGCAGTTCGAATACGGCGACGCCGTCATCAATCTGCTCGATACGCCGGGGCACGAGGATTTCTCTGAAGATACCTACCGTGTGCTGACCGCCGTCGATGCGGCCGTCATGGTCATCGACGGGGCCAACGGCGTCGAAGCGCAGACGCTCAAGCTGCTCGAGGTGTGCCGCAGCCGCCGCACACCGATCGTCACCTTCATCAACAAGCTCGACCGCGAAGTGCGCGCGCCGCTCGATCTGCTCGACGAAATCGAACAGCATCTGGGCGTGTCGGCCGTGCCGTTCACCTGGCCCATTGGCATGGGCAAGGAATTCCAGGGCGTCTACGACATCATCCGCGATCAGGTGCGCGTGTTCAGGGCGGGGCAGGACACGGCGGGTGGCGAAGTGGAAACCTTGTCCGCGCTCGACAATGACGAGGGCGAACGACGTTTCGGTTTTGCGTGGACGAAGGCGAAGGAAGAAATCGACCTGATCTGCGCGGCCACGCCGTCGTTCGATCGCGAAGCGTTCTTGGCCGGTCAGCAATCGCCGGTGCTGTTCGGTTCGGCGATCAACAACTTCGGCGTGAAGGAAATTCTCGATGCGCTCGTCGAGCTGGCGCCGCCGCCTTCCGCGCGCATGGCCGTGCAACGGCCCGTGCAGCCGGACGAGCCGAAATTCACGGGCGTCGTGTTCAAGGTGCAGGCCAACATGGACCTCGCGCACCGCGACCGCGTCGCGTTCATTCGCGTTTGCTCGGGACGATTCGAGCGCGGCATGGCGCTGAAGGTCACGCGATCGGGCAAGACGTTCCGCGCCAACAACGTCGTGACGTTCCTATCGCAACGCCGCGAGACGGTGAGCGAGGCATATCCGGGCGACATCATCGGCATTCCGAATCACGGCACGTTGAGCCTGGGCGATACGCTGACCGAAGGCGAAATGCTGCAGTTCGTCGGCCTGCCGTTTTTCGCGCCTGAAATCTTTCAGACGGTCGAAGTGGTCGATCCGATGCGGGCCAAGCAGCTGGGCGAAGCGCTCAAGCAACTGGGCGAGGAAGGCGCGATTCAGGTCTTCAGGCCTGCGCACGGCGGCTCGATCATTCTCGGGGCGGTGGGACAGCTGCAGTTCGAAGTGGTGTCGCACCGATTGTCGGCCGAGTACAAGGTCGACGTGCGGATCATGCCGGCGCGCTATCGCATGTCGCGCTGGGTGACGTGCAGCGATCCGGCCGAGCTGCGCCGTTTCACCGACGCCTACGCAGCGCGCATGGCGCTCGACGCGGCCAACGCGCCGACTTATCTCGCCTCGCACATATCGGAGATCGAGGTCGCGCAAAAGGCCTGGCCGAACATCGTGTTCAACGAACTGCGCGAGCACTCCGGCGCGCCGTTTAAGAAGAATATGTAGGGACTATCCGCACCGCGCCGGGGTAGGCCATCTCCGGCCCACCGGGCTCGGCGCGCCCGCTACCCCATTCGATCCGGAAGGTTCGCGGCGAGCGCATCGACCGCGAGCCGTACTCGCAACGGCAAGTGCGGCGTCTGCAACCAAAGCGCGTAGGCGTCGTAGAGAAACTCACGGCGGTCCGGCAGCAGCCGCTCGAGCGTCCCATTCCGAAGCCGCTCGCTCACGAGCCACGACGGCACCCACGCGAGCCCCATACCGTTCGCCGCCGCATCGGCGATGGCGTCGAGATCGTCGAGCCGTATGCGGCTGGAGGGCATGACCTCCTCGACCATACCGTCTTCACACGGAAACAGCCACGGGCGAACGCGGCCCGAGCGTCGATACACGACGGCTTGATGGCGCGATAGCGATTCGATGCTGGACGGCACGCCGTACGATTTCAAATACGACGGCGCCGCGCAAACGACCATCCTTTGCCGCGCGACGCGTCGCGCGACCACGCCCGCCTTGTCTTCCAGATCGCCGGTGCGAATCGCCAAGTCGTAATCGCCCTCCGCCAAGTCGACGAAGCGGTCGTTGAACGACAGATCCAGTTCGAGCGAGGGATACCGGTTCGCCAGCTCGAGCAGAATCGGCGCGACGCAGCGCCGGCCGAAATGAACCGGCATGGTCACGCGCAGCTTGCCGCGTGGCTCCGACAACTGATCGGACGCCAGCGCCTCTGCGGCGTCCGCTTCCGCGAGCACGATGCGGCAGCGCTCGTAAAACGCGCGGCCGAATTCCGTCAGGCTTTGACGGCGCGTCGTGCGTGCGAGGAGGCTCACGCCAAGCCGCGTTTCCAAAAAGCGCACATGTTTGCCCACCATCGGCGCCGATAGATCGAGCGCGTCGGCCGCGGCCGCGAATGACCCGAGATCGACGGCTTTGACGAACACGGCCATGCTGGTTAGGCGATCCATGATTCGAAACCCCTAGTTTCTTGTGTTTTTCCGAGAAGCGATTTTTCAGGAAGAAATACGCGGGCATAGTGTATTCAATTCAACGACTTTCGACTGAGGCGAATATGGCAGCAGATGCAATGACTACCCGGGTCGTTCGTTTTCGTGAATACGGCGGCCCGGACGTGCTGCGCCTCGAGACGGTACCGTTGTCGCCACCCGCGCCGGGCGAAGTGCAAATCCGCGTGAAGGCGCTGGGCCTTAATCGCGCCGAAGCCTTGCTGCGCCGGGGCACGTATATCGAATCGGCAACGTTCCCGTCTGGCTTGGGGCTCGAGGCCGCGGGCGCCGTCGAGGCGGTAGGCGAGGGGGTGGCGGGTTTCGCGCCCGGCGATGCCGTGAGCGTCATTCCACCGATTTCCATGGTGCGCTGGCCCGCCTACGGCGAGCGGGTGACGTTTCCAGCGGATCACGTCGTCAAGCACCCGGCGTCGCTGAGCTGGCAGGAAGCGGCGGCCGTTTGGATGGCCAATCTGACCGCCTACGGCGCACTGATCGACATCGCTAAGCTGACGAAGGGCGAGTTCGTCGTCGTGATGGCGGCGTCGAGCAGCGTAGGCCTCGCGGCGATTCAAATCGCCAATGCGGTCGGCGCGATTCCTATCGCCGTCACGCGCTCATCCGCTAAGAAAATGGCGTTGTTCGAACACGGCGCGGCCCATGTAGTGGCGTCCAGTGAAGAGGATCTAGCCGCTCGCCTGCGAGAGATCGCGGGAGAATCCGGCGTGCGCGTCGTGCTCGACCCAGTCGCCGGCCCACTCTTCGAACCGTTGACCGCCGCGATGTCGCCCGCGGGGATGCTCGTCGAATACGGCGGTTTAAGCGATCAACCCACGCCGTTTCCGTTGTCCGCTGTCCTGAGCAAAACGTTGACGCTGCGCGGGTATCTGGTCCACGAGATCATCAGCAGTCCTGCACGGCTGCACGCCGCGAAAACGTTCGTGCTTGACGGCCTCGCTTCGGGCGCGTTGAGGCCAGTGATTGCGAAGACGTTTGCATTCGACGACATCGTCGACGCTCATCGCTACTTGGAGTCGAACGAGCAGATGGGGAAGATCGTCGTGACGGTATGACCGGGCGCGCGGTTGCGTTGTGACCGCGCATCCCTCGACGAAAGTCACTTTTTCTCGCTGAACATTGTTATGTCGCAATATAAGTTTTATGCGCATAACACTCAGCCCTTGTGGCATGGCCTCAGCCCCTATGGCATCCCCGCTGCGCCGTCAGTGCGGGGCCGCAGTGTTGGAGCCAGCTGGGTTCACTGTCTCTTGACCTTGCGCCCACGACTGCGCGGCGCCGCCCATCGCGGCAAACCATTGCGCTGTGTCCACGTATCGCTGTCCCTTCGCCCGTGCATAACCCAACCGCGCCTGGGCATAGAGGCGTTGCGCTTGCAGCACCTCGACGAGGCTTGCCGTGCCGACGCGATAGCTTTCCCGCTGCAGGGCGAGCGATGCTTGCGCCGTCTCGAGCGCCGTGCGCTGCGCGGCAAGTTCGTCCGCGTCGTGCTGGAGGGCTCGCAGCGTATCGGCGACCTGACCGAACGCCTGCAAGACGGTCTGCCGATAGATGCCCAGTTGCGCGTCGAACGCGTCGACGGCGGCCTGCTTCTGCGCATTGAGAGCGCCTCCGTGAAAGAGCGGCGCTGTCAGCGCCGCCGCAACGGCCCACAAGCCGTTCGCCGAATCGAAAAGCGGGCCCATCGATGCGGCCGTCTGCGTCCAAGCCGCGCTCAATGTGATGTTCGGATACAGCTGCGCCGTGGCGATGCCGATCGCGGCGCTGGCGGCATGCAGCTGCGATTGCGCGGCGCCGACGTCGGGGCGCGACGCGAGCCAGACGGAAGGCAGCGCAACCGGGATATCGGCTGGTAGCGTCAGCATGTCGAAGTCGAACGCCGGCGCCTGCCACTGCGTGGGGGTCTTGCCGACGAGGATGGAGAGCGCGTGGTCGGCCACGCTCAACTGCTGCTCCAGAGGGGGCGACAGGGCAAGGTCGGCCGCGAGCTGGCTGCGCGCGGCCAGCACATCGGTCATCGCGGCTTTTCCAACTTCTCGCTCGATGGCGACCAGGTCGACGTTGCGCCGATCGGCCGCGATGATGTCGGCCACGGCGCGAAGCTGCTCGCGCGCGCCGGCCGAAGTGAGCGCTTGCGTCACCGTGTTGCCGGTCAGCGTCAAATACGTGGCCGCGAGCTGGTATCGCTGGTAGTCGGCCAACGCAGTTTGCGCTTCGATCTGGCGGCGCGTACCGCCGAATAGGTCGAGCGCGTAGCTGACAGATGGGCCGATGGTCAGGAGGTTGGAGGTTGTATGGCCGCGGCCGCCGCCCGTGGTTCGAGCCCGATCGCGTTGCGCGCTCGCTTCGACGTCGACCTGCGGATAAAGGCCGCCGCGCGCGACGCGTATCGCTTGTTGCGCTTGCGCGAGCGTCGCGCGCGCGGTGTCGAGGGTGGGGCTATCGGCGATGGCGAGCGCGACCGTGTCGTCCAGCGCCGTCGAACGGAATGCGGCCCACCAGTGAGGGTCGGGCGGCGCGCCCCATTGCAGATGCTGGGCGATGTCGCTTCGGCCTGCCGTGGGCAGCGCGCTGGGTTCCACCACGTATCCGCTCGCCGACGGCGGCGTCGGTGGCGTGAAGTTGGGGCCGACGGCGCATCCCTCGAGTACGGCAAGGGCCGTTCCCATTGCCGCTGCCGCACAGGCCATCGCGCGGGGAGCGGCGCGCCGCCGTGTCCATCGTTGCCTCGCGCGTGCGCAGGCGCCTGTCATGTCGTCATTCATAGCGTAGCGCCTCGATGGGGTCGAGCCGCGAGGCCTTCTTGGCCGGGTAGTAGCCGAAGAAGACGCCGACAGCCGCCGAAAACGCAAAGCCGCCGACGATGGCGGCGGGCGAGAGCACGGTGGGCCAGCGGGCGATCAGGGTGATGAGTTCGGACACCGCGATCCCGAAAGCAATGCCGCCGATGCCGCCGGTCACGCTGAGGAACACCGCTTCGACGAGAAACTGCAGCAGCACGTGCAGCCGTCGCGCGCCGATGGCCATGCGCAGCCCGATCTCGCGCGTGCGTTCGGTGACCGAGACCAGCAGGATGTTCATGATGCCGATGCCCCCGACGAGCAGCGAGATCGAGGCGATCGCGGCCAGCAAGATCGCCATGACACGGCTGCTGCCTTCGGCGGTCTGCGCGATCTGGCTCAGGTTGCGCACGGCGAAGTCGTTGTCGTCGGACGGCCGGAGGCGATGTCTGCGGCGCAGGGTGTCGGTCACCTGTGCGATGGCGGCGCGCACGAGTTGCGGGCTCGTGGCCTGAACGTAGATCTGGTTGACGTAGCCGGTCAGACGCGGCGGCGTGCCGTACGGATTAGGGACCGGCGGAAAGTAAGGGTTCGCGCTCGATTGCGCTTGGCTTGGCACGGCCACGCCTAGGACTTTGCGCTCGGCGCTGCTGAACGGGATGATGACAACGTCGTCCTGGTCTTGGCCGAAGGCCGTTTGTCCTTTGGCCGCCAGCAGCCCGACCACGCGAACCGCCGACCCTTTGATCAGGATCGTCGCGCCAACGGGGTTTTCGCCGGCCGAGAAAAGCTGCTGATAAACCGTTTGCCCGATTAGCGCCACCATGGCCGCGTCGCGGTCGTCGTCCTCGTCCACGGCGCGGCCCGAGGCCATGTGCCAGCCTGTCGTGACGAGGTAGGCAGGCGCGATGCCTTGTACGCTCGTCGACCAATTGCGCCCGCCGTATTCCACCTGGCCTAGTTGCCGGATCAGGTAGCTGACCGCTCCGACGGCTGGGTCTTCGCGCTTGAGCGCGCGCGCATCGTCGACGGTCAGCGTCGACGCGCTGCCCGAGCCCGCGCGCACGCCCGTGGCGGTGGTCGCGCCCGGCACGACGACGAGCAGATTGGTGCCGAGGCTCTCGATCTGCTTGCGCACGGCTTCGTTCGCGCCTTGTCCGATCGCGACCATGGCGATCAGCGCGGCGACGCCGATGAATACGCCGAGCACGGTCAACGCCGAGCGCATCTTGTTGCGCCAGAGCGCGAGCGCAGCGGCGGACAGGGTCATCTTGGCGAAGCCCGCATGGGCGGCTCGGGCGGGCCGCAGTGCCGGGGACGATTGACCACCGAGGGCGGGCGTGGGCGTCGCCGTTGCGCTAGCTTCTTCCGGAGCTGGTGTCCTGCGTTCGTCCGACACGATCCGGCCGTCGCGCATGGTCACGGTGCGGTCCGTGAAGCCGGCGATATCGGGCTCGTGCGTGACGACGACGATGGTCACGCCTTGTTCGCGATTGAGCGTGCGCAGCATCGCCATGATTTCCTGAGACGTGCGCGTATCGAGGTTGCCGGTCGGTTCGTCGGCCAGCAAGATGCTCGGGCGCCCGATCAACGCCCGCGCGATCGCCACGCGTTGCTGCTGGCCGCCCGACAGCTGGCTGGGCCAATTGCCCTCGCGCGCAGACAAGCCGACGAAGCGCAACGCCTCGCGGGCTCGGGCGAGGCGTTCGGCATGACCGGCCGGCCCGTCGACGCAGTAGAACAGCGGCAATGCGACGTTTTCCAGAGCGCTCGTGCGCGCCAGCAAGTTGAAGCTTTGGAAGACGAAGCCGATGCGGCTGCTCCGAATCAGCGCGAGTTCGGGTTCGGCGAGCCTCGCCGTGTCGGCGCCTTCCAGCACGTAGCGGCCCGCGCTCGGCCGATCGAGGCAGCCGAGCACGTTCATCAGCGTCGATTTGCCCGAACCCGACGCGCCCATCACGGCAATGAACTCGCCGCGCTCGATCGTCAAGCTGACGTCGTCGAGCGCGCGCAACTCGGTTCCGCCCGCGGCATAGATTTTTGTCGCATTCGTCAGCTCGACCACGACATCGGGCATAAATGCCTCCTCGACTCACGCGCGAAGACGCGGCGCGGCAACCGTCGTCGCGTTCGCGCGGCCGGCCGTTTCGCCCACGATGACCGCATCGCCCTCGTGCAGCTCACCGCCGGTTATTTCGGAGTACGAATCATCGTCGAGACCGATCGTTACCTCGACCGCCAGCGGGCGTCCCTTGCGCAGCACCCAGACGCGCGCATGGCCGGCGCGCAGCGCCGGCTGCGGCGTCGCCTGCGAGGGGGTAAAACGCAGCGCCTGGTCGGGCATGCGCAGCGCTTGTTTGCGTGTCGCGATGACGATTCGGGCGGTCGCGGTCATGCCGGGCTTCAAGCTCAGGTCGGTGTTCTGCGCACCGATCACCACGTCGTACGTGACGACGTTTTGCACGGTTTGCGGCGCTTGTCGCACTTGCACGACGCGCCCCGCGAATTGCCGCTTGGGAAATGCCTCGACCGTAAACGTGGCTTCGGTGTCTTCTCGAAGGTCCCCGATGTCGCTTTCGCTGACGTTCGTGTCGACTTGCATCTGCGTGAGATCGGCGGCGATCAAAAAGAGCGTCGGCGTCTGAAAGCTTGCGGCGACGGTCTGCCCGATGGTGACGTTGCGCGAGACGACCGTACCGTCGACGGGCGAGACGATGTTCGTGTAGCCCAGATTGACCTCGGCCGTGCGTAGTGCGGCGGCCCGCTGCTCGATCGCCGCGGCGTCGACGGCCACTTGCGCGCGCGCTTGGTCATAGGCGCTGCGTGCGCTGTCGGCGGCGTCTTGCGACACGATGCCGTGTTGCAGCAGCTGTGCGTCGCGCTCGAAAGCGCGTTTCGCATACGCGAGCAGGGCGCGGTCTTTGGCGATTTGCGCCTGTGCATTGTCGAGTTCGGCACGCGCTTGGTCGACGAGCGTTTGATAGGGGCGCGGGTCGATCTTCGCGCAAAGCTGTCCCTTGCGCACGCGCGTGTTGAAGTCGCAATACTGCTGTTGAATGACGCCCGACACGTAGCTGCCGACGATGATCGTCAGCACGGGATTGACTGTGCCCGTCGCATTGATCGTATGGGAAATGTCGCCGCGCGTGATCGGCAGGGTGAGGTACTGCGGCGGACCGGGGCGCGTGAGGCGCCACGCGCCGACGGCCAGCGCGAGGGCGACGAGCAATGCCGCCGCGGCCAGATAGGCGGCCTTCGCGAAGGGCATCTTCGCCACTCGGTTTCTCCTTCTCGACGGCCGGCTGGCTTCACGGCGGCGGCAATCGTCGATTGCCGGCACGATCGGCGCCGCAGGTCCAATGCGGCCATCATCGACGCGCCGACGCTGCGTCGGCTTGACGAGCGTCAACGATTGTCGTTCTCATCTGCGTACAGTGCCCCTATGGCTCATGAACTGTTCGCGCACTGGCGCGCGCGTCTGGGCGCGCACTCGAAGCGCGTCCGGGTGCTGGCCGCCTCTGGGTTCGCCCTCGCTTTGGCGTTCGCCGCGAGCGCGTACGGCGCATGGCACTGGTCGTCGATGTTCGGCGCGGCGCGCGACACGGCGAACATCGTCGTGTCCGGCAACATCGAGGCGCACGAAAGCGTGCTCAGCGTGACGCAGGTGCAGGCGCCGATCGTCTATTTGCCGTTCGACGAAGGCGCGCGCGTGACGCGCGACACGGTGCTCGCGCGTCTGGACGACCGGCTCTACCGGCGCCAGGTGGAGATCGATCGCGCCAATGTCGATGTGCAAACTGCCCAAGTGAGCGCCAACCGCAGCACGCTGGAGGCGGCATCCAGCAGCGTCGCGAGCGACCGCTTCGACCTCGCGCAAAAGCAACTGGACTACACGCGCGCCGAGACGCTCGCGAAGCATGACGCCGTTTCCCAACAAGCGCGCGATCTCGCACTGACGGCTAAGAATCAATCGGCGGCCCAGCTCGCGCACGACCTCGCGCTCGTCGACGCGGCGCGCAATGCCGTCGCGCTCGCGACCGCGAACGTCGATGCCGCGCGGGCCAAGCTCGCGCTAGACGAAACGACGTTGTCGTATGCGACGCTGCGCGCGCCGTTCGACGGCGTAATCTCGGTGCGCGAGGCCGAGCTCGGCCAACTCGCGGGACCGGGCGTCGCCATCTTCACGATTGCCGAGCTCGATCATGTGTGGCTGCGAGCCTACGTCAACGAGCCCGATCTCGGGCGAATCCGTCTTGGCGAGGGTGTCGATGTACGCACCGACGCCTATCCGTCGAAAGTCTATCGCGGACGCGTGAGCTTCATTTCGCCGCAGGCCGAGTTCACGCCGAAGACAGTCGAGACCCACGCGCAGCGCGTCACGCTCGTGTACCGCATTCGGATCGACATCGACAACCCCACGCACGAATTGCTGCCGGGCATGCCCGGCGACGCGGCCATCGCGGCGCGTGCGAGCGGGCAATGAGCGAGGCCGCCATCGTCGTCGACCGCGTCGGGCGGCGCTTCGGCGCGCTGGAGGCCGTGCGCGATGTGACGCTGAGCGTCGAGCGCGGCGAGATCTTCGGCCTCGTCGGTCCGGACGGCGCGGGAAAGACGACGCTCATGCGCATGCTCGCCGGCGTGTTGCACCCGGACACGGGACGCATCGTGCTCGAAGGGATCGACGTGGCCGCGGACCCGGAGCGCGCGAAGACGGCGCTCGGCTACATGCCCCAGCGCTTCGGCTTGTATGAGGATTTGACCGTGGCCGAAAACGCCTTCTTCTACGGCGAGCTGTTCGAGGTGCCGAGAGCGCGCTACCGGGAAAGGCTCGCGCAGCTCATCGACGCAGCGGGATTGGCGCCGTTTACGCGCCGCTTGGCTGGGCAACTGTCGGGCGGAATGAAGCAGAAGCTCGGGCTCGTTTGCGCGCTGATCCATACGCCGAAGGTCTTGCTGCTCGATGAACCGACCACGGGCGTCGATCCCGTTTCGCGGCGCGATTTTTGGGCGATTCTGTATCGGCTGCGCGACGAGGGCGTCACGATCGTCATGTCGACGGCCTACATGGACGAGGCGCAGCGCTGCACGCGCCTTGCGCTGTTGCACGCGGGCGAGGTACGCGAGTGTGCGGCGCCGGCCTCGCTCAAACGGCGCCTTCACGGGACGCTCCTCGCGATCGGTGGCAGCGACCCGCGCGCCATTCGCGCGGCGCTGGCATCGGCGCCCGGCGTGCTCGGCGTGTTGCTGATGGGCGACCGCGTGCATGTCCACGTCGACGACAGCGTGGGGCGCACCGCCGAGCTCGAGGCGCGGCTGACCGCGAACGGCCTCGCGCACGGGCCGATCGAGACGGTCGAACCGGGCATCGAGGATGTGTTCGTCGCGCTAGTCGGAGAGACGGCATGAGCGCGTCGTCTTCACAGCTGCCTTTATCGGGCGGCCCGGGTGCAGCGGCCAACGGGCCCGCCCGCGAGCACGTCGTCGTCGCGAGAGGCCTCACGAAACGCTTCGGCAAGTTCACGGCTGTCGATGGGCTCGATCTGACGATCGCCAAGGGGGAAGTCGTCGGCTTCATCGGCCCGAACGGCGCCGGCAAATCGACGGCGATCCGCATGCTCTGCGCGCTGCTCGCGCCGAGCGCGGGCGCCGCTTCGGTGGCGGGCTTCGATGTCGCGCGCGAACCCGAATCGGTGCGTGCGCATATCGGCTATATGTCGCAGAAGTTCTCGCTTTACGGCGATCTGACCTGTCTCGAGAATCTGCGGTTTTTCGCGGGCATTTATCGCGTGCCGCGTACGGTGCTCGACGAGCGCATGCGGTTCGCCGTTGCGATGGCCGGCATCGAGGGGCGAGAAGACGCGCTCGTCAGAACGCTGGCGGGCGGCTGGCGTCAACGACTCGCCCTCGGCTGTGCGATTTTGCATCGCCCGCCCGTGCTGTTTCTCGATGAACCCACGTCGGGCGTCGAGCCGCAGGCGCGCCGGCGATTTTGGGACCTGATCCATCAGTTGGCCGGAGACGGCGTGACGGTGCTCGTATCCACGCACTACGTGGACGAAGCCGAATACTGCAATCGGATCGCGCTGATCGATGCCGGCCGTCTCGTCACGGTCGGCAGCCCAGGCGAGTTGCGCGGCGAGCAATTGGGCGGCCAGCTGTTCGAATGCGCTTGCGCATCGCTGGGGGAGGCGGTGGCCGTACTACGCGCAACGCCGGGTGTGCTCGATGCCGCGATTTTCGGCGACAAGCTGCATGTGCTCTTGGCCGATGCGCCTGCCGCGCCCGCCGCATCGGTCGCCCACGCGTTGCCGGACCGGCTCGCGCGAGAAGGGATCGACGCGAGCGCATTCGCGCCGATTCGGCCCGGCCTCGAAGACGTCTTCGTGCAGCTCGTTTCGCGTGCGAAAAGACGCCCTGGCAACGGCGTCGCGCGCACCGGCGATGGGGAACGCACATGAAGCCGCGCCGCTTGCTCGCGATCGCCTACAAGGAAACGCTGCAAGTGTGGCGCGACCCGCGCAGCCTGGCGATCGCACTGTTGATGCCGCTGATGCAGATGTTGCTGCTTGGTTACGGCGTCAGTCTCGACATTCGGCAAGTGCCGCTTTGCGTGCGCGACGAAGCGCACACCCAAGCGAGCCGCGAACTCGTCGCGCGTTTCGTTTCGTCCGGATGGTTCGCCCGGCAGCGTGCGCTCGCAAGCGAACGCGCTGTGCGCGAGGCGATCGACCACGGCCGCTGCGCCGGTGTGGTCACGATTCCGGTCGATTTCACGCGTGTATTGACGACGACGGGCGTCGCACAGCTGCAAACCGTGTTCGATGCGACCGACACGAATACGACGGATATCGCGATCGGCTACGCCCAAGGGGTGATCGCGCGCACGACGGCCGACTTCGAATCCCGTTGGGCGCGCGATCATGGCCTGCCGCCGCCATCGGTCGGCACGATCGATTTGGAGCCGCGCGTTTGGTACAACGAGGGGCTCGACAGCCGCAATTTCATCATCCCCGGCGTCGTCGCGATCATTCTGGCGCTGGTCGGCGCGCAGCTCACCTCGTTGACCGTCGCTCGCGAGTGGGAGCGGGGCACGATGGAGCAATTGATTTCGACGCCGGTCACGGCGCTCGAACTGCTGCTCGGCAAGCTGATTCCCTACTTCGCGGTGGGGTTTGCAGATGCGGTGTTTTGCCTCGTCGGCGCGGTCTACTGGTTTCACGTGCCGTTTCGCGGCAACTTGCTGACGCTTGCCGCGACGACGGCGCTGTTCACGCTGGTCGTGCTGGGCATCGGCTATCTGATGTCGGTGCGCATCCGCAGCCAGCTCGGCGCAAGCCAAGTGGCCTTGCTGTTGACCATGCTGCCGACGACCATGTTGTCGGGCTACACGTTCGCCATCGAGCAGATGCCCGCGCCGATTCGCGCGCTCACGCTGCTCGTCTACGCGCGCTACTACGTCACGATTCTGCGCTCCGTCTTTCTCAAAGGCAGTACGTTGCTCGACCTCGCGCTTCCCTTCGCCGCGCTGGCGTTTTATGCGTTCGTCATCGGCTGGCTCAGCGTGCGCGCATTTCGCAAGCACCTCGATTGATGACCGGTAGATCAGTCGATCGGTGAGGACAACTAACTAACCGTAACGCTATGTGAGTCGAAGATGTTCGAACGCGTGTATGCCATGCTCGTCAAAGAGTTTATCGAGTTGAAGCGAGACCGTTGGGCGATCTTTCGTCTCGTCGTGCCGCTCGTGCTGCAGGTGTTCATCTACGGCTACGCGGCGACGTTCACCGTGAGCCACGTTTCCACGGCCGTGCTCGATCTGGACGGAAGCCAAGCGAGCCGTGACCTCGTCGCCCGGTTTACGGCCAACGGCCGCTTCGACATCGTCGACTTCGCGCGCTCGCAAGCGCAGATTGCTCGCGCGCTCGACACCGGCCGCGCGCAGGTGGCGGTCGTCATCCACGCCGGGTTCGCACAAGCGCTCGGACAAGGGCGCGGCGCGCCGCTGCAGGTGCTTGTCGACGGGACCAATTCGAATACGGCCTTGATCGCGCTGGGTTACGTGAGCAGCATTGCAGCTCAATATCAAAGAGACGAGATGACGCGCGCTTGGCCGACGCGGGCCGGCGCGGCCCAGCCGACGATCGCTGTTTCCATGCAGGAAAGACCGTGGTTCAACGAAGGGCTCGACGATCGATGGTTCTTCATTCCGGGCGTGGTCGGCACGCTGACGCTGCTGCAAGTGGTCAGCCTGACCGCGTTCGCCGTGGTGCGCGAGCGCGAGGTCGGCACCCTTGAACAAATCATGGTGAGCCCGATTCGTCCCGTCGAATTCATCCTCGGGAAGACGGCGCCGTCGTTCTTGATCGGCCTGGCCGACGTGGCGATCGTGACGGTGCTAGGCGTAGTCTGGTTCGGCGTGCCGTTCGTCGGCAGCGCGCTCGTCATGACGGCCGGGGCCGTGTTGTTCTTGTTCGCCGTCATCGGGCTCGGCCTGCTGCTGTCGACGTTTTCGCGCACGCAGCAGCAGGCATTCGCGCTGAACTTCTTTCTCGTGAACCCGCTTTTCATCTTGTCGGGCTTCGCTTTTCCGATTTCGGCCATGCCGCGCGTGCTGCAATGGCTGACTTACCTCAATCCGCTGCGCTATTTTCTCGTCGTGTTGCGCGCGGTCTTTTTGAAGGGCGTTGGGTTCGGCGTCCTTTGGCCGCAACTCGCGGCGATGGCCGCGCTGGGTCTAGCCATGTTGACCGCGAGCATCCTGCGTTTTCATAAGTCGCTCGATTGAGCGGCGCGCGGCGAACGCCGGCATCGCCTATGCTAACGGGATCGGCAGCCGGCGCCGTCTCGGCGCCCACCGTTCCTTCAATGCGCGCGCACAGCCAGCCATAGAGCCATCCCGCCATGACCGTCCGCAATCTCGATGCGTTGTTTCAACCGAAGTCCGTCGCCGTGATCGGCGCGTCGTCGCGGCCCGAGAGCGTGGGTGCGAAAGTCTGGGGGCGCGTGCGGGCCGGTGGCTTCGAAGGCCCCGTCTGGCCTGTCAACCCGAAGTACGCCGACCTCGACGGCTGCGCCGTATTCTCGGACGCGGCCGATCTGCTCGAAGCGCCGAGCGTCGCGCTGATCTGTACGCCCAGCGAGACCTGGCCCGATGTCGTGGGCAAGCTCGGCCGCCTGGGCACGCGCGCGGCGATCATCGTCAGCGAGGCGCGGCGCGCCGAGGCGGGGCCCGCGGCGGCACGGGCGCTGGCGGCGGCCAAGCCGTATGTGCTGCGTATCGTCGGGCCCGGTAGCCTAGGCGTCGTCACGCCGGCGCTCAATGCGCATCTGGGCGCGCCGTCGTCGACGGTGAAGTCGGGCGGCGTGGCTTGGGTATCGCAATCGAATGCCCTGACGAATGCCGTGCTCGGATGGGCGCAGGCGCGCGGGCTCGGGTTCTCGCATGCGATCGCGCTCGGCGGCGAAGCCGACGTCGACACGGGCGACGTGCTCGACTATCTGGCGAGCGACCCGTCCACGCGGGCGATCCTGCTCGAACTGTCCACGGTACGCGCGGCGCGCAAGTTCATGTCGGCCGCCCGCGCGGCCGCGCGCAACAAGCCGGTGCTCGTGCTGCGCACGGGCCGCGCCGATCCCGCGGATGCGCTGCACGCCGCGGCGTTTAGGCGAGCCGGCATGGTGCGCGTCGATTCGCTCGACGATTTGATCGACGAAATCGAAACGCTGGGGGTGGGCCGTATCGCCGCGAGTTCGTCGGCCACGCTCGTGACGAGCGACCGAGGCGTCGCCGCGCTCGCGGCCGATGCATTCGCGGCGGCGGGCACGACGCTCGCCGATTGGTCCGAGGCGGCCGGCGCGGCGGCTGCGAGCGCGCTGCCGCGGGTCGTGGCGGGCAATCCGCTCGTGCTGGGCAACGACGCCCGTCCCGAGCATTTCGGGCTTGCCTTGAAGGCATTGGCCCCGCATCGCGACACCGGCACGGCGTTCGTCGTGCATGCGTCGACGCTGGGTGCACCCGCCGCGGAGGTCGCGCGCGTGCTGATCGAGCATCAGCGCTTCGCTTATCGCGGGCTGCTCGCATGCTTTTTCGGCGGGGTCGATGACGCGACGCGCGATGCGCTGCGCGCGCACGGCATTGCGGTTCATTCGACGCCGCATCGGTTGGCGCGCGCATTCGCGCGCCTGGTCGATTACCGGCTCGGGCGCGAGTTGCTGATGCAAACGCCGCAGGGCTTGCCCGCGCAGGTGCCCGCCGCGATAGAAGCGGCGCAAGCGCGCGCACGGGCCGCGGTGGCCGCAGGCGACACGGCGCTGGCCGGCGCGGAGGCGGCCGCGCTTTTGACAGGGTTCGGTATAGAGGTCGTCGATACCGCCCATTCGGCCGATGCGGCCGATCGTCCGGCTGACGACGCTTCGGAGGCAGAGGAGCACATCGTCGATGTCACGGTGACGCTGCGCGACGATGCGGACTTCGGCCCCGTCTTCGCGTTCACCTTGCCCCCAACGGATGCTGCGTCCAGCCCAATGACGACGTATGGCCTACCGCCGCTGAACCCGGTCCTGGCGCGGGAAATCGTATCGCGTTCGCCCTACGCGCGGCGTGCGCCGGTTGGCCCCGTGCTCGATGCCCTCACGGCATTGTCCGAAAGCGTCTGCTGCGTGGAGCAGATCGTCGGCCTGACGGCCACGCTGCGAGTGACGCGCACGCACGCGCGGCTCGTTGCGCCGCGCATCGCACTGGGCGCGGTCCGCGGGCGGCTGGCAATCGTCCCCTATCCGCGCCAGCTCGAGGAAACGCTCGATTGGCACGGTCAGCGGCTGACGATTCGACCGATTCGCCCGGAGGACGAAGCCGCCCACAGCGCGTTCATCGGCGCGATGACGCCCGAGGATTTGCGCTTGCGCTTCTTCGGCGCGGTCAGCGGGTTCGACCACTCGCAGCTCGCGCGGATGACGCAGATCGACTACGACCGCGAGATGGCGCTGATCGCGACGACGGGGGAAGGCAGCCAAGCCAGAACGCTCGGCATCGTGCGAACGATCACCGACCCGGACAACGAAAACGCCGAATTCGCGGTGGCGGTACGGTCGGATTTGAAGGGAAAAGGGCTGGGCCGAATGCTGATGGAGCGAATGGTGGCCTACACGCGCGCACGGGGCACGCGTTGGATCGTCGGCGACGTGCTGCGCGAAAACGGGCCCATGATGGGGCTCGTGAAGGCGTGCGGTTTTTCGATCGGATCGACGGCGGACCCGGCCGTCGTCGAAGTGAAAATGCCGCTGCGGGGCGAGGCGCGCACGCCTTAGCGAGGGTGAAGCGTCAAGCCGCGAGCTTGGCGGCCGCTTCGTCGACGTGCGTGCGCGAGATCGCCAATTCCTCGAGCCATGCATCGGCGTATATCGCGCCTGTTTCGCGTTCGAGCCGTGCGATGGTCGCCGCGTTGCGGGACGCGTCCTTCGGCGTGGCGAGGAACGGCTTGACCGACTGCCCCGCCTTGAACGCGTCGAACAGCGGCACACGGATGTCGTCGGGCAGCGCGCGCGTCCACTGGTACGTTTTGCCGTTGAACGTCAGCGCGGGCGGCAGGGCGCGTTCCTTCTTCGTGGCGGCGATGAGGCCATAGGCGCGCGCCGCTTCGGCGATCTGCTCGGGCGAGAACAGCTCGTCGGGCGTGATGTCGAATTGGGCGATATGGGTCTCGATCGCGAGCATGGCCGCGGCGCGGTCGTCGCGCTTTTGCTGCGCGCGCTCGACGATGGTGCGCAGCTCGTCGGCCTCTTCGCTGGTGATGGTGAAGCTGGCTTGCTTTTGCTGGAGTTCGGAAAAGCGCTGGAATTCGGTGTCAGTCAGAAGTTTTGCCATGGGATCGAACGACGGCGCGCGCAAGGAAGGCCGCGCGCGGTTTTTTGAAGGGCCGCTATTTTAGCAGGAAGGCACGCGGACGATGGGGCGCCTTGGAAGGCTGAGGCCGGTCGGGACGAGCGCCGTACGCGAGCGCAAGCGGCCCGAGGGCCGAGGAACAAAAACCGCGGAAATCGGTACTTGTTACTCGTTATTAAAATGAGTGGAAAAAGTTTCTAACCCTTTCTTAATTGCCTTACGTTTGTTTGACGCAATCGTTCGCCCCTGATAGATTCCCGCCTTTCCTTCGTCGGAAGGAATGACTCCCGAGCAGGTTAATTTGATCGCGATGAGCGCGTAAGTGATCGCGCATTGCGTGCGTTTCCAGCGAGAGAATAAGTCGTGAACTATGCAGACCTGCGGCGCGCGCCATTCGGGGCGTTTCCGACTCAACGAAATCGGTCAGTCCAGCTCGGATTCGGTGAAAGACAGCAACAACTCGAAGACGTATTGCTGCCTCAGCGGGTAGACATACAGGAAAGTCTATT
>NZ_JBQCHR010000061.1:0-5440 GCF_051954495.1 Trinickia sp.
CAGCAGCGTGCCGGGGTGGTCGGCTTTGATGCGCAGGTACTGCTGCATGTAGGGCGTGTGCTTCGCGAGCGTGGCTTCCGCCGGAGCATCGACGCTGGTTTCGGTTTTCATGGGTAATCGGGGCAAACGTGTTCGGATGCGGATTTTCGCGGTCGATCTTCGGGCCCTTGCGCAAGACGGTGTAGCGAGTTAGCGAGGGGCGGCGGATACGACCGACTCTACTTCTCGGCTAGCGTCAGGTGCAGTCGTTCGAACGGCCATCTTTGCCTTGCGCGCGAACAGAGGCGCGCAATCGAACGGGAGGGGCGCCGGCGGTCGCAGCGAGGTCCAGAGCAAGCCCCGTATTTTAGGGGATTCGGGGATACGGAACCCTGGTTTTGCCCGGCGGCCCAAAAACCGCCGTATAAGCGAGGGCATCGCCCATGGCGGGCGTTCGGTCCCGTCGGGGCAACGGGCTGTTGCCTGCGAGGAGGATAGCTTCCGCTGCTGGCGGTTCGCTCGTTAACGAACGCGCCGAGCGGTTGCCTTCTTTTTCGCCGGCGTCGTTGACGCGGTGGCCGGCTTACCCGGAGCCTGCTTGGTCGCCGCAACTGCTTTCTGAACAGTACGCCTGCGCGGCGCGCGTCTGGCGTCCGCTCCGGCCGAGCCTCCGCTTTCAGCAAAGAGGTGGTCGACGCCTTTCGATGGATCGAAGTTGGTCAACGCATACCGGTCCCCGTTTTTCGCGACGAGGACCATTTCAAGTTCCATTCCCAACGTCCTGAGGAATTTCTTAAACGTCGAGAGGTAGATATCCTGGCGTTTTTCGAGTTGGGAGATCGCATTTTGCTTGACGCCCAACTTTTCCGCCACGTTCACCTGGGTTTTGCCCAAGGCCTTCCGGATGGCGCCCAAGTTGCCGGCCTCTCGCAGCATTTCTTCGACCTTGTGATCTGCCCTGGCTCGGATGTCGGCTTGCTCCGCTTCTGGCAGTTCGCCGATGATCTCGTTCAGTGTTCGTCCCATTTCCGCTTCCTCTTTTTCCTTGTTCATGCAGGTCGTTTCACCGTGCCTTTGGCCGGCTTTGCTACATGGGTCAAACGGGCCAAATGACGATCGAATCGAGCGTTAGCGACTTGGAGGAGTCTCTTGTAGAACAACTGGTCGTTCATACCTTGCTTGTCTCCCGCAACCAGCACAATGGCCTTTCGCTCCGGATCGAACGCGAACGCTACTCGCCAAACCTCTGCTCCGCCGTTTGCGGTGAAACGCAGCGCTTTCATGTTCGGATGTTTGGCGTTGGACAATGTTCCCACGTAGGGCCTGCCTGCGTCCGGGCCCATTTGCTGGACAGCCAAAGCGGTCGAGAGCAGCTCTCGTCGAACTGTCGGATCAAGTTTCCGAAACTCCGGCTCGAACGCTTCGTGGAAGACCACAGTCCAGTTCTTCAGGTTCAATCATCATCTCCGCATGATATTATGTCAAGGTGATATTTTTGGCGAAGGTAATGGCCTACGACACCGTCTTACCCTTCCGCCCGCTATCGGCGCGCATTATGGAGGGAGATCTACGACGAGTGGCAGGGGGTGACGGTCCTGGCCTGACAGCGAGTGGGGACGGGGCTGTCAGCTTGCGCAGTGAACAGCGTAGGGATCAGAACAATTCCGAGACAATCCCGATCGTGGTCGGAGCAGTCACCGTATGCGGACGATTCGTGAGGAAAACTTCGAGGGTCACGCGCGACACGGCACTGGGCTGTTAATCGTGAAAGCATGGAGACGCGAACAGCAGCGGCGCTGCGGCGCCCCTCAATCTTCGATCATCGCGCGCAGATCGACCTTGCGTGCATTGGCTTCGCTGCGTCGCTTGGCAAGCCAAATCATCGCGCAGACGAACACCCCGAACGTGACGATGATCCCTTGTACCGGCACATTCGCCCACAGCAAAAGCGCATAGGCGCCGAGCATCAGCAGCACGGCCAGGTTTTGATTGAAGTTCTGCACGGCGATCGAGTGCCCCGCCGTGATGAGCGTCGCGCCGCGATGCTGCAGCAGCGCGTTCATCGGCACGATGAAATAGCCGGCCAAGCCGCCCAGCGCGATCATGAGCGGGTAGGCGAGGGCGATGTCTGCCGCGACGAAGTGCCCGCCGAGATGCAAACCCGCCGAGGCTGGAAAAAGCCATTTGCCGTAAAACGCCATGGCGATTGCGACGATGCCCGATGCGATCCCGACAGGGAGCACGCGCAGCGAGCGCGCAAGCGGCACGAAGGCGGCCGCGGCGCCGGCGCCCACGGCGATCCCGATGCCGGTCGCGCCCTGCATGAGCGCGGCCGTCGACAGGGATAATCCCAAATTCGCCCCGGCCCATCTGAGCACGAGCAACTGCAGCGTCACGGCCGCGCCCCACATGAGCGTCGTCACCCACAGCGCGATCTGCGCGAGCGCGTCGCCCCACAACAGGTTGAAGCTGTCGACGAATTCGCCGACGAGCCGCTGCGGCTCGCGCAGCCGATTCTTGTAGCGCGCGCCCGTGTCCGGAATGCCGATGTTGATGAGCGCTGCCGCGGCATAGACCAGCATCACGGCGAACATCGCGAATTCGGGCGCGCGGCGCGGCAGGGCCCAGTGCATCCCCGACAAAACGTGCGCCACATAGGGGCTGATGAGCGAGCCGCCGAGCGCGGTGCCGAGTATCGTCGACAGCACCGTCGCCGATTCGAGCCACGCGTTCGCGGCGACGAGCCGCTCGGCCGGCAAGAGTTCGGTGAGGATGCCGTACTTGGCGGGCGAGTAGGCCGCCGCGCCAATGCCTACCACCCCGTAAGCCACCATCGGATGCACGCCGGCAAGCATCATCGCGCAGCCGAGCGCCTTGAGCGCATTGGCCGCGAACATGACATGACGCTTTTGCAGGGCGTCGGCGAACGCGCCGGCGAACGGGGCGAGCACGACGTACGAAGTCGTGAACAAGATCTGCAGGAGCGGCGTGAACCAGGCGGCCGCGTGTGCGGCGGTGAGCAGCGCGATGGCGGAGATCAGCAGCGCGTTGTCGGCGAGCGATGAAACGAACTGCGCGGCGATGATCGTGTGGAAGCCTTTTTTCATCGGGCGGATCGTACGTCGGCGTGCTTTCCGTTTTCAGAAAGGGAGGAGTCAGCAAAAAGGCGGCCGAAGCCGCCTGTTGTATCTGCGTCGCATCTGGCGCGCATCTGGGACAACGCATTGCGGCCGAACCGCCTCGCCGCGATATGGCAGATGCTCGCCGCCGCGTTACTCGTTGTTCGACAAGCGGCTATACGGGCTCAGAATCGGCACCATCTGCGCGTAGATCTTCGGGTTGCCCGCGACGATTTCACCGAGGTGAAGGAAGTCGGAATCGCCCGTATAGTTGCCCACGAGGCCGCCCGCTTCCGTGATCAGCAAACTGCCCGCGGCCATGTCCCATGCGCTGATGCCTTGCTCGAAGAAGCCATCGAGACGGCCCGCCGCCACGTTCGCCAAGTCGAGCGCGGCCGCGCCCGGACGGCGCAGGCCCGTGCACGAACGCGTCATTTCGGCGAACAGGCGGCAGTATGCTTCGAGGCGATCGTTCTCGCGGAAGGGAAAGCCCGTGCCGATCAGCGCGTCGCCCAGCCGATCGCGGCGCCCGACGCGAATGCGGCGGTCGTTCAAGTAGGCGCCGCGGCCGCGCGAGGCGGTGAACAAGTCGTTGCGCGTCGGATCGTACACCACGGCTTGCGTCACGATGCCTTTATGCGCGAGCGCGATCGACACGCCGTAGTAGGGCAGGCCGTGAATGAAGTTGGTGGTGCCGTCGAGCGGATCGATGATCCAGACGTAATCGGATTCGTTTTCGGAGCGGCCCGACTCCTCGGCGAGGATCGCGTGGTCGGGGTACGCCGTTTTCAGCGTATCGATGATGGCCGCTTCGGCCGCTTTGTCGACTTCCGTCACGAAATCGTTGTGCTGCTTCTTGCTGACTTGAACCAGGTCCAAATCGAGCGAAGCGCGGTTGATGATCTGTCCGGCGCGACGGGCGGCCTTGACGGCAATGTTGAGCATCGGGTGCATAAACGGATTCCTTGTACCGCGGCGGTGCGAACGCTGCGACGGGTGAGCCATACCGCCCGGAATGCGCGGGCATTCCGTCGACGAAAGCGAATTGGAGAAGAACGATGCGCATGCGCTCGGGTGTCGTTCCCCCGATCGCCATGCACGAATAACGTGATTTTACCCGAGTCGACGGCGTCGAGGGCTCAAACGTTGCGGCGGCCCGTCGCCGCGGCCCCCGCGGCCTCGGCGTCGGTCGCGCCGCGGGCTCGAGCGCGCTACCATAGCGGCAGTCGATGCCTCGCCCCTCGTCTCGCCGGACCCCTCGATTTTCTCTATCTTGATTCGCTCCATGTCGCATTCGCCCTCGGCTACCGTCCATACCTGCCCATCCGGTCCGCACGGCGGCTTCACGTCGACCCTGTTCGTCCTCGTCGAACCCAGTCATCCGGGCAACGTGGGCGCCGCGGCGCGTGCGCTCAAGACCATGGGGTTTTCGCGTCTCGTGCTCGTCTCGCCCCGCGTCGCCCATGTGCAGACCGACCCGGAGGCCATCGCCATGGCCAGCGGCGCGGAGGATGTGCTGGCCACGGCCCGCATCGTGCCGACGATCGCCGATGCCTTGGCGAACGTCACGTGGTCCGTGGCGCTGACCGCGCGGATGCGCGAATACGGCCCTCCGCAGCTCGCGCCGCGCGAAGCGGCGGACGAGGCGCGCAGCCATGCTTTGGGCGGCGACATTGCGTTCGTGTTCGGCAACGAGCGGACGGGGCTCTCGAACGAGCACGTCGAGCGATGCAGCGCGCTCGCCCATATCCCCGCCAATCCGGCTTACAGTTCGCTTAATCTCGCCCAAGCCGTGCAGGTGCTCGCCTACGAGCTGCGGATGGCGTATCTCGTAGGCGAGCAGGCGAACGAGCAGGCCGCCGGCGGTTCGGCGCTCGGCGACGACGCGGCCGGCGGGCGCGCTCCGAGCGAGGACATCGAGCGCATGTACGTTCACCTCGAAAATGCGCTGATCGCCCTCCAGTTTCTCGACCCGGCGAACCCGAAAAAGCTCATGTCGCGGCTGCGGCGGCTGTTTGCGCGCGCGGGGCTCGAACGCGAAGAGGTCAACATCGTGCGCGGGATCGCCAAGCACATTCTGCTCAAGGCGCACGGCAGGGACGACTCGTCCTCGACCTAGGCGGCGAGCGCGAGCGAGCGCAATGCCCCTCATTCGCGCAGGGGCGATTGGACGGCTTCAGCACGATCGACATGTTCCACATACAATCGAAGCCTCCGTCATAAGGAAATCGCCGCAGGTCATATAGGCGCCCATCGGCGCGTCTGCCTCGCGGCGTTATTTCAGCGAGCCCCACCATGTTCCAGAGACTTCGCGAAGACATTGCCACGATCCGCCAGCGGGA
>NZ_JBQCHR010000062.1:0-18479 GCF_051954495.1 Trinickia sp.
GGGGCGAGGGTTTGAATGGAAATTTTGGGTAAGGAAGCTATGAAAACAATCAAGCGAGCCCTCATGGGCGTGCTGGCGTCGTGCGGGCTGCTCAGCGCGCATGCCGCCTTGGCAGTCGGCGATAGTCCGGGCGGCCCCGCCGTCAACGAGATCAATTTCCAGCCGCCCGTGACGAAAATCGCTGAGGAGCTCTATCACCTGCACATGATGATGTTGCTGCTGTGCACGGTGATCTTCCTCGGCGTGTTCGGCGTGATGTTCTATTCGATCTTCAAGCACCGCAAGTCGAAAGGGCATAAGGCCGCCAATTTCCACGAAAGCACCACGGTCGAAATCATCTGGACGATCGTGCCGTTCGTCATCGTCGTTCTGATGGCGCTGCCGGCCACGAAAACCGTCGTCGCGATGAAGGACACGAGCAACGCCGATCTGACGGTCAAGGTCACGGGCTACCAATGGAAGTGGGCCTACGACTACGTCAAGGGTCCGGGCGAAGGCATCAACTTCTTCTCGACGCTCACCACGCCGCGCAGCGAGGTGAACGGCAAGGCGGCGATCTCCGATACGTACCTGCAGGAAGTCGACAATCCGCTCGTCGTGCCGGTGGGCAAGAAGATCCGCATCATCACGACGGCCAACGACGTCGTCCACTCGTGGTATGTGCCCGCGTTCGGCGTGAAGCAAGACGCGATTCCGGGCTTCGTGCGCGATACGTGGTTCAAGGCCGAGAAGACCGGCACGTACCGCGGCTTCTGCACCGAGCTTTGCGGCAAGGAGCACGCGTTCATGCCGGTGGTCGTGACGGTCTTGTCCGACGACGACTACGCCAAGTGGGTCGACGACACGAAGAAGAAGCAGGCGAACGCCGGCGACGATCCGAACAAGACCTATACGATGGCCGAGCTCATGCAGCGCGGCGGCGAGGTCTACAAGTCGAACTGCGCCGTGTGCCACCAGCCGACAGGCAAGGGCGCGGGGGCGTTCCCGGCGCTGGATGGCAGCAAGATCGCCAACGGCCCGATCGCGAACCACGTGAGCATCGTGCTGAACGGCAAGAATGCGATGCCCAATTGGGGCAAGACGCTCAACGACGTCGAGATTGCCTCGGTCATCACCTTCGAGCGCAACTCGTGGGGTAACCATACCGGCGACATCCTGCAGCCGAAGCAGGTTGCGGATGCGCGCAACGGCAAGATGCCCGAAGGCGGCGATCACCTGTCCGGCGCCGCCGCCCCGACAGCCGCGAGCGGCGCCGCCAGCGGCGCGGCCGCGGCGAGCGGGCCGACGGCCTCGCTCGGCGCACCGAGCGCCGTGACGGCCAGCCGGGTGGTTAAGAATCAGCCGGAAGCGGTCGCTGCCCGCACCGCGCCGGCGGCTTGACGTGTCGCCGCACTATTTGCACTAGGAGATTCTCATGTCTAGCATCGGACACGATGTAGCCGCGGGCCATGGCCACCATGACGACCATGCGCACGCCACGCCGCACGGCTGGCGTAGGTGGCTGTTCGCCACCAATCACAAGGACATCGGGACAATGTACCTGCTGTTCTCGTTCACCATGTTCCTCGCGGGCGGCGTCGCGGCGCTGATGATCCGTGCCGAGCTGTTCGAACCGGGCCTGCAGATCATGCGCCCCGAGTTCTTCAATCAGCTCACCACGATGCACGGCCTCATCATGGTGTTCGGCGCGATCATGCCGGCTTTCGTCGGCTTCGCGAACTGGATGATTCCGCTGCAGATCGGCGCGGCCGACATGGCCTTCGCGCGGATGAACAACTTCAGCTTCTGGCTGCTGCCCGTTGCGGCGTGCTTGCTGGTCGGCTCGTTCTTCGCGCCTGGCGGCGCGACGGCTGCGGGGTGGACGCTGTATGCGCCGCTGTCGACGCAGATGGGCCCGGGCATGGACTTCGCGATCTTCGCGATCCACATCATGGGCGCGTCGTCGATCATGGGTTCGATCAACATCATCGTGACGATCCCGAACATGCGCGCGCCGGGCATGACGCTCATGAAGATGCCGATGTTCGTCTGGACGTGGCTCATCACGGCCTACCTGCTGATCGCAGTGATGCCGGTGCTCGCGGGCGCGATCACCATGGTGCTGTTCGACCGCCACTTCGGCACGTCGTTCTTCAACGCGGCCGGCGGCGGCGACCCGGTGATGTACCAGCACATCTTCTGGTTCTTCGGGCACCCCGAGGTCTACATCATGATCTTGCCGGCGTTCGGGATCGTGTCGCAGGTGATCCCGGCGTTCTCGCGCAAGGCGCTGTTCGGCTATAGCTCGATGGTGTACGCCACGGCGTCGATCGCGATTCTCTCGTTCATGGTGTGGGCGCACCACATGTTCGTGACGGGCATGCCGGTCACGGGCCAGCTGTTCTTCATGTACGCGACGATGCTGATCGCCGTGCCGACGGGCGTGAAGGTGTTCAACTGGCTCGCGACGATGTGGCGCGGCTCGCTGTCGTTCGAGACGCCGATGCTGTTCGCAATCGGCTTCCTGTTCGTGTTCACGATGGGCGGCTTCACGGGCCTGATGCTGGCGATGGCGCCGCTCGATATCCAATACCACGGTACCTATTTCGTGGTGGCGCACTTCCACTACGTGCTCGTGGCGGGGTCGCTGTTCGCGCTCTTCTCCGGCTGGTACTACTGGTCGCCGAAGTGGACGGGCTGGATGTACAACGAAACGCGCGGCCAGATCCACTTCTGGGCGTCGATGATCTTCTTCAACCTGACGTTCTTCCCGATGCACTTCGTCGGCCTGGCCGGCATGCCGCGTCGCTATGCCGACTATCCGGCGCAGTTCACCGATTGGAACCAGGTTGCGTCGATCGGCGCATTCGGCTTCGGCCTGGCGCAGGTCTACTTCCTGTTCGCTGTCGTGCTGCCCGCCTATCGCGGCGCCGGCGAACTCGAGAAGGCCGCCGACAAGCCGTGGGACGGCGCGACGGGTCTCGAGTGGACGGTTCCGAGCCCGGCTCCGTTCCACACGTTCGAGAATCCGCCGACGGTGGAGTAACGCGAACGGATGGGCCGCTTGCTCGCCATCGAACGGCGGCGGGTAGGAGCGGCGGTCCGGAAAGAAGAAGGAAGAGCCCAGCGCGGTATGCCGCGCTTGGCTCGGTAGCGAAAGAGAAAATGAACCATCCACAAAAAAGACGTACGCCGGCGCAAACGCGCGCGGGCAATTTGCGCCTCGGCTTGATCTTGCTTGCCGTCGTCGCCGTCTTCTTTTTGGGTGCCGTTCTGAAGCAGTGGTTGTCTCACTGAGCCGCCGGTCGAGCGTTTAGGAGGAAGTCATGTCGACGGGGGCGCCGGGGGACGTCGATCGTTCGTTCAATCGATCGATGCTCGTCAAGCTTCTGATCATGGCGGCGGTCATGTTCGGATTCGGTTTTGCGCTCGTGCCGCTTTACCGCGCGATTTGTCAGATCACGGGCGTGAACAATCTCGTGAAACGCGACGTGACGGCGGCCGATGTCAAGAACACGCAGGTGGATGCGACGCGTACCGTGTCGATCGAGTTCGATGCGAACGCGCGCGGCCCGCTCGAGTTCAAGCCGGAGCGCAACAGTCTCGACGTGCACCCGGGCGAAGTGACGGTCGTGAAGTATCGCGTGACGAACGAACAGAACCGCGCGGTGAGTGCGCAGGCGATTCCGAGCTATGCGCCGCGCCTCGCGATCGAGTACTTCAAGAAGATCGAATGTTTTTGCTTTACGCAGCAGACGCTGGCGGCGCACGAAACGCGTGAAATGCCGGTCGTGTTCTACGTCGATCCGAAGCTGCCGCGCGACGTGAAGACGATCACGCTGTCGTACACGTTCTTCGAACTGGGCGTGCCGGCAGGCAAGACGGCAAGCACGGGAGCGGCGCCCGCGATGGAGGCGGCGCGAGCGACGAAAGGCGCACGGGGCGCGTAGCGTACGCCGGCCTTGGCGAGCGCGAAAGAGGATGTGATGGAGGAGGCGATGACCTCAGGCGGCAAAAGCAGTTTCACCCGGACGATGAAAGCGGTGCTCTGGTCGTTTTTCGGGGTGCGCCGCAGCGCCGATCACGAAGCGGATACGCAACTCAATCCGCTGCATCTGATCGCGGCGGGGTTGATCGCGGCGGCCATCTTCATCGCCGTTCTGATCGCGGTCGTGCATGCGGTCGTGGGCTGATCGCGGCGGGCGAGGCAACTTGATAAACGAAGCGGCGCTTGTCTCGACGTGCCGCCGATTACTGCATAACTGGACTGAAGTGGAGAATCAACAATGAGCGGTCAAAACGAGAGCCCGTATTACTTCGTGCCGAATCCGTCCCGGCACCCGGTCACGGCGTCGATCGGCGTCTTGGTCATGCTCGGGTCGCTGGCGATGTGGATCAACGATACGCCGTGGGCTCCGTACACGATGTTCGCGGGTCTGCTGTGGCTGCTCTTCGTGCTTTGGCACTGGTTCGGCGACGCCATCTCCGAATCGGAGAGCGGCATGTACGGCAAGCGCGTCGATACGTCGTACCGCTGGAGCATGAGCTGGTTCATCTTCTCGGAAGTCATGTTCTTCGGCGCGTTCTTCGGTGCGCTGTTTTACGCGCGTCAGATCGCGCTGCACGAACTCGGCAGCCTCGACTACAAGCTTATTTGGCCCGATTTCACGGCGGTTTGGCCGAACGAGGGCCCCGCGGCGCTCGCCGGCCACTTCAAGGCGATGGTGCCGTGGCCCGTTCCGACCATCAACACGGCGTTGCTCTTGAGCTCGGGTGCGACGCTCACCGTGTCGCACCACGCGCTGCGCGACGACCATCGGAAGAAGGCGATCGCCTGGCTGGCCGCGACGGTGGCGCTGGGGCTTTGCTTCTTGTTCATGCAAGCGTTCGAGTACTATCACGCGTACAACGAACTGAACCTGACGCTGTCCTCGGGCGTCTACGGCTCGACGTTCTTCCTGCTGACCGGCTTTCACGGGTTCCACGTGTTCCTCGGCGGCACGATGCTGACGGTGGTGCTGGTCCGCTTGATCCGCGGGCACTTCACGGCCGATCATCACTTCGCGTTCGAAGGCGCCGCGTGGTATTGGCACTTCGTCGACGTCGTCTGGCTCGGCCTGTACGTCGTCGTCTACTGGCTGTAATGCAGCAGCAGGTCCGCCTTGCGGCAAGCGGGGCGGGTGGCAAAGCGCATCGCGCACTTCTCGCGCGGCGCGTTTGCCGGCAAACCTGTACGAGCGCGCCGCCTTCGAGCAGATCGAGGCGGCGTTTGTCTTTTCAGCGGGGAGACTGCGGCAACGTGTCGCAGCGGCGAGGGCGGTCGGCGAGCGCTCAGCGGCCGAGCGGGACGTGGCTGTATTGAATCCAGCCCAGCCAATGCGCGAGCCAGAGCAGCAAGAACAGTGAAATGGAGAGCCCTACGCGCGTGGCGAGCGACCAGACCATCCGCTTCGTTCGGCCGCGGTCGTGCATCATGAAATAGAGGGCCGACACCATACTGGCGATGATGAGGATGAAAGCGACGGCAACGAAAATGTGCATGGAACCAACCGATATTCGGGATCGACGTAGAACAATCGCTGCAATTATCGCACCGGCGAGCGTCGTGCAAACACCCGTCGAGCGCAGCGCATGAAGATCCGACTCGTCCCGGCGTTGCTGATTCTGTTCGTCATGGCCGTCACGATCCGCCTGGGTTTTTGGCAGCGTGACCGCGCGCATCAGAAGGAAGCGCTGCAAGCCCAGATCGAACGCTACGAGCACGCACCGGCGCAAGCGGTGGGTGCGCAGCCGATCCCGCTCGCATCGATCGAATATCATCGCGTGCGCGCTGTCGGCCGCTTCGTGCCCGATCGCGTGGTTTATCTGGACAATCGCCCGTATCAGGATCGGCCGGGCTTCTACGTCGTCATGCCGCTCGCGCTCGACGGCGGCGGCTACGTGCTCGTCAATCGAGGCTGGTTGCCGCGAAACGCCGATGTGCGCACGGCGATCGCGCCCTACAGTACGCCGTCGGGCAGCGTGACGATCGAAGGGATTGCGCGGGCCGATGCATCGCGTGCGTTCGAATTGGGCGAAGGCGGCTCGGCCGCGCATCAGCGGATACGGCAAAACTTGGACGTCGCCTCGTTCGCTCGCGAAACGGGCCTCGCGCTGCAGCCGTTCGTCATCGAGCAGACGAGCGCCGCGGACGATGCGCTCGTGCGCGATTGGCCCGCGCCGACGATGGGCGTCGAGCGAAACTACGGCTACATGTTCCAGTGGTGGGGCATGGCGGCCGCGGCGCTGGGTTTTGGATTGTATGCGGCCCGACGCGCCGCGAAGAAGGAAATTTAAGAGGATTGAGCCGTGTCGATGTCATCCGAACGTTCCCGTGACCGCAGCGGCGGCAGCTCCGCCCAAGCTCGAAGCGCGGGCGCTCCGCCGGCGCCTGCTGCCGCGCGCGGCTCTTGGCGGCGCGGCCGCTGGATGGTCCTGCTGATCGCGCTCGTCTGCGCGGCGCCGGTCATCGCTTCGTACCTGACCTACTATGTATTCAAGCCCACGGGCGGGCAGACGAACTACGGCACGTTGATCGAACCGCAGCGCCCGATTTCCGCGGCGCTCATCGTCAAGGACGAAGCGGGCAAACCCATGCCGCTCGCGTCCCTGCGCGGGCGCTGGCTCATGATCAGCGTCGATCGCAGCGCGTGCGACAAGGCCTGCGCCACGAAGCTTTATTTCATGCGACAGATCCGCGCGACGCAGGCGGGCGAGCGCGAACGCATCGTCACGGTCTGGCTGCGTACCGACGCCGATGCGGTGCCCGAAGCGATCGAGCACGCCTACCCCGATACGCGCAAGCTGATTGCCGATCCCCCGGCCCTGACGGCGTGGTTGCCGGCCGACACGGGCACGCTCGATACCGATCACATCTATCTCGTCGATCCGAACGGCAATCTGATGATGCGGTTTCCGAAGCAGCCCGATCCGAGCAAGATCAAGCGCGACGTCACGAAGCTCTTGAACTCGTCGAGTATCGGCTGACGCCGCTTGCCGCAGAATGGTTGGAGGTCATCGATGTTTTTGCTGCAATTGGGGGCGACGGGACTGTGCATCGCGCTGCTTCCCCTGAGCTACGTCTGGATCAAGGCGAGCGACGATAAGTTTCGCAAGCTCGTTTGGGTCACGACGTTCCTCACGCTCGATCTCGTCATGTTCGGCGGCTTCACGCGCCTGACGGATTCCGGCCTCGGCTGCCCCGATTGGCCCGGCTGTTACGGCACGTCTTCGCCCTTTCTCGCGCATGCGCAGATCGCGGCCGCGCACGCGGCGATGCCGACGGGGCCTGTCAGCCTGGTCAAGGCTTGGATCGAGATGATCCATCGCTACTTCGCGATGGCGATCGGCGTGCTCATCATCGCGCAAACGGCGAGCGCATGGATTGCGCGCGTCAAACGCAAGGCGTTGACCGTGTCGCCGTGGTGGCCCACGGCGTTGCTGCTGCTGATCCTCGTACAAGGCGCCTTCGGCGCGTGGACCGTGACGATGAAGCTGCAGCCCGTGATCGTCACGACGCATTTGCTGCTCGGCTTGACGCTGCTGGGCGCGCTTGCTTGGTTCGCCGCGCGCTTGACGCCGATTCCGGCCTACGAGCCGCAGATCGCACGCTATCGTGCCGCGGCGCTGGCGGGGCTGGCCTTACTCGTCGTCCAGCTTGCGCTCGGCGGCTGGGTGAGCACGAATTATGCTGTGCTCGCGTGTACGGATTTTCCGACGTGCAACGGTCAATGGGTGCCTCCAATGAATTTCGCGCAAGGCTTCCACCTGTGGCGAGCGCTGGGGATGACCGGCGACGGCGAAGCGATCACGCAGGACGCGCTGGTGGCCATTCATTGGACGCACCGCACGTTTGCGGTGGTCGTCATTGCCTATCTCGCGGCGCTCGCGTGGAAGATGCGCCGGTTCGAGTCGCTGCGCCGGCCCGCGACGGGCGTTTTGATCGTGCTGGCGCTGCAATTTGCCACGGGCCTATCGAACATCGTGCTGCAATGGCCGCTGCCGATCGCCGTCGCCCACAACGGCGGGGCCGCGGTCCTGCTGCTTTTCGTCGTTATGCTAAACTTTCGAACCGCTTCCAGCCGACTTGCCCGCGCCGCCGTTTCGCCGCGCGAGGCCGCACCCGCGTGATCCCATGGAAAGCACGACACTAGCTCGCCACCCCGGCTCCAGAATCTCCCAATACCTCGCGCTCACGAAGCCTCGTGTGACGCAGCTCGCCGTGTTCTGCGCGGTCATCGGCATGTTCTTGTCGACGCCCGGCATGGTGCCGTGGAAGACGCTGATCGGCGGTACCGCCGGCATTTGGCTGACGGCCGGCGCGGCATTCGCGATCAACTGCCTCGTCGAGCAAAAAATCGATGCCAGGATGCGCCGCACGGCATGGCGTCCGTCGGCGCGCGGCGAGATCACGACTTCGCAAATCTTGCTGTTTTCGGCCGTGCTCGGCGGCCTCGGCATGTGGACGCTCTATACGTTCACGAATCCGCTGACCATGTGGCTCACGTTCGCTACGTTCGTCGGCTATGCGGTGATCTACACCCTGCTGCTCAAGCCCGCCACGCCGCAGAACATCGTCATCGGCGGCGCCTCCGGCGCCATGCCGCCCGCACTGGGCTGGGCCGCGGTGACGGGGGCGGTGCCGGGCGATGCCTGGATCCTGGTTCTGATCATCTTCGTTTGGACGCCGCCGCACTTTTGGGCCCTCGCGCTGTACCGCCGCAAGGACTACGAGGACGCGGGGCTGCCGATGCTGCCCAATACGCACGGCGAACAGTACACGCGCCTGCATATTTTTCTATACACGGTCATCCTGTTCGCGGTCACGCTCATGCCGTTCGTATCCGGTATGAGCGGTCTCGTCTACGTGGTGTCGGCCATCGTGCTCGGCGCCGTGTTTCTCGGCTATGCCTGGAAGATCTATCGCGAGTACTCCGACGCGCTCGCACGCAAGACCTTCCGTTATTCGATCGTCTATCTGTCGTTGCTTTTCGCGGCGCTGCTCGTCGATCACTATGCGCGTCCGTTGATCGGCGCTTGATGGTACCCATGCTCAAACATTCGCCCGCGCGCATCGTGCGCGCGTGTCTCGCTGCGTGCCTCGTTGGCGGCATGCTGTTTCTGGCCGGTTGCGGCAAAAGCGCGCCGGCGTTTCAGAATCTCGATCTGACGGGCAACACGCAATTCGGCAGCGATTTTTCGATGCCCGATACAGGCGGCACGCTGCGCACGCTGGCGGACTACAAGGGCAAAGCCGTGGTGCTGTTTTTCGGCTACACGCATTGCCCCGATGTCTGCCCGACCACGATGGCCGAGCTCACGCAGGCGCTGCAGCAACTGGGGCCCGACGCGAAACGCGTGCAGGTGCTGTTCGTCACGGTCGATCCCGCGCGTGACACGCCGCCGGTGCTGTCGCAATACGTGAAGGCGTTCGATCCTTCGTTCGTCGGCCTGCGTCCGAGCGATGCGCAGCTGGCCAAAGTCGCGAAGGATTTTCGCGTCTATTACGCCAAGGTGCCGGGCAAGACGCCGGATAACTACACCATGGACCACACCGCGGCGAGCTACGTGTTCGACCCTTCCGGCAAGCTGCGATTGTTCGTGCGCGACGGCCAAGGCGCGCAACCCTGGGTTCACGATCTCAAGTTGCTGCTCGACTAAGCGTCGCTCTTCCTCCCCGCCTCAATTCGTTCGTACCCCTAAGCAATCGCATGTCGTTCGCCTGCGCGTTCGCGCGCGGCATATCGATATGCGATCAACGTATTTCCCTTTGCGACGGGGCCGTGACACCATCGCAGCGTCTTCTTTTTTCTTCCAATAAAGAAAGCGAGTATCCATGCAACGCAGAACGCTTCTGAAGCTCCTCTCGTCCGTCGCGGCATCCACCGCATTGTTCATCGGCTCGACCGCGCATGCCGAGAATCAAGTCATCAAGGTCGGCACGATCGCCGGTCCCGACGAGCAGACTTGGGCCGTCGTGCAAAAGGTCGCCAAGAGCGAAGGTCTCGACGTGAAGATCGTCACGTTCAACGACTACGTGCAGCCGAATGCCGCGCTCGACGCCGGCGACCTCGATGCGAATGCGTTCCAGCATCAGCCCTATCTCGACAGCCAAATCAAGCAGCGCGGCTACAAGCTGGCCACCGCGGGGCTGACGTACATTTCGCCGATCGGCGTCTATTCGAAGAAGCTCAAAGCCGTGAAGGATCTGCAGCCCGGTGCGAAGGTCGCGATTCCGAACGATCCGTCGAATGAAAACCGCGCCTTGCTGTTGTTGCAAGCGCAGGGGCTCATCAAGCTGAAGGCGGGCGCCGGGATCAACGGCAACAACGCCACAACGCTTGATATCGCCGACAATCCGAAGAAGCTCAAATTGCTCGAACTCGACGCGGCGCAGCTACCGCGGTCGCTGAGCGACGTCGACGCGGCCGTCATCAACACGAACTATGCGCTCGCGGCCGGATTGCAGCCGACGAAGGATGCGATCGCGCGCGAAGACGTGCACAGCCCCTACGCGAATCTGATCGCCGTGCGGGCGCAGGACAAGGACAAGCCGTGGGTTAAAAAGCTCGTGGCGGCTTATCACTCGCAGCAGGTGCGCGATTTCATCAACGCGCAATTCAAAGGCGCGATGGTGCCGTCGTTTTAAGACCCTAACGTGCGTCGCTCGACCCCGCCTCCGTCGTGCATCCGCCGATATGCAGGATCCCGGTCACACGGGTTTCAGCTACACTTGGACACATCCTCGATGTGATCGCCCTGAACTGCGCGTGCTAGACTCCGCATCCATGTCATATTGGCGCAAATTCTTCATCGTCGTGCTGTTGGCGCTGAGCCTGCCGGTTCAGTCGTTCGCGGCTATCTCGATGATATGCGTCGCCTCGCATGCGCAAGCCGGTGAAACGCCGCTCGCGCATGCCGAGCAAACCATGTCCGAGCATCATCACGACATGCATGGAACGACACTCGCGGCCGACGACCATCGCACCCATCGCCACAGCGGCGGTCATCACGCCCATTCATGTTCAATGTGCGCGGCCTGCTGCTTCGGCACCGCGCTACCGGCAGTGCCAGTCGTGGTCATATCTGCCGGCGCAAGACGCGCCACCCCCTCCATTCCGCCTTCCGCCGGTGTCGTGTCTTTCTTGACCGACGGCATCGAACGACCTCCTCGCTACACCCTCGTCTAGTTCTCCGCCGCGGCTAACGCCCGCGATGCGCCTTTCGTCCTGACGGTCTTGCGTGGACCGGTCAGGCGATTCACGACGAGAAAATTTATGCGACTGATTTCTGCGGCGCTGCTCGGCGCGGCGGCTTCATTGCCGACGCTCGTGCACGCCACCAACACGATTCCCGACCCGACGGATGCGGCGGCCCGTGTCCCGGCGATCGCGGCTCCGTCGGCCTTCGATGGCTATCGCCCCTACAACGACGCCGACAACCCGACCTGGCAACAGCTCAATCAAGCGGTCCGGGAGAAGCCAGTCCAGGGTCGTATGACGCGTGGCGGCGCAATGGCCCACGGCGGCGCCATGAACACGCCCGCCGGCGATCGCCGCGCGAATCATGGGCAGCATGGGGAACCCGCCAAATGACGAAACGATTCGTTTCAACGCGCATCGGCGCGAGTGTTGCCGTCATGGTGTTTCTGGCTGGCTGCACCACGTTCTCGAAGGACGGCGGGTTCGGTACGGTTTCGTCGGCGGCCACGGAGCGGCTCGGTAAGGACGCGGTTATCGTCAAAACCGACGCCGATCGGGAGGCAGTGGCGAAGCGAACGCGGGAATTGCTCGCTAAGCCGCTGTCGATGGACGACGCCGTGCAGGTCGCCCTGCTGAACAATCGGGGCCTGCAGGCTTCATACGCGCAATTGGGGCTGGCACAAGCCGATGTGGTGCAGGCGGGGCGACTGCCGAATCCGGGCTTCACGTTCAGCCGCACGCGAGCGGGCAATGGCGACCTGAGCATCGGTCGTACGTTCTCGGCGAACGTACTCGGCATTCTGACGCTGCCTTTGGCCGCCCGAATCGAGGGCCGGCGCTTCGAACAGACGAAGCTCGAGACAGCCGATGCGATGCTCAAGCTCGCGGCCGAGGCGCGTCGCGCGTATGTCAACGCAGTGGCCGCGCAGCAGGCTGCCAAGTACGCGGACCAGGTGACGGACTCCGCCGGCGCGGGCGCCGAACTCGCTTCCCGCATGCGGCAGGCCGGGAGCTTCAGCAAACTCGACTATGCGCGGGAGCAAGCGTACTACGCGGACTCGATTGCCCAGGCCGCCAAGGCTCGGCAGCGAGCCGTGTCGGCGAGGGAGCAGCTCACCCGCACGATGGGCATATGGGGCGACGGCACGACGTACACCTTGCCTGAACGCCTGCCGGATCTGCCGAATGAGCGCCCAGACCTGAAGGATCTCGAGCAGTTCGCGATGCAGAACCGGCTGGACATCCAGGCAGCCAAGATGCAGACGCAAGGTGTTGCGTCGTCGCTGGGCCTCACCAAGGCAACGCGGTTCATCAACGCAATCGATGTCGGTTACCAGAACAACTACGAAACCGATAAGGGTCGCGAGCACGGCTATGAAATCAGTATCGAAATCCCGATTTTCGATTTCGGCAGCGCCAAGGTCGCACGCGCGCAAGCCCTCTACATGCAGTCGGTGAACCGCCTTGCCCAAACCGCGATCGATGCACGATCGGAGGTACGCGAATCGTATTCAGCGTACGTCAGCAGCTACGACGTCGCGAAACACTATCGCGACGAGGTCGTGCCGATCCGCAAGACGATTTCGGACGAAGTTCTGCTCCGCTACAACGGCATGCTCGCCAGCGTCTTCGAACTGCTCTCCGACTCGCGTGAGCAAGCCGGCGCGGTGAACAGCTACATCGACGCGCTAAAGGACTACTGGCTGGCGGAAACGGATCTCCAGCAAGCGCTGGGCGGACGTCTGCCGCCTGCCTCTGCCGTGCAACCGGCCCACGAAACGCATTCGGAAGGTAAATAACATGGTGTCCCGTCGACAATTTCTCAGCGGCTCGGGGGCCGCGCTCCTGGGCGCCGCGATGGTGAGCAAGGCCGCAGCGGCCTCGTTGCCCGAAGCCCCGACCATGGCAAAGGCGACGATGCAGCCGCCGCTCGCGCCGCCCAACGGCCGCCCGTACACACCGGTCGCCACGTTGAACGGCTGGACGCTCCCATGGCGCATGAAGAACGGCTGGAAGGAGTTTCACCTGACGGCCGAGCCCGTCGTGCGCGAAATGGCGCCCGGCATGAAGGCCAATCTGTGGGGCTACAACGGCCAGTCGCCGGGGCCGACGATCGAGGCCGTCGAAGGCGACAAGGTCCGCATCTTCGTCACCAACAAACTGCCGGAGCACACCACGATCCATTGGCATGGGATGCGGCTGCCGAACGGCATGGACGGCGTCGGCGGTTTGACGCAGCCGCATATCCCGCCCGGCAAGACGTTCGTCTACGAGTTCGCGCTCGAGAACCACGGCACGTTCATGTATCACCCGCACGCGGACGAGATGGTGCAGATGGCGATGGGCATGATGGGGATGTTCATCGTGCACCCGAAGGACCCCACCGCGATGCCGGTCGACCGCGATTTCGTCTTCCTGATGTCCGCTTATGACATCGACCCGGGGAGCTTCACGCCGCGGGTGAACGAGATGACCGACTTCAACATGTGGACGTTCAACGCGCGCGTGTTCCCCGGTATCGATCCGTTGCCGATTCGGGCTGGCGATCGGGTGCGAATTCGGTTCGGCAATCTAACGATGACAAATCACCCGATTCATCTGCATGGCTACCACTTCGAGGTGGCCGGTACGGATGGAGGCTGGATTGCGCCGGCCGCTCGTTGGCCGGAGGTGACGGTCGACGTTGCCGTCGGCCAGATGCGCGCGATCGAGTTCACCGCGGACCGGGCGGGCGACTGGGCATTTCATTGTCACAAGTCGCACCACACGATGAACGCGATGGGCCACAGCGTGCCGAACATGATCGGCGTGCCGCAGAAGGACCTGGCCAAACGCATCAACAAGCTCGTGCCCGACTACATGGCGATGGGCAGCACGGGCGGTGCAATGGGGGGGATGGAGATGCCGCTGCCCGACAACACGCTGCCGATGATGACCGGTACCGGCCCCTTCGGGCCGTTGGAGATGGGCGGGATGTTCACTGTCGCCAAGGTCCGGCAGGGGCTCGGTCGGAACGATTACCGCGATCCGGGCTGGTTCGATCATCCCAAAGGCACCGTCGCCTACGAATACACCGGCGAGACGCCGGACAGCTGATTCACACTGCAAGGTCGGGGCCCCGCCCGATCATGGGTTTCATCATTTCAACTCTGGAGAAGCACCATGAAGAAAGCACTGTTCTCGATTGCAATGGGCGGCGCGCTAGCGTTCTCTGCGTCGGCGTATGCCGCAGGCGACATGAGCAGCATGGATATGAGCGGTGGCGCGAAGCAAAGCGCCGATGCCAAAAACGGCATGTCGCACGGCGAGGTCAAGAAAATCGACGCGGCCGCAGGCAAGCTGACCATCAAGCATGGTCCGCTTGAAAACCTCGGCATGGGAGGGATGACGATGGTGTTCAAGGCGAAGGATCCGGCGATGCTGTCGCAGGTGAAAGTCGGCGACAAGATCGATTTTGTCGCCGAGGAGATCGACGGCGCATTGACCGTCGTCACGCTGCAAAAGCAGTGAGCCGATCAAACGTGCATCGACTGAAGGTCGTGCTCGGGCCGACCGCCGGATGTCCGAGTCATCATCGTTATGGAGCGCAATGAGCGAACTCCCCAATCGTGCGACGATGCAGCGCCCAGACGATGAGTCCACACGCTGCACAGACCCACCATAAATTGCGCCCACTGAACGCACCATAGATCCACGTTCCGGCGGCTGGGCCATACAGTGAATGTCCCAGCCAGACCGCCGTGAAGATGCCCAGATAGCGGCCGCGGTCGCGGTTGGCGCTGCGATTCATCACGGCGAGCGTCCAGGCGGGTGTCAGCAGAACCTCGGCGGCGGTGATGCATATCATCGTCGCGATTGCGTACGCGGCGCCCCTGCCGAGATTGAGCAGCGGAAACGCGATGGAGAGCAACAGCGTACCCCATCGACTCGCGGAAACCAGACCGATGCGGCCAATAAGAATCATGGCCGGCCCTTGAGCGAAGACGATGAGGATCGCGTTGATCGAGAACAAGTAGCCGACCCAGCGAGCGTCAAGCCCATAGTCCTCCGCCAGAAAAAGGCCGAACACGCCGTACATTTGGTCGAAGATGCCCAGCGCGAGCAGTTGTCCAAACACGAACATCAAGAAGGCGCGATCGGCCCATGGCGAGCCTGATACGCGCTTGCCGGCGCCGACTACTGGCGTGTCGCTCTTCTCAGCCCGCGTCGTGTTTTCAGGTAAGAGCGGGTGCCGGATCAGCAGGCAGCCACCGACGACGTTGGCGATACCGGCTGCCGCGAATAGCGCAGGATATCCGGCCTCCGACAAGGCCGCCGCAGCGAGGCCCGCAGCCGCAACGCCGAGATTGAAACAAATCCGATAGAGCCCTTGTAGCCAGTTCGCATCATCGGCCGCCGCCGTCTCCATGATGAGACGCAAGTTCGCGGGGCGAAACGCGCCGTCCGCGATACCTATTGCAGGGACAATGAAGATAAGCCCTGCGAGCGGGGGCAATTGCGAAAGGCAGACGGCTAACGCACCGCTCGTGCAGAGAGCACTTGCGGTGAGCTTGCGGGTATCGACGCGGCAGGACAGTGCTCCGCCTGCGTAGGCTCCCGCGATGCAGCCTGCGCCGTATGCGCCCATCAGCATGCCGATCGACTTGAAGTCGAGTGCATAGCTGCCATGAAACAAGAGCGGCATGAACAACTTCACGATCACACTTGCGCTGTTGAGTAGGGTCGCGCCCAGTTGCGCGCGCACCGTTCTAGGCAGTTCGAGGAATCGTGATAGCCAGTTCAAACGGCCAGGCCCCGCGCCACCCCTCAAAACTTTCTTTCCCACGTTTGCGCCATGAGGTTGCGCCCAAAGCGCCGTTCCGGCTCTGTCGCCACACACACGAACCCGGCGCGCTCGAACACACGCCGACCCTCGTTGAGCACTCCGCAGGTCGTGAGCGTCAGCGTCTCGTAGCCCGCGCGCTGCGCGAAACCGAGGCTTTGCTCGACGAGCAGCGTGCCGATTCCCAGCCCCCGCGACTCCGGTTCGACATACAGCAACCGCATGCGTGCCGCGCGCTCGGATTCCGCGGCGACGAATGCCGCGCCCACCACGCTTTGCTGCTGCTCGGCGATCCAGCACATGGCGCGCTCGGGATCGCGCTGACGAGAAAACTCGGCGATCTCCTGCGCGGCGAACGCTTCGAATCGCATATCCGCGCCGTATTCGGCACTGAAGAGCAATGCCTGCCGATGCACGAGCCACCCGTAATCGCCCGGCTTCGGCGCGCGAAGCAAGACGGGCACTTGCGTGGGCCTGCGCTCGAGCAGCCGCTCGATCACGCGCATTGCATCGATGAGCTGCTGCTGGCCCGACGCGGACAATTCGCCCAACACGCCGCGCACTTCCTCGATGGCGGCGACCTCGAGCGGCGCATAGGCCGCGCGCCCGGCCGGTGTGAGCGCGAGCAGCGACTGGCGCGCATCGGCTTCCGATTGTCGTCGCGTAATCAATTGCCGGCGCTCGAAGCTTGTCAGCAAGCGGCTCAGATAGCCGCTATCCAGGCCGAGCGCACGCGCGAGCTCTGTGGCCGTGGACGCGCTGCCGAGCGCGAGTTCGCGCAGCACGCGCACCTCCGTCAACGAGAACGGACTCTTCTGTAAAAACTCATGCAGCACGCCGATGTGCTGCGTATAGAAACGATTGAAGTGGCGCACCGCTTCCGCGCGATGCAGCAAGGTAGGGTCGATCAATGCAGGCGTTCTCCGGTTCGTCACCGTATCGTCTAAATTAAACAGAACTATATGGGATCGTCGTCAACAAACAAGTTTTGTCGGACGAATTCAGTGGTACTAAACAGGTATATTCGTCAGCCGGAAGACGCCGGCTAGCCAGGCCGGATGGCCCTGCGCTGGTACCCACTGCGGGTAAATCCTGATCTCCGAATGCGGCCCTTCGGAGCCGCGTCTTTTCGCGGAAAGCCTTGCTGAACAGGGCGTTGAAGGATTTCCCCGGTCGCTCGTAGCCACGATTGACTGGTACTATTCTGGTTATATAATGGGCTCCAATTCCAATAGCCCTGCCGCGCGCGCCCGATCGGCGCGCCTACTGTGTCGGCATCGGCCGAACGCCTCTCCAAGCACGCCAGCCTTATTGAGATAGCAACCCATGCTGAACGGAAACATCCTTACGCCGGACGGTTGGATTCTCGGCACGCTCCACCACGAAAACGGGCGGGTCACCGCGCTCGAAGGTGCGCCCGCGGATCCTGCGACCAATGGCGAGCCCTATATCCTGCCCGGCTTCATCGATCTGCACGTGCATGGCGGCGGCGGCGCCGATGTCATGGAAGCGGGCGACGCCATCGAAACCATCGCGCGCACGCATGCCCGGCACGGCACGACGAGCCTGCTCGCGACGACCATGACCGCGCCGCGCAACGAACTGATGGCCGTGGTCGCGGGCCTGGGCGAGGTCACACGCACCCGCACGCCGGGCGGCGCGCGCGTGCTGGGCGTGCACCTGGAAGGCCCGTACATCAACCCGGGCAAGCTGGGCGCGCAGCCCGACGCGGCCGTTTCGGCGGTGCTCGACGAGGTGCTGAAGTACCTGTCCATTGCACCGATCCGCGTCGTCACGCTTGCACCCGAAATCGCGGGACACATGGAAATCATCTCGGAGATGGTCGCGCGCGGCGTGCGGGTCCAACTCGGTCACTCGCTCGCGACCTACGACGATGCCGTGGCGGCGCTCAAGCATGGCGCATGCGGTTTCACGCATTTGTTCAACGCGATGTCTCCGATGCATCACCGCAATCCTGGCCTCGTCGGCGCCGCGTTCGCGCATGCGGAATTCGCCGAGATCATTCCCGATTTGCTGCACGTTCACCCGGGCGCGATCCGTGCGGCGCTGCGCGCCATTCCACGCTTGTATGTCGTGACCGACAGCACGTCAGCCACGGGTATGCCCGACGGCGAATACCGCCTCGGCAGCCAACACGTGACCAAGTGTCTCGGCGGCGTGCGCTTAGCCGACGGCACGCTGGCCGGCAGCACGCTGACCATGGACGAGGCGCTGCGCAATCTCGTCTCGCTCGGTCTGCCGCTCGCCGATGTCTCCAATCGCATGTCGCGCTATGCCGCCGACTACCTCGGTATCGAAGACCGAGGCCGCCTCGCGCGCGGCGCGTGGGCCGATGTCGTCGTGTTCGAGCGCGATCTCACACTCGCAGCGACCTACGTCGAAGGGGAGCAGATTGTCGAATATGCTTAAAGAGGCGC
>NZ_JBQCHR010000063.1:0-4203 GCF_051954495.1 Trinickia sp.
CGTCGTCGCACCTTCGTCGATCACGGCCTCGAGCACGCGGCACAGGAAATCCATGTCCGAGCGGCTGCCGTCCTCGGGCGAGAATTCCACATCGTTCGTGAACTTGCGCGCGAAACGCACGGCCAGACGTGCTTGCTCGTACACCTGCTCGGGCGTCATGCGCAGCTTCTTCTCCATATGGAGCGGCGAAGTCGCGATGAACGTGTGGATACGGAAATGATCGGCCGGCTTCAAAGCGTCCGCGGCGCGCTGGATGTCCTTGTCGTTCGCACGCGCGAGCGAGCAAACCGTGCTGTCCTTGATCAGCGAGGCGATCGTGTTGATCGCGTCGAAGTCGCCATTCGAGCTGGCCGCGAAGCCGGCCTCGATCACGTCGACTTTCATCCGTTCGAGTTGTTTCGCGATGCGAATCTTCTCTTCCTTCGTCATCGATGCGCCAGGCGACTGTTCGCCGTCGCGCAACGTCGTATCGAAAATAATCAGCTTGTCTGCCATCTCGGTCTCCAGGGGGACGTTTGCTATCGCAATGCTTTAGGGATACGGAAAACGCAATTCGGGTGTTCGCGCCACCGTAGGCGACGCCAAACAACGAACGAGGCAAACGGGAGGCGAGAACGGTCAGCGCGGCAGGCGCGCTAGGGCTAGCGCGCGTAGAGGCGCACTGGCGAGAAGGGAGCGAAGGGGAAAGGTCAAATTCGACATGTCGTCGACTATAGCGGCATTCCGGCAAACGCGCAATCGGCCGCCATGCACCCTGAGGCGGCGGTGGGGCCGCGAGCGAGCCGCCCCCCATGTCGCGGACAGCAAGCCGCACGCGATGCGGCTCGACTTTTGAGCCGCATTTTCGAATTTGCGGCTCATCGCCTCTCCCGGCCCTAATGGGCGCCCGGAATGGATCGCGCGGGATTGTCGCGCCCGCGGGCCGCCATATAGGCCCAAAAGGCGTACCCCGAAAGCCCGTATAGCACGAACAGACCGAACAACATCAGCGGTGGATCGGACGACACCAGCACGAACGCGACCACCACCAGCAAAATCGCCGCGAACGGCACCCGATGGCGAACGTCCAACGCTTTGCCGCTGTAGAACGGCGCATTCGAGACCATCGTCACACCGGCGTAGACCGTCAGCGCGAAGGCGACCCAAGGCAGCCACACGAGCTTGAGCGGCACCCGGTTGTCGGTGGCGAGCCAGACGAAGCCCGCGATCAATGCGGCCGCGGCCGGGCTCGGCAGACCTTGGAAAAAGCGCTTGTCGACGACGCCGATGTTCGTATTGAAGCGCGCGAGCCGCAACGCCGCGCCGGAGCAATACACGAAGGCGGCCAGCCAGCCCCATCGGCCGAGATCCTTGAGCACCCACTCGTACATGACGAGCGCCGGCGCCACGCCGAACGACACCATGTCGGACAAGCTGTCGAACTGTTCGCCGAACGCACTTTGCGTGTGGGTCATGCGAGCGACGCGCCCGTCCATGCCGTCGAGCACCATCGCCACGAAAATCGCGATCGCCGCGATCTCGAAGCGCAGGTTCATGGCCTGAACGACGGCGAAGAAGCCGCAAAACAGCGCGGCCGTGGTAAAGGCGTTCGGCAGCAGGTAAATGCCGCGGGTACGCAGGAACTGCTGACGAGCGGCGCGCCGGCTCTCGGCGGGCGCCGAATCGGCGCCGAGCGTCTTGTTGCGGCGAAACGGATTGCGCCGAAACGGGCGCGGCATCGGCGTGGCGCCGGTCCGAGGGCGGCGGGGTTTGAGCGGGGCCATGGGAACCCTCCTGCGGCGCGTCAGAGCTCGGCGAGGATCGTCGACGAGGCGAACACCTTCTCGCCGATCGACACCTTCGCGCGGCTGCCGAGCGGCAGATAGACGTCCACGCGCGAGCCGAAGCGAATGAACCCGTAGCGCTGGCCGCGGGTCAACGGCTCACCGGCGCGTACGTAGCAAAGAATACGCCGCGCGATCAAGCCGGCGATCTGCACCGACGTGACGGTATGACCGCTTGCCGTCTGGATCACGATCGCGTTGCGCTCGTTTTCCAGCGATGCCTTGTCGATGGCCGCGTTCAGGTAAGCGCCCGGAAAGTATTCGACCTTCGTGATGGCGCCGTCGACGGGCGAGCGTTGCGAGTGCACGTTGAAGACGTTCATGAACACGCTGATCTTCAGCGCTTCGCGGCCCGCGTACGGATCGAGCGTCGTTTCCACGGCCACGATGCGGCCGTCGGCCGGACACAGCACGGCGTTCGCCTGGGTCGGAATCGGCCGCGGCGGGTCGCGGAAGAACTGCACGACGAAGATCAGGATCAGCCAGAACGGCCAGGCAAAACCGAATCCTGCGACCGCATGGATCAACAACGCAACGACAGCGGCGATCGCGATGAACGGCCAGCCTTCGCGCGCGATGATCGGATGGGGGTAATTCATGGATTGTTTCGGACTTTTTGTAAAACCACTAGGATAGCAAAAGCCGTCCGGTGCAAGGCGCACGGGACGGCTTTAGAGGGAAATTCTCGAAGGGCCGATGCGGTTTCATACCGCTTTGCGGGGCGGTGCGGGAGCCTGCGCCCTCGCACCAGCGGCCGTGCTTCCCCGCACGGCCTGCCTTGTACGCCTATCCGACGCTTAGTTCTTCGACTGGTCGACGAGCTTGTTCTTCGCGATCCACGGCATCATCGCGCGCAGCTTGCCGCCGACTTGCTCGATCTGGTGCTCGGCCATCAGGCGACGGCGCGATTGCAGCGTCGGTGCGCCGGCGCGGTTTTCCAGAATGAAGCTCTTCGCGTATTCGCCCGTCTGGATGTCCGTCAGGACGTCCTTCATGACCTTCTTCGTTTCTTCCGTCACCACGCGCGGGCCCGTGACGTACTCGCCGTACTCGGCGTTGTTCGAAATCGAGTAGTTCATGTTGGCGATGCCGCCTTCGTAGATCAGATCCACGATGAGCTTGAGCTCGTGCAGGCATTCGAAGTAAGCCATTTCAGGGGCGTAACCCGCTTCGACGAGCGTCTCGAAGCCGGCCTTGATCAGCTCGACCGTGCCGCCGCACAGCACGGCTTGCTCGCCGAACAGGTCCGTTTCCGTCTCTTCGCGGAAGTTCGTCTCGATGATGCCGGCACGGCCGCCGCCGTTGGCTGCCGCGTACGACAACGCGATGTCGCGTGCCGCGCCCGACTTGTCTTGCGCCACGGCGATCAAGTGCGGCACGCCGCCGCCTTGCGAGTACGTGCCGCGCACCGTGTGGCCCGGGGCCTTCGGCGCAATCATGATGACGTCGAGATCGGCGCGCGGGATGACTTGGCCGTAGTGAACGTTGAAGCCGTGCGCGAATGCCAGCGCAGCGCCTTGCTTGATGTTCGCGTGCACTTCCGACTTGTAGACCTCGGCGATTTGCTCGTCGGGCAACAGCATCATGACGACGTCGGCGCCTTTCACGGCTTCGGCCACTTCCTTGACCGTCAGGCCAGCGCCTTCGGCCTTCTTCCACGACGCGCCGTCCTTGCGCAGACCGACCGTCACGCGCACGCCGCTGTCCTTCAGGTTCAGCGCGTGAGCATGGCCTTGCGAGCCGTAGCCGATGATCGTAACGTCCTTGCCTTTGATGAGGGACAGGTCGGCGTCTTTATCGTAGAAAACTTTCATGTCGATTCCTTCGCGTTAAATCGTATTCGTCAAATTCGTTAAAAGCGCCCGCCCACGGAGCGAGCGCCGTCGGTTGGCCAGCGTTACACCTTCAAAATGCGCTCGCCGCGCCCAATGCCCGAGCTGCCCGTGCGGACGGTTTCGAGAATCACGGCGGCGTCGAGCGCTTCGATGAAGGCGTCGAGTTTGTCGCTCGCCCCCGTCAGCTCGATCGTGTAGGTCTTTTCGGTCACGTCGATGATGCGGCCGCGGAAAATATCCGCCATCCGCTTCATTTCTTCGCGTTCCTTGCCGACCGCCCGCACCTTGATCAGCATCAGCTCGCGCTCGATGTGGGCGCCTTCGGTCAAGTCGACCACCTTCACCACCTCGATCAGGCGGTTCAAGTGCTTCGTGATCTGTTCGATCACGTCGTCCGAGCCAACGGAGACGATGGTCAGGCGCGACAGCGAACGGTCTTCCGTCGGCGCCACCGTCAAGGTTTCGATGTTATAGCCGCGTGCCGAAAACAGACCGACGACGCGCGACAGCGCACCCGGTTCGTTCTCCAGCAAGACGGAGATGAT
>NZ_JBQCHR010000064.1:0-19438 GCF_051954495.1 Trinickia sp.
ACTCCCACTCAATCGTCGCCGGCGGCTTCCCCGAGATGTCATAAACCACCCGATTGATCCCCCGCACCTCATTGATGATGCGGTTCGATACCTGTCCGAGCAGTTCATGCGGCAGATGCGCCCAATGCGCGGTCATGAAATCAAGCGTCTGCACGGCGCGCAGCGCAACGACATACTCATACGTCCGCCCATCCCCCATCACCCCCACGCTCTTCACCGGCAAGAACACGGCGAACGCTTGGCTCGTCAAGTCGTACCAAGACTTGCCCGTTTCCTTGTCGATCGTATTACGCAGCGTCTCGATAAAGATCGCATCGGCGCGACGCAGCAAATCGGCAAAATCACGACGCACTTCGCCAAGGATCCGCACGCCGAGCCCAGGGCCAGGGAACGGATGACGATAGACCATCGCATGCGGCAACCCGAGCTTCACACCCAGCTCACGCACTTCATCCTTGAACAACTCGCGCAGCGGCTCGAGCAGCTTTAGATTCAACGTTTCCGGCAAGCCGCCCACATTGTGGTGGCTCTTGATCGTATGCGTGGCCTTCTTGCCCTTGCCCGCCGATTCGATCACGTCCGGATAGATCGTGCCTTGAGCGAGCCATTTCGCATCGCTGAGCTTGCCTGCTTCCGCCTGGAACACTTCGACGAATTCCGCGCCGATGATCTTGCGCTTCTGCTCGGGATCCGTCACGCCGGCAAGCTTCGAGAGGAATGCTTCGCTCGCATCGACATGAATCACGCGCACGCCGAGGTGATCGGCGAACGTGGCCATCACCTGCTCGGCTTCGTTCAACCGCAGCAAACCGTGATCGACGAAAACGCACGTGAGCTGATCGCCGATCGCACGATGCAGCAACGCCGCCGCCACCGACGAATCGACACCGCCGGACAAACCGAGAATGACGTGCTCGTTGCCGACTTGTTCGCGAATTTTTTCGACGGCCTCGTCGATGTAATGCCCCATCTCCCAATCGGCCTTCGCGCCGCAGATCTGCAGCACGAAGCGCTCGAGCATCGCGGCCCCCTTGACCGTATGGGTCACCTCGGGGTGCCACTGCAAGCCGTAGAAATGGCGCGATTCATCGGCCATGGCCGCCACCGGGCATGACTCGGTCGACGCCATCAGCACGAAACCTTCAGGCATCTCCGTGACTTTGTCGCCGTGGCTCATCCAGACCTTCAACATGCCGTGGCCTTGCGCCGTGCGGAAATCCTCGATGCCTTCAAGGAGGCTCGTATGGTTTCGCGCACGCACTTCGGCGTAGCCGAACTCGCGGACATGGCCGAGATCGACCTTGCCGCCAAGCTGCTCGGCCATCGTTTGCATGCCGTAGCAGATGCCGAGAACCGGCACGCCGAGTTCGAATACGGCTTGAGGCGCGCGCGGCGTGTCCGTCTCCGTAACCGAACTCGGCCCGCCGGAAAGGATGATGCCCTTCGGCGCGAATTCGCGGATGAACGCGTCGTCGACATCGTACGGATGAATTTCCGAGTAGACGTGCGCTTCGCGAATGCGGCGCGCAATCAGTTGAGTGACTTGCGAACCGAAGTCGAGGATCAGGATCTTGTCATGCATGGCTGGCACGGATCGATAGTGAACGAATGCGAACAGCGGCGCACGTCGCGCCGCGGGAATAGATCAAACACGAAGCGTCGCGCCAATGCCGCGCGCGAACGCAAGATGGGTTTAGCTGGGGCGCTGGGGCGTGGGCGCGCTCAACCATGAAACGGAGGCCGCGGCGCAGACGCCGGCTGCCCCGCGCGTACGTCGCCGCTGCCGCTCGCCGCACCGGTTCGCGCCGCGCCGGACGGCTCGTCCGCGGGCTTGACCCCCGCCGATACGGGCGCCTGCACGGGCGGCTCGCTGCGCGCCCGATAAGGCGCCGCGCCGATTTCGGCTGCGCGGCTCGGCTCGGAAGGCCGAAGCACCGGCTCGACCGGTTGCGACGGCGCGGATGCGGATGCGGATGCAGCTGCAGACGCGGGCGCCGCAACCGCACCACCGCGCGCTTTCACTCCACCGCCCTGTCCTTGCGCCGCTTTGGCGATCTCGCGCCGGCGCACCGCTTGAGCGAAACGCGCGCCGCCAAGCCCGATCACCACGAGGAACCCGCCGATCAGCAGATTCGGCACGATGCCCAGGGCCGGCAGCCACAAGGTATGCGGCCCGATGGCCCATGCAAGGACCAGCGCACCAGCGAGCCACGTCACATGACCGACGATTTTGGCGACGCCCACCGTCATCGCGCCATCGACCGCCCCACGCAGCGACAGCCAGGCAAGCGCGAGCAGCGCGAGACCGAGCATCTGCCCGACCATCGCGGGCTCGATCGTCGTCAACTGCAACGCGCGCTGCAGCCCCGCCAAGGGCGTGAGCAGCAGCACGGCGCCCGAACTCAAGTAGAGCCCGGCATCGACGATCAAAACGGCGCGCAGGAGCGGTTTCATCGGCGCTTAGTCGACGTGATAGTTCGGCGCTTCTTTCGTGATCTGCACGTCGTGTACGTGCGATTCACGCATGCCGGCCGCCGTGATCTGAACGAACTGCGCCTTCTCGTGCATCTCGTCGATCGTGCGGCAACCGCAGTAGCCCATGCTCGCCCGCACACCGCCGACGAGTTGGAACAGGATCGCGTTGACCGAACCCTTGTAGGCGACGCGGCCTTCGATGCCCTCGGGCACGAGCTTGTCGATGTTCGCCGAGTTGTCTTGGAAGTAGCGGTCGGCCGCACCGTCCTTCATCGCCCCGACCGAACCCATGCCGCGATACGACTTGTACTGGCGACCTTGATACAGGAAGACATCGCCCGGGGCCTCTTCGGTGCCGGCGAACATGCTGCCCATCATGACCGCATTCGCGCCGGCCGCGAGCGCCTTGCTGACATCGCCCGAGAATCGAACGCCGCCGTCGGCGATGACGGGCACGCCCGTGCCTTTCAAGGCCTCGGCGACATTGGCGATCGCCGTGATCTGCGGCACGCCCACGCCCGCGACGATCCGCGTCGTGCAGATCGAGCCCGGGCCGATCCCGACCTTCACGCCGTCCGCGCCGTATTCGACGAGCGCGCGCGCCGCATCGGCCGTCGCGATGTTGCCGCCAATCACTTCGACGTGCGGGAAATTCTTTTTCACCCAGCGCACGCGCTCGAGCACGCCCTTGCTGTGGCCGTGCGCCGTATCGACGACGATCACGTCGACGCCCGCCGCGGCCAACGCCACGACACGCTCTTCGTTGTCGGCGCCCACGCCCACCGCCGCGCCCACGCGCAGCTTGCCGTGCTCGTCCTTGCACGCGTCAGGATGCTCGGTTTGCTTCGTAATGTCCTTGACCGTCATGAGCCCGCGCAGCTCGAACGCATCGTTCACGACGAGCACGCGCTCGAGGCGGTGGCTATGCATGAGCGCCTTGGCTTCCGCCAGCGCCGTGCCTTCCTTGACCGTCACGAGGCGATCGCGAGGCGTCATGATCGTGCGTACGGGCTCGTCGAGCCGCGTTTCGAACCGCAGATCGCGGTTCGTGACGATGCCCATCAACTGAGCGCCTTCGACGACGGGGAAGCCCGAGATGCCATGCTGCTGCGACAGCGCAATCACATCGCGCACTTTCATTTGCGGCGGAACGGTGATCGGATCGCGCACGACGCCCGATTCGAAACGCTTCACCTTCGCCACTTCGCGGGCCTGCTCGGCCGCTGTGAGATTCTTGTGGATGATGCCCACGCCGCCTTGCTGCGCCATCGCAATCGCGAGCCGTCCTTCGGTGACGGTGTCCATCGCGGCCGACACGAGCGGCATATTCAGGGAAATCTTGCGAGTCAGCCGGGTTTTGAGGCTGGTGTCGCGCGGCAGAACGTCGGAGAACGCCGGGACGAGGAGCACGTCATCGAATGTGAGTGCTTTTTGGATCAGACGCATGGCAAATCCTATAGGCGCAAAAGCGAATTATACGCGATACCTCCCTGGTTTTTCACTGTGCGAACAGCAAGTTAGCGTTTTTTCTGCTTCCACCGGGTCACCCGTTTCGCTTTTTGGTTCGTCCCGCGTTCGCACGAGTTTCGTTTGGTCCGGGCGCGCGTTCGCGCCCCTTGCTCCCCAAAAACCAGCCGAAAAGCCCGCCTTCCTCGGGACGCAAGCCACGCGCCCGCGATTGCAGAATCGAACAAGACGGCTGCGACCCGTCTGCCTACACTTGCCCTCGATGATCGACTGACGGACGACGAGGGGGAGCAGCTATGCGGCGTGGCGTGATGTACGGGATGATGGCGGGAGCGATTTGGGGCACGGTCTTTCTCGTGCCGCGCCTGCTGCCCGATTTTGCCCCGATGAGGCTGGGAGCGGCGCGCTGCATGATGTACGGCCTGGTTTCCCTCGCGGCGGCGCTGCCCATGGCGCGACGTCTCGCCGGCAAACTTGCGCGCGCCGATCTTTTCGCCGTCGCCAAGCTGGCGCTCGTCGGCAATCTCGTTTATTACGTGTTTCTGACCGCCGGCGTACACCGGGTGGGTATCGGACCGACCTCGCTGATCGTCGGCGTGCTGCCCGTCACGGTCACGCTGGCCGGCCGGCGCGATGCGGGCGCCGTACCGCTTCACCGCCTGCTCTGGCCCCTCGTGCTCGTCGTCGCCGGGATCGCGTGCATCAATGTCGACGTCTTCGCCACCGGGCCGGCGCCCGGCGCCCCAGGGGGCGTCGTCGACAAGCTCGTCGGCGTACTTTGCGCGGCCGGCGCGCTGGGCAGCTGGACGTGGTTCGCCGTCGAAAATACGCGTTACCTGCGTCGCAACCCGCGGTTCGACGGCAATGAGTGGTCCGTCTTGCTGGGCCTCGCCACGGGGCTGCTCGGGGCCTTGCTATGGCTCGCCTGCCCTTTGCTGCCGGACGCCGCGACGCAGGCACTTCATCCCGAGGCGCGCTGGCGCACGTTTTGGGTGCTCAACCTTGGCTTGGCCGTGGGCGCGTCTTGGCTCGGCACGGGCCTGTGGAATGCCGCGTCCAAGCGCGTGCCGCTCACGCTGTCGGGACAGTTGATCGTATTCGAGACGCTGTTCGCCCTGCTCTACGGCTTCATCTACGATGCGCGGCTGCCGCGCGCCCTGGAAGCGGCGGCGATCGTCCTGCTGCTGGCCGGCGTGACGTGGTCGGTGCGGCGTCACGACGACAGCGGCAGTGCTCAACGCAAGCTGTCCGACGCCGCCGCCCTCAGCGCGAATCCTTAGGCAGCCACTTGCGGCCTTCGATGGACCCGGCTCGGCGCGTCTTTTCCACACGCCGCTGCCGCGCGAGCTTCGGATCGACGATGAGCGGCCGGTAGATCTCGACGCGGTCGTGATCGGCGAGCGGTGCGTCCAACAGCGCCGGCTTGCCGAAAATACCCAGCTTGGCGGTGGCCGGATCGACCTCCGGGTGCCGTTTGACGATTTCGCTGGCAGCCAGCGCATCGCGCACCGTGGCGCCCGCGGGAAGCGTCAGCGCAATGAGCGTCTGCGCTTCGGGCAGCGCGTAGCAGACTTCGATCGACAGCGATGCGTTCATGGCCGGCCGTAGCGCTCGTCGGCGCGCTTGACGAACGATTCGACGAACGTGTTCGCAATGTGATTGAACACAGGCCCGATGATCTTTTCGAGGATCAAGCTGGAGAACTCGTAATGCAGCGCGAACTCGATCTTGCAGGCGTCGGTACGCAGCGGCGTAAAGCGCCAGTAGCCGGTGAACTTGCGAAACGGGCCGTCGGCGAACTGCATGTCGATGCGCGTGGGGCGCTCCTGCGTGTTATGCGTGGCGAAGTGCTGCTTGATGCCCTTGAAGTTGATGTCGATGCGCGCTTCCATCTCGTGCGCGTCTTGCCGCCGAATTTCGACGCCTCCGCACCAGGGCAGGAAGTTGGGATAGTCGACTACGTCGGTGACGAGGTCGAACATTTGCTCGGCCGAGTGGCGAATCAATACGGTTTTCTGAACATCTGCCATAGGAAGCACTGCGCGCGGCGGAAGTGGGGCGAGCTTGGCGGGCTCGAGAAGCGCCGCTTTGCTAAAATCGTGATTTTAAACGAGTTGGACGCCGTCCATATCCATGACCATCATCGACAACAGAAAGGCCTTCTTCGATTACTTCATCGAGGAGCGCTATGAAGCAGGACTCGTGCTCGAGGGATGGGAAGTGAAGGCGCTGCGCGCCGGGCGCGGCCAAATCAAGGAAGGCTACGTCATCATTCGCAACGGCGAGCTGTTCCTGATCGGCGCGCACATCAGTCCGCTGCCCGAAGCGTCCACGCACATCACGCCGGACCCGGTCCGCACGCGCAAACTGCTTTTGCACGGCGACGAAATCAAGAAGCTGATCGGCAAGGTCGAGCAACGCGGCTACACGCTCGTGCCGCTGAACTTCCATTACAAGGGCGGCCGCGTCAAATGCGAAGTCGGTCTCGCCAAGGGCAAGAAGCTGCACGATAAGCGCGAAACCGAAAAGAAGCGCGATTGGGAGCGCGAGAAGGCGCGCATCATGCGCGCCCCAACCTAGCCGGCCGTGCTTTTGCCGCGATTCACGATGGCGAGCGCCGAGGCCACCATCGAACCCAGATCCGAAAGATTGCCGGGCACGATCAGCGTGTTGCCCGCTTTCGCGAGATTGCCGAACGCGCTCACATACTGCTCGGCCACCTTGAGGTTCACGGCGTCCATGCCGCCCGTCGATTGGATGGCCTGCGCAATCTTTTGAATCGCCTGCGAATTCGCTTCCGCCACGGCCAGAATGGCGGCGGCCTGCCCTTGCGCTTGATTGATCGCGGCCTGCTTCTCGCCCTCCGACTTCTGAATAGCCGCTTCGCGCCCGCCTGAAGCGATGTTGATCTGCTCTTGCTGGCGCCCTTCGGACGCCGCGATCAGCGCGCGCTTTTCGCGCTCGGCAGTGATCTGCGCCTGCATGGCATGCAGAATTTCCTTCGGCGGCGTCAGGTCTTTGATCTCGTAGCGCAGCACTTTCACGCCCCAGTTCGACGCCGCTTCGTCGAGCGCAGCCACGACGCTGTGGTTGATCAAGTCCCGTTCCTCGAACGTCTTATCGAGTTCGAGCTTGCCGATGACCGAGCGCAGCGTGGTTTGCGACAGTTGTGTGATCGCCACCACGTAGTTGCTCGATCCGTACGAGGCCTTCATCGCATCGGTGACTTGGAAGTACAGCACGCCATCCACCTGCAATTGCGTGTTGTCGCGCGTGATGCAGATCTGCCCCGGCACGTCGAGCGGAATCTCCTTGAGCACATGGCGATACGCCACGCGGTCGGCGAACGGCATCACGATGTTGAGCCCCGGTGCGAGCGTCGCGTGATACCGGCCGAAACGCTCCACTACCCACGCATGCTGTTGCGGCACGATCTTTATCGTCTGCGCGGCAATCACGATCACGACGATCAGCAGTACGGCAGCGACGATAGTCATGTCCATTGTTTACTCCTTCGTTGTTGACATCGAATGACGCGCTCGCCCCGTCGTAGGCTTTTTCTCGACCACGACGAGGCGATTGGCCCGAACGGCCGCGATCTCGTAATGCCGGGCATCTTCCCGCTCGCCGGGCGCGAGTTCGACATCCCATTCGGCGCCGCGGTACGGCACGCGCGCACGCCTGTCGCTCCAGGCCAAGACCTCGAGCGGCGCGCCGACGTCCAAGACGACGTCGGGATTGGTCGACGCATCGCGCCGCTCACGCCGACGGCCGAAACGCGAACGGCGCAGCAAGACGACGGCGGCCAGCGCGACCAGCGCCGCCCACGTGCATTGCGCGGCTAAGCTAGCCCCGTACAGCTTGGCCAGCGCCCCGGCTAGGAACCCCAGCGCGATCATGAGCAAGTAGAACGTGCCCGTCAGCAACTCAGCGACGATGAGCGCCCCCGCGCCGATCCACCAAAGAAAGTCGTTCGGCGTCATCTCATGGCCTCCCCGAAAAAAAACGCCCCGGATCTACCGGGGCGTTATAGCACGAAGTGGGGCCCGCTTTCATTGGCAGGCGCCTCAATGGGACGACGTTACTTCGCGTTCTTGGCCAGCGCCTGCCACGTCTCGATGATCGTGTCGGGATTCAGCGAAATCGACGCGATGCCTTCGTCGGCCAGCCACTGCGCGAAGTCCGGGTGATCCGACGGCCCTTGGCCGCAGATGCCCACGTACTTGTTCAGGCGACGGCACGTCTCGATCGCGCGCTTGAGCAAGAACTTGACGGCTTCGTCGCGCTCGTCGAAGTCCACGGCCAAGAGCTCCATGCCCGAATCGCGATCGAGGCCGAGCGTCAGCTGCGTCAAGTCGTTCGAACCGATCGAGAACCCGTCGAAGTGTTGCAGGAACTGTTCGGCAAGAATCGCATTCGAGGGAATCTCGCACATCATGATGAGCCGCAGGCCGTTCTCGCCGCGCTTCAGGCCGAACTTGTCGAGCAGGCCCACCACGCGCTCGGCCTGTTTCACCGTCCGCACGAACGGCACCATGATTTCGACGTTCGTGAGGCCCATGTCCTCGCGCACACGCTTGAGCGCGATGCATTCCATCTCGAACGCCTGCGCGAAATCCTGCGCGATGTAGCGCGAGGCACCGCGGAAGCCGAGCATCGGGTTTTCCTCGTCCGGCTCGTAACGCGAACCGCCGATCAGCTTCTTGTACTCGTTCGACTTGAAGTCGGACAGGCGCACGATCACGGGCCGCGGATAGAACGCCGCGGCGATCGTCGCGACGCCTTCGGTCAGCTTGTCGACGTAGAAGGCGCGCGGCGAGGCATGCCCGCGCGCCACGCTTTCCACGGCCTTCTTCAAGTCCTGATCGACGTTCGGGTACTCGAGAATCGCCTTCGGGTGCACGCCGATGTTGTTGTTGATGATGAACTCGAGGCGAGCGAGACCCACGCCCGCATTCGGCAACTGCGAGAAATCGAAGGCGAGCTGCGGATTGCCGACGTTCATCATGATCTTGACCGGGATCGGCGGCAATTCGCCGCGCGAGACTTCCGTCACTTCCGTTTCCAGCAGCCCGTCGTAGATCTTGCCTTCGTCGCCCTCGGCGCACGAAACCGTCACGAGCGCGCCGTCCTTCAGCACGTCGGTGGCGTCGCCGCAGCCGACGACGGCCGGCACGCCCAGTTCACGCGCGATGATGGCCGCGTGGCAGGTACGGCCGCCGCGGTTCGTGACGATCGCGGACGCACGCTTCATCACGGGTTCCCAGTTCGGGTCCGTCATGTCCGCGACGAGAACGTCGCCGGGCTGCACGCGTTCCATTTCCGACGGATCGTGAATCACGCGGACACGGCCCGCGCCGATCTTCTGGCCGATCGCCCGGCCCGTGGCGAGCACTTGCGACTGGCCGCGCAGCTTGAAGCGTTGCTCGACCTTGCCTGCACCTTGGCTCTTCACCGTTTCCGGGCGTGCCTGCAGGATGAAGATCTTGCCGTCGCGACCGTCCTTGCCCCACTCGATGTCCATCGGACGCTGGTAGTGCTTTTCGATGATGACGGCGTATTTCGCGAGCTCGATCACGTCTTCGTCGGTGATCGAGAAGCGGTTGCGCTGCTCGTGCGCCACGTCGACCGTCTTCACGCGGCCCGGCTCGCCCGGATTCGTGAATTCCATCTTGATGAGCTTCGAGCCGATCGAGCGGCGAATGATCGGATATTTGCCTTGCTCGAGCGTCGTCTTGAAGACGTAGAACTCGTCCGGATTCACGGCGCCTTGCACGACGGTTTCGCCCAGGCCGTAGCTCGACGTGATGAACACGGCGTCCTTGAAGCCCGATTCGGTGTCGAGCGTGAACATGACGCCAGCCGCGCCCACGTCCGAGCGCACCATGCGCTGAACGCCGGCGGACAACGCCACTTCCGCGTGGGTGAAGCCTTTATGGACGCGATAGGAGATCGCGCGATCGTTGTAGAGCGACGCAAAGACGTGCTTCATCCGATCGAGCACATCGTCGATGCCGACCACGTTCAGGTAGCTTTCCTGCTGTCCGGCGAACGAGGCGTCAGGCAAGTCCTCGGCCGTCGCGGACGAACGGACGGCGAACGACAGCTCTTCGGGCGAGCCTTTTTGGAGCGTCTCGAATTGTTCGCGAATTTCAGCCGCGAGGCGCGGCTGCATCGGCGCATCGACGATCCATTCGCGGATTTCCTTACCGGCGGCCGCAAGCGCCTTGACGTCGTCGACGTCCAGCGTCTCGAGCCGAGCGGCGATCCGTTCGGTCAGATTGTTGTGTTTGAGGAAATCGCGAAATGCCAGCGCCGTCGTGGCGAAACCGGTCGGCACGCGCACGCCGGCCTCGGCCAATTGGCTAATCATTTCGCCGAGCGACGCATTCTTGCCGCCCACGATCTCCACATCGGTCATCCGTAGCTGCTCGAACGGAATTACATACGCCTGATCCTTCGTGACGTTAACTGCGTTAGTCATACAAGCCCCTAAGTGTGAAAAAAATTCACGGCCACGCGTGTGGGCTTGGTGCGCGCGGACTAGTGGAGCCCGGCGCGCAGCACGCGCAACCTGTTGGAGAAGCAATCGCCGGCGGCCGCCTGCGACCAATCGCAATTGCTTATCCAACAGGTTGCCGCTATTCTACCCTGCTTCTAAGCGGCCGCCTGTTCTGTTGCGACGGCCATGTGACAATCGCCGGCGTCTTCGCCCGCGAAAACGCGCGAAAATCGCGTTTCCTCCCGCAGCGCCCGCTGCTTTTAAGCGTTTGCCGATGCCGCCTACCGTATTCATCGTCTCCGACGGGACAGGGATCACCGCCGAAACGTTCGCGCACTCGATCCTGTCCCAATTCGACCAAAAATTCCGTCTCGTGCGGGTGCCATTCGTCGATTCCGTCGATAAAGCCTACGCCACGATCGAAAAAATCAGCGAGTCCGCCGAACTCGACGGACGCCGTCCGATCGTCTTCACCACACTGGTCGACAGCGCATCCAACGCGATCGTCAAGAACTCGAACGCGCTCGTGCTCGATATTTTTCAGCAGTTCGTCGAGCCGCTAGAGCAAGAACTCGAGATGAAGTCGACGCACGCTATCGGCCGCGGGCACCAGAACGCCGATACCGAGGAATACAAGACGCGGATCGAGGCGATCAATTTTTCGCTGGCGCACGACGACGGACAATCGAATCGCAACCTCGCCGATGCCGACGTCATCCTGGTCGGCGTCTCGCGCAGCGGCAAGACGCCGACGAGCCTCTACCTCGCCATGCAATACGGCGTGAAAGCGGCCAACTACCCGCTCATTCCGGAAGATTTCGAGCGCGGCAAGCTGCCCACGCCGCTGATCGCCCATCGCGAAAAGCTGTTCGGGCTGTCGATCGACCCGCAGCGCCTGTCGGAAATCCGCAACGAGCGGCGGCCCGGCAGCAAATACGCGGCGCCCGAGAATTGCCGCTACGAGATCAACGAAGCCGAAGCGCTCATGCGGCGAGAAGGGATCAAATGGCTGTCATCGACGCACAAGTCGATCGAGGAGATCGCGACGACGATCCTGCAGGAAATCAGGCTCGACCGTCCGACTTATTGAAGACGAAGGCCGCGGCGCCTCCGGTTCGTCGAGACAGCGGGTTGTACGGCTAGGCGGGCCTGAGCCCGCCTAAGCCCTTAAGCGCCTACCCCCGCAACGACATCCGCTGTTGGCGGCACTGCTCGAACAGGCAAATCGCCGCCGCGGCGGCGACATTGAGCGACTCCATGCCGCCGGGCTGCGGAATCGTCAGACGATGAACAACGGCGGCGCGCCAAGGCGCCGACACGCCCGCCCCTTCATTGCCGAAAACCCACGCCACAGCACCCGACAAATCGCATTCGTAGAGCGCTTGCGGCGCATGCGAGTCGGTAATGGTCACGGGCACGGCCAGGCGGGAGATCAAGTCGGCCGCTTCGACATCCTCGTACACGTCGAGCAGAAAATGCGCACCCATACCCGAGCGCAGCACCTTCGACGACCACGCGTAAGCGGTCCCCGGCGCGCAGAACACTTGTTTCACGCCCGCTGCCGCCGCGCTGCGCAGAATCGACCCCACGTTGCCCGCGTCTTGGACGCCGTCGAGCACGATGCAGGTGGTCTCGACGCGTTCCGGCAAGTCCGGGGAAAGTTTGCTCACCACGAAGAGCAGACCCACGCCGTGCACGACGTTCGACAATTGACCGAAAAGCGCATCGGGCAACGTGACGATGCGTTCGGCGTCCACGCGAGCGACGATGGCCTGCGCTTCCTCGTGCCGCAATGCCCCTTCCGTGACCACGCATGTCTCGGGCTGGCCCGCCACGTCGAGATAGGCCGTCGCAAGGTGAAAGCCTTCCAGCAGCGCGTGGCCGCTTTTCCTTTGCTGATGCGTCGACGCCGCCATGGCTTTCAGGCGCTTGTAGAACGGGTTGTCGCGCGAAGTAATCGCTTTCACGAAATCGAACCGGAGTTAGGCGGCCTCGTTTGGCCAAGAAAATTATCCGCGTTCGCCGCGTTTTGGCCGCGAACGCGCGCGGACTAAGCGCCGACGCCCGTGTCGGCGGGGCCGTCGCCCAACGTGTCGAACGCGTCGTTGTACAACGCCGCTTCGTCGAGCGCATCGTCTTCGATGCTTTCGATGCTGTGCTCGCCCGTGGCGCTCGCAGCGCCCAGCGGCGTCAGCGCAATGCCGTGCCGCTCGAACGCCAGCCGGACAGGTGCGAAGGAACGCCTGTGATGTTCGCACGGACCGTGCTCGGACAGCGCGGCCAAATGCTGCGGCGTGCCGTAGCCGACATGAGCGTTGAAACCGTACACCGGAAACCGCTCATGCAGTTCAAATAACATGCGGTCGCGCGTGACTTTCGCGAGAATCGATGCGGCCGAAATTGCCGGAACCCGTGCATCGCCGCCAATCACGGCTTCGCTTCGGACGGCGAGCACGGGGCAGCGATTGCCGTCGATGCGCGCCAGCGTGGGCGTGACCGAGAGCCCTTCGATGGCCCGTTTCATGGCGAGCATCGTCGCATGCAGGATGTTCAGCCGATCGATCTCCTCGACGCTCGCGGACGCCACGCAAAAACTCAGCGAGCGCTCGACGATCTTCTCGTAGAGCGCCTCTCGCGTTTTGGCGGATAGCGCTTTCGAATCGTCGAGCCCACGAATTCGGCGCTTCGGATCCAGAATGACGGCGGCCGCGACGACGGGCCCGGCCAACGGCCCACGCCCCGCTTCGTCGACCCCGCAGACGATGTCGAGCGGCGAATCGAAATTGAGCGTGACCTGCGCCGATACCGCCGAGGCAGCGATGCGCTTCGCGTGCGCGGCCGGCGCGGCGGCGTCGCTCGTGCGCTTCGGTCGTGGCGCGCGCGAATTCGTCATCGGCGGGACTTCCTCGCTTCGATCACCTGTGCGACCGCTTCGGCCGCGCGTTCGGCCGTGTTGCGACGCAGCGTCAGGTGCATCTGCGTGAACACTTCGGTAAGCGTGCGCCGATTGGCATCGTCCTGCAACTGTACGAGCGTGGCGTCGGCAAGCGCTTCGGGCGTCGCGAAATGCTGCAGCAGCTCCGGCACGACGAAGCGCCCGGCCAGGATGTTCGGCAGGCCCACATACGGCAAATACCCCTGCCGGCGCATGATCTGCCCCGTCAGCCAAGGCACTTTGTACGAGATCACCATGGGCTTCTTCAACAGCGCGGCCTCGAGCGTCACCGTACCGCTTTTCACGAGCACGGCGTCGGCAGCCGTCATGGCGCGCTGCGCATCGCCGTCGGTGATCGTCAGCGCGAGCCCCGGATGCGCCGCGGCAAGCGGCTGCAGCAGCTCGCGCAACGCGGGCGTCGCCGCCGGCATCACGAACCGCAGGCCCGGCTCGCGACGCTGCATGATCGCCATCGCTGCGAAGAACGTCGGACCGATCAGATTGATTTCCGAACGTCGGCTACCCGGCAGCACGGCCACGACCGGGCCGGACGCGGGCAACCCGAGCGCCGCGCGCGCACCGGCGACATCGGGCTCGAGCGGAATCTCATCCGCGAGCGGATGACCGACGTAAGTGGCCGGCACGTGCGCCTTTTCCAGCAACGCCGTCTCGAATGGAAACACGCAAAGCATGTGATCGACGGCCTTCGCGATCGTCTTGATGCGGCCGCCGCGCCACGCCCAAATGGATGGGCAAACGAAATGGATCGTTGCAATCCCGGCGCCGCGAAGGGGCTGCTCGAGACCAAAATTGAAATCGGGCGCGTCGACGCCGATGAAGGCATGCGGCGGCTCGGCCAGCAGTTGGCGCTTCAGCTCGTTGCGGATGCCCAGGATCTCGGGGATGTGGCGCAGCGCCTCGACGTAACCGCGAACGGCGAGCTTCTCCATCGGCCAATGGGCCTCGAAGCCTTGCGCCGCCATGCGCGGCCCGCCGATGCCATAGTATCGCGTTGACTCGGGTAGCCGGCGTGCCAGGCCGCCGAGCAGCGACGCCGCCAGCAAATCGCCCGACGGCTCGCCGGCGACCATGGCGACGCGCAACGCATTCGATTGCAGCGTCATCGGCCTAGCGAATGATGCCGCGCTGCGACGTTTCGATGAATGCGATCAACTTGCGCACCGGCTCATCGCCGTCGCCGCCCGCCGAAGCGAGTTCGGCAAGCTGCGTCTTCGCCTCTTCGAGCGACAGGCCGTTCTTGTACAGCAGCCGGTAGGCGCTGCGCAGCGCCGAGATGGCATCGGCCGAAAAACCGCGGCGACGCAGCCCTTCGACGTTGATGCCATGCGGTTCGGCCTTGTTGCCCGCCGCAATGACGAACGGCGGGATGTCCTGCACCAGCGCCGATGCGCCGCCGAGCATCGAGTGCTCGCCGATTTTCACGAATTGATGCACGCCCGACATGCCGCCGACGATGGCCCAGTCGCCGATGATGACGTGCCCGGCCATCTGGGCGTTGCTCGACAAAACGGTGTGGCTGCCCACATGGCAATCGTGCCCGATGTGGACGTACGCCATGATCCAGTTGTCGTCGCCGAGCGTGGTCACGCCGCCGTCTTGCACGGTGCCCGTATGGATCGTCGTGAATTCGCGGATCGTGTTGCGCTCGCCGATCACAAGTTTGGTCGGCTCGCCCTGGTACTTCATGTCTTGCGGCCGGCCGCCGACCGACGCGTAGTGGCCGATCCGGTTGTCGGCCCCGATCGTCGTGTGGCCTTCGATCACGCTGTGCGAACCGACCGTCGTGCGGGCGCCGATCGTCACATGTGCGCCGACGATCGCGTACGGCCCGATCTCGACGTCTTCGCCAAGCTGCGCGCCCGGCTCGATGATCGCGGTGGGATGAATCCTGCTCATGCGCTTTTGGCCCTTGTCACTCGTTCGTGTGCTTGACCGTGCACATCAATTCGGCTTCGGCCGCCGTCGTTCCTTCGACTTCGGCGCGCGCCTTGAATTTCCAGATGCCGCGCATGTAGCGCTCGAACGTGACGTTAAGAATGAGTTGGTCGCCCGGTTCGACCACACGCTTGAAGCGCGCGCCGTCGATACCGACGAAGTAGTACAGCGTTGTTTCGGGATCGTGCGGCTCTTCGGCGAACGTCAGCAGCGCCGCCGTTTGCGCGAGCGCTTCCAAGATCAGCACCCCGGGCATGACCGGGCGCTGCGGGAAGTGCCCCATGAAGTACGGCTCGTTGATCGACACGTTCTTCAGCGCTTTGATGCTTTTGTGCGGCTCGAGCTCGAGCACACGGTCCACGAGCAGGATCGGATAGCGATGCGGCAGCAGCGTGAGAATCTTATGGATGTCGAGATTGATTTTTTCAGTGCTCATGGTGTGTCTGCTCCACGCAAGGGTATCGCGCGGGTAGTTACTGCGGATGCTGTTCGCGGCGACGCCCGCTCAGGCGTTGCCGTCACCTCGCTCGACGAGCGCGGCTTCGAGTGCCTTGATGCGGTCACGCAGCTTGTCCAGATTTCGCATCAAGGCCGCGCTCTTGTTCCATTCGGCATGCCCGACAGCCGGAAACGCGCTCGTGTACATGCCCGGCTTGAGCAGCGACTTCGACACGCCCGACTTCGCCGTGACGATCACGTAATCGGCGAGCGTCACATGCCCCGCGATACCGACCGCCCCGCCGATCATGCAGTGGCGGCCGATCGTGGTGCTGCCGGCGATGCCGGCGCAACCGGCGATGACCGTATAGGCGCCGACCTTGCAGTTGTGGCCGATCTGCACGAGGTTGTCGATCTTCACGCACTCTTCGATGATCGTGTCGGCCATCGCGCCGCGATCGATCGTGGTGTTCGCGCCGATTTCGACGTCGGCGCCGATCGTCACCCCGCCCACTTGCGGAATCTTGACCCAGCTGCCCGTGCGCGCGTCGCCCTCGCCCACGAAGTCGGGCGCGAAGCCGAACCCGTCCGAGCCGATGACGGCGCCCGCATGCACGATCGCGCGCGGCCCGATCTTGCAGCCGTGATAGACGGTGACGTTCGGATACAAATGCGCACCCTCGCCGATACGCGTGCCGCGCCCGATCGTCACATTGGCGTCGATTCGAACATGCTCGCCGATGACGACGCCCGCCTCGAGCACGACGTGCGGCCCGATCACCGCGCTGGCCGCCACGTTCGCGCTCGGATCGATGACGGCGCTCGGATGCACGCCGGCGGGCGCCTTCGGCGCCGCCAAATCGATGAACAGCTGGGCCACGCGCGCGAAGTAAGCGTACGGATTCGGTGTGACGATGAAATTACGTCCCTGCCTCGCCCCCAGCTTCGCCAGGTCGCCGGGCGCGATCAGCACCGCGCCCGCTTGCGTCGTCTCGACTTGGGAAAGGTATTTCGGGTTGGCGAGAAACGCCAGCTGGTGCGGCTGCGCCTGATCCAGCGGCGCAAGACCGGCCACCTTCAAAGCGCAGTCGCCCACGACTTCGCCGCCGAAGCGCTGCGCGATTTGCTCGAGCGTCAATGCCATTGCCGTGCTGCTCCGTCGCTCAATTGGTCGCGCTCGCGCTCGACGCGGCCAGCGCCTTCAGCACTTGGTCGGTGATGTCGATGCGCGGGCTGACATACACGGCTTCCTGCACGATCAGATCGTAATGCTGCTGCTCGGCGATTTGCTTGATCACCTTGTTCGCACGTTCGAGCACGGCTGCCAGCTCTTCGTTGCGTCGCTGGTTCAAGTCTTCGCGGAACTCACGCTGCTTACGCTGAAAGTCGCTGTCCAGATCGGACAATTGCTTTTGCTTGGCCGCGCGATCGGCCGACGACAAAGACGCCGCGCTCTTGTCGAGTTGGTCGGACAGCGACTTCAGCCGCGCGGCCATATCTTGCAGATCTTTGTCGCGCTTGGCGAACTCCGCCTCGAGCTTCGATTGAGCGGCCTTTGCCGCGGCCGACTCGCGCAGGATCCGGTCTGAATTGACCGCCGCGATGCGCGCCTCTTGCGCCTGGGCGACGCCGGCCACGAGCGCCCCCGTCAGCGCGGCCACGCCTAACATGCGTTTGATGAACGTACCGGTTTGCAAAATCTTCCTCTCGATGCTGGCCAGCGTTTGGCGTTCCGTCAGAACGCCGTCCCGATCTGGAATTGGAATTTCTGGTATTGGTCGCCGGTGTGCTTCTGAAGCGGGAAGCCCAGGCTCAGCTTGAGCGGCCCGATCGGCGAAATCCACGCCAGACCGACACCGTAGCCATAACGCAAGCCGTTCGAACCCGTCGTGGTGATCCCCGGCGCATTTTCACCCCAGACGTTGCCGCCGTCGAAGAACGTAAACACGCGCAACGTCCGATCGTACCCGGTGCCCGGCAGCGGGAACGTAAGCTCGATGTTGCCGACGACCATCTTCGAGCCGCCGATCGGATCGTTCGTCGACGTATCGCGCGGGCCGAGCGAACTCGGTTCATAGCCGCGCACCGAACCGATGCCGCCTGCGAAGTAGTTCTTGAAAATCGGGAACGGCTTGCCGCCCATGCCCTTGCCGTAGCCGCCCTGGAAGTTCAAGCCGAGCACGAAGCCTCGCGCGAACGAGTAGTAGTACTGAGCCTGCATGTCGGCCTTGTAGTACTGCGTCGCACCGACCGGCGTACCGTATTCGGCGTTGGCCTGCGTGAAATAGCCGCGGCTCGGCACGAGCGCGCTGTCGCGAGCATCGCGCGACCAACCCACCGTCAGCGGGATATTGTTCGAGACGCGGCCGAATTCGTTCACGTAGTTCTTGTAGCTCTGCGGCGTCGTGCTGTCGAGATCGAGACGGTTTTGTTCGAAGCCCGCGCCGAAGAACACCGTATCGACTTCCGAAAACGGAATGCCGAACTTCAGGTCGCCACCCGCCGTGATGATGCGGAAGCTCGAATTCGTCGAGTAGTACAGCGGCTGTGTCGTGCGGTAATAAACATCGGTGATGCGCTTGATGCCGTCGACCGTGAAATACGGGTCGACCTGCGTGACCGTCAGCGTCCGATAACTGCGCGCGGTATTCACGTTCACCGACAAGCTCGTACCCGAGCCGAACACGTTGTCCTGCGAGATACCGGCCGAAAGCACGACCTTATCCGTCGACGAGAAGCCCGCGCCGAGCGTGATCGCGCCCGTGGGCTTTTCCGTGACCTTGACGTCGACGTCGACTTGGTCGGGCGTGCCGGCTACCGGCACGGTCGTCACGTCGACATCGGTGAAGTAGCCGAGGCGATTGATCCGATCTTTCGACAGCGCGAGCCGGTTCGAATCGAACCACGAGCTTTCGAGCTGGCGCATTTCGCGGCGCACGACTTCGTCGCGCGTGCGCGTGTTGCCCACGACATTGATGCGGCGCACGTAGACGCGGCGGCTCGGATCCACCTGCAGCGTCAACGCCACCTTGTGATGCACCTGATCGATTTCGGGCTGCGCATTGACCGTTGCGAACGCGTAGCCGTATTCGCCGAGCTTGTCGACGATCGCCTTCGTGGTCGCCTGCAGCTTGGCCGCCGAGAAACGCTCGCCCTGCTTCACCGTGATGAGCTTTTGCAGTTCGGGACCGCGATCGAGCAGATTGCCCGCGAGCTTGACGCTCGACACCGTGTACGGCTCGCCCTCATGCACCGTCAGCGTCAGGTACATGTCCTTCTTGTCGGGCGAAATCGAAACCTGCGTGGACTCGATGTTGAACTCGAGATAGCCGCGGTTCAGATAGTACGACCGGACGTTTTCGAGATCGGTCGTGAGCTTGTCTTTCGAATAGAGGTCGTTCTTCGTGTACCACGAGAACCAGTTCGGCGTGGACAGCTGCATCTCGTTGCGCAGCGTGCTCGTGCTGAACGCCTTGTTGCCGATGAAATTGACCTGGCGGATCTTCGCACTCGGGCCTTCCGTCACCGAGAACAGAATCGACACGCGGTTGCGGTCGACAGGCGTCACCGTGGTCTTGATTTCGGCCGCGTAAAAACCGCGCGTCAAATACTGGCGCTTCAGCTCCTGCTCCGAGCGGTCGACGAGCGACTTGTCGTAGTAGCGC
>NZ_JBQCHR010000065.1:0-8262 GCF_051954495.1 Trinickia sp.
TGCCGGAATGAATCAGAATGCTCACGAACCCGCTAGTTTACCTGTTCCCGCCGCCGATGCGCTCGATGCCAGCGCCGCCCTGGCCGCGCACATCCGCGAAGCCATTTCGCAGGCGGGCGGGTGGCTGCCGTTCGACCGCTATATGGAGCTCGCGCTCTATACGCCGGCCCTCGGCTATTACAGCGGCGGCGCGCGCAAGTTCGGGCGCCGCGCCGAGGACGGCAGCGACTTCGTCACCGCCCCGGAACTGTCCCCGCTGTTCGCCCAAACGCTCGCTCGCGCCCTCGCGCAAGCACTCACGGCAAGCGGTACGAGCCGCCTGATCGAGTTCGGCGCAGGCACCGGACGTCTCGCGGCCGGGATTCTGAGCGCCCTCGATGCGTTGGGCATTCCGCTCCAAAGCTATGCCATCGTCGAGCTGTCCGGCGAATTGCGTGAACGCCAACGCGCCACGATCGATGCGCTCGGCGGCGCCCTAGCCTCGCGCGTGACCTGGCTCGATGCATTGCCCGACCATTTCGAAGGGGTCGTGATCGGCAACGAAGTGCTCGACGCGATGCCCATTGCGCTTTACGCGCGTACGGCCGGCGTCTGGCGCGCACGCGGCGTATCCGTTGATGAAGCCGGAGCCTTTCGCTTCGACGACCGCCCGTTGGATGCGCCCGAAGGGCAAACCGGTAAGGAAGACGCCGCGTTGCTGGCCGAGATCGACACACAGATCGACCCGGGCGGCGACTACATCGCCGAGACCCATTCGGCCGCGGCGGCCTTCACGCGCACCGTCTGTTCGATGCTCGTGCGCGGGGCGGCGTTCTTCATCGACTATGGCTTTCCGCGCGGAGAGTACTACCACCCGCAGCGCTCGCAAGGCACGCTGATGTGCCACTACCGCCACCGCGCGCACGGCGACCCGTTTCTCTATCCGGGGCTGCAGGACATCACCGCCCACGTCGAATTCACGCGTATCGCCGAAGCAGGCGTCGAAACGGGGGCGGATCTGCTCGGCTATACGTCGCAAGCGCGCTTCTTGATGAACGCGGGCATTACCGAGGCGCTCGGCGAAATCGATCCGAACGATGTCGCGCGTTTCCTGCCGGCGGCCAACGCCGTGCAGAAACTGATGTCTGAAGCCGAGATGGGCGAGTTGTTCAAGGTGATCGCGTTTTCACGCGGCATCGACGGCGCGATCGACGCCTTCGCGCGAGGAGACCGGTCGCACACGTTGTAGACGCTTCAGCGCATGCGCCGAAACGTCAAGGCTCGCCGCCCAGCGCTGTCGCAACGGCTTTGGCCCGCGCCCGATGAACCGCCTCCTTGATCTTCCCCGGATTATCCGCGAACGCTTGCGCAACGGCGCCCGCGTCGACGCCACGCGCCGCCATCAAAGCCACGCGCAGGCGCTCGGCCTGGGGATATTCGCGCGTCTCGAAACCGAGCCGGCCGCGTGCGTCCGACTCGCAAGCCTGCAAGGCCTCGGCGAAGCGGGCGGGCTTGCGCAGCGCATCGCACCGTTCGAACAGCCGCACGAGGGCTTGCGCGCCCATTTCCATCACGCGATGAATGTTGCCGTGCTCCCGTGCCACGAGCACGGCGAGGTCGCGGCATTCATTGGGCACACGTAACCGCTCGCACATCGGTTTGAGCAAGTCGACGCTGCGCGTCTCGTGACCGATGTGTCGCGGCAAGATGTCGTCGGGCGTCGTCGCCTTCCCCAAATCGTGCGTCAGCGCGGCGAACCGCACAGGCAGCGCATACCCGCGCGATGCGGCGTAGTCGACGACCATCATCACGTGCACGCCCGTGTCGACCTCCGGATGGTAGTCGGCACGCTGCGGCACGCCGAACAACGCATCGACTTCGGGCAAGACACGCGCGAGCGCACCGCACTCGCGCAGCGCGGCGAACATGCGCGACGGCTTGCGCTCCATCAGCCCACGCGAAATCTCCTGCCAAACGCGCTCGGGCACGAGCGCATCCACTTCGCCCGCGGCCGTCATCGTCCGCATCAAGGCAAGCGTTTCGGGAGCGAGCGTGAAATCATGAAAGCGCGCGGCGAAGCGGGCCACGCGCAAAATGCGCACCGGGTCTTCGACGAACGCCTCGCCCACGTGCCGAAAGCGCCGCGCCTGCAAATCGGCCTGCCCGCCGAACGGATCGATGACGGGCCCGATCCATTCGCCGTCGGGCCTCACTTCGCGCGCCATCGCATTGATCGTCAGATCGCGCCGGACTAGATCCTCTTCGAGCGTCACGTCCGGCGCATAGTAGAACTGGAACCCGTGGTAGCCGGCCGCCGTCTTACGCTCGGTTCTCGCAAGCGCGTATTCCTCGTGTGTCTCGGGGTGCAGAAAAACAGGGAAATCCTTGCCCACGGGACGATAACCCTGCGCCGCCATCTGCTCCGGCGTCGCGCCGACGACGACATAGTCGCGGTCGGACACGGGCACGCCGAGCAATGCGTCGCGGACGGCCCCGCCTACGACGTAGATCTTCATGCCGGGTCTTCGAGCTCGGCGATGAGCGTTTCCGCGGCCGCGCCATCGATCCACTCGCGCATGGCGGGCACCGCCAGCATGTGCTCGATGTAGCCGCGCGACGCGTCGGAAACGGCCGGCGCGTACGTGACGAATCGCATCACGACAGGCGCGTACATGGCATCCGCGATCGTCAACATTTCGCCGAACAAGAAGGGGCCGCCGTAGCGCTTCAGACAGTCGCCCCAGATCTCATCGACGCGCGCCACGTCGGCCAAAGCGTCGGGCGTGGCGCCCCGGCCGGGCCAGCGGGCCCGAATGTTCATCGACATCTGCGCGCGCAACGGGCCGAAGCCGGCGTGCATTTCGCTCGAGACCGAGCGGGCGTGGGCGCGCGCCGCCGCATCGCTCGGCCACAGCGCCTTTTGCGGATAACGCTCGGCCAACGTTTCGAGGATCGCGAGCGACTCCCAAACCGCCTGCCCTTCGTTGGTCACGAGGCACGGCACCTTGCTCGACGGAGAATGCTCATGGATACGTCGGCTCGTGTCGGGCTCGCGCAGCGGCACCATCACTTCCTCGAACGGGATGCCGGCGTGCTTCATCATGACCCAAGGGCGCATCGACCACGACGAATAGTTCTTGTTACCGATGATCAGTTTCATGCGTCACCGCAAAAGACGTTGTTGGGGGATTGCAGATAGTGCCATGACGGGGCGCGGCCCCGCTGCGTGGTGCGCATGACGTGCGGGGAACGCCCGCCGTCAACGCCGCGCCGTCGCGCGCAATGCGCTGAAGCGAGAGCGCAGCGACCCTTCGTTCAGGTAGGCCGGCGCGATGGCTTCCACGGCCACGGGCTCCAGATTCAGCTCGGCCGCGAGCGGCCCGCTCAACACCGCGTCGCGCGACATCGAGTCGAGGTTGTCCCGTGTGATGAGCGGCTTGCCAGGCAGCGTCTCGAACGACAGCGCCTGCATGTACGCGAACGCGTCGGGCAGCCGGACGATACGCGCCTGGCGTCCGATCAGCTCGCCGCAATAACGCACGAGCGCCTCCAGCGTATAGACGGTCGGGCCGCCTAGCTCGTACGTGCGGCCATGCGCGGCGTCGAGATCGAGCGTGCCGACGATCGCTTTGACGACATCGCCGACATAGACCGGCTGAAATTTCGCATCGGGTTTCGCGAGCGGCAGCACGGGGAACAACCGCTGGAGCGCAGCGAACGTATTGAGAAACTGGTCCTCGGGACCGAACACGACCGACGGCCGGAAGATCGTCGAGGCGAGTTGCGCCGCCGCAAGCACGGCTTTCTCGCCATCGCCCTTGGACCGCAGGTACATACTCGGCCCATTCGAATCGGCGTTGATCGCGCTCAGATGAACGAGCCGATGAACCCCCTTGCCCTCGCAGGCCGCGGCGATCTTCGCGGGCAATTCGACGTGGAGCTTGGCGAATTCCGGCCCGTAGGGTGTGCCGCGCCGACCGTGCAGCGTGCCGACGAGATTCACGACCGCGTCGGCGCCCTCGACGAAGCGGGCCAGCTCGACGGGATCGAACAGATCGAGCTCGATCACGTCGAGCGGCAGCATCGTGAGGTGGCCGGCATGGCTGCGCCGCCGCGTGGCGACACGCACGGTTTTGCCCGCGGCGACGAGCGCGTTCGCGAGATGACTGCCAATGAAGCCGGAACCGCCGATCAGCGCAATCGATTGATGTCGCATGTTCGCCTCCCTGGAAGCGGCTGCCGCCGCGGCGTCGCCGGTCATACGTGCCGACGGCACGAGCCGGGCTCGGTGGGTGAAACGCGACGCGCGCCGCTCGCGAGCCGCGCGTCCACGGCGGCTCGCTTCGATTCACCTGCCCTTAAGGGGTTTGAGGCAGGATGACGCCGAGCCGTTCCTTCAGAGATTGCGGACGGCCTTCGAACAGCGCCGCGTAGTAGACCGTATTGGACAGCACGTTCTTGACGTAGTCGCGCGTTTCGTTGAACGGAATCGTCTCCGCAAAGATCGCGCCTTCCACTGGGCGCTGCAACGTCGCCTGCCACTGGCGCGGCCGGCCGGGCCCCGCGTTGTAGCCCGCCGTGGCAAGCACGGCCGAACCGTCGAACTGATTGTAGATCATCGATAGATAGCTCGTGCCGAGCAGAATGTTCGTATCGATGTCGTTCATCTGTGCACGCGAGAGCGGGCCGAGACCGATCTTGCGCGCCACCATCTGCGCCGTTCCGGGCATCAGCTGCATCAGGCCGCCCGCGCCGACCTCCGAACGGGCGTTGATGATGAAGCGCGATTCCTGCCGAATCAGACCGTACGCCCATTCGACGTCGAGTCCCGTCGATTTCGCGTCGCGCTCGACGATATCGCGGAACGGCGAGAGATAGCGCAAGGAGAAATCGTGCTCCGCTTGCGTGCGGTCGGCCGTATTGACCGTCCGGTCGTAGAGTTCGATACGGCGCGCGTACTCGGCCACCGCCAACAGCTGGCGGTCGGTCATGCCGCGCAGCGGCCAATTCCACTCGCGATTGCCCTCGAGCCGCAAGTTGAGCGCGTAGAAGCGCCGCGCAAGCTCGAAGCCCGGCGTGCGGCTCGCGGCGTCGATTTCGGCGTCGGTGACGGTGGTCTTCGGCGGCACGCTGATCTTGCGGCCCAGTTCCTCGCTGGCGAGCTGCCCGTAGAAGTTGAAGCCCGAGGCGATGCTCGCGAATTCCTGATTCGCTTGCGCCTTGTCGTCGGCGCCGCCGATCTGCTTGAGCGCGCGGGCGTGCCAGTACACCCACGCGGGCTGACTGCGCAGCGCGCTCGGCATTTGCTCGATCGACCAGCGCACCATCGTCCAATCGCCCGCAAGCAACGCGCTGCGCGTGCGCCACATGTAGGCGGGGTTCGACAGGGGTGCATTCGCGGAGAGCCGATACCAGTCCACCGCGCCCGGCACGCGGCGAGCGGCGCCCTGGTACCCGATCGTGCCCCAGCCGATCGCCCGCTCGGCCAGCGACAGCGACGGTGCGATCGTTGCAAACGTGGCGGCCGCCGTGACGGGATCGTTGCGCGCCATCGCCGTGATCGCCAGCAGCGCCAGCGCGTGCGACGCCGAATCGGGCCCAACGCCGCGCGCCAGCACGAGCGGCGGCGCACTCGTCGCTTCGTCGGCAAGCTTCGGATCGGGGCGCGCCGGGCCGAGCGCATCGAACAATTTGGCGCCGACGCTCGTATCGTTTTGTTCGTAGGACAGGCGAATCTGCTGCCACACGTCGTCCTCGGTGAATTGACGACTCGCGGCCAGCGCGGTGATCAGATCGACGCAGCCGTCGCCGTAATATTTCGGATCGACGAGCAGCGCGCGCGCCGCCTCGGCGACGTTCTCGCCGCGCGCGGCGCGCGATTCGAGCGCGTAGCACTTCACCTGGGTATCGTCGTCGAGCACGAACCGCTGATACTGCGCATCGAATTTGCGCCAATCGTGGCGTGCCCCGAGAACGACCAAGTAGTCGTTGCGCAGGCGATCGGCGATCGCTTCGCCGTCGTGCCGCTGCAAAAACGAGAGCACCGGCTCGTCGGGCGCATCCAAGCGTGCGTGGCCGCTGCCGTCGAACAACTGCGGCTTCAGTTGGAAGTACTCGAGGTACGAGGGCGCGGGGTAGTTCGGGATCATCGCCGCGAGCTGCGCCGCGCGCGCCGCGTCATTGTTGCGGGCGGCCTCGCGCAGGCGCACGAAAATCTGATCGTCGGTCGGCGCGGCGGCGGGGCGCGAGGAACGTCCGGCGGAGGCCGTGCCGCACGCGACGAGCGCAACGGCGGCCAAGGCCGATGCGGCCGCGCGATATACTCGGGCAAAGCGTTTGGACATCGTGGTTCGTGGAGCGAAAATTGAGCGAAAGCATAGCACGCAACCCCTTGGAAGAATCGAAGGCCGAGCTACGAAAACGCTTGCTCCTCACGCGCGGCGAGGCGGCCGCAACGCAGGCTGCCGGCGAATCGCTCGCAGCGCATTTATCCGATGCGCTGACGCGTTTCGCGCCGCACACCATCGGGTTCTATTGGCCGCTCGCGGGCGAATTCGATGCGCGCGCGATCGTCGGCGAATGGCTCGCACAAGACATGCGGCGTCAAGCCGCGCTGCCCATCGTCGCAATGAAGGGCCACGCGCTGCGGTTTCACGCATGGACGCCTGACGCGCCGATGCGCATCGGCCACCATCGCATCCCCGAGCCCGAAGCCACGCAACCGGTCCTGCCCGATCTGCTTTTGGTTCCCTGCGTGGGATTCGACGACGAGGGCTACCGGCTAGGCTACGGCGGCGGCTATTACGACCGGACGCTCGCGGCATGGCCCGGCGCCGCACGGCCGGTCACGCTGGGCATCGCCTACGAAGCCTGCCGGGCCGCGCTGCCTCGCGAGGTGCACGACGTGCCGCTCGATGCGGTCGTCACCGACGCCGGATTGTTCGTGAATTCGCGCGCTGCCGAACGCTCGTAGCGCGCTCAGAGAGAGGCCGCCGCGCGCGCGGCCGTATCGTAGAGGCCCGATGCATTTCGCATAAGTTGCGCGGCTTCGCCGATTTGCTCGTTCGCGAGCCCGCTTTCCTTGAGCGCCGCGATCAGACAGCTTTCCCGCACCTCGCGGTACTTCTGACAGAGTTCTCGGCCGGCCGGCGTGGCGGAAAAGAAGACTTCCTTGCCGGTCTTTTCGCTTTTTACATACCCTCTACTCACGAGCTTCTTCAAGGCATACGTGGCGACGTGCGTATCTTCGATATTGAGCACGAAGCAGATATCGGCCAGTTTCTTCTTGCGTTCGCGGTGGCTGACGTGGTGCAGCAGCGAGACTTCGATGGCCGTCATGTCCTTGGCCCCCGCCGCCGACATGCAACGCACCATCCACCGGTTGAACGCGTTGCTCGCCATGATCAGTCCATATTCGAACTCCGATAGCTCGACGCTCGTCTCGGAGACGAGATGTTCCGAAGACACGATCTGGGTCGGGTGACGCGGCATGGCGGCTTGCAACTGGCAATGGGAATGAGTTCGCGAAGTGTACGCCGCCGGCTAGGCGGCCAGCACTAGCAAAAACGCTTATTGGTAAAATGTCGATAATTTATCAACAATGCATGCTGTACACGTGCATATCGGCCGCGCGCCTGCCTCGGCAGCGATGAGCGGGCCAGCGAAGGCGCTCAGATGACAGAACCTCGAATCTATCCGCTCGGCGACAGCGCACTCGTCTGCGAGGCGCCCCCGCCCGCGACGCTCGCGTGCCAAGCGCGCATTTGGGCGCTGGCGCGCGCGGCGCGCGAGTGGGCGAACGTGGTCGAGGTCGTACCGGGCATGAACAATCTGACGATCGTCTTCGACCCGCTGCGCGCCGACATGGAAACGCTCGCGCGCGAGATGGCGCGCGCGTGGAACGAGGCCGTGGGAACCATGCCGTCCACGCGCGAAATCGACATTCCTGTGCGGTACGGCGGGGAAGACGGGCCCGACTTGCGAGCCGTGGCCGAATACGCGGGCTTGTCCGTCGACGAAGTCGTCAAACGCCACGCGAGGGCCGACTACACCGTTTTCTTCGTCGGCTTCCAGCCGGGCTTTGCCTATCTGGGCGGGCTCGACGCGTCGCTGCATATGCCTCGCCGCTCCGCGCCCAGGCTTGAAGTGCCGGCCGGGTCGGTCGGCATCGGCGGGGCGCAAACGGGCGTCTATCCGGCGGTCTCGCCAGGTGGCTGGCAGTTGATCGGCCGTACCGACGCGACGCTGTTCGACCCGGCCCGCAATCCGCCCGCACTGCTGCAG
>NZ_JBQCHR010000066.1:0-21565 GCF_051954495.1 Trinickia sp.
TTGTCGTCCGACAAGCTCAGCAAGCGAATGATCGGCTTCATCGTGAGCCCTTGAATCACGAGCGTGCCGATCACGACGACGAACGCGCATAACACGATGAGGTCGCGGTACGGGAACGGCGAGCCGTCGGGTAGGGTCTGCGGGACGGCGAACGCGGCAGCGAGCGTAACGATGCCTCGCATGCCCGCCCAAGAGACCACGAGGCCGCCGCCCCACGACCGCTTTGCGCGTCTCGCTGGGTCACGGTTCCTGTTTTGGCGGATGGCCTTTGCGCTGTAGCTCATGACCCACAAGAACCGCGTGGCGATGACGACGCCGAGTACGACCAAGGCGACGAGTACCGCTTCGATGCGCGATGCGCCGCTGCCCAAGCGCTCCCAAATCGGGCGCAGTTGCATGCCGATCAACACGAAGGCCAGTGCGTTCAGGACGAAGACGGCTGTCTCCCAAACGGTCAGAATGGACACGCGCATTCGCGCGGGGATGCGCGGCCCGCCGCCACGGGCAATGGTCATGGCGAACGCCACCATCGTCAAAATGCCGGAAAGACCGATTCTTTCAGCGAGGATCCAGACGCCGAACGTGACCGCGAACTGCAAAATCAATGACGTTGGAGCATGCTCCGGCGCGGTGGTGATCGGCCGCAGGACGAACCCCAAAGCAATCCCCGCCGCGACGCTGCCGAACACCGTCAACATGAATACGGGCAAGTAGTCACGCAGCGTCAGATGTCCAGCGGTCACCGCGAGCAACGCCAAACGGTAAACGAACAGCGCGCTGGCATCGTTCAAAAGGCTCTCGCCCTCCAAGATGCTCAGCACGCGGTGCGGCAGTCTCACCTGACGCATGACGGCCGTGGCGGCGGCCGCGTCCGGCGGTGCGACGATGGCGCCAAGGGCGACCGCGACGACCCACGGCATATCCGGCACCAGCCAGTGGCAGACCAGCGTGACGCCTACCACCGTCGTGCCCACGGCCGCGATCACGAGCCCGGCCACGGGGCGCCAATTGGCGCGCAGGTCGCGAGGCGACGCGTCGTAAGCCGCATCGAGCAAGACTGGCGCGACGAACAAGGTCAAGGCGAGCTGCGGGTCCAGCGTCCATCGTGGGGCTTCGGGCAGGAAGGCAATACCGGCGCCGCCGAGCGCGAGCAGCGTGGGGTAGGGGGCGCCGATCCTACGGGCAAGCTCGGCAAGGAACGCTGCCGCGATGAGCAGCACGATGATCCATTCAAAGGTTTCCACGATTCGATTCCGGCAACGGGCGGAAACGAAGTCTAGCGCGGCGGTAGTCGGAGGTTGTGAAGCTGCGCCGATGAGCGATTCGCGCCGTAGCGTGGCTCGCGTAAATCGGGCAGTGCATCCAAATCCGCGACCGTCCGAGGGCGCCAAGAATTTACCGAAAATCACCAGCCGCGCTTGGATGTTCTGCAGCAAGAGTTACAAGTTTGAAATACGCCTATCGAATGCGCCGCGCTATAGTTGCACCCAACCACGCTACATATTCGAAGGTGAAATCATGAAGCCCACTACTCGCATCGTTTCGTTGGCCCTTGGCGCGCTCGCGATCGGCGCATCCACTGCGGCGATGGCGAGAGTCGACATCGGCGTGAACATCGGCATCCCGGCGCCGGTCTATGTCGCCCCCGCGCCCGTCTATGCGCCGCCGCCTCCGCCGCCGGTCGTTTATCAGCCGGCGCCCGTGTATGCCCCGGCGCCCGCGATCATCATCGGCTGGCATGGCGACCGGTACTGGGACGGCGGTCGCTGGTGGGACCGCGACGATTGGTACCGTCATCATGGCGGCTGGGATCACGGCCCCAGAGGGCATGGCCATTGGGACCACGACCGCGGCGAGCATCGCGGCTGGCGTTGAGCCGTTGACGCGCGGCGATCGTCGCGCGCCGGATGAAAAAAACCGCCTCGGCATGCCGCAGGCGGTTTTTTTGATTGACCGGGAGCTAAGCGATTTTAGTGCGGAGTTAAGCGCTCGGGCTGGCGCCGCCGGCACAAGCAGGCAGCGCCGGCGACAACCCGCCTTATTACTCGGCTGCTTCGCCGGCCATTCCGCCGATGACCGAGTTGAAGCCGCTGTCGACGTGCATGATCTCCGCGGTTACGCCGCTTGCGAGATCCGAGAGCAAAAACGCCGCGACGTTGCCGACTTGCTCCACCGTCACATTGCGCTTGAGCGGCGCATTTTGCTCGACGAAGTCGAGAATCTTGCCGAAGCCCTTGATGCCGCTCGCAGCCAAGGTCTTGATCGGGCCCGCCGAAATGCCGTTCACCCGCATGCCCTTCGCGCCGAGCGACCCCGCCATATAGCGCACGCACGCTTCGAGCGCAGCCTTGGCCACGCCCATCGTGTTGTAGTTGGGCACGACCTTCTCGGCGCCGAGGTACGAGAGCGTCAGCAGCGATGCATTGTCCGACAGCAGCGGCAAAGCGGCCTTGGCCAGTGCGGGGAAGCTGTATGCGGAGATATCGTGCGCGATGCGAAAGTTCTCGCGCGTCATGCCGTCGAGAAAATCGCCGGCGATGGCCTCGCGGGGAGCGAAGCCGATCGAATGCACGAGGCCGTCGAGCGTCGGCCAATGCTGCCCCAGCGAGGCGAAGAGCGCTTCGATCTGCGCGTCGTCCGCCACGTCGCACGGAAAGACGAGTTCGCTGCCGAATTCAGCGGCGAATTCGGTGATGCGGTCTTTGAAACGATCGCCCACATACGTGAAGGCGAGTTCCGCGCCTTCGCGTTTGCACGCTTGCGCGATGCCGTAGGCGATCGAGCGGTTAGACAGCAGACCGGTCAGCAAAATGCGTTTTCCAGCGAGAAAGCCCATGAATTCTCCTAACGTTGACGGTGCCGGCGCCGGGCGCGTAGGCGCTGCGCGGCGGTGGCGGGTGCGGTTTGGGTAGAATTCTCTCACATTGCCACTTCCGATCTTCCGATGACGGTGACGACGACGATAGGCCGGCGCCTGCACACGCCGCGATATGCCCGCCATTTTTTCGTATGGCGTCTGCTGCTCGCGTGCTATTTCGTCGGGGCGCTTGCCGCAGCCTCGCCGGCGCATGCGGTCTATGCGATCGCGCAATTCGGCGAGCCGAAGTACGCGGCCGGCTTCAAGCACTTCGATTACGTGAACCCCGATGCCCCCAAGGGCGGCACGCTCGTGCTGGCTAATCCAAATCGGCTCACGAGCTTCGACAAGTTCAATCCGTTCACGATGCGCGGCAATCCCGCGCCGGGCATCGGCATGCTGTTCGAGAGCCTCACGACGGGCAGCTCGGACGAGGTGGCCTCGGCGTATGGTTTGCTCGCCGACGATATTCGCATCGCGCCCGATCGGCTCTCGGTCACGTTCCATTTGAATCCGCACGCGCGCTTCTCGAACGGCGATCCCGTCACGGCCGAGGACGTCAAGTATTCGTTCGATACGCTCAAAAGCCCGAAGGCGGCGCCGCAGTTCGCCGTGTTCTTCGGCGACATCACGCGCGCGGTGGTGGTCGATCCGGCCACGATCCGCTTCGAGTTCCGCCAGCCGAACCGCGAGCTTCCGCTGATCGCGGGCGGCATCCCCATCTTTTCCCGCAAGTGGGGGCTCGAGCCCGACGGCAAGCACGTGCCGTTCGATCAGTTGGCGTTCCAGCAGCCGATCGGCAGCGGGCCGTACGTCATCGATCATTACGACGACGGACATACGATCACGTACCGGCGCAATCCGTCGTATTGGGGCGCCGCGCTGCCCGTGCGCGTGGGCATGAACAATTTCGATCGCATCACGTACAAGCTCTACGCCGACAGCACGGCGCGGCTCGAGGCGTTCAAGGCCGGCGAATACGACGCGCTCGTCGAGTACATCGCGCGCAACTGGGCGCGACGCGACGTGGGCAAGCGGTTCGACAACGGCGAACTCGTCAAGCACGAGTTTCGACAGCACAACGGCGCCGGGATGCAAGGCTTCGTCATGAACCTGCGGCGGCCGCTGTTTCAGGACGTGCGCGTGCGGCAGGCGCTCGATCTCGCGTTCGACTTCCAGTGGCTGAACCGGCAGCTGTTCTTCGGCGGCTACACGCGCTTGAACAGCTACTTCGCCGATAGCCCTCAGCAGGCGAGCGGCATGCCGAGCGCCGGAGAACTGGCGATTCTCGAACCGTTGCGCGCGCAACTCGATCCCGCCGTATTCGGGCCGATGACGGTGCAGCCGAACACCGATCCCCCCGGTTCGCTGCGCGCCAATTTGCTCAAGGCGCGCGCGTTGCTCGCGCAAGCGGGCTGGCACTATCGCGACGGGGCGCTGCGCAATGCGAAGGGCGAGCCGTTCGCCTTCGAAATTCTCGACGATTCCGGCGCGGCGATGGCGCCTGTCGCGAGCGTCTACATCCGCAATTTGAAGAAGCTCGGCATCGAGGCAACGTTTCGCACCGTCGACTTCGCGTTGATCCAAAAGCGCTTCGATACGTTCGACTTCGACATGACGTCGCTGCGCTTTCCCGAAGTTCAGGTGCCCGGCACGGAACAAGTGTCTCGGTTCGGCAGCAAATCGGCCGACGAGCAAGGCTCGGACAATTTGATGGGACTCAAGTCGCCGGCCGTCGATTCGATTTTGCGCACGCTCTTGCACGCGCAGACGCGAGAGCAGCTCGTCGATGCGGCGCGCGCCCTCGATCGGGTGCTCATGCACGGCTACTACGTGGTGCCCCAGTGGTACAGCACGACCCATCGCGTCGCCTACAAGCGAGCGCTTCGCTATCCGGCGACGCTGCCGCTGTACTATTCGGCAAGCGATTGGATCCTTTCGACCTGGTGGATGGCCCCTTCGTCCGCCGGCTCGAACGCGGCCGCCACGCACTGAACGCACCCCTTCGTCGATACGAACTTTCTTTCGATCGCGCATTGCTCATCCACGGGTCACGAAAATGTGGAGCTACGTCCTCAAACGATTGCTGCTGATGATTCCGACGCTCATCGGCGTGTTGACGGTGACGTTCGCCGTCATCCAGTTCGTGCCCGGCGGGCCCGTCGAACAAGCGGCATACGAGTTGCGCAAGGGTTCGGCGCAAGAAGGGCAGGCGCCGCCGTTCGGCCTGCGCGCGCACTCGGGCGTCGATGCGCAGCAGCTCGCCCAGCTCAAGGCGCTGTACGGCTTCGACAAGCCGCCGCTCACGCGTTACTGGCTCATGCTCTCGCGCTTCGCGCGGTTCGATTTGGGCCAGAGCTACTTTCATCATCAGAGCGTGTGGTCGCTCGTCGTGTCGAAACTGCCCGTATCGATCAGCATCGGCTTGTGGACGTTTCTGCTGACGTACCTCATTTCGGTGCCGCTCGGCATCGCCAAAGCGGTGCGAAACGGCTCGCCGTTCGACACGGCGACGAGCCTCGTCGTCCTCGTCGGGTACGCGATTCCAGGCTTCGTGCTCGGCGTGCTGCTGCTCGTGCTGTTCGGCGGCGGTTCGTTCCTGCAGATCTTCCCGCTGCGCGGTTTGGTATCGGATAACTTTTCGCAGCTGAGCGTCGGTGCCAAGATCGTCGATTACCTTTGGCATATCGCGCTGCCTGTCACGGCCTCCGTCGTCGGTAGTTTTGCCGTCGTCACGATGCTGACGAAGAACGCTTTTCTAGACGAGATCAAGAAGCAGTACGTGCTGACGGCGAGAGCGAAGGGCTTGAGCGAAAAGCGCGTGCTCTGGAAGCACGTGTTCCGCAATGCGATGCTGCCGCTGGTGGTCGGGTTTCCCGCGGCGTTCATCGGCGCGTTTTTCACGGGCAGCCTGCTGATCGAAACGCTGTTTTCGCTCGACGGCTTGGGACTGCTCTCGTACGAATCGGTCGTGCGCCGCGATTATCCGGTCGTGCTCGGCACGCTTTACATCTTTACGCTGATCGGGCTGGCCACGAAGCTGCTGTCGGACCTGTGCTACGTGTGGGTCGATCCGCGCATTCAATTCGAACAACTGGAGCGCTGACTTGAGTCAAGTTCGCCCTCGTACCGACTCCGATGCGCAACCGCGCGACGCGCTTGCCAGCGTGCTCGCTTCGCCCACGCCGATGCGACGTATCTGGCGGCGCTTCAAGGCCCAGCGCCTCGGGTATTGGAGCCTCGTGCTATTCGTCGTCGCGTTCGCCGCGAGCCTGGCGGGACCGTTGTGGTCGAACGACACGCCGCTCGTCGTGCGCTACCACGGTCAGCTTTATTTTCCGATCGTGAAGACCTACGCCGAAACGACCTTCGGCGGCGATTTCCCCACGCCGGCCGATTACCTCGATCCGTACGTGCGGCGCCGGCTCGCCATGCCGGGCAATTTCGCGATCTATCCGCCGAATCACTATTACTACGACACGCTCAACTACTTCTCGCGCGAGCCGAATCCCGCGCCGCCGTCGCGCGAGAACTGGCTCGGCACCGATGCGCAGGGGCGCGACGTCTTTGCGCGGTTGCTGTACGGCTTTCGCGTGTCGGTCGAGTTCGCGCTCGTGCTGACGCTCATCGGCAGCGTGATCGGCATCGTCGCGGGGGCGGTGCAAGGCTATTTCGGCGGGCGCATCGACATCGTCGGCCAGCGGCTGATCGAGATATGGAGCGCGTTGCCCGAACTCTATCTGCTCATCATTTTCGCGTCGATCTTCGAGCCCAGTTTCCTTTTGCTCGTCGTTCTGCTGTCGCTGTTCGGCTGGATAGGGCTGTCCGATTACGTGCGGGCCGAGTGTCTGCGAAACCGCACGCAGGATTACGTGCGCGCGGCGCGCGCGATGGGGCTTTCGAACTGGCAGATCATCTGGCGGCACGTCCTGCCCAATAGCATGACGCCCGTCATCACGTTCTTGCCGTTCCGCATGAGCGGGTCGATTCTCGCGCTGACGAGCCTCGATTTCCTCGGGCTCGGCGTACCGGCGCCTACGCCGAGCCTCGGGGAATTGCTTTCGGAAGGGAAGGCCAACCTCGACGCCTGGTGGATTTCGCTGTCGACGTTCGGCGTGCTCGTCGCGACGCTGCTGCTGCTCACCTTCATGGGCGATGCACTGCGCAACGCGCTCGATACACGCATCGCCGACGCCATGCGCGCGGGAGGGAACCAATGAATGCGATTCCGACCGGCGCGGGAAATGGACTCGGCGGGCCCGGCGGGCTCGGTGGGCAAGCGCCGGGCGAACCGCTGCTTGCGGTCGAGCGCCTGCGTGTGGCCTTCGGCGAAACCGTCGCCGTGGACGACGTGTCCTTCTCGATCGAGCAGGGTGAGCGCGTCGCGCTCGTCGGCGAATCGGGCTCGGGCAAAACCGTGACGGCGCTCTCGATCCTGCGGTTGCTGCGCGATGCGCAAGTCGACGGCGCGGTCCGCTTCGCGGGCGAAGATCTGCAGGGCAAGAGCGAGCGCGCCATGCAGGGCCTGCGCGGCTCGCAGATCGCCATGATCTTTCAAGAGCCGATGACGGCGCTCAATCCGCTCTTCACGGTTGGCGAGCAGATTGCCGAGACCATCGTCGCGCACGAAGGCGTGTCGCCGCAGCAAGGCCGCTTGCGCGCCGTCGAATTGCTTGCGCGCACAGGCGTGACCGAGCCGCATAAACGCGTGCTCAGCTATCCGCATCAGCTCTCCGGCGGACAACGCCAACGCGCGATGATCGCGATGGCGCTCGCCTGTCGGCCGCGCCTTTTGCTGGCCGATGAGCCGACCACCGCACTCGATGTCACGATTCGCGCGCAGATCGTCGATTTGCTGCTCGACATTCAGCGGGAGGAGGCGCAAAAGCGCGGCATGGCGGTGCTGTTGATCACGCACGATCTCAACCTCGTGCGCCGGTTCGCGCAGCGCGTCGCCGTGATGGAGCACGGCAAGCTCGTCGAGAACGGCCCCGTGGAACGCATCTTCGAGGCGCCGGAGCATCCGTACACGCGGCGATTGATCGCGAGCCGGCCGCAGCGGCACGTGGCGCCGGTGTTGCCGATCTCGCCGGTGGTTCTCGATGCCCGCGACGTGTCCGTTTCGTTCCCGACAAAGCTGCCGGGGCTTCGCGGGTGGTTCCGCTCCGGACGCTTCGAGGCCGTGGCCGGCGCGACGCTCACCGTGCGGCAGGGCGAAACGCTCGGCGTGGTGGGCGAATCGGGTTCGGGCAAGTCGACGCTGGCGATGGCGCTGCTCGGGCTGCAGCGGACGGCGCACGGGTCGATCGAATTCCAAGGGCGGCCGCTGTCGAGCTATCGGGGGCGCGAGCAGACGCTGTTGCGCTCGAACATGCAAGTCGTGTTTCAAGACCCATTCAGTTCGCTGTCGCCGCGCCACACGATCGAGCGCATCGTGGGGGAGGGCTTGGCGTTGCACCGGCCGCAGCTTACCGAGTCGGCGCGCCGCGAGAAGGTCATCGCGGTGCTTCGAGAAGTGGGGATCGACCGGACGGCGCTCGCCCGCTACCCGCACGAGTTCTCCGGCGGCCAGCGTCAACGGATCGCCATCGCCCGGGCGCTCGTGCTCGAGCCGCGCCTGCTCGTCCTCGATGAGCCGACGAGCGCGCTCGACGTGTCGATTCAGCAGCAGGTGTTGACCCTATTAACGACGCTTCAGAACAAATACAACCTGGGGTTCGTATTCATCAGCCATGACCTCGCCGTCATCGGCGCGATGGCGCATCGGGTGGCCGTGATGCAAGACGGAGCCATCGTCGAAACGGGGGAGGTAGAAAGAATTTTCTCCAATCCGGCCCATCCGTATACGCGAAAACTCCTGAAGGCGAGCCTGCAAGAGTGAAACACGGCAATTGAGACGCTACCCCGATTGTTTTTATTAATTTGTTTTGACATTCGGTAACATCGTGGCTAGTATCGTCCAAACTTTTCGCAATTCACTGATTCTTAAGCAAAACCTACCGACCAATGCAGCACCGATATTTTGCCCAGGCTTGTACGCGCGTCGTCGCCGGGATGTTCATTGGCGTGTTGATGACGGCAACAGCCGGCGCGTTCGCAGAAGAAACAAACAGTTCACAGCAGATCGCTTCACCCGTTCCGGCTCAGATGCAGTCGGACGTGTCGTCCTCTTCTCTCGCTTCCTCGCAATCGTCCACCGAAACGACCACCGGCGGTCGCGCTAAGGCGTTTCTGTCCGGCATGGCAGGCAAGGCCGGCGACGTCGTCGTCGGCGCCCTGAACATGATCGGCGTGCGCTATCGCTGGGGCGGCAGCTCGCCCGATTCGGGGCTCGATTGCAGCGGCTTCGTGCGCTACGTGTTCCAAGACACGCTCGGCATGGCGCTGCCGCGTCGTGCCGAGGAGATGAGCCGCGTGGGAGAAAAGGTCCGCATGGCCGACTTGAAACCGGGTGATCTGGTTTTCTTCAACACGATGCGCCGCACGTTCTCTCACGTCGGGATCTACATCGGCGGCAACAAGTTCGTGCATTCGCCCTCGACGGGCAGCACGATCCGCGTCGACGATCTGGACGACGGCTACTGGGAAAAGCGTTTCACGGGCGCTCGCCGCATCGAAACGCAGTTTCAGTCGAAGGGCGATGACCTGCGCCAGCGCGTGAGCGCGGCGTTCGGCGATTCCGGCAACGTGAGCGGCAACTAAGCCGACACGGCTTTCGATGTCTTGCCCCGGGGCTTGCGGCGCCCGGGGATCCTCCTGCTTATCTATCGCGGCCGCGTCCACAAGCGCATTGCCGCGCTTTATCCATCTCTGCAACGGCCTCTTTCAACAGCGCTCGCAACCACGTGAGCCCTGGGTCCGACGTGCGATGCTTGTGCCATTGCATCGACTGCTCCATCGTAGGAACGGCGGTCGGCACGTCGCGTAACACGATCGGCAGACCGCGCGCGGCCTCTTCGGCGAGCCGCCGATGCATCGTGGCGATTCGGTCCGTACCCACCACCAGATAGGCCGGCGATACGAAGCTGTAGGTGCTAGCTTCCACGCGTCTGACGACGCCGAGCCGCTGCATGAACCAATCTTCGATTGCCGATTGCCCATCGCCGACTTGCACGACGACATGGCCGGCCGCCATATAGCGCTCGCTCGTTATCTCTCCCCTCGCAAGCGGGCTCTGATCCCACACGACACAGCAAAACGTCTCTTCGAGCAGCAAGTCGGCCGGATGTTCAGTCGAGCGGTATTCCTTCGGGATGATCAACAGGTCGGCTTCGCCGCGCTCCAGCACGCGGTGGGGATAGGCGACGAGCGGGCGCAGATCGAAGCGGATGCCGGGCGCCTGCTCATAGGCGCGCTTGAACAGATGCGGCATCAGCGTCGTCATCGTGTAGTCCGATACGAGCAGGCGGAACAGGCGGTGCGCCTGGGACGGCACGAATTCCGGCTGGGCCGCCACTGTCGCGTCCACGCGCACGAGGATGTCGCGCACGGGGTCGCGGAGCGCCTCGGCGCGCGGCGTCGGTTCCATCTTACGGCCGACCTGCACAAGCAGTTCGTCGTCGAAGTATTCGCGCAGCCGCGCCAGCGCGTTGCTCATCGCAGACTGGCTCAGATGGATCTTTTCGGCAGCCCGGCTGATGTTCTGTTCGCTCAAGAGCGCATCGAGCGCCACGAGCAAGTTGAGGTCGAGCTTGTTGAACCGCATGCGTGCTGTCTCCGCTCACGCGTATCAGGGTTTAGCCTGAAAGTATTGGCGCCATCGATATCGGCAATGGATCGAATCCATTTTTAGGATAGCTCGGCCTATCTTAACCTAGGCCTCATCTCGAAGCGACATGACATAGCGCATCGCATCGGGAGGCCAGCGTCAGGGCACTTTTGGATCGGACGTACCGTGGTCCGCCGTCCGTGAGCGCCACGCTTTCACTATTAAAGAGACGCCAGGCGGCGCAAGCGCCCCTAGGTGAGGAGACAGCATGTCCAAGAAACTGATCGCGGCCGTCTTCGGCTGCACGATGTTGGCCGCCGGTTCGATGAACGAAGCGCAAGCATTCGAGGGCGGGGTTTCTCCCTATCCCGCGGGCGCCGTAGGCACGAACATCGCCAACCTGCCGCCCATCCCTGGCCTGTTTGCGCTGGAGCAATTCAACTACACGTTCGCGAACGGCCTCTACGGCAACGACGGCAAGAAGCTGCCGATTCCATTCAGTCTGTCGGCTTACTCGGAAACGACACGCCTCTTGGTTTCGTATCCGTTTCACCTGCTCGGCGCGAACGTGTATACGCAGTTGGTGATTCCCGTGGTGTCGCTGCATACGAGCGTGTTCGGACAGTCGAGCACGCAGAACGGCCTCTCCAATATCACGGTGACGCCGGCGCTGCTGGAATGGCATCTCACCCAGAACCTGGCGATTGCGTCGGGCCTCGACTTCGCGTTCGAGACGGGCTCCTACAGCCCGGTCAAGTCGAGCGTCGCCGTGGGCTACACCTCGATCCAACCGGTGGTTTCGGTGCGCTACAACGTGCCCAACGGCATCGACGTCGCCGTCGCGAACCGCCTGCTGCTCAACTCGAAGAACGGCGCGACGAACTACAGATCAGGTGACGGCTACGTCGCCGAGTTCAGCGCCGGCTGGAACTTTGGCCCATGGAAGCTCGGTGTGGTCGGCGCCTATCTGAATCAGTTCAGCGACGACAAGGCGAACGGCGTGAGCGTGGGCAATCGTATGAAAACGTTCGGCATCGGCCCGTCGGTGGTCTACGACGCTCGAAGCTGGAACGTCAATGTCAACTATCAGCAAGGCCTCTATGCGGCGAACACGGCGAAGAGCAGCAGCGTTTGGCTGAACATCGCCATCCCGCTGTGGCCGGGCTTCGGGCGCAAAGGCTGAGCGGCGGCGAGACCTGCATGCGCGCAAGCGAAAGAGGATGCGGATGCGCAAGCCAACGCACCGCTGTGAGGTCGAGATCTGGCCACCTGCAATTTCAACCAAGGCAAGCAATAAGCCATGTTCCGTTACTTTCCTACCAATTACGTCTGGGACCTGTCGGTCAATCTCGCTATCGAAATGGGCGCGCGCATGGGCGAGATCGAGGCCATGTGCGCGCCGCTGCAGGAAGCGGCCAAGCAGCCCGATGCGGACGGCACGCGCGCCTTTCGAGAGGCATGGGTCGCGACGGCCGATCGTCTCTGCGATCTCGCGCGTGAAGACGAAACGCAAGGCCGGCTGCTGTCGGCGGGTGAAAAATATAAGCGGGCCTCCATCTATCTGATCACGGCCGAGCGCATGCTCGCCCACGACGCGCCAGGCCGCATCGACTTGTACCGGCGTTCGCTCGATACCTTCGATAAAGGCGTCGCGCTAAAAGGCGACGCCTGCGAACGCGTTTCGATTCCCTACGGCGACAAGCATCTGTCCGGCCTCCTCGTGAAAGCGCAGCATGCCGGCGCGCGCAGTCCGTTGCTCGTGCAGGTGAACGGGCTCGATTCGACCAAGGAGATGAAGTACTTCGTGGGCCTGCCGGCCTGGCTCGCGCAGCGCGGGGTGTCCTCGCTGATCGTCGATCAGCCGGGCACCGGCGAGGCGCTTCGCCTACAGGGCCTGCACGCCGTGTACAACTCGGAAGTCTGGGCAAGCCGTATCGTCGACTGGCTCGAAGGCCGCGACGATGTCGACGCGAAGCGGATCGGCATGGAGGGCGTCTCGTTGGGCGGCTACTACTGTCCGCGTGCGGTTGCCTTCGAGCCGCGCTTCGCATGCGGCGTGGTGTGGGGCGCCAATCACGACTGGCGCGACGTCCAGAAAAAGCGCCTACAGCGCGAAGGCAACTTCCCCGTGCCGCACTACTGGAAGCACGTCTGCTGGGTCTGGGGTGCAAAGGACATCGACGACTTCATGCGGATCGCCGAAGACGTGCATCTCGACGGCGTGCTCGATCGCATCGAGGTGCCGTTTCTCGTCACGCACGGCTCGAAGGATTCGCAGATACCGGTTGCCTGGGCGCATCGCACCTACGAGCAGCTCGTGAACAGCCCGAAGCGAGCGCTGAAGATTTTCACCGAGCGCGAGGGCGGCGTGCAGCACTCGAGTTTCGACAACTCGATCAACGCGGGGCACTTCATCGCCGATTGGGTCGCCGAGACGTTCGGCGGCCGCACCGCGCTGTGACCCACCGATCTTTTCAAACCGAGACCAGACCTATTTCATGAACATTATTGGACCCGATACGCTCGTCTTCGGCGTGGATGACGTCGCTGGCTGCAGCCAGTATCTGATCGACTACGGCCTGCTTCCGGTTCGCCAGGACGATAAAGGAGGCCGTTTCGAGGCGCTTGACGGAACGGGTATCGAAATCGCGCATCGCGACGATCGTAATTTGCCGCCCGGGCTCGGGACGGCGAGTATGTTGCGCAAGACGGTTTACGGTGTTGCCGATGCCGCCACGCTAGATGCGATCGTGAGCGACCTGCACCGCGATCGAGACGTGCGCAAGCTCGCCGATGGATCGGTCGAATCGATCGACGACATGGGCTTCGCGATCGGCTTCCAAGTAACCACGCGCCGTGCGCTGTCCCTGCCGGCCGAACCGGTGAATGCGCCGGGCGCTCCGGCGCAACGTGCGCCGAACGTCGTAGCCGTGAAAGACGATGCAGTGCTCACGCCGCGCACGCTGTCGCACGTCGTCTACTTCGTGCCCGACGCGGCCAAGGCGGAGGCGTTTTACGTCGAACGTCTCGGCTTTCGCTGCACGGATCGCTTCACGGGCGTTGGCCCGTTCCTGCAGCCGGCCGGCACGCTGGACCATCACACGCTGTTCATGATTCAGACGCCGCCGTTCATGAAGGGCTGCGAGCACTTCACGTTCCATATGGGCGGGCCGACCGAAGTGCTGCAAGCGGGGACGCGCTTCGTCGATAAGGGCTACCAGTCGTTCTGGGGACCGGGACGTCACCGCTTCGGCTCGAACTGGTTTTGGTACTTCAACAGCCCGCTCGGGTGCCATGTCGAGTACGACGCCGACATGGACCTGCATGACGCCGAGTGGGCCGCGCGCGAGGCGCCGATGAGCGCCGATGCGTCGCAGCTGTTCCTCTTCCAGCACCGTGAAAAGTGGGCGCCGGGCGGTCCGCCGCCCGCCGCCGCCAAGGCCGATCGATAGCCCATGGCCGATAGCGGACCCCAGATGCCCGTGTCAAAGCGATTCCCTTCGATTCGCCTTGCGAACGTCGACGATCTGACCGATCCCGGGGCGCTAGGCTTCGATCCCGACGCAGCGGGGCACGACACACTGTTTATCGTGCGTCGCGGCGCCCAGCTTTACGCGTATCGCGACGCATGCCCGCATTTCGGCGATACGCCGATGGCCTGGCGCAAGAACGCTTATCTGAACGGCGACGGCACGCGCATCGTGTGTCACGCGCACGGCGCGCAGTTCGACATTGCGAGCGGCGAGTGCTTGCTCGGGCCGTGCCTCGGTCAGCGTCTCGAGCCCGTCGAAATCGAAGTGACGAGCGATGGCGACATCGTACTGATGTCGGGATGAGTCGACGTGAATCAACGTGAATCAACGTGACTCGGAACGAGCATTAAACACCCACACCAGAACCAGAACCGGATGCAAGAAGGAGACACCCAATGACCGTCCCGATTCAACACGTCCTCGTCATCGGCGGAGGCTTCTCCGGCATGGCGACGGCGATTCAGTGCGCGAAGCTCGGCCTCGCGGTCGATCTAGTCGAGATCGATCAAGGCTGGCGCTCTTATGGCGCGGGCATCAGCATCGGCGGCCCGACGCTGCGTGCGCTGCGCTCGATCGGCGTGCTCGACGCATTCCTCGAGCGTGGCTACGGGGGCGACGGCGTTAACCTGTTCACCGCGGGCGGCCACCCGGTCGGGACGCTGCCCACGCCGCGCGTGGCCGGCGACGATGTGCCGGGAGGCGGCGCGATCATGCGCCCGGTGCTGGCGGACATTCTCGCCAAGGCAACGCGGGCAGCCGGTGTGCACGTGCGGCTCGGCTGCACGTTTTCTCGGATCGAGCAGCGCGACGGCGAAGTGAGGGTGGCTTTCACGGACGGCACGCAAGGCAGCTACGAGCTCGTCGTCGGGGCGGATGGCCTTTATTCGAAGGTGCGCGAAGCCGTGTTCCCCGACGCGCCGAAGCCGCGCTACACCGGTCAAGGCGTGTGGCGCGCCGTGGTGCCGCGGCCGGCGGACATCGTCTGCGCGACGATGTGGCTGGGGCCGAAGGTGAAGGCCGGAGTCAACCCGGTTTCTCAAGAAGAGATGTATCTCTTCGTCACCGAGGATAGGCCGACGAACGAGCACATCGATCCCTCGGCTTGGCCGCGCATGCTGTCGGATTTACTGGCGCCGTTCGACGTACCGCTGCTCCAATCCGTGCGTGCGCAGCTCGGGCCGCAATCGCAGTGCAACTATCGCCCGCTCGAAAGCCTGCTGCTGCCGCAGCCGTGGTTCAACTCGCGCGTGGTGCTGGTCGGCGATGCCGTGCACGCGACCACGCCGCATATGGCGGCGGGCGCAGGCATCGGCCTGGAGGATGCGATAGTCCTCGCCGAGGAGCTGGGGCGTAGCGCGACGGTGGAGGGCGCGCTGCAAGCGTTCCAGACGCGTCGCTGGGAACGGTGCCGCATGGTCGTGGAGAACTCGGGGCGCCTCGGCGACATCGAGATCGCGGGCGGCGACAAAGCGGAACACACCCGCATCATGCGCGAGACGCACATGCGTCTCGCACAACCTATCTGACCGCGCGGAGGCACGATGGAAACGAATATTTCTCCCACGATCCCGGCGCAGTCCGATTCGGCGGTCGGCGCGGGCGCTGCTCGACCGCTTGGCGCGCTCGGCACCGGCGCCTTGTTGGTCGCGCATTGCGCGGGCATGGTCGATCTGGTTGCTTTGCCGGTTTGGGTCGGCACGTTGATCGGTTCATATCGGCTCGACCCGCAGCAAGCAGGCTTGCTCGCCACGCTGTTTCTCGGCGGCGCGGTGTTCAGCAGTCTGTTCTTTTCGCCGCGCTTGAATCGTCTGCCGGCGCGCCTGATGGCGACGATCGGCTTCGGGGGAGCGACGCTGGCGTTTTTCGGTGTCGCATCGATCGACGGCTATCCGGCGATGGCCATGCTGCACGCGGTGGCGGGGCTGGCTGTCGGATGCGGCCTGAGTTTCACGCACGGCACCATTGGCCGCAGCCGCAATCCGCACCGCCTGTTCGCCTTCGCGGGCCTCGCGCTGGGCCTCTTCGCCATCGTGTTTTTCGGTGCGGTCCCGAAATTGATCGCGGCGCACTCGGGCCCGATGCTGTTTCGCGTCTTCACAGGGGTCATGGGTGCGGCTACGGTGGCTTGCGGGATCGCCTTTCCGTCGCTTCGCGCGCCGCACCGCTCGGCGCAGACCGACGAGCCCCGCTTCGAGCGCGCCGTGTGGTTCGGCATGGTCGGCGTCGGCTGCATGGGGCTGACCCAGGCGATGCTGTTCAGCTTCGTCCAGCGCATCGGCCTCGACCGTGGTTTTGCCTTCGATGCCGTGACGGCGACATTGGTCGCCTGCGGCTTCGTCAATCTGTTTCCCGCGCCCATCGCCGGTCTGCTCGAAACGCGGATCACGCCGCGTAGGGTGCTTCAGATGGGGCCCATTGTGCAGGCCGCGATCGCATTGATCATCACGCAAAGCGCCACGTTCGCGCCGTATGCGGCTGCGACCTCGGTCTTCGCCGCGGTCATGATCTTCGCCCACACGTTCGCGTTCGGGACGCTGGCCCGCATCGACCACACGGGCCGCGCCGTTGCCGCGACACCGGCGATGCTGATGGTGGGCGCCGCGATCGGTCCGGTACTTGGCGGCACGCTCGTCAAGTACTCGGGCTACGGCAGTCTCGGAATCGCAGCGGTCCTCATCACTGTCGCGGCCGTGTTCTGCTTCTCGCGCCTCGTACGCCGCCCCGTTTTGCGAGGAGTCCAAGCTTGAAACCCCTTCGCCGATTCGTCGATCTCTCGATCTATCTCGAGAACGATGTCCTTTCCGATCCGCCGCCGCTCGCACCGAAGATCACTTACCAAAAGCACGGCGACACGCTGCCCGAATTCATGGCCATGTTGCCGGGCACGAAGCCTGAAGACTATCCCGACGGCGAGGCGGCCGCCGCGGAGTGGGTCACGCTGACGACCCATAGCGGCACGCACCTCGACGCGCCCTGGCATTTCCATTCGACGATGGATGCGAGCCTGGGCGAGGCCCGGCCTTCCATCACGATCGATCAGGTCCCGCTCGAATGGTGCTTTCAGCCGGGGGTGAAGCTCGATTTTCGGCATTTTCCGGACGGTTACGTCGTCACGGCCGCCGATGTCGAAGCCGAGTTGGGGCGCATCGGTTATACGTTGCAACCGCTCGATATCGTCGTCGTAAACACGCGGGCCGGTTCGCGTTATGGGCACGGCGACTATGTCAATGCGGGCTGCGGCATGGGGTACGAGGCGACGATGTATCTGCTGGAGCGCGGCGTTCGTCTGACGGGCACCGATGCCTGGAGTTGGGACGCGCCGTTCTCGTACACCGCGAAGAAGATTGCGCAGACAGGCGATACGTCGCTGATCTGGGAAGGGCACAAGGCAGGGCGCGACATCGGCTATTGCCATTTGGAGAAGCTGCACAACCTCGAAGCATTGCCGCCGATAGGCTTCATGGTCAGTTGTTTCCCTCACAAGATTCGGGGCGCCTCGGCGGGATGGACCCGCGCGGTGGCGATTTTCGACGCTAACGACACGGGGGCAGCAGCATGAGCTTTCCGGCGATACGTCGAGTGGTGACCGGTCACGACGCGGATGGCCGCGCGGTTCTCGCATGCGATGGGCCGCTGCCTACCGTGGTGGAGATCGCCGCGATTCCGGGTACGCTCTTTCATGAAGTGTGGAGTACGTCGGAGACGCCGGCGGCCGTAAGCAACGGTCCGGATCCGACGACGGGTGGGCTGATGTTGCCGCCGCCGAAGCACGGTACGCGAATGCGCTTCGTCGATATTCCGCCGGACACGCCGGAATTGCTCGCACATGGCGCGACGAAGATGCGCGCTGCGTTCAGTCAGATCGGCGACGCCGATGCGTCCACCGTCACGCCCGATTCGCCGCATCCGCTGATGCATCGCACGGAGTCGATCGACTACGGCGTGGTGATCGAAGGCGAAATGACATTGATTCTCGACGATGCAGAAGTTGCGCTGGCGCCGGGCAGCGTAGTGATTCAGCGTGGCACGAACCACGCCTGGGCCAATCGTTCCGGCCGCCCGTGCCGAATGCTGTTCGTCCTGATCGACGGCACGTACGATCCTGCGATCGCCGCAGCCCTCGCGGCGAACATCCAGCCTGCGCAGCATACACAGGGAGCCGCACGATGAAATTCGCCACGCTGCCCGATAGCGGCGCGCAAGGCCGCTTGATGCTCGTGTCGCGCGATCTGCGGCATGCCGTCCCGGCATCGCCGATCGCCGCCACCCTGCTCGATGCGCTCGAACGATGGGACGAAGTCGCCCCCAGCCTGCAGGCGCGGTACGACGCACTGAACGCCGGCTGCATGCCCGACGCTCTGCCGTTCGACCCATCGGCGTGCGCCGCGCCGTTGCCGCGCAGCCCGCAGTGGTGCGACGCTTCCGCGTTTCTCAATCACGGCCGCTTGATGGAGCAGGCGTTCAATACGCCGCCGATTCCCGAGTTCGATACGGTGCCTGTCATGTATCAAGGCGCGAGCGACGATTTCCTCGGCCCGGCCAGCGATGTGCCCATGCCCGATGAGGCCGACGGCATCGACTTCGAAGGCGAGTTCGGCGTGATCGTCGCGTCCGTGCCGATGGGCGCGTCGGCATCCGACGCGATGCGACGGATCCGGTTGATCGTGCAATTGAACGACTGGAGCCTGCGCGCGTTCGGCCCGCGCGAGATGAAGACGGGCTTTGGGTTCCTGCAAGCCAAGCCTTCCACGAGTTTTGCCGCGGTTGCCGTTACGCCCGACGAACTCGGCGAGCACTGGCGCGATGGCCGTGTTCATTTGACGCTCAATGTCGAATGGAACGATCGCTGGTTCGGTCATCCGCATGGCCGCGAGATGAACTTCGGCTTCGGTGAGCTCATCGCTCATGCTGCACGCACGCGCAGGCTTTCGGCGGGGACGATCGTCGGATCCGGAACGGTGTCCAACGTCGGTCGCGATGCGGGATCCGCATGCATTGCCGAGCGCCGTGTCATCGAGATGATCGACGAGGGCGGGGCACGCACGGGGTTTATGCGCTTCGGCGATCGAGTCAGGATGACGGCCCGCGACGATTCGGGGCAAGCACCGTTTGGCGCGATCGATCAACGGGTGGTGCGCGCACCGTCTCCAGGCGTGCAGGAGCCTCGGCCATGCGAGTGATGGTGACCGGCGCTAGCGGATTCGTCGGCACTGCACTTGTCGCGCGATTATTGCGCGAGGGTATCGCCGACGCTGGCGACGTGTCGGAGCTACTCCTGGTCGACAGGACGTTCGGTGGCCGGCCCTCCGACGGGATGCACGGTCAGGTACGCATCACCGAACTTGCCGGCGATTTCGGTCGCCCGGAAATGCTCGAGCCAGTTTTATCGAAAGCCGTCGACGTCGTCTTTCACCTGGCCAGTCTGCCCGGCGCGCAGGCGGAAGCCGAACCCGCCGAAGGCGATCGAGTGAATCTGCGGGGTACGCTGGCGCTGTTCGAGCGCCTGGCTGAGCAAATGACGAGGCATGGGTGTGCCGCGCGCGTTGTCTTCGCGAGCAGCGTTGCCGTGTACGGGGATTCATTGCCGGCGGCGATGGACGAGCACACCGCGGCACGGCCGACGATCAGTTACGGCACGCACAAGTTGATCGGCGAACTGGTTCTTGCGGACTGGACGCGGCGCGGCAAGCTGGATGGGCGTTCGTTGCGCCTGCCGGGAATCGTCGCGCGCCCGCAACTGTCTTCGGGCCATGGCTCGGCCTTCATGAGTCAGATTTTCCGTATGGCGCAGCAACGTCGAGCCTATACATGCCCCGTCTCCCCGTCGGCGACCGCATGGTGGATGTCGCGCGGATGCTGCATCGATAATCTGCTGCACGCCGCACGCTTGTCTCAAGAAGGCTTGCATGCGAGCCGAGTCTGGACGCCGCCGGTTCTGCATCTGTCGGTCGAAGCGATCGTCGATGCGCTGGTCCGGCGCTTCGGTTCGTTCACGATCGACTACGCGCCGGTCGATTGGATCGAGCGGGTCTTCGGCCGGCAACCGCCTTTGGTCGACCACCGCGCGATAGCAGCCGGATTTCGGCATGACGGGACGATCGACGCGTTGGTCGAGAACGCGCTGGAGCTCGAGTAGGGTCAGCGGCAGCATCGATCCGGGCAGGCGCGCAGAGCAGTTCCCAGGCGGCCTGTTGAAGGCAGGGCTCTCGCGCTCGCGGTATGATCGCAGCGATTGAAAAGCGCTTCCGACAATGGCCAATTCAACTACACCGTCCGCGGTGGCAACAACCGTCACGGGCGTTGCTGCCGGCATGGCGCTTGTGCACTATCTCCAACCCGTGCTGGTCCCGTTCTTTCTCGCGGCATTGCTGCGAATATGGGGCGATGCGATCGTCACGTCGACTTCGCGCATGCTGCCCAAGGCGCCGCTATGGGTGGTGCGGGTGGGGATCGGCGCGCTCATGGGCGCGTTCATCGTGGTGATCTGTTATGTCCTCGCGGAAGGCGTGGGCTCGGTGATTCGTCAAGTGCCCGTCATCGTTTCGCGGCTCGATAGCGAGTCGCTGCGAATCGCACACGCGACCGGCATGAGGGGTGCGAAATTTTTCAGCAGGGCCATCAGCCACATCGACTCGTCGGGCCTTGTCCAGTGGTTGGCTTCGAGCATCAATGAGCCGATGGAGATCATCTCGTTGACCCTGCTGATCGCGATTTTCATGCTGGCGGTGCCCAACGCCGAGGACAATCCGAAAATCGAGATTCTCGCGCGCCATGCGGCGCGAGCGGCGAGGCAGCGAGCGATCATCGTTCACATTACAAGCAGCATCCAAAGCTATATGAACGTGCAGTTCGCGATCAATGGAACGATCGGAATCGCCGTTGCCGGCGCATGCTACTCCTTCGGCGTGAAAGGCACGGCGTTCTGGGGCGCGACGGCCTTCATCCTTGCGTTCATTCCTGTCGTCGGACCGCTGATCGCCAGCGCGTTGCCCGCGCTTTCCGCATTCGCGCAGTTTTCCGCGGCGTGGCACGGCATCGCGGTATTCGTGTCCATCGAAGCGATTTTCATCGTGGCCCACAACTTCATCCTGCCTAGGCTGCAGGCTAAAGGTCAGAACATCGATCCGATCGCAGGGCTGCTTGCGCTGGGTATTTGGACGCTGCTGTGGGGCGTTTGGGGTGCGCTGCTCGCGACCCCGCTCACCATGTTGATCATGATCACCACCGCGCAATTCGAGAGCAGCCGATGGTTCGCCGCGATCTTGTCGCATGACGGGCGGCCGGAGGCGGGGATCGATGCGTTTAGCGATAACGGCGCGGATATGGATGTCTAGTCGACATCCGAACCTATTCGATCGCTCGGTGCGGCCAGAGCGCGGGACGATGTGCGCCGTACCGCCGCCGAGAAAGAACCTGCTGTAGTCGTTTACCCGGCGCGCGCCCTTCGGGCCTGGCAATCTTTTTCAT
>NZ_JBQCHR010000067.1:0-14573 GCF_051954495.1 Trinickia sp.
CGGCCCGACGGCTGCAAATCGACGAGCGTCGGCGTGCCGCGCCCGATACGCGTCCAATCGTCGAGTTCGAGTTGCACGCCGATACGGCCCGCGATCGCCTTCAAGTGAATCGCTGCGTTGGTCGAGCCGCCAATGGCGGCGTTCGCGCGAATCGCGTTTTCGAACGCTTCGCGCGTGAGCAGCTTCGAGAGCCGCAGGTCTTCCAGCGCCATTTCGACGATGCGCATACCCGACAGGTGCGCGAGCACGTACCGGCGCGAATCGACGGCGGGAATCGCCGCGTTGTGCGGCAGCGTCACACCCAGCGCCTCGGCCATGCACGCCATGGTCGACGCCGTGCCCATCGTATTGCAGGTGCCCGCCGAGCGCGACATCCCGGCTTCCGCGGCCATGAATTGGTGGAGCGAAATCTTTCCGGCCTTCACCTGCTCGTTCAGTTGCCACACGATGGTGCCCGAACCGATGTCGCGGCCTTCATGTTTGCCGTTGAGCATCGGCCCGCCGCTCACGACGATGGCCGGAACGTCGCAGCTGGCCGCCCCCATGAGCAGCGCCGGGGTGGTCTTGTCGCATCCGGCCAACAGCACGACGGCATCGATCGGATTGCCGCGGATCGACTCCTCGACATCCATGCTCGCCAGATTGCGCGTGAACATGGCCGTCGGGCGCAGATTCGATTCGCCGTTCGAGAACACCGGAAATTCGACAGGAAAGCCGCCGGCCTCGAACACGCCTCGCTTCACGTGCTCGGCGAGCTTGCGAAAGTGCGCGTTGCAAGGCGTCAGCTCCGACCAGGTGTTGCAGATGCCGATGATCGGCTTGCCCTGGAACTCGTGATCGGGGATGCCCTGGTTCTTCATCCAGCTGCGGTACATGAAGCCATTCTTGTCGGCCGTACCGAACCACTGGGCGGAGCGAAGCTTGCGGGGTTTGTCTGTCATTGCGCTATGCCTCTGTGAGGCTCATATAGTAAAACGATTAGGGTTTGTCTTGCTCAGGCCGTCAATCATCGTAAGATGACTGTTACGGTTCATCGGGCGACGGCCGTTTCCCATATATTGGCAGGTTCGCGCGCGATCCGCGCGGTATTTTCACCAGCGAGACGTAGAAATAGCATGACTATTGACCCCGCGAATCTGGGGAAAACGCTAATCGATTCGGGGGTTCACCATGCTTATAGTTTGGCTATTTAGAAGTTGACGCGCCCGACGGGGGCAAGAACGGCGACGGCGCGCACCCCTTTCAGTAGCTCGTTCGATGTATCAAAACCAAGTAACACCAAGGACAAACGGAGACAAGCATGGGACGCAAAGTACGGTTGGCGCTGAACGCATTGCTCGGATTGACGGTGGCGATGTCGATGGTCGTGGACAGCCACGCGGAAGATAAGAAGATCACGCTGGGCTTCGCGCAGGTGGGGGCCGAAAGCGCTTGGCGCACGGCGAATACGGTGTCGGTCAAACAGGCCGCGAAGGATGCGGGCATCAATCTGAAGTTTTCCGACGCGCAGCAAAAGCAAGAGAACCAGATCCGCGCGATCCGTTCGTACATCGCGCAGAAGGTCGACGTGATCGCTTTCTCCCCTGTCGTCGAATCGGGCTGGGAGCCGGTGCTGGAAGAAGCGAAGAAGGCGCACATTCCGGTCGTGCTGACCGATCGCAACATCGATGTGAAGGACAAGTCGCTCTACGTCACGATGATCGGCTCGGACTTCCTCGAAGAAGGTCGTCGCGCAGGCCGTTGGCTCGAAACCGAGTACAAGGACAACCCGGGCCCGATCAATATCGCCGAGCTGCAAGGCACGGTGGGTTCCGCCCCGGCGAACGATCGTCATGCGGGCCTGATGGAAATCATCAAGAACGATCCGAAGTTCAAGATCATCGCTTCGCAAAGCGGCGACTTCACGCTCGCCGGCGGCAAGCAAGTGATGGAAGCGTTCGCCAAGACTTACGGCAACAAGATCAACGTGGTGTACGCGCATAACGACGACATGGCGCTCGGCGCGATCCAGGCAATGGAAGAAGCCGGCATGAAACCGGGCACCGAACCCAAGGTCGTTTCGTTCGATGCCACCAAGGGCGGCTTCCAAGCGATGATCGCGGGCAAGATCAACGTCGACGTCGAGTGCAGCCCGCTGCTCGGGCCGCAGCTGATGAGCGCCGTCAAGGATATCGTCGCCGGCAAGACGCTGCCCAAGCGGATCGTCACGAACGAGACCGTGTTCCCGATGAACGTCGCGGCGCAAGTCCTGCCGCAGCGCAAGTATTGATTCATCGGATCTAACGGACCTTAGCGAGCGATGCCCATGACTGGCCCTCTCGTACTCGAAACGCTCGGCTTGACCAAGTCGTTCCCGGGCGTGCACGCGCTGCGCAACGTCGACTTCCGCCTGTACGCCGGCGAGGTGCATACGTTGATGGGCCAAAACGGCGCGGGCAAATCCACGCTCATCAACGTGCTGACCGGCGTTCATTCGCACGACGCGGGCGAAATCCGCGTCGACGGTCGCAGCGTGCGATTCGCCGCGCCGCTCGAAGCCGAGGCGGCCGGCATTCGCACGCTTTACCAAGAGGTCAATCTCTGCCCCAACCTCTCGGTCGCGGAAAACATCTTTGCGGGCCGCCAGCCGCGGCGCCGCGGCGCGATCGATTGGAAGGCGATTCATGCGGGCGCGAAAGAAGCGCTCGCTCAACTGAATATTTCGCTCGACGTCACGCAATCGCTCGACACCTATCCGATCGCCGTGCAGCAAATGGTGGCGATCGCCCGCGCGGTGAGCGTCGACGCGCGCGTGCTCATTCTCGACGAACCCACGTCGAGCTTGGACGACTCCGAAGTCTCGAAGTTGTTCGATGTCCTGCGTAATTTGAAGCAATCGGGTATCGCGATCCTGTTCGTCACGCACTTCCTCGAACAGACGTATGCGATCTCCGATCGCATCACCGTCATGCGCAACGGCGAGCGCGAAGGCGAATATCTGGCGAAGGATCTGCCCGTCGACGAGCTCGTACGCAAGATGGTGGGCGATGTGCCGGTGGCCGCCGAGCGCACGCGCGCAGCAGCGGGCCAAGGCACGGCAGCCGATCACAGCTCGCCTCGCTTCGACATGCGCGGCTTGGGCCGGCGCGGCGCCGTGCAGCCGATCGACCTGACCCTCGAGCCCGGCCGCATCGTCGGCCTGGCCGGCCTGCTCGGCTCGGGACGCACGGAAACGGCGCGGCTGCTGTTCGGCGCGGATCGCGCGGATACGGGCACCGTGACCGTCGACGGGAAAAGCGTCAAGCTCGGCTCGCCGCGCCACGCGGTGAAGCACGGAATCGGCTATTGCCCCGAAGACCGCAAGAAGGAAGGCATCGTCGCGGCGCTGTCGATTCGCGAGAACATCGTGCTGGCGCTCCAGGCACGTCTAGGCTGGTGGCGTCCGCTCGGCCGCGCGAAGGAAAAGCGCATCGCCGAGCACTATATGAAAGCGCTGGGCATTCGCGCGCGCGATATCGAGCAGCCGATCGAATTGCTTTCGGGCGGCAATCAGCAGAAGGTCGTGCTCGCGCGCTGGCTCGCGATCGATCCGAAGATGCTGATTCTGGACGAGCCCACCCGCGGCATCGACGTCGCGGCGAAGTTCGAAATCATGGAGCGCGTTATGCAGCTGTGCGCAAAAGGGCTCGGTATCTTGCTGATCTCGTCGGAGATCTCTGAGGTACTGCGCGTGAGCGACCGCATCGCGGTGCTGCGCGACCGCCGCAAAGTGGCCGAACTCTCGGGCGATGCGCTCGACGAGCACGCCGTCTATCGACTCATCGCGGGAGGCGAAGCATGATTTCGCGCTGGTTGCAGAGCGTCGCGCGCCATCCCCTGCTGTGGCCCGTCGTCACGCTCGTTCTGCTGTTCGCGCTCGACGTCGCCCATCGGCACGACTTCCTGGCCATCACCATCCTCGACGGGCATCTGTTCGGCGCGCCCATCGACATCCTGAACCGCGCCGCGCCGCTCGTCGTCGTCTCGCTCGGGATGACGCTCGTCATCGCCGTACGCGGCATCGACATTTCGGTGGGCACGGTGGTAGCCATCGCGGGCGCCGCCGCAGCGATCTTGCTGGCCGAGGATCCCTCGCGCGTCGGCGTGGCGCTCGCGGCCGCCCTCGGGGTGGGCCTGCTCGCCGGAGCATGGAACGGACTGCTCGTCGCCTTGGTGGGCATGCAGCCGATCATCGCGACGCTGATCCTCATGGTGGCCGGACGCGGTGTGGCCCAGTTGCTGACCGGCGGGCAGATCATTCCCATCGGCGCACGCGGCTACTTGCGGCTCGGCGACGGCTTCATCGCCATGGTGCCCTGCGCCATTTGGATCGCGCTGGCGGTCGTCGTATTGACGTCGCTGCTCGTGAACCGCACCGCCCTCGGGCTGCTCGTGCGGGCGATCGGCGTCAATCCGGTCGCGGCGCGCCTGGTCGGCTTGCGCTCGAGCGCGATCATGTTCGGCATTTACGTGTTTTGCGGCCTCACGGCGGCCATCGCGGGCATTTTGACGAGCTCGAACGTGCGCAGCGCCGACGGCAACAATGCGGGCTTGCTGCTCGAACTCGACGCGATCTTGGCCGTGACGCTGGGCGGCACGTCGCTCGCGGGCGGACGCTTCTCGCTGGCGGGAACGGTGCTCGGCGCACTCATTATCCAGACGCTCACGTATACGACTTATTCGATCGGTGTGCCGCCCGAAGCCACGCTCGTCGTCAAGGCAATCGTCGTGCTGGTGGTGTGCGTCATTCAGTCCGATCGCGCACGTGACCTTATCACCGGGCTGCTCAAGCGCATGAGCTCGCCCTTGTCGTCCACCCGCGCCCGCACGGAGGTGCAATGAGCGCGTTCCTTCGCCGCCTACTCGACCCGCGCACGTTGCCGATCGTCGTCACGATCGTGCTGTTCGCCGCGTTGTTCGGCTTCGGCTCGTTCATGTATACGGGCTTCGGTTCGCTGCAGGTGCTGTTCGGCCTGCTCGTCGACAACTCGTTCCTGCTCATCGTGGCCATCGGCACGACGTTCGTGATTTTGTCGGGCGGCATCGACCTATCGGTCGGCGCGGTCGTGGCCTTCACGACGATCGTTTGCGCCGTCTGCGCCCAAAACTGGCACTGGCCGATCTGGGCCGTGGCCCCGCTCGTGCTGGCGATCGGCGCGGCCTACGGCGCGGCGATGGGCGCTTTGATTCACTACCTGCGCCTGCAGCCGTTCATCGTTACGCTGGCCGGCATGTTCCTCGCACGCGGCGCTTGCTTTTTGATTACGACGCAATCGATCACGATCGATGAGCGCTCGTTTCACGCGGTGGCGAGCTACAGCCTGCCGATCGGCAGCGGCGCGCTCAACGCCGGTGCGATCATCGCCCTCGTCACGCTGGCGATCGCGATCTACGTCGCGCATTTCACGCGGTTCGGCCGAAACGTCTACGCGCTCGGCGGCAATGAGAAATCGGCGCTCTTGATGGGTTTGCCGGTCGCCAAGACGAAGATCGGCGTGTATGCGCTGGGCGGCTTGTGCTCGGCGCTCGGCGGGCTCGTGTTCACGCTCTACGTGCTGTCGGGCTACGGCCTGCAAGGACAAGGCATGGAGCTCGATGCGATCGCGGCGAGCGTGATCGGCGGCACGCTGCTGACGGGCGGCGTCGGCTATATCGTCGGCTCGGTGTTCGGTGTGGGCGTGCTCGGCACGATCCAAACGCTGATTACGTTCGACGGCACGCTCAGCTCGTGGTGGACGCGCATCGTGATCGGCGCCCTGCTCTGCGTCTTCTGCCTGCTGCAGCGCGTGATCGAGCGGCAAGCGGCCAAGCGCAAGTCGAACGGATCGGGGCTCGGCAGCAGCGCGGAGCGTCGCGACGCGAAGCGCGACGCGAGCGACGAGCACGGCGGCGCGGCCTCCCTCGGATTGCGCGCGCGGCTGATGCGGCGACAGCGCATGCTTGGATAGTTTTTATTAGGAGTACGAATAGTGACCGCTTCGACCCGCCCGTTTTCGGGCGTCTTCCCCGTCGCACCGACGCCGTTTACCGAATCCGGCGAACTCGATCTCGACGGCCAGCGCCGCGTGCTGGACTGCATGATCGATCAGCGCGTCGACGGCATCTGCATTCTCGCGAACTACTCCGAGCAGTTCGTTCTGACCGACGCGGAGCGCGACGTGCTCGTCGACTTGAGCTTGTCCCATGTGGCGGGCCGAGTGCCCGTGATGGTGACGTGCAGCCACTTCAGCACGCGCATCGCCGCCGAGCGCGCCAAGCGTGCCGCCGCGGCCGGCGCGAGCATCGTCATGCTGATGCCGCCGTACCACGGCGCGACGCTGCGCACCGACGAGAACTCGATGTTCGACTTTTTCGCGCAAGTCGCGCAAACGGCGAATATCCCCGTCATGATCCAGGATGCGCCGCTTTCCGGCGTCACGCTGAGCATTCCGTTCCTCACGCGCGTCGCGCGCGAATTGCCGCTCGTGCGCTACTTCAAGATCGAAGTGCCGCAGGCGGCAGCTAAGCTGCGTGCGCTGATCGCGGCGGGCGGCGACACGATCGAGGGGCCGTTCGACGGCGAAGAAGCCATCACGCTGCTGCCCGATCTGGACGCTGGCGCAACGGGCACGATGTCGAGCGCGCTGCTGCCCGATCTGATCCGCACGGTATTCGACGATTACCGGGCGGGCCGCCGCGACGAAGCGCGCGCCGGCTACGCGCGCATTCTGCCGCTCATCAACTACGAGAACCGCCAATGCGGTTTGCGGGCCGCCAAAACGGTCATGATGGAAGGCGGCGTGATCAAGAGCGACGCAGTGCGTCATCCCCTTGAAGCGCTGGCGCCGGCCACGCGCGCCGAATTGCTCGAACTGGCGCGCGAGGCGAACCCGCTGGCGCTGCGTTGGGGCCGGTGAGCCCGGGAGCGGAAATGAAACGAATTCCCATCGCGCTCGTCGGTATCGGCAAGATCGCCCGCGACCAGCATTTGCCCGCCATCGCGGCCGATCCGCGCTTCGAACTCATTGCTTGCGCGAGCCGCAACGCCACCGTCGAAGGCGTGCGCAACTATCCGACGATCGAAGCTCTGCTCGCGGCCGAGCCGCAAGTCCAGGCCGTGTCGCTGTGCTCGCCCCCGCAGCCGCGCTTCGCGCAGGCGCGCGCCGCCCTGGCGGCAGGCAAGCACGTCATGCTCGAAAAGCCGCCCGGCGCGTGCTTGAGCGAGGTGCGTGCGCTGGACGAAATCGCCTGCACGGTCGGCCGCACGCTTTTCGCAAGCTGGCATTCGCGGCACGCCCTCGGCGTCGAAGCCGCCCGCACGTGGCTTTCCACGCAGGAAATGCGCTCGGTGCACGTGCGCTGGAAAGAAGACGTGCGCCGCTGGCACCCGGGGCAAGCATGGATCTGGGAACCGGGCGGCTTGGGCGTGTTCGACCCGGGCATCAATGCGCTCTCCATCGTGACGCGCATCTTGCCGCGTGAAGTCGCGCTCGTGTCGTCCACCTTGAGCATTCCGGCCAATCGCCACATGCCGATCGCGGCCGATCTCGAATTGTTCGATACGGCCGGCGTGCCGGTGCACGTGGAATTCGATTGGCGCCACGGGCCGCAGGAATTGTGGGAAATCGAGGTGCGAACGGCCGACGGCACGCTGACGCTTTCGCAGGGCGGCAACCGGCTGCACATCGACGAGCGCGAAGTGGCGCTCGGCTCGGTGCACGAATATCCGTCGCTCTACAGTCACTGGCGCGATCTGATCGAGCGTCGCGAAAGCGATGTCGACGTGCGGCCGCTCAGCCTGGTTGCGGACGCGTTCCTGCTTGGACGACGGGAAATCGTCGAAGCGTTCATCGAATAGAGATTTCGCACGAACGGAAATTGTCCGCTTCGTGCGACACGTAACGGGTTAGTTAGTAGTACTAACGTTTTTCGCCATGCAGTTCGACGATTCGTTTCGAATCACAACACGGTCCGCAGCGACCGACAAGAAGGAGACTAGTATGACCAGCAAGCTTCGCCGCTTCACGTTGCGCGCCGCGATGGCCGCGATTTTGGCCGCCCCTTTGGCGGCCTCGTTCGCCGTCCATGCGGACGAGCCCCTGAAGGTCGGCTTCCTCGTGAAGATGCCTGAGCAGGCATGGTTCATCAACGAACAGAAGGCCGCCACCGCGCTCGGCAAGAGCGAAGGCTTCTCCGTCGTCAATATCGGCACCCCCGATGGCGAACGCGTGCTCAGCGCGATCGACAACCTCGGCGCACAAGGCGCAAAGGGCTTCGTGATTTGCGCGCCCGACGTTCGCCTTGGACCGGCCATTCAAGCGCGCGCCAAGAAGTACAACATGAAGTTCGTGACGGTGGACGATCAGCTCGTCGATTCGTCGGGTAAGCCGCTGGCCGACGTGCCTCACCTCGGCATGTCCGCGTTCAAGATCGGCAACCAAGTGGGCCAAGCCATTTCCGACGAGATGAAGCGTCGCGGCTGGAAGCCCGAGGAAGTCGGCGCGATCCGCATCTCCGACTACGAACTGCCCACGGCCAAGCTGCGCACCGACGGCGCCACGCAAACGCTGCTGGCAAACGGCTTCAAGAAGGACAACATCTTCGACGCGCCGCAGAAGACGACCGACGACGAAGGCGGCTTCGTGGCCACCTCCCCCGTTTTGTCCAAGCACCCGAACATCAAGAAGTGGGTGATCTTCGCGCTGAACGAGGAATCGGTGCTCGGCGGCGTGCGTGCGACGGAGCAGCTGCACATTCCGTCGTCCGACGTGATCGGTGTCGGCATCAACGGCGCGGGCGAAGCCTTCGCTGAATTCCAGAAGAAGGAGCCGACGGGCTTCTACGGCACGATCGCGGTCAGCTCGACGAACCACGGCAAGGAGAGCACCGAGAACCTCGTGCAGTGGATCAAGACGGGCAAGCAGCCGCCGGCCGATACGCAAACCACGGGCAAGCTGATGACGCGCGAGAACTGGCTCGCCGTTCGTAAGGAACTGGGGATTTAAACGTCATGCATGACGCGAACGACATCGTAGCGGCGGGCGCGGGCCCTACCCATTCGGCGAAGGCCGATGCGGCCTCGCCTTATCTGCAGTTGGACGGCATCACCGTCAGTTTTCCGGGGGTGCGCGCGCTCGATCGTGTGTCGTTCGCGGTACGCGCCGGAGAAGTGCACGGCCTCATGGGCGAGAACGGCGCCGGCAAATCGACGCTGCTCAAGGTGCTCTCGGGCGTCAACGTGCCCGAAGCGGGCACCTTGAAGCTCGGCGGGACCGAGCAGCATTTCTCCGGGACGAAGGCGGCGATCGAAGCCGGTATCGCGATCATCTATCAGGAACTGCATCTGGTTCCGGAGTTGACCGTCGCCGAAAACCTGATGCTCGGGCAATTGCCGAGCCGCTTCGGCGTGCTCGGCGAGCGCGAGCTGATCGCTCGCGCCACCGAGACGCTAGAACGTTTGGGCGAGCGCATCGATCCGCGCGCGCAAGTGAAGGACCTCTCGATCGGACAACGTCAAATGATCGAGATCGGCAAGGCGTTGATGCGCGATGCGCGCGTGATCGCTTTCGACGAACCGACGAGCTCGCTCTCGGCCCGCGAAACGGTTCAGCTGTTCAAGATCATCAACGGCTTGCGGCAGGAAGGTCGCGCGATCATCTACGTCACGCACCGGATGGATGAAGTGTATGAGCTTTGCGATCGCGTCACGGTGTTCCGCGACGGCCACTCGATCGAAACATTCGAATCGGTCGACGGCTTGGAGCGCGATCGCTTGATCAGCTCGATGGTCGGGCGCTCGATTCAGGATGTCTACGGCTACCGCCCGCGCGAGGCCGGCGAGGTGCGCATCGAGGCGAAGGGCCTGCTCGGGCCTGGCTTGTCCGAGCCGGTCTCGTTCAGCGCGCGCCGCGGCGAAATTCTCGGCTTCTTCGGACTCGTGGGCGCCGGCCGCTCCGAGCTGATGAAGCTCATCTGCGGCGCCGTGCGGCCGAACGAAGGCCATATCGAGCTAGAGGGACGGCGGATGCGCTTTAGCACGCCGCGCGACGCCGTGCGCGCGGGCATCGCACTGTGCCCCGAAGACCGCAAGCAGGAAGGCATCGTCGCGATCGCGTCGGTGGCCGACAACATGAACATCAGCGCGCGGCGCCATTCGAGCTTCGCGCGATGGCTGCTCAACGAGCGGCGCGAGCGCGAGCTGACGGACGAATACATCGGCAAACTGTCGATCAAAACGCGCAATGGCGATACCGCGATCGGCACGCTCTCGGGCGGCAACCAGCAGAAGGTGATTTTGGCGCGGTGGCTGGCCGAACAAATCGACGTGTTCCTCATGGACGAACCCACGCGCGGCATCGACGTGGGCGCTCGAGCGCAGATCTACGAGTTGCTTTACGGGCTGGCGGAAGCGGGCCGCACGGTGCTCATGGTTTCGAGCGACCTGGCCGAAGTGATCGGCGTGGCCGATCGCATCATCGTCATGAAGGAAGGCGCGATCGTGGGCGATCTGCCCAAGTCGCAGGCAACGCCCGATCAGCTGATCAAGCTTGCGCTGCCGCGCTGACGCACCGCATTCACGTAGTCGTGCAGACGATTTTCCAGCAGTAACGATTTTCCGGCCGCCGAGCAAGCGGCAACGAACGAGACGAGACCATGCAACAACCTCAAACCCTTTCGCAGGCCGCGCCGAGCGGTCCGGCAGCCTATGCGGCCAAACTGTGGCGCGTGATGAACAAGTCCGGCATCGTCATGGTGTTCGCGATTTTGTTCGTCGTGCTCTGCTTTACCGTGCCCGACTTCCTCACGAGCCGCAACATGCAGGGCCTGCTGCTATCGGTCACGCTGATCGGCTCCATCGCCGTCACGATGATGTTCGTGCTGGCGCTCGGCGAAGTCGATCTTTCGGTTGCTTCGATCGTGGCGTTCTCCGGCGTCGTCGCCTCCACCATCATTACGGCGACGCATAGCGTGCTGCTCGGAGTAACCGTGGGCGTGCTCGCCGGCGGCGCCGTCGGTCTCGTCAACGGCGTGCTCGTCGCACGTTACCGCATCAATTCGCTGATCGTCACGCTCGCCATGATGGAAGTCGTGCGCGGCCTCGCGTTCATCGTTTCCAACGGCGACGCCGTGATGATCTCCGAGGAGCGCTTCTTCGACCTGGGCGGCGGCTCGTTCCTCGGTATCTCGTACCCGATCTGGAGCAATATCGTCGGCTTCGTCGTGTTCGGCTTCATCTTGCGCAAGACGGTGTTCGGCAAGAACGTACTGGCCGTGGGCGGCAACGGCGAAGCCGCCCTTCTCGCGGGCTTGCCCGTCACGCGTATCAAAGTGCTGGTTTTCGTGCTGCAAGGCTTGGTCACCGGCTTCGCCGGCGTCATGCTCGCCTCGCGCATGAGCCTGGGCGATCCGAAAACCTCGGTGGGTCTGGAGCTCGGCGTGATCTCGGCCTGCGTGCTGGGCGGGGTGTCGTTGACCGGCGGCGTGGCGACCATCTCGGGCGTGCTCGTCGGCGTGCTCATCATGGGCTCTGTGCAAGATGCGATGAGCTTGCTCAACGTACCGACGTTCTACCAGTACCTGATCCGAGGCGGCATCCTGCTGCTGGCCGTCTTGTTCGACCATCTGCGCCGCAGCCGGCGCGTGCGCTGAGCCCGAAGGCCGCTCGACATTTTCCGGGCGGCGTACCGGGCGCATCATCGCCCGGCCGCCCCCACCTTCTTCGCGGAAGCATCCGCTCTCGACTCCGACTGACGAGGCGATTTGGCCGAACGATTCGTTCGGCCTTTTTTTTGCGGGTGCGCTTACCAGTCCCAGCGATCCTGATCGCGGTAGGCGCGCAGCTTATCGATCTGCTTGCTGGTCAGGACCGCCTCCATCCGCTTGCGTGCCTCGATCGACGAATCGATCATTTTTTGACGCAAGTCGCCGATCGATTTATAGGTATCGTCGATGGCGGCGGAATCTCGCTTGGGCGCCTCGTATAGGTCGCGCAATTTGGCTTGTTGATCCATCATGGTGCCCATCAGCGCCCAATGCGAACGGCGCGTTTCATCTTGGATGCGGTTGATTTTCGTTTTCTGATCGTCGGATAGGCCTAGCGCGTCGACCCATCCGACACCGAGGCCCATCATGCCCGGGCCTCCGCCGTAGCCGTACCCCCCGCCCATCATCCCGCGCCCTTGGCCGTAGCCGCCGCCCATCATTCCCGCGCCGAACCCTCCGCCCATCATGCCCGGGCCCGGGCCGTAGCCGTACCCGCCGCCAGGGCAACCGCCGGCGGGCGTTTGCGCCAATGCGGAGGAAGAACCGCCGATAGCGGTCGCGATGACGAACACGACGCCCAATGCGGTTGAGACCGCGGACTTGATTGTTGTTGATGACGACATTGCGGCCTCCCGAGATCCGAACAATGAATGCGTTGCGAATTCATCGAATGAAATGCGCGACGAAACGATGAATTCAATATAGAAGCGCGGGGGCTTTGAAGCATTGACGAGGATCAAGCGGCGCAAATCGAACGGTCCCGCCGCAGCGCCCCTCACCCGATCGCCATGGCACGCATCAGCGGCAGTTTGAGTTGATCGAGGATCAGCGCGAACGCCGCCGCACCGAGCGCGACCGCGCCGACGAGCGCGTAAGGCAACGCGTGCATCCCGATTCCGGCGAGCGACAGAAGCGCCACGATGCCGACATCGGCGACCGACGATGCGGCCAACCAAGGCCCGGGCCACGAGCACCAGAGCCGCCGGCGTTCGCGCAGGACATAGAGCGCGGCTTGATTGCCGAGGGCGACGGCCACGAACGCCAGCGTTTGCTGTTCGGCGACGGGCAGCCCAATGCGGAGCGCGCCGTATTCGACGACCATCGCCGAAAATGCCAGCTTGGCAAAGCCGATCGCGACGGCGGCGATCGCGATTCGTTTCATGTTCCATACCGAAGGCGAAGGCGACGGCGTTGCACGATCCGTCGTAATCGACATCGTCAAGAAGTCGTTCGTCACGAGCAGAATGACCATCGTCGCGGGCGTAAGCCATGCGACGTGCCTAAGGACAAGTCCCAAGGCGAGCAGCATGACGACTTCCACTTTCTTGACGAGCATGTTCAGCGCATAGGTCAGCAAGCGATGATGCGCGCGTCGCCCCTCATCGACCGTCGCCACGATGCCGGCGAGCCCGGGCTCCGTCAGTACGATCGCGGCGGCGGCTTTCGCCACGTCGGTCGCGTTGGACACGGCGATGCCGACCTGCGCTTGGCGTAGCGCGGGCGCGTCGTTCGCACCGTCTCCGCACATCCCGACGATTCGCCCCGTGCCCTGCAATAATTCCACCAATCGAAACTTGTCCTCGGGCAAGACGCGCGCGTACACGTCGCAGCGCGACAGGCTCGACGCGTCCAGAGAAGCGTCGACAACGCAAGGCGCGTCGCGCAACCCGACCTTTCGCGCGACAGCGGACGCGGTCGGCGCGGAGTCACCCGTTACCATGACGGTGCGGATGCCCAGTCCGGAAAGCGTTCCGATGAGCGCTCGAGCATCGGGTCGCGGTGGGTCACTGAGCGCAATGAGGCCGATCAGCCGCAGCGCAGCGCCGTCGCCGATCGCCACGGCAATGACACGGTAGCCTTGCGTCGCGAGGTCGTCTGACGCAAGGCGCCCCTGCGGCAGCGGCAGCGCACCTTTTGCGGCTTCGACGGCCTGAAGAGCCCCCTTCACGACATGGAGAACGCCGCCGTCGCTGCGCCTGCCCCACGCTTGCGCGACCTTGGTTTGCGGATCGAACGGCACGCGTCGTTCGACGGTCACGCCCAGCCCCGCCCGCGCCGGTTGCCCGTCGGCCCGAACGATCGCTGCGTCGAGCGGGTCCGCTTCCGTTTCGTCGCAGGTCAGCGCGGCATAGGCGAGCACCTCGTCCGCGCTCTGGTCTGAAAGCGGTACGACGCGTTCGACTTTCATCCGGTTCTCGGTCAATGTTCCGGTCTTGTCCGAGCAGAGCACATCCATCGACGCGGCCTCGTGAACGGCGGACAGCCGCGTCAGCAATGCGCCGCATCGACTCAGCGCGAGCGCGCTGACACTGGCCGACAACGCAAACGTTGCAGGCAAAGCCACCGGCACCGTGGCCAGTAGAGCCGTGATCGCAACGCGCAGCAGCACGGGCAGTTGCATTCCGACCGAATACGCGTAGAGCAGCGTGCCTGTCGCGATGAACCCGTTGAACAGCGCCAAGACGCGCACCGCTTCGAAAATGGCGCGTTGCTCGGCGCTGGGTGCATGCGCGACTTTGACGAGTTCCGCGGCTCGCCCGAAATACGTGTGCGATCCTGTCGCGGTCACGATCGCTTGCATCGAGCCGCGGCTTACCGTCGATCCGGCGTAGACGCGTTGGCCGGGCAGCGCGTCGGCCGGTTCGGACTCCCCCGTCAATGCGGATTGATCGAGGCTGCCCCCGCCCGCCACGACCCGGGCGTCGGCCGGGACGCCCGCCCCGAGCGACAGTGCGACGAGATCGCCCGGCACGCGCCCGGCCGCGGGCATCTTGGTCCACGGTCCGCCGCGCTTGACGCGGGCTTGCGGTGCA
>NZ_JBQCHR010000068.1:0-21260 GCF_051954495.1 Trinickia sp.
GTCTCGATCAACGTGAGCCGATCGCCGAAAATACGCCGCACCGCAGCCTGAAGCAGCGCGTAATGCGTCGATCCGAGAATGACCGTATCGGCGCCGGCGCTCACCATCGGCGTCAAATAGCGTGTCAGCAGATCGCCGACGATCTCCCCGTCCCGCTTGCCTTGCTCGATCTGTTCGACGAGCCCATGTCCGGCTTGGCAAATGAAGCGGCACCGTCCCTCGTGCTGCGCGATCAGCGCTTTGAGCCTTTCGCTTCTGAGCGTGGCCGCCGTGGCGAGGACCCCCACGACGCCGCTGGCCGTGGCGAATGCCGCGGGCTTGATCCCAGGTTCGACGCCTACGATCGGCACCGCCAGCGTCTCGCGCAGATGCGCGATGGCATGCGTCGTCGCCGTATTGCATGCGACGACGATCATCTTCGCGCCACGCTCGACCAGCCAGTCGGCAATGGCCTTGCTGCGCTGCCGGATGAATGCATCGGACTTTTCGCCATACGGGGCGTATCCAGAATCGGCGATGTAGATCATCGATTCGCGCGGCAGCCGCGCGCGCATCGCATCGAGCACGGATAAGCCGCCCAGCCCGGAGTCGAACACGCCGATCGGCGCATCGTGGGTCGTCATGTCGATTTCGCGTGAAACGTTGGAGGGCGCACGCGCAAACGGCGCTGGCGCAACGGCGGTACGACTAGCACGCCGCGATCGACGAGATCATACACAGAAGCGGGGAGTGCCGTTCGGCGAGGGCCCCGCAACGGCGCGGACCTGCGACCTGCTCGATCTGAGGCATAAAGTTAACTTGTAGTAAGATCTACATCGTCGTAGCATAGTCGACATGAAATCATTGTCGACTTGGTCGCTACTCGTGCTGACGCTGCCCACTGAAAACGCGACCGCGCGCATGCGCATCTACCGGTCCCTGAAGGCGAAGGGCTGTGCGGTCCTGCGCGACGGCGTCTACCTACTGCCCTACAACCAGGTGCACGAGGACGCGCTGCGTGAGGTTGCAAGCGCCATAGCGGAAAGCGGCGGCGCCGCGCATCTGTTGCGAGCGCCAAGTCTCGACACAGCCCAAGAAGAAGAATTCAGAACCCTGTTCGACCGGGAAGGGGATTACGCCGTATTCATGGGCTCGCTGGCCGAGGCGCGCAAAACCGTGTCGGGGCAGTCGGCCGCCGAGCTGACGCGCCTGTTGCGGCGCCTGCGCAAGGGCTACGATGCGATCGAAGCCATCGACTATTTCCCCGACGATGCCGCGACGCGGGCGAAGGCGGCCTGGCAAGACTTCGTCGCGCTTGTCGATACGGTGCTTTCACCGGGCGAGCCGCATGCCTCGGAGCGCGTCATCCGTCGGCTTCAACGCGAGGACTACCAGGGCCGCACGTGGGCTACGCGCAGGAGGATCTGGGTCGATCGCGCGGCAAGCGCCTGGCTCATTCGTCGCTTCATCGATACGCATGCGCGTTTCCTTTGGCTGGCGTCGCCCGATGCATGTCCCGACGATGCGCTGGGTTTCGACTTCGACGGCGCGGCATTCACCCACGTGGACGAACGAGTGACCTTCGAGGTCCTCCTTGCAAGCTTCGATCTGGAAAGCGATCCGGCGCTGCGGCGGCTCGGCGCAATCGTGCATGCGCTCGATATAGGCGGGCCGGCCGCATCGGAGGCTGCCGGGTTCGAAGCCGTGGTGGCGGGCATGCGGCAGCACATCGAAAACGACGATCGATTGCTCGAGCAGGTGAGCCCGGTGCTGGACGCGCTCTATACGCAGTTCACGGCAAACGCGAAGGAAGACTCGAGGAGACGTTCGTGAGCATCGTCACTGCTGCCGCGCCCGCTTATTCATTGGGTCAACTCGTCCGCTACATGCTGCGTCTCGGCACGCTCGGCTTCGGCGGGCCGGTTGCGCTTGCCGGTTATATGCGTCGCGACCTCGTCGAACGGCTCGGATGGATCACCGAGTCGGACTACAAGGAAGGCCTCACGCTAGCGCAACTCGCGCCGGGGCCGATGGCCGCGCAACTGGCGATCTACCTCGGCTTCGTTCACTACCGGATATGGGGCGCCACGCTCGTTGGCGTCGCGTTCGTCTTGCCGTCGTTTCTCATGGTTGTGGCCCTCGGCTGGGCCTACGCCCACTTCGGCGGACTTTCATGGATGCAAGCGGTGTTTTATGGCGTGGGCGCCGCGGTAGTCGGCATCATCGCCACGAGCGCGCACAAGCTCACCACGAAGACGGTCGGCAAAGACAAGCTGCTATGGGCGATCTATCTGACGCTCGCCATCGTCACCTTTGCGACTGAGTCGGAAATTGCATGGCTCTTCATTGCCGGCGGGGTAGTGGGGTGGCTGTGGCGCGCTCCGCCCAAGTGGTTGCACAAGGGGGGCGTCAATGCCCTGGCGGCGGCGCATCTGCCGGCCGCAAGCGGCATCGCCGCGGGCTTCGACTGGCCGCTGCTTGCGCAGATCGGCGTGTTTTTCGCGAAGGCCGGCGCGTTCGTCTTCGGCTCCGGACTTGCCATCGTGCCGTTTCTTTACGGCGGCGTCGTGACCGATCATCACTGGCTGAACGACAAGCAGTTCGTCGATGCCGTCGCGGTGGCGATGATCACGCCAGGGCCGGTCGTCATCACCGTTGGCTTCATCGGTTATCTCGTCGCGGGGCTGCCGGGCGCCGCCGTCGCCGCGCTGGGCACCTTTTTGCCGTGCTATCTGTTCACCGTGATCCCCGCGCCGTACTTCAAGAAGTACGGCCATCTGCCGGGTGTCAAGGCATTCGTCGACGGCATCACCGCCGCGGCGGTCGGCGCTATTACGGGTTCGGTGATCGTGATCGCTCGGCGTTCGATCGTCGATGTGCCGACGCTTGCCATCGGCCTCGTGACCATCGCGCTGCTATGGCGCTTCAAGAAACTTCAGGAACCGGTTATCGTGGCTGCCGCGGCCCTCCTAGGACTCATTGTTTATCCCCTCATTCATTTGCATGGCAGCTGAGCGTACGCGTTTAGGTCCGGACTAGACATGCGTGATATGCGCACTCGGTGTTGAACGGCGCACTGTTATATATGAAGAAGCCGTATGCCAAGAAAAGCAAGGCACCAATGCAAACTCACAGCGACTAGGACGTATCGGGCAACGGTAGCCGCCTTTTCGATGTTTGGCCTCGCTATTCTTTCCCATCCTTGCCGATCTCGTCCTCAATCAATCGAAAGTACGCGAAATTGCCAGTTCGGCCAGGGACATGGAAGAGGCGAATAGCCTCTGCACTTCGATGCGCGTAACAGAGCGGCCCTTGAAGGATTTCACTACCATGCCTCTCAACGATCTCGTGCGCGTAGGCGATCCGTCGGTACGGAGCACCTAGCGACCGACTCGACAGCAACCCCGGTGCAGTAGGCAAGCTCACCGGGGTTTTCGCGCAACCGGCGCGCCACGATTTCTGCGCGGCACCGGTCTCGCGCTTACGACGCGACTCGCTCTCCTTCGACGTCTGGCAGCTCGCGCGTCGCCCGCGCACAGCGCGGCACCGGACCGTGCTCGCCCCAGACGTCGGACGCGAGCACCTTGTCGAGCGCGGGAATCGTTTTGCGCGTGAACACCGGCTCGGCGACGCCGGCCGCGCGCTGCTTCCGATAGTCGTCCCATGCTGCGCGAGCGTACTTGCCGAGCGCGAGGATCGCGATCAGGTTGATGAGCGCCATCAGCCCCATGCTCGTATCGGCCATCGCCCACACGAGCGGCAATTTCCCGACGCTGCCGAACATCACCATCCCCAGCACGGCGAGCCGGAAGATCACGACCGCACGGCGCTGCTTCGTAATGAATTCGACGTTGCCTTCCGCATACGCGTAGTTGCCGATCACCGACGAAAACGCCAGGAAGAAAATCGCCACCGCCATGTACATGCCGCCCCAGTCGCCGACGAAGCTCGAAATCGCGCGCTGCGTCAGCGCGCCGCCCTCCATACCGGTGCCGATCTCGTACTGGCCGGACAGCAGAATCATGAAAGCGGTCGCGGTGCAGATCACGAATGTGTCGACGAACACGCCGAGCATCTGGATCAGCCCTTGCGTCACCGGATGGCGCGTGCTCGCCGTCGCAGCCGCGTTCGGCGCGCTGCCCATCCCCGCTTCGTTCGAGAAAAGACCACGCTTGACGCCGACCGCGGCTGCCTGGCTCACCGCGTAGCCGGTCAAGCCGCCGGCCGCGGGCCCGAAACCGAACGCGCTTGTGACGATCAGCGAGATCACGTCGGACAGCATCGTCGCATGCGTGGCCACCGCGTACGCGGCCAACGCCACATAGCCGGTCGCCATGAGCGGCACGATCACCTGCGCAACGCGGGCGATCCGGCGAATCCCGCCGAAGATGATCGGCGCGGCCAATGCGACGAGGCCGACACCCACCCCCGCCCGGCTCCAGCCGAACGACGTGTGGAGTGCCTCGGCGATCGAATTGGCCTGGACGGCATTGAAGACGAACCCGAACGCGAGGATCAGCGACAGCGAGAACAGCACGCCGAAACCGCGCGAGCGCAGGCCGGTACGGATGTAGTAGGCGGGGCCGCCGCGGTAGGTGCCGTCATGATGCGACACCTTGAAGATCTGTGCGAGCGTCGCCTCGACGAACGCGGACGACATCCCGAGGAGCGCCGTCACCCACATCCAGAAGATCGCGCCCGGCCCGCCGACCGTCAGCGCCACGGCAACGCCTACGATATTGCCCGTGCCGACGCGGCTCGCGAGGCCGGTCGCGAACGCCTGAAACGACGTGATGCTGCCCGGCTCGCCTTTGCTGCCGACCGTTCGGATGCCGAGCGGCAGCGCGCGCAGCTGGATCAGCCCAAAACGCAGCGTGAACCACGCTCCCGCGCCAAACAGCAGCGCAATCAGCACGTAGTTCCAGAGAATGCCGTTAATGCCATCGATCAACGCATGCACGAATGCTTCCATCAGTAGGCCTCATGTTAGGGGTTCCGATCGTCCCTCGGCCGGCCATCGCGCCGGTCGGGGGACGCCATGATAGACCACTTTGACTCTAACCTTACATAATTGAAAGGTAACGTACGCGCCCGCCGATTTGCAAGTCGAATCGATTGAGCGAGCGTCGGCGCCGCCTCCAATCGGATATTGCTGTCGTCTTTTGATTTTAGCTTTACCAGAAATCATGCGACTTGTAAGTTTTTCCGCTTGAAACGTCATAAAGAAACAAATACCTTAGCGCGCTCGAAGTGTAAAAAAGCATATAAATCCAACACACTAATAATTTTCGTTGTACTATGCGCTCCGTCTTGCGGATGCTTGGGATATCAAGCGGTGTGCTTGCGAGGTACCGCTTAATTGCCGCAGTGTTTGGGCAAGCCTTCCATTCAATGGAATACCGCGTCGGTCGGCTTACAAAGCAACGACGACCTTAATATTCAAACTATTTGAATATTTGGAAAGACGCGGTCGCCCCGCCGCCGCTATACATGCGGAGAAGCGGGCCGCTAATCGTCCCTACCAAGGAGAGCGACGAATGGCTGCAGAAGGGCATGTGCTGTCATGTTTCGCCAACGATAACGAGTCCGAAGCACCGGTTCTCCAATACCGCTCCATCGATCACGTTGCGCTTGCGGTTGTCGATCTGGAGTCGGCGGTTCACCTTTTCACGTCCGTTCTCGGTTTCACGCTCGTCAGGCGCCGTACCGTGCAAGGCGCCCGTACGGGCATGCTGGCGGCCGAGCTGGAGAGCGGAGCGATGAAGTTCGTTCTGTGCCAAGGTACCGAACCCCAGTCTCAAATCTCGCGCCTTGTCGAGGCCAACGGCCCGGGCGTCGCTCACATCGCGCTCGAAGTGGACGACGTGGCGCGCACGGTCGACGAGCTGACCGCTCGCGGCATGCGCTTCGACACCTCGGTCATCCGGGGCCCCGGTCTCACGCAGGCTTTCACATCCCGCGATCCGAATACAGGCTTGAGCTTCGAGCTCATTAAACGCACGGGCGAGGACGGGTTCGTCGACAGCAATATTCAATCGCTGTTCGATCAGCTCGAGCAATCCAATTCATACTGACTGCATTGTACGAATAACGCGCCGGACGCTTTTCATTGAATGGTCGGAGTCACGAGACCGTGAATAACGGTGCTCGCGCGCGGGCGCGGCTTGTCGAAACAAACGTCGAAAGGAGTGAGCCCTTGGCTGAAATGCTTGCCGAGTCGTCGCGCTTATCCGTCATGAATTTCCTGAACGAAGCGGCGAATCAATACCCGAATGCTATTTCATTTGCTTCCGGCCGGCCGGCGGAATCGTATTTTTCGCTCGAACGCTGGCTGACTGCAATTTCCGCATTTCAAGAGCACGCGGCGATGTCGGCCGGACACACGCTCTTGCAGGCGGGCAGACGAATCGCGCAATACGGGCCGACGGCCGGCGTCATCAATGCGTTGATCGCGCGACAACTGCGAATCGATGAACGGATCGAATGCGAAGCGGAGCAGATCATCGTGACGGCGGGCTGCCAAGAAGCCTTGTCGTTGGCCGTTCCGGCGCTGTGCCGAGCGCCGGGCGAAGTCATGCTCGCCCGGAATCCGACTTATATCGGGATGACGGGCGCGGCGGATTTCGCCGGGGTCGAGATCGTACCGGTGGAAGTCCGCACGGGCGAAACATGGGAGCAGGCACTCGGCCGCATCGCGGCGGAGCTTCGCCGCACGGGCAAAACGCCACGCGGGTTCTATCTGACGCCGGATTTCGACAATCCGACGGGGACCGTTCTGACCGAAGCGGAGCGGCGCTCGATCGTTGCCGGGTGCGCCGAACACCGCATCGTCGTGCTGGAAGACAACCCGTACGGAATGTTCCGCTTCGAAGGCGACGCACCGCCGCGGATGGCGGCGCTCGACGACGTGGGCTGCGTCATCTATCTGGCCACCTATTCGAAAACGCTCTGTCCCGCCGTACGCGTCGGCGCCGCCGTCGTGCCCAAGCGCCTCTTCGGCAGCGCCGCAGCGTCGGAGCGTCTTCGCGCGGAGCTGTCGGAGCGCAAGAGCTTCGTGACCGTGAACACGAGTCAAGTGACGCAAGCGCTGGTCGGCGGCGTGTTGTTGACCGAAGGGTGCACGCTGGCTGGCCTTGTACAAGCCCCGCGCTCGCACTACCGACGCAACCGCGACGCGCTGCTCGACGCGCTCGATGGAGCGTTCGGCGGGCGCGAGGACATAGCATGGAATCGGCCTGAGGGAGGCTTCTTTTTGCGCCTGTCGCTGCCCTTCGAGTTCGGTCGGCAAGAAACGGCCGAGTGCGCGCGCGAGCAAGGCGTGATCGTCATGCCCATGACTTTCTTTTCGCTCGACTCCACGCGACGGCACGAGGTGCGACTCGCCTTCAGCAACGCCGAGCCGGCCGAGATCGAAGCGGGCGTGCAGCGCTTGGCTCGATACGTGGAGCAAACGTCGCCTCGTGCCCGCTGACCCACCTCGATGCGGGTGCGGGACCGAGGCCTTTTCCGTCAACGGTTTGCGTTCATTACGTGTGCACCGATATGTGCAAGACACTGATCATCGATAACTTCGACTCGTTCACCTACAACATCTTTCAGCACATGGGGCAGGTGTGCGGGATCGAACCCACCGTCGTTTTGAATACCACGCCGATCGAACAGATCGACTTCGACCGTTACGACTGCGTCATCGTTTCGCCCGGGCCCGGCACGCCCGCCGTGAGCGCGGATGTCGGCATCAGCGCGCGCGTCATCCGCGACACGCAGCTGCCGTTGTTGGGCGTGTGCCTCGGTCATCAATGCATGGCGCACGAATATGGCATGGACATCGTGCTGGCGCCGGAGCCGATGCACGGCCGGGTCAGCGTCATTCGGCACGACGGCCGCGGCGTCTTCCTCGGTCTGCCTTCGCAATTGCCGGTCGTGCGTTACCACTCGCTCGTCGTGAAAGAAGTCAAGGGCCCCTTCGAACTCACCGCATGGGGCGAGGACGGGGTGATTCACGGCATTCGCCATCGAACCCGGCCGCTGCACGGCGTGCAGTTTCACCCGGAATCGATCTGCACCGAATCGGGCTTGGACTTGTTCCGCAACTTTCGCGACCTCGCGCTGGCGCACAAGCGGCTGCGCGCCGCTTGAGCCTGGCGCATAGCAGGAGTCGACGATGAATCCTTTGAAATTGGAAGTGGTCACGCTGGATGGGTGCGGCGATGCCGCGGCCGTCTTCGTCCGGCTTTTCGCGGCTTCGCGCGGGGCTTTCCTGCTCGAAAGCAGCCTGGTCGTGCCCGGCTTCTCGCGGTTTTCGTTCATGGGCGACGCGCATGGGCGATACGGCGCATGCGTGACCTACGAGGTCCGCACGCAAACGGCGACGGTTCGCTCGGGTGATGCGACCCGCTCGCTGCGGGTGTCGAACATCTTCGAATTCATCGCCTCGGAATTGGCGCAGCGCCAGGTGCACTGCGACGCCGACTTGCCGTTCGGTTTCGATCTCGGCTGTGCGGGCGTACTTGGCTATGAAGTGAAGGCGGAAACCATCGGCGCGCACCCTCATGCGTCGACGGTGGCCGACGCGGCCTTCGTGTTCGCGACGCGTATGGTCGTGCTCGATCATCTTGAACAAAAGACCTACCTGCTGCATCTCGTCGATGACGCAGTCTCGTGCGATGCGGTACGTGCATGGTTCGATCATGCCCAGAGCGCGGTCGCCGCTGCGTGCGGCGAGCTTCGATCGTCCGAAGCGAGGGGCGGACTAGGCACGGCAACCGTCCCCTCGCGACGCAAGCTCACGTTAGCTGAAGTGGAGGGCTGGATCGCCGAAAACGCGCGGATTCGCCACGACCGCTCGACCTACATCGGCAAGATAGGCGAGGCCCTGAGCGAAATCGTCCAAGGCGAAAGCTATGAGATTTGCCTGACGAATCAGATCAGTTTTCCGTTTCGCTACGCGCCCTTCGACCTCTACCGCGCCATGCGCCGCCTTACGCCTGCGCCGCACGCGGCCTATTTCGACAGCGGCGAGTTTTCGCTCGTCAGCGCCTCGCCCGAGCGCTTTCTCAGCGTGGACCGCTCGCGCGTGGCGGAAGCCAAGCCGATCAAGGGGACTCGCCCGCGCGGGCGCACCGACGAGGACGATGCGGCGCTCGTGCGCGAACTCCGCACGAGCGAGAAAGACCGCGCCGAGAACCTCATGATCGTCGATTTGCTGCGCAACGACTTAGGGCAGGTGTGCGAAACCGGTTCGGTCCATGTGCCGAAGCTGTTCGATGTGGAGACGTATTCGCATGTGCATCAGCTCGTATCGACCGTGCGCGGCACGTTGAAGCCCGGCGTATCGGCCGTCGACTGCATTCGCGCGACGTTCCCGGGCGGCTCGATGACGGGCGCGCCGAAAAAACGCACGATGGAAATCATCGATCGCTTGGAAGAGGGCGCGCGCGGCATCTACTCCGGCGCGCTCGGCTGGTTCGGGTTGTCCGGCGCTTGCGACTTCAGCATCGTGATTCGCTCGGTCACCATCAGCGACGGCGTGGCTCACCTCGGCGTTGGAGGGGCGATCACCGCACTTTCCGATCCGGCCGAGGAGTTCGACGAGACGATCGTCAAGGCGCGCGGGGTGGTCGAAGCGGTCGAGCATTTGCGCTCCGGCCTGCGATAGTCGCGCGACTCGCGGCACGCGAACGTTCGTCCGCACTTACCTATTCCCGCAACCGATCAGCCACCGAAAGCGCGGCTCGCACAGTCGAACCGGCGAGGCGGTACGAGGTAACTCGCATGATAGGCACTCCTGCCCACGCAAAACGTTTCCCCTTGACGAGCGCCCAACGCGAAGTCTGGCTCGACCAGCTCGTCCACGGCGACGCACCGGTCTACAAGATCGGCGGCTACGTGCGGATCGACGGCCCCGTCGACGCTGCATTGTTCGAACGCGCCGTCAACCTGCTGGTGGAAAAGCACGATGCGCTGCGCGCCGTGCTGGCGCCGGCCGATGAGACCGACGACACGCCGACACAGGCGATCGCCGCTTCGCTGCCCGTGCTCGTGCCGTTGCATGACTTCTCGAATGCCGACGACCCGCAAGCTGCCGCGCTGGCGTATGCCCGGCGACAGCTCGCGCAGCCGTTCCCGCTGAACGGTTCCGATCCGCTCTTTCGGTTCGAGTTGCTCAAGCTGAACGGCGCGCGCTACTTCTTTACGCTCGATTTTCACCATCTCATCGTCGACGGATGGGGGATCGGCCTGCTCGTCGATTCGCTGTGCGGTATTTATACGGCGTTGACCGCAGGGGCTGAACCGACGACGCTCGCGCCGTCATACGAGGAATTCGCGGCGCACGATCAGGCCTACCGCGAATCGCCCGCGTTCGAGCGCCAACGCGCCTACTGGCTCGAAAAGTACGATTCGCCGCCTGATCCCTTGTTCCCGCCGCGCTATCGAGAGCGCTACGGTTACGGCGCCTCTCCGAGCGGTCACCATGCGCTGCGGATGACTCGCGGCTTTTTCGAGCGCATCGCGCGATTCGCACGTCAGAGGGAATCCACGCCGTTTCACGTCATCCTGGCCCTGCTGCACGTCTACTACGCACGCACGCTGCAAAGAGACGAAATCGTCGTCGGTGTGCCGATCCTGAATCGGCCCAACGCACGCCTGAAGCAGATGGTCGGCATGTGCGCCGGCGTGGCGGCTGTGCGGTTGCCGTTCGATGACGCGGTTTCGTTCGATGCGCTGCTGCAAACGATCGGCCGCACGCTCAAGCAGGACTTTCGTCATCAGCGTTTCCCGTTGAGCGAACTCAATCGCGAGCTGGGTCTATTGAAGTCGCAGCGCGCGCAGCTGTTCGACCTCTCCGTCTCGTATGAGCGCGACGACTACGACCTCAGGATGGGGGAGGGCCGCGCTCGCATTTTCATGTTGTCGAGCGGCTATGAACAGACGCCGCTCATGGTGCACATTCGCGAAAATCCGTTCGACGACGAGGCATGGATCCATCTGATGTACAACCGGGCTTGGTTCGACGACGCCGAGATCGAAGCGACGGGCCAGCGGTTGCTCGTCGTGCTCGATCAGGTACTCGACGATCCGCTCCAGCCTGTTGGACAGCTCGCGCTCACCACGCCGAGCGAGCGGCAAACCCTGGCGCGTTGGAGCCAAGCGAAGGCCTCATACGATTCGAACCAAACGATTCATGGCCGATTCGAAGAAGTGGCGGCTCTCACACCCGATGCGGTAGCGCTGACGTTCGGCCATCGTTCGCTCACCTATGGGCAATTGAATGCACGTGCAAACCGCCTCGCCCGGCGCTTGACGCGCATCGGGATTCGGGCGGACGACAGGGTGGCGATTTGCGCGGAGCGCGGGATCGAGATGATCGTCGGCCTGCTGGCGATCCTCAAGGCGGGCGGGGCGTACGTGCCGCTCGATCCCTCGTATCCCGCCGAACGCCTTGCATGGATGCTGGAAGATAGCGCCCCCGTGGCGACGCTCCTTCAAGCGGGCGTGCAAGCATGCATCGAACCGGGCGCCGCGCCGATCGTTTCCTTCGATAGTGAAAACGAGGCCGATGAGCTCGACGATGAAGGGTCGAACGTTCGACTGGGCGACCCTAGCCCCGAACGCCTGGCTTACGTGATCTACACCTCGGGTTCTACAGGACGTCCCAAGGGCGTGATGATCGAGCATCGGAACGTGATGCGGCTCTTTGCGGCGACCGACGCTTGGTTCGGATTCGGCCGCAACGACGTCTGGGCGCTGTTCCACTCGTTCGCCTTCGATTTTTCCGTTTGGGAGATCTGGGGCGCGCTGCTGCACGGCGGCCGGCTCGTCATCGTCCCGTACCTCACGAGCCGCTCGCCGCGCGAATGCCACGCGCTGCTTTGCGCCGAAGGCGTGACCGTGCTGAATCAAACGCCGAGTGCGTTTCGGCAATTGATCGCCGCCCAAGGCGAGGCCGACGCTTGCCCGCACCGGCTGCGCACTGTCATCTTCGGCGGCGAAGCGCTCGAATTATCGATTTTGGCGCCGTGGTTCGAGCGTGCCGTCAATAAGGACGTGCGCCTCGTCAACATGTATGGGATCACGGAAACGACGGTCCATGTGACGTATCGGCCCATCCGCGCGTCGGACCTCCTCGATCGCGAGCATGCAAGCGTGAACGCCGTGGGCGAGCCGATACCGGATCTCAGCGTGCACGTGCTCGACGCGCGCATGCAGCCGGTTCCGATCGGCGTCGAGGGCGAGCTATACGTCGGGGGCGCGGGCCTCGCGCGCGGATATCTGAACCGGCCGGAGCTGACGCAAGCGCGGTTCGTTCGCGATCCGTTCAGCGAGGATGACGCCGCGCGGCTCTATCGGAGCGGCGACGTGGGCCGCTGGTTGCCGAACGGCGAGCTCGAATACCTCGGGCGAAACGACGAGCAAGTCAAGGTGCGCGGCTTTCGCATCGAGCTTGGCGAAATCGAAGCCGCGTTGGCCGATGCGGACGGCATCGCCGAAGCGGTGGTGGTCGCACGGGAGGACGGCCAGGGCGACAAACGGCTCGTCGCCTACTACATGGGCTCGCCGCGGGATGCCGCAACGCTGCGCGCGCATATGCTCGCCCGCATGCCGGAGTACATGCTTCCGAGCGCGTATGTACGGCTCGATCGGTTTCCGCTCACGCCGAACGGCAAGCTCGATCGCCGCGCGCTGCCCGCGCCGGGCGGTAAGTTGCAGGAGGGGCGAGCCTACGAGGCGCCTCAAGGGTTCGTCGAAACCCAGCTGGCGCTGATCTGGGCGGAGGTGCTCGATGTCGAGCGTGTCGGCCGCCACGATCACTTTTTCGAATTGGGCGGACACTCGCTGCTCGCGGTCAAGGTGATCGAGCGCATGCGTCGCCTCGGCATGCAGGCCGACGTCAAGGTGCTGTTCAACCAGCCGACGCTCGAAGCGCTGGCCGCGGCCGCGGCCGGTTCGACGCCGCCCGCCGATGCCCCGGAGAACCGGATCGCCAAAGGCTGCGCGCGCATTACGCCCGACATGCTGCCGCTCGTCGCGCTGGATCAAGCCGCGATCGATCGCATCGTTTCGCAGGCGCCCGGCGGCATCGGCAACATCCAGGACATCTACCCGCTCGCACCGCTGCAGCAGGGGATTCTCTACCACCATGTATCCGCGTCCGAAGGCGACCCCTACATCATGCAGGTGTTGCTCGGCGTCGATAGCCGCGCACGCCTGGATGCGCTGATCGACGCCTTGCAGACGGTGGTCGAGCGGCACGATGTGTTTCGGACGATCGTCCTGTGGGAAGGACTCGACGAGCCCGTGCAGGTCGTGTTGCGCGAGGCGCGACTCCATACGCAAGAGGTGGCGCTCGACGCCGATATCGTCGATGTCGCGGCGCACATGCAAGCGCAATTCGATCCGCGGCACATTCGGCTCGACTTGAAGCGTGCGCCGCTGATGAAGATTGCCTACGCGCCCACGCATGACGAAGGTCGGTGGGTGGCCGTGCTGCTGTTCCATCATCTCGTTGACGATGCGACCTCGCTCAGGCTGCTGCGCCGCGAGGTGGCGCGGATCATGCGCGGCGAGGGCAATCGGCTGCCGGAGCAGTTGGCCTATCGCCGCTACGTCGCACAGACGCTCGCCAGTCGGAGCGATTCCAGCGATTCCAGCGATGAAGGCCACGAAGCGTTTTTCCGCGAGATGCTCGGGAGCGTGACGGAGCCCACGCTACCCTACGGCATCGCCGACGTGCATGGCGACGGTCGCGGCATCGCCGAGGCCAAGCACGATGTCTCGCCGGCGCTGAGCGCGCGTATACGCAGGCGGGCGCAGCGCCTGGGCGTCAGCGTCGCGACGCTCTATCACCTCGCCTGGGCGCGGGTGGTGGGCGCCCTATGCGGACGAGAGGACGTCGTCTTCGGCACGGTGCTGATGGGCCGGTTGCTGTCAGGCGGCGACGTGGACCGGGCGATGGGCATGTTCATCAATACGCTGCCCGTGCGGATCAACGTGGGCGCGTTGTCCGTGCGCGATGCGGTCATGGCCACGCATCGGCGGCTCAGCGCGTTGCTCTCGCACGAGCATGCAACGCTCGTGCTGGCCCAGCGATGCAGCGGCGTTGCCGCGCCTTTGCCGCTCTTTAACGCCTTGTTGAACTTCCGTCACGGCGATGCGGATGCGCAACACTCCGAGGCACGGCTGGACTGGGACGGGATCGACATCCTCGATTTCGTGGAGAGAACGAACTACCCGCTCATGCTCGCGGTCGACGACACCGGCGAGGCCTTTTCGCTGACGGTCCAAGCGATCGCCGGAATCGACGCGGGCCGCGTGACCCGATACGTCGCGCGCGCCATCGAGGGCATCGTCGACGCACTCGAACAGGCGCCGCATCAATCGGTGAATGCATTGGCGTTCCTGCCCGAGGCCGAGCGCCATGAAGTGCTGGAAACGTTCAACGCGACCGCCACGGCGTATCCGGCCGGCGAGACGGTGCATGGCTTGTTCGAGCAGCAAGCGGCGCGCACGCCGGAGGCGGTAGCCTTGATCTACGAGGGGAGGGACTACCGATATGGCGAACTCGATGCGCGCGCCGCGGCGCTCGCGCATCGCCTGGTCGAACGGGGCGTATTGCCCGACACGCACGTGGCGATCTGCGTCGAGCGCAGCCCCGAAATGGTCATCGGTCTACTCGCAATCTTGAAAGCGGGCGGCGCCTACGTGCCGCTCGATCCGGGCTACCCGGCCGAACGCCTGCGGTACATGCTGGCCGATAGCGCGCCGATCGTCCTCCTGGTGCACGAAGCCACGGCAGGCCTCTTCCGCGGCGACGATCTCGACGGCGTTCAAACGGTCGACATCGGCCCATTCGCGAACGTGGACGCGCATGCGGCGCCGAATGCATTCGCCGGACCCGCGCTGACCTTGCCGCGCGCCGAGCCGAATCATCTGGCTTATGTCATCTACACCTCGGGCTCGACCGGCCAGCCGAAAGGCGTCATGAACGAGCATCATGCCGTCGTCAATCGCCTGCGGTGGATGCGCGATGCGTTAGCGGTGACCGAGCACGATGCGGTCTTGCAGAAGACGCCGTTCAGCTTCGACGTGTCGGTGTGGGAGTTCTTCTTGCCTTTGATGACGGGCGCGCGGTTGGTGCTCGCTCGCGCCGGGGGCCACAAGGATCCGTTCTATCTGAGCGAACTGATCGAACGCGAGCGGGTCACCATGGCGCATTTCGTGCCGTCGATGCTGCAGGCTTTCGTCGACCATGCGCGGCGTGCGCAGTGCGCTAGCCTCAAGCGCGTCATATGCAGCGGCGAGGCGTTGCCTGGCCACCTGCTTCGAAGATTCGACGAGGCGTTCCACACCAGTACGCTGTATAACCTGTACGGCCCGACCGAGGCGGCCGTCGACGTCACGGCCTGGGCGGCATCGGGCGCCGAGCTCGATGCCGCGACCGACAATCCGCCTATCGGCAAGCCCATTGCGAACACGCGCATCTACATCCTCGATGCGAACGGCCAACCTGCGCCGATTGGTGTCCCCGGCGAAATTCATATCGGGGGGGCGCAGGTCGCGCGAGGCTACCTCAATCGCCCGGCGCTGACGGCGGAAAAATTCGTCGACGATCCGTTTTCGTCGGCGCCCGCGGCGCGCATGTATCGGACCGGCGACCTGGGACGCTGGCTGCCCGACGGCAACATCGAATACTTGGGCCGCGACGACGATCAGATCAAGCTGCGCGGCTTTCGCATCGAACTCGGGGAAATCGAAGCGAAACTATCGGAGATCGTCGGCGTGCGCGAAGCCGTCGTGCTCGCGCGTGAAGACGAGCCCGGCGACAAGCGGCTCGTGGCCTATGTCACGGGAGAGGCCGTCGATATCGACGCGCTGCGTCGGCACGCGGCCGCGCAACTGCCCGACTATATGGCGCCGGCGGCCTACGTGCCGCTCGCTGCATTGCCGTTGACGCCGAACGGCAAGCTCGACCGCAAGGCATTGCCTGCACCCGAGCGCACAGCCTATAGCCGAAACCGATACGAGAGCCCGCGCGAAGGCACGGAGCAAACGCTCGCGGCGATTTGGGCTTCGCTGCTCAAAGTCGAACGGGTGGGCCGTCGCGACAATTTCTTCGAGCTAGGCGGTCACTCGCTACTGATGATGGGGCTGATCGAACGGATGCGCCGCGTCGAACTGCGCGCCGATATTCGCCTGCTGTTTTCCGCGCCTACGCTCGCCGAACTCGCGGCGTGCGTGGAACGCAGCGAAGGCGCCCCGGCCCTTCCTCCAAACCTGATACCCGCGGCGGCAAGGCAAATCACGCCGCCCATGCTGACGTTGGTCAGCCTCGATCAGCGTGCGGTCGATATCATCGTGAGCACGGTGCGCGGCGGGGCCGAGAACGTACAGGACATCTATCCGCTGGCGCCGCTTCAGCAAGGGATTCTCTACCATCATCTGTCGACGGCGCACGGCGATCCCTACGTCCTTCACGGCATGTTCGGGTTCGACCGCCGAGAAAGGGTGGACGCGTTTCTGGCGGCGTTCGCGCGCGTCATCGCGCGGCACGACGCGCTTCGCACGAGCATCGTCTGGGAGGGACTCGACGAGCCCGTACAAGTCGTGTGGCGCGATGCAAAGCTACAGGTCGAGGAAGTGACGCTCGATGCGGACGAGGACGATGCGGCTCGAGCGCTGCGCACGCGCTTCGACACCCGCCGAACGCGACTCGATTTGCACCGGCCTCCGTTGATGCGGTTCGTCTTCGCTTACGACGCCGGTGGGGAGCGGTGGCTCGGCATGCTCTTGTTCCACCACCTCGCGCTAGACCACGCCGCGCTCGATATCGTTCGGCACGAGGTGCAAGCCTTCCTGCTGGATCCCGATGCGGTTTTGCCCGAGCCGATGCCCTATCGCGCCTATGTCGCCCGAAGTCGGCAGGGCGTGAGCCAAGCGGCGCATGAAGCCTTTTTCTCCGACATGCTGCGCGACATCGACGAACCGACGCTGCCTTACGGCCGAGGCGAGGTGCAGGGCGACGGCGGTGCAGTCCATGAGCACACCGAAGCCATATCGCCATCGTTGAGCGCGCGCCTGATCGCCCAGGCGCGTGCGTACGACGTCAGCGCCGCCGGGGTGCTGCACACCGTGTGGGGCGCCGTGTTGTCCGGTTTGGCGGGGGGACAGGAGGAGGTCGTATTCGGCACCGTCCTGCTGGGCCGGTTCGAGCGGGCCGAAGAAGCGAGCCGCACTGTCGGGCTGTTCATCAACACGCTGCCGCTGCGCGTGAGCGTCGGTGCGCTCGACGTGTCCGCGACGATCAAGGCGACGGCCGCTCGGCTCGCGGTATTGTTGCAGCACGAGCACGCCTCGCTCGCGCTCGCGCAACGATGCAGCGGCGTGGCGGCGCCGGCGCCGCTGTTCGGCGCACTGCTCAATTACCGTCACAGCGATGCCTCGATGACGGCCACGGGCGCCCGCGAGACGTGGAGCGGCGTGGAAACGATCGGCTCGCACGAGCGTACGAACTACCCGCTCGTGCTGTCGGTCGATGATTTCGGCGGCGAATTCTCGATGACGGTGCAGGCGATCGAGGGGATCGACGCGCAGCGCGTCGCGGGCTATGTGTTGCAAGCGCTGGAAAGCGTGGTCGACGCGCTCGAACACACGCCGCACACTCCGATGCATTCGCTGACCATTGTGCCCGCGCGTGAACGGCGCCAGTTGCTCGAAACGTTCAACGCCACCGCAGTCGCTTATCCAGCCGGCGACACCGTCCATGCGCTGTTCGAGCGCCAAGCGGCACGAACGCCCGACGCCATAGCGATCGTGCAAGGCAACGAGCAGTACAGTTATCGAACGCTCGACGCCCGTGCCGATGCGCTCGCACACCGTCTCATCGCATTGGGGGCTGTGCCCGATACGCGAGTGGCCGTTTGCGTCGAACGAAGTTTCGACATGATCGTGGCATTGCTTGCGGTCTTGAAAGCGGGCGCGGCCTATGTGCCGTTGGATCCGAGCTACCCGCCCGAGCGGTTGCGCTACCTGCTCGAGGACAGCGCGCCCGTTGCGTTGTTGCTACACGAGGCGACGTCGGCGCTATTCGATGGCGCGTCGGCGCCGACCGTCGACGTAGGCGAATGTCAGCCGAATCGCGGCAGGCCCGTTGCTCCGGTCGAAGCGGAACATCTCGCGTACGTCATTTACACCTCGGGCTCAACAGGGCAGCCCAAGGGCGTGATGGTCGAGCACCGCCACCTCGTCAATCTCGTGCGCTGGCACTGCGACGCGTTCTCGCTCGCGCCGGCCCAACGCACGACGGCCATGGCCGGCGTGGGTTTCGATGCGGCCGCATGGGAGATTTGGCCCGCGCTTTGCAGCGGTGCGTCGCTGCTGTTGCCGCCAGCCTCGGCGGCGCGCGATCCCGAACGGCTGCTGGCATGGTGGCACGCGCAGGAGGTCGACGTCGGCTTCCTCGTGACACCGCTCGCCGAACTGGCCTACGCGACCGAGCGCGCCAACGCGCATGCACGCGCGGTGCTGATCGGCGGCGACCGGTTGACGCGCTGGCCAGAAGGCATGGGGCGCAACCAAGCGCTAGTGAACAACTACGGCCCGACCGAAGCGGCCGTCGTCGCAACCTCGGGTGCGTTGCATGCCGACGATGCGACATTGCACATCGGCAAGCCGATCGCGAACGTGCGCATCTACATTCTCGATCGAAGAGGTCGGCCCGCGCCGATCGGCGTGCCCGGCGAGATCCATATCGGCGGGGCGCAAGTCGCGCGAGGCTACTTGAACCGCCCGCAGCTGACGGCGGAAAAATTCGTGCGCGACCCGTTCGACACGGACCCGACCTCGCGGATGTACCGCACGGGCGATCTCGGCCGATGGCTACCCGACGGCAACATCGAATACCTGGGGCGCAACGACGATCAGGTGAAGATTCGCGGGGTTCGTATCGAACCCGCGGAGATCGAAGCCGTTTTGTCTTCCGTGGACGGGATTCGATCGGTCGCCGTCATTGCGAGAGCGAACCCCTCCGGCGAAAAGCTGCTCGTGGCGTACTACACGTGTTCGCCGGGTTCCGCCGCGGGCGACCTCCGTGATGTCGACGGCATGAGCGACGCTTCCGACATGACCGCCGCGCTAAGGGCGGCCGCCGCGCGCGATCTACCTGCACATATGGCGCCGGCTGCATTCGTGCGCATGGAGTCGTTGCCGCTGACAGCAAACGGAAAGCTCGACCGCAAGGGGCTGCCGGCGCCCGATGCGAGCGCGCCGCGCACGCATGACCCTATCGCTCCGATCAACGAGACGGAACACACCGTGGCGCGAATATGGGCCGAGTTGCTCGGCGTCGAGCGCGTTGGCCGCGACGAGAACTTCTTCGAACTCGGCGGACATTCGCTGCTTGCGGTGCGGCTGGTCGAACGCATGCGCCGCGCGGGCTTGAAAGCCGACGTTCAAACGTTGTTCGCGATGCCGACCGTCGCGGCGCTCGCACGCGCCGCCACCAAGACGACTAGCGCCGCCGTGCCGCCGAACTTGATCCCCCGCGGCGCACGCTGTCTAACGCCCGACATGCTGACGCTCGTCGATTTGAGCGAAGACGAGATCGAATCGATCGTGGCCGGCGTGCCGGGTGGGGCGCCCAACGTGCAGGACATCTATCCGTTGGCCGCGCTGCAAGAAGGCGTTCTCTACCACCATCTCGCATCGGATCGCGGCGACGCATACCTGCTGCGCAGCCGCGTGTCGTTCGACAGTCGCTCGGCTTTGGATCGCTTCATCGCGGCCCTTCAGGCCTGCGTGGAGCGGCACGACGTCCTGCGCACGGCGATCGTCTGGGAAGGGCTGCGCGAGCCCGTGCAAGTCGTGCTTCGCGCCGCCGAACTTCCGGTATGGGAAGCCCCGATCGACCCAAGCCTTGGCGACGCGTATGCGCAACTGTCGCAACGCTTCGACCCGCGCCACTATCGGCTCGATATTCGGCGGGCGCCGCTCATGCAGGCGCACATCGCGCACGACGCGGCAAGCGGGCGTTGGCTGCTGGTTCTGCTGTTCCATCACATCGTGCTCGATCACACGGGCATCGACGTGCTGCTGCAGGACGTGCAGGCTCATCTGCAGGGACGATGGCATACGTTGCCGGCGCCAGCGTCGTTCCGCGCATACATTGCGCAAACGCGCGCGCGGCTCACCGAACGCGAGCATGAGTCGTTCTTCAAGCAGATGCTGGCCGATGTCGATGAACCGACACTGCCATATGGGCTCGTCGACGTTCGAGAGGGCGGCGACACGATCGCACAAGCGCGGTATGAAATCGACACGGCGCTATCGCATCGTCTGCGCGCGCTGTCCAGAGGCATGGGCGTCAGTGCCGCGAGCCTCTTTCATCTGGCCTGGGCTCACGTTCTGGGTAAGTTGTCGGGCCGTGAAGACGTCGTCTTCGGGACGGTGCTGCTGGGGCGCTGGCAAGCCGCCGAAGGCGCGGAGCGGGCGCTCGGCCTCTTCATCAACACCCTGCCGATTCGTGTACGCGTGGGCGCGCTCGGGTCGCGCGACGCTTTGCTGGCGACCCACGGAACACTGTCAGGGTTGCTCGGTCACGAACATGCGCCATTGGCGCTCGCTCAGCGGTGCAGCAGCATAGCCGCGCCGACACCGCTGTTCAGCGCGTTGCTGAACTTCCGTCACAGCGCGCCGCGACCGGCCGGAGCCGCGAACGATGCCGACGGATGGAAAGGCATCGAGATCTTGGACGGGGAGGAGCGCACCAACTACCCGTGCGCGCTGAGCGTCGACGACCTTGGCGACGGGTTTTCGCTCACGGCCCAAATCGACGATCGGTTCGAGGCCGCGCGCGTTTGCGAGTATGTGAATCAAACGCTGCGCAGCCTCGCCGATGCCCTCGAGCATGCGCCCGATACGCCCGTCCATCGACTACCCATGCTCCCGCCCGAGGAGCGGCGGCGTTTGTTGGAAACGTGGAACGATACGGACCGTCCGTTCCCCGGCGAGGCTGCGGTGCCGGCATTGTTCGAAGCGCATGTGCTACGGTCTCCCGACGCCCCTGCCATCGTGGATCGCGGCGACACGATCACCTATGCGCAATTGAACGCGCGCGCGAACGCCGTTGCCCGGCGCCTGCTTCTCGCCGGGGTGCAGCGGGGCGAACGCATCGGCGTGCTGCTCGATCGATCTGCCGCGCTCATCGTCGCGGAACTGGCGATTCTGAAGTGCGGTGCGACGTACGTGCCGCTCGATTCGAACGCCCCGGCGCAACGTCAGGCTTA
>NZ_JBQCHR010000069.1:0-89437 GCF_051954495.1 Trinickia sp.
AGTTGGATATCCGTGATGCCGACCACCGACAAGTCGCGCGGCACGTCGAGACCAAGATCGGCCGCCGCCTGCATCGCACCGAGCGCGGGCAAATCGTTCGTCGTGAAAAGCGCCGTCAAATCCGGGTGGGCCTTCAGCAATTCGAGGGCCGCCGCATAGCCCCCTTTGGTCGTATCGGGCGTGTACACGACCGGCGCCGCCGCGCCGTCTAGCCCAGCGGCGCGCATGGCGTCGACGAAGCCGTCGTACCGCGCCGCATGGATGCCGTACACCTTGCTGCCGACGATCGCCCCGATTCGCCGATGTCCGAGCTGCAACAAGTGCTGCGCGGCCAATTCGCCCGCCAGCCGAAAATCCACCGCGACGCAAGGCAAACCCGGCGGATCGAGCGGTCGCTCCCACATGCAGAGCACGACCGGTGCGCCGCGCACTTCGGTCATCCGCAAATCCTCGAAATCGAGGTTCGCATTCATTACGAGCACGCCTTCAGACAACGTCCCCGCAATCTGCTCGAGATACGCGCGGCCCGTGCCCGGATCGCCATCGGTGTTGCAAATGATGAGAAACCGTCCGTGGCGACGCAACGCATTCTCGACGGCCAATGCGAATTCCGGATAGAACGGGTTGGCGATGCTCGACACCATCAGCGCAATCGTCGGCGCCCGCCCCTCGGCCAGCGCGCGTGCCGGCAAATGCGGCCGATACCCCAGCGCGGCGACCGCATCGAGCACACGCTGCCGTGTCGCCTCCCCTACGCGGCCCTTGTTGCGCAACACGTTCGAGACCGTGGCAGGCGTCACGCCCGCCCGTTGAGCCACTTCATTAAGCGTCGGCATAGCTTCTCAATAAATGGGACGGTTATTCAGCATTTGCGTCATTGCGCCGAGCACGGCAACATGAGCCGCACATTCAGAACGAACACGGAGACAACCCGCCGCCGATCGCACCGCGATCGATTTTTTACCGGCGACTGGTTAAGCGCTTAATCTCCGTGCCGCGCTGATTAAATCATGGAGACGGAACGATGGCGAGCATTTCCTTGCGCGGTGTTCAAAAGGCTTACGGCGACGGCCCGCCGGTCATCCGCGACGTCGACCTCGAGATCGGCAAGAACGAATTCTGTGTCTTTCTCGGGCCGTCGGGCTGCGGGAAATCGACGTTGCTGCGGATGATCGCGGGCCTGGAAGACGTCACCGATGGCGACGTGTCGATCGGCGGCAAGCTCGTCAACGACGTGCCGGCCGCGCAGCGCGGTGTCGCGATGGTGTTCCAGAGCTACGCGCTGTTTCCGCACATGACCGTCTACGAGAACATGGCGTTCGGCCTGAAGCTCGCGAAGACGCCCAAGGCCGAGATCGACCGCAAAGTGCGCGACGCCGCGCGCATCCTTCAGCTCGACGCCCTGCTCGATCGTCACCCCAAAGCGCTCTCGGGCGGCCAGCGGCAACGCGTGGCGATCGGCCGGGCGATCGTGCGCGAGCCCGGCGTTTTCCTATTCGACGAGCCGCTTTCGAACCTCGACGCCACGCTGCGCGGGCAAACGCGCATCGAGATCGCGCGGCTGCATCGGCAGTTCGCCGATGCGAGCGTCGTGTACGTCACGCACGATCAGATCGAAGCGATGACGCTGGCCGACAAGATCGTGTTGCTGCACGCCGGCAAGGATACCGAGCAGTTCGGCAGCATCGCGCAGATCGGCGCGCCGCTCGATCTCTATCACCGGCCCAAAAGCCGATTCGTCGCGGGCTTCATCGGCTCGCCGCGGATGAATTTCCTTCCCGCAAAAGTGGCTTCGATCGAAGCGACAGGCGTCACGATTACGCTCGACGGCAGCGGCGAATCGGCACGCCTACCGTTGCAAGGCCAGAACCTCAGTGTCGGCGCGCCCGTCACGTTCGGCGTGCGGCCCGAACATCTGGAGCCGGCCACGCACATCGATTCAGGGTCGGCAAACGAGGGCGATGCCGTCGTCTTCACGCGCTCGATCACGCTCATCGAGGCGCTGGGCGAGCACAGCTACGTCCACCTCGACCAGCCGGGCGGCGCCGTGCTCATCGCGAAAGCGCCCGGCGACGCGCGCTTGAGGCAAAAAGAGAGCGTGCATTTACGGGCGAGCGCCGACGCGTGCCATCTGTTTGCCGAAGACGGTTTCGCGCTCGCCCCGCTTCACACCATCGAACAACATGCATAAGCGACAACGACAAGAGGACATTGGGATGCGCCTAGGCGTCTGCTATTACCCCGAGCACTGGCCCGAGGCCATGTGGAAAGACGATGCCGCGCGCATGAAGGCGCTCGGCATCGCGCAAGTGCGAATCGCCGAATTCGCGTGGAGCCGCATCGAGCCGTCGCCGGGCGAATACGATTGGGGCTGGCTCGATCGCGCCGTCGAAACGCTTGCCGCGGAAGGGCTGTCTGTCGTCATGTGCACGCCGACTGCCACTCCGCCGAAGTGGCTCATCGATCGTCATCCGGACATTCTGCCCGTGGGCGCCGACGGCCGCGTTCGCGCGTTCGGCTCGCGACGCCATTACGACTTCTCGTCGCCCGCGTATTTCGAAGCGTCGAAGGCAATCTGCGAAGCGGTCGCGTCGCGTTACGGCAAACATCCGGCCGTCGCCTATTGGCAAACCGACAACGAATACGGCTGCCACCAAACCGTGGTCAGCTATTCGAGCGCCGCGCTCCAACGCTTCCGGCAATGGCTCAAAGCGCGCTACGGCACGATCGACGCACTCAATCGCGCCTGGGGCACCGTGTTTTGGAGCATGGAATACCGCAGCTTCGACGAAATCGATGCCCCGATCGGCACCGTGACCGAGGCGCATCCCTCGCATCGGCTCGACTATCGGCGCTTCGCTTCCGACGAGGTCAAGCGCTACAACCACATGCAGGTCGAGATCATCCGCCGGCATTCGCCGGGCCGCCCGATCGCGCATAACTTCATGCAGCTCTTCACCGAGTTCGATCACTACAAGGTGGCCGAGGATCTCGACGTCGCCTCGTGGGACAGCTATCCGCTCGGCGCACTCGAAGAGCAATGGTACGACCCGGAAGTCAAGACGCGGTATTTGCGCACGGGGCACCCCGACTTCGCGTCGTTCAATCACGACCTCTATCGCGGCATGTCCAAGCTGCCGTTCTGGGTGATGGAGCAGCAGCCCGGCCCCGTCAATTGGGCCAAGTGGAATCCCGCGCCCTTGCCCGGCATGGTGCGGCTGTGGAGCTGGGAAGCGTTCGCGCACGGCGCCGGATGCGTCTCGTACTTCCGCTGGCGTCAAGCGCCGTTCGCGCAAGAACAAATGCATGCGGGACTCAACACGCCCGACAATCGGCTCGACATCGGCGGTAGCGAAGCCACTCGCGTCGCGCAAGAAATTCAGGCCCTGGCCGAGGCGGATATCGATGCGGACGGCAAAGTGCCGTCGAGCGTGGCGCTCGTGTTCGACTACGAAGCGAAGTGGCTGTTCGAAGTGCAGCCCCAAGGCGCCGACTTCCACTATCCGCGCTTCGCCGTCGAGTATTACTCGGCCCTGCGCGCACTGGGATTCGACGTCGACATCGTCTCGACGCACGCGCCGCTCGACGGCTACAAGCTGATCGTCGTGCCGCCGCTGCCCGTGGTACCGGACGATCTCGTGCGCCGGCTGGAAAGTACCAGAGCGCACGTCGTGCTCGGCCCGCGCACCGGCTCGAAAACGGTCGATCTGCAGATCCCGGCCAACTTGCCGCCCGGGCCGCTTGCCGCGCTGATGCCCGCCCGCGTCTGGCGTGTGGAGTCCATGCGCCCGAACGTCACTTCGCGCGTGACGTTCAGCGGCAGCGTGTCGCAAGGCTACGCCCGGCACTGGCGAGACTTGATCGAACTCGACGCGAGCCGCGACGGGCATGAATCGATGCAGGTTCGCGCCGTATTCGGCGACGGTCACCCGGCCTATGTCAAACATGGCGCGATCCACTACCTCGCCAGCTTGTTCGACGAAGCCTCGACGCAGGCGCTATTCGCCCGCATCGCCAACGAGGCGGGCCTTGCGCCCGAACATCTCGGCGATGCGGTCCGCGTAAGCCGGCGCGGGGATCTCACATGGGTCTTCAACTACGGACCGTCGTCGCATCGATTGCCCGCCGAAATTCCAAACGAGGCGTTCATGATCGGGGCGCACGATATCGAGCCCCAAGGCGTGGCCGCGTATCGCACGCCGTCGAATTGAGCCCCCACCGCATCGAACCCATTGCAGTACCGACAACGACGTAAAACATAGGAGACAGGCATGACGCACCAACCCCGCACGATGCTCGCCGCCGCCGCGCTCGCGTCGGCCATGGCGCTCGGCGCCTTCGCCCCCGCGGCCCAGGCCGGCACGCTCGAAGTGAACATCGCGTTCAAGGGCGCGAGCCAACGCGCCGTTTGGACGCAAGTGGTGGACGAGTTCAAGAAGAGCCATCCGGGCACCGACGTGAAGGTGGCCTTCATCGATGAAGAAGCGTACAAGGTGCAGCTGCCGGCCTGGCTCACGACAGCGCCGCCCGACATCGTGAACTGGCACGACGGCGAGCGCATGGCTTACTACGCGCAGCGCGGCTTGTTCGAAGACCTGTCGAGCGATTGGGCGAAGAACGGGTGGGACACGACCTACGCGTCGACGAAAGAAGCGTCGTCGTACAAGGGCAAGCAATACGCTGCGCCCACGGTCTACTATTCGTGGGGCATGTTCTATCGCAAGGACATCTTCCAGAAGGCCGGCATCGCCAGCGAGCCGAAAACCTGGAACGATTTCCTCGACGACTGCAAGAAGCTGAAAGCCGCCGGCATCACGCCGATCGCCGTGGCGGGACGCGACGCATGGACGCTGGCCGGGTGGTTCGACTATCTCGATCTGCGCCTGAACGGCAACGCCTTCCATCAAAAGCTGATGGCCGGCGAGGTGCCCTACACCGACGCGCGCGTGAAGAAGGTGTACACGACGTGGAAGCAATTGCTCGACGCCGGGTACTTCATCGACAACTCGCTGTCATACGATCTCGACGCCGCTCAACCTTTCCTGTTCCAGGGCAAGGCCGCGATGATGCTGATGGGCACATTCATCACGGGCGGCTTCTCGCCCACGGTGAAGGCGCAGATGGGCTACTTCCAATTCCCGATCATCGATGCGAACGTGCCGACGGCCGAGGACGGCCCCGTCGAGACGTTGAACATTCCCGCGAAGGCGAAGAACAAGGCCGATGCCCGCGCATTCCTCGCCTTCACGGAAACGCCCGAGGTGGGCGCGCAGCTCGCCAAGGGGCTGGGGTCGCTGTCGGCGAACAGCAAATCGGCCGAACCGGAAGATCCGATCTCGAAGATCGGCTTTCAGATTCTGTCGAACACGAAGGGCGGCATTGCACAGTTCTACGATCGCGACATGACCAAGGAAATGGCCGACGAAGGGATGAAGGGTATGCAGCAGTTCGTGTCCGATCCGACGAAGATCGATTCGATCCTCGCGCAACTCGAGCAAACGCGGCAGCGGATCTACAAGAAGTAAGCGCTGAACCCGCACGCGGCGTCAAGCGGCAAGCGTCGATCGCCGCTTCCGACGCCGCGTGCGGCTATGCAGTTCGATCAGGAGATTGTCGTGCCCCACCTCGTCACACATCGCTCGGATATCGCCTCGCCCGGCGCCGACATGGGCCCCGGCGACGGCATGTCGTCCGCGCCGCGCACCAGCCGTCCGGGTGGCAGACCGCGCCGACGCGTATCGCCGACCGCGCGCCGTCAGCGTCGCGCCGCCTGCTTGTTTCTGGCGCCCGCCTGCCTGATGATCGCCATCTATGTGATCTGGCCGGTGCTCTCGACGATACGGCTGAGCTTCTACAATTGGGACGGCATGACCGACGCGACCTTCGTCGGCCTCGCCAATTACGTCGAACTGTTCCATGCGCCCACCTTCTACACGGCGCTCAAGAACAATGTCATCTGGCTTGCGCTGTTCTTGCTCGCGCCGCCGATGGGGCTCGCCATCGCGCTTTACCTGAACCAGGCGGTGGCCGGCATTCGCCTCGTCAAATCGCTGTTCTTCGCACCGTTCGTCTTATCCGGCGTCGTCGTCGGCCTGATTTTCTCGTGGTTCTATGATCCGACATTCGGCCTCTTGGCCCTGATCGTCGGGCACGGCATACCTGTCCTCGGCGATCCGCGCTATGCGACGCCGGGCATCATTCTCGCGGCCCTTTGGCCGCAAACCGCCTACTGCATGATCCTTTATCTCACCGGCCTGACGACGCTCAGCAGCGAGCAGATCGAAGCGGCCCGGATGGAAGGCGCCAAAGGCTGGTCGCTGCTGTGGCATGTGATCCTGCCGCAGTTGCGGCCGGCCACGTTCATGGCCGTCGTCGTCACGATCATCGGCGCGCTGCGCAGCTTCGACTTGATCTCGGTCATGACAGGCGGCGGCCCCTTCGAAAGCTCGACCGTGCTCGCGTATTACATGTACGACCAAGCGATCAAGTATTACCGCCTCGGGTACTCGGCCGCGATCGCCGTCGTCCTGTTCGCGATCATGCTGATCTACATCGTCTATCACTTGCGCCGGCTGCTCAAGAGCGAGCGTTAAGGAGTCCTGATCATGTTTCCCATGCCGGTCGAAAAATGGAAGCCGTTGCCGCGGCGGGCGTACAAGCTGTCGCTGCCCGTTGCGCTGCTCATCTGGCTGCTGCCGATGATTGCGGTGCTCGTTACGTCGGTGCGTTCAACCGAAGAACTGAGTGAAGGCAACTATTGGGGATGGCCGAAGCACTTCGCACTCGTCGAAAACTATCGCGAGGCGCTCACGACCTCGCCCATGCTGCATTACTTCTGGAACAGCGTGCAAATCACGTTGCCGGCGGTGGCCGGCGCGATCGCGCTGGCGGCGATGGCCGGCTTCGCGCTCGCGATCTATCGCTTTCCGGGCAACTCGGCGTTGTTCGCCACGTTCGTGGCCGGCAATTTCGTGCCCATTCAGGTGCTGATGATTCCCGTCAGGGATCTTTCGCTGAAGCTCGGGCTGTACAACTCCGTGGGCGGATTGATCCTCTTTCATCTTTCGTTTCAGACCGGGTTTTGCGCGCTGTTCCTGCGCAATTTCATCAAGCAATTACCGTTCGAACTCGTGGAAGCTGCCCGCATCGAGGGCGCCAACGAGTGGACCGTATTCTTTCGGATCGTCCTGCCTTTGATTCGCCCGGCGCTGGCTGCCTTGGCCATTCTCGTTTTCACGTTCGTGTGGAACGACTACTTTTGGGCCCTCTGTCTCACGCAAGGCGACGACGCCGCGCCGATCACCGTGGGTGTCGCCGCGCTCAAGGGCCAATGGACGACCGCTTGGAATCTCGTCTCGGCGGGGTCCATTCTGGCGGCCATGCCGTCGGTCGCGATGTTCTTCGCGATGCAGAAGCACTTCGTTGCGGGGCTCACGTTCGGGGCGACGAAGGGGTAAGGCGGCAAGGCCGGCCTAGGCCGGCTCCCGCTCGCACGCGAACTCATCGATCAGGAATGCGATGAACGCGCGGATTTTCGGCGTGACGTGGTGCCGCGACGAGTAGACGGCATACAGCGTGGTTTCCACCGCCCGCCAGTCGTCGAGCGCCGATTGCAACCGCCCTTCGCGCAGGTCGTTTTCGACGTAGGGGCGCGGAATCAGGCTCAAGCCAAAGCCGGCCCGTAGCGCATCGCGAACCGCTAGGCTCGATGTGACCGAATAGCGAGCATTGACGGCGACCTTCTCCGTACGGTCGTCCTTCGTGAATTCCCACACGTCCGCGTGCCCGGAAAGGCTGAAGCGAACGCAGTTGTGCGACTTGAGATCCGCCGGCGTTTCGGGTTTGCCGTAGGCTTCGAAATAGGAAGGCGCGGCACAAAGCACATGCCGCATGGCCGTCAGCTTACGCGCGATCAAGCTCGAATCGCCCAGGTTGTCGCTGCCGCGAATAGCCAGATCGAACCCTTCCCGCACGATATCGATCCGCCGGTCGTCCAGATGCAGATCGAGCTTCAACCCCGGGTGGCGCGACAAGAAGCGAGGCAAACTTTCGGAGAGCCAGGTCAGCGTGACCGTCATCGGCGCGGCCACTCTGAGCGTACCGCTCGGCGCCGTCTTGATCGGACTGAGCGCCTCATCGGCGTCGGCCAAGGCGTCGAGCCCGCGCGTGACGTGCTCGAGATAGATGCGCCCCTCTTCGGTCAGCGCCATGCGCCGCGTCGTCCGGTGAATGAGCCGCACGCCGACGTGCGACTCCAGCTCGGCGATATTCTTGCTGACCGCGGCGGAAGATAAGCCAAGACGCCGGGCTGCCTCGGCGAAGCTGTTCAATTCAGCCACGTAGCGAAAAACCTGAAAGGCCGTGTAGCGATCCATGGATTACTCACCGTTGGTAAAGAATATTCTTCCTAACCACACATTATCATCCAATGATGAAGAGCCTATCCTGACGAGACCGCTTTACATTCAGGATTGCCATGCCGCTTCATCCCACGATCGCGCTCATCGAACAACGCATTTCCGCCAACTTGTTCGATGCTGCCCATGAAATGTCCGACGCCGACATCGAGGCGCTCGTGCGTCTCGCCACTCGGGCGCCCTCGGCATACAACCTTCAAAACTGGCGCTTCATCGCCGTGCGCACGGCCGCGTCGAAAGCCAAACTGCGCGCGCTCGCATACGGGCAGGCAAAGGTCTCTCAGGCCTCGGTCACCTTCATCGTTTGCGGCGTGCTCCCCCGCGCCGAGACATTGCGGGCTAGGCTGGCGCCTTTCGTCGAGGCCGGCCACATGACCGAGGAAACTTCATCTAGCTGGCAAGAGGGCGCGCAGGCGAAATACGCCGATCCGCAAGACGCCCGCGACGAGGCCATTCGTTCGGCCAGCCTCGGCGGCGCCACGCTCATCTACGCGGCGCAAGCGCTAGGCTTCGTTTCCAGCGCCATGAGCGGATTCGACGCGCAAGGCGTCGCGCGCGAGTTCGCACTCGACGCGGACGAAGTGCCCGTCATGCTCATTCCCGTGGGCCGCGCGGCGCCCGGCAATTGGCCGCAGAAGCCGCGCCGCCCCGTTTCCGAGGTTCTCGAAATAGCATGAAAACCAACGGTTCGGACATCTTGCTGACGGCGCTCGCGCCGGTTGTTTGGGGCAGCACGTACATCGTCACCACGCAGTTTCTGCCGAATTTCGCGCCGATATCGGTGGCGATGCTGCGCGCACTGCCCGCTGGGCTACTCCTGCTTGCCATCGTGCGGCAATTGCCCAAGGGGATCTGGTGGCTGCGCGTATTCGTTCTCGGCGCGCTCAACATCTCCATCTTCTTGAGCCTCTTGTTCGTGGCGGCGTATCGGCTTCCGGGCGGCGTGGCGGGGACGGTGGCCGCCGTTCAGCCCTTGTTCGCGGTGTTCCTTGCGCGGCTCTTGCTGTCGAGCCCGATTCGCCCCCTCTCGATCGTGGCCGCGCTCGTGGGCATCGCGGGCGTCGCGCTACTCGTGCTGACGCCCCGCGCCGCGCTTGATCCGATCGGCATCGCTGCTGGCTTAGGGGGCGCCGCCTCCATGGCCGTGGGCAACATTCTGACGCGCAAGTGGCAGCCGCCCGTATCGCTGCTCGCTTTCACGGCATGGCAACTGACGGCAGGCGGCGTACTCCTGTTGCCGGTCGTCCTTGCCTTCGCGCCGCCCCTCGCGGCGCCCACGGCTCTGAACTTCGCGGCGCTGGCATGGCTTGCGCTCGTCGGCGCAGCGCTTACGTACGTGCTCTGGTTCCGTGGCATCGCGCGACTCGATTCGTCCGTGGTCTCTCCCCTGCTGTTCATCAGCCCGCTCACTGCCGTCCTGCTCGGTTGGACGTTCTTGGATCAAACGCTGAACTCGATTCAGATCGCCGGTGTAGCATTCGTCATCGGCAGCATCTGGCTCAGCCAGCGGCCTGCTCGCTAGGCGCCCTGGCGCTGCGTGCTCAAGCTTCGTCAACTCACCGAGAGAGAATCGCCATGCGACTTGCTCGCCTTGCTTTAACGCTGCTTGCTGTGCTTGTTTGTTCACCCGCTTTTGCGAAGATGGTCACCCAGCCCGTGGATTGGACCCAGGGCGGGACGACGTTCAAAAGTTTCCTGGTGTACGACGACGCCACGCAGGCCAAGCGCCCTGGCCTCGTCATGGTGCCGAATTGGTCCGGCGTCAACGACATCGCGATCGAAAAAGCGAAACGCATCGCCGGTAAGGACTACGTCATTCTGCTAACCGACATGTACGGCGCGAATGTGCGTCCAAAGAACGATGCCGACGCGAAGGCGGCCGTCGCCCCGCTCTATCACGATCGTCATTTGATGCGAGAGCGCGTGGACAAAGCGTTCGCGCAGCTCAAAGCCGAAGCGGCTCACGCCCCGATCGATCCCTCGCGCCTGGCCGCCATCGGCTTCTGCTTCGGCGGCGCCGTCGTGCTCGACCTCGCACGCAGCGGCGCGGACGTCAAGGCCGTGGTCGCCTTTCATGGCGATTTGAGCACCGACGATCCCGCGCTCGCCAAAAACATCAAGGCGCGCGTGCTTGCAATGAACGGGGCCGACGATGTATTCACCATGCCGGAAGCACCCAAATTCACGGAAGACATGAAGCAGAGCCCGGCCGATTGGCAATTCGTCGAAATCGGGCATGCCGTTCATTGCTTCACCGAAACGGAAGCCACGGCATCGACGGGCAATTGCCGCTATGACGCGAAGGTGGCCGCGCGCTCGTATGAAATGATGCGCGATTGGCTGGCCGAGAGTTTCGCCGCGCAGTGAAGGGGATACCTCGTCCGGAAGGCGCCGTCGCGCCCTATTTCCCCAGCGATCGAACGAATTTCCATAATTCGGGCACGTCGGAAGTAGCCGCGTTGAAGCGAAACCAAGGCGACATGCGTTCGCCGGGCTGAAAGTACGAGCCCGGCGCAAGCCAAATCCCTTTCGCCAGCGCCTGCGTGGTCACCGCGAGGCTGTCTTCCGGGCGGATGGGCAGCTTCGCCCAAAGAAACAACCCGGCGCCCGGCTCATGAAAAATCTCGAGCCCCGCCCGGTGCATCGACTCCACGACGCGCTTGTGCGCATTGAACAGTCGCTCGCGGACATGTGCGACGTGCCGGTCGTAGTGTCCTTCGATCAGCACGTTGGCCACGGTTCGTTCGGTGATCTCCGACGACGTGAGGCCGACCGCCATCTTGGTGAGCGCCAGCTTCCCGATCAACTCCCGGTTCGCCGCGATATAGCCCACCCGCGCCGCCGGCGTGATGGTCTTCGAGAAGCCCGACACGTAGATCACACGCTGCAGTCCTTCCATTGCAGCCAGACACGTAGAGCCGGGCGGCGCAAGTTCTCTGGAGATGTCGTCCTCGACGACCCACAACCCCTTGCGGTCGGCTATCTGCAGGAGACGAAATGCCGACGAGACGCTCAATGAAGAACCGGAAGGGTTTTGCAGCACCGTATTGATGAAAATGCCCTTCGGCCGATGCGTTTCGATGACGGCCTCGAGCTGCGCGCTGTCGATGCCGTCCGCGGTGCGAGGCACGCTCACGACGTTGACGAACGCGAGCTTCAGGATTTGCAGCAGGTTGCAGTAGCAAGGATCTTCGACGACGACCGTATCGCCGGGCGTGAGCAGCGTACGCACGATCAAATCGAGCGCTTGCGTTGCGCCTTGCGTCAGCAGAACGTCGGCTGCCCCGACCGCCAACGAATATCGCCGCAACGAGGCGCCGATGTATTCGCGCAGCGCAGCCAGGCCATAGGGGTGACCGTAGCCGCCGATCCGCGCGCCCGGCGTCCGGCTCACCGTTCGCAGCGCATGCTGCAAACCGCTTTCGTTGATCCAGTCGTTCGGAATCCACCCGCACCCGGCTTTGATCGGTATCGACTGATCGGCGAATACGTCTGACAACAACCACGCTGCATTTAGGCTCGGCGCGCTCCAAACCGGCGCGGCCGGCGCTTGCGCCGCCCGTGCGACGACGGTGTAGCCGGCCCCGGGACGCGATGCGATCAAGCCCAGCGAAACCAGCCGCTGATAAGCCTCCGCCACGGTGTAGGCGCTCAAGCCCTGCTGCTTGGCCAGCGCCCGAACCGACGGCAACGCCGTCCCGGCGGCGAACGTGCCATGCTTCAGCTGCTGCTCGATGGACGAGACGATCTGCTCGACCAGCGTGCCCCCGTCCTTCCTCGAGCGCGACAATTGCAGCGTAAACATATCAGTACGGTGTTGACCAAAATATCAGTACAGTTTGGCCGCTCCATGGCGGCCGTGTAGTGATTGTATCGCTCGACATCGATACAGTTGACGCTATCTATAGGGAGACGCTCCGATGACTACGACGCCGCGCGACACCGACCTGTCGAACTTTTGGATGCCTTTTACCGCGAACCGCCAGTTCAAGGCAGCGCCCAGGATGTTCAAAGCCGCCAAGGGCATGCACTACACCACGGTCGACGACCGAACGGTGCTGGACGCCACGGCCGGCCTCTGGTGCGTCAATGCCGGCCACGGACGCACCGAAATCACCGAAGCCGTTTCCGCCCAGCTGGCGACCATGGACTACGCGCCGACGTTCCAGATGGGCCACCCCCTGGCGTTCGAAGCGGCCGCGAAGGTGGCCGAGTTCATGCCCGAAGGGCTCGATCGCATCTTCTTCACGAACTCCGGATCGGAATCGGTCGACACCGCGCTCAAGATGGCGCTGGCCTATCACCGCGCACGCGGCGAAGGCCAACGCACGCGGTTCATCGGGCGCGAGCGCGGCTATCACGGCGTAGGCTTCGGCGGCATTTCCGTGGGCGGGATCCTTCCGAACCGAAAGGCGTTCTCGGGCAACCTCATGCCCCACGTCGATCACCTGCCGCACACGCTCAACGTTGCCGAATGCGCATTCACGCGCGGCCAGCCGACGTGGGGCGCGCACCTAGCCGACGAATTGGAGCGCCTGGTCGCCCTGCATGACGCCTCGACGATCGCCGCCGTCATCGTCGAACCGCTGGCCGGCTCGACGGGCGTCATCGTTCCCCCGAAGGGCTATCTGCAACGTCTGCGCGAACTGTGCACGAAGCACGGCATCCTGCTGATCTTCGACGAGGTCATCACCGGTTTCGGCCGCCTGGGCGCGTCGACCGCGAGCGAATACTTCGGCGTCACGCCTGATTTGCTCACGCTGGCGAAGGCGATCAACAACGCCGCGATTCCGATGGGCGCGGTGGCCGCGAGCCGGACCCTGCACGACACGATCGTCAACGCGGGCGCCGACAACGCCATCGAGTTCTTCCACGGCTATACATACTCGGCTCACCCGGCCGCGGCAGCCGCTGCCATCGCAACACTCGGGATCTATCAGCGAGACGGTTTGTTCGAACGCGCGAAGCAATTGTCGGGCACGTTCGAAAGCGCGGTACACGAGCTGCGCGGCAGCCCTCATGTCAAGGACGTACGCAACCTCGGACTCGTCGCCGGCGTCGAACTCGAGCCGCGACAGGGCGCTGTCGGCGCGCGCGCCTACGAAGTGTTCCTCCGATGCTTCGAAGCCGGCGTGCTCGTGCGCTACACGGGCGACATTCTCGCGTTCTCGCCGCCGCTCATCATCGACGAGCAGCAGATCGGCCAGATCTTTTCGACCGTGCGGGACGCGCTGCGCCAAGTCGCTTGATCGGAGCGCATGGGCTTGGGCTGAACGCACGGACCGTCATCATCGCTCCTCGCCGATATCGTATGCTTCACACCGGGCGCGGCTAAGCCGCGCCCTTTGGTGTCATGCGTCTGCTCGACCGTGGTCGGGCACAGCGGAGCATTCGATGAAATCCGAACTGATCACTCAAACCTACGGCGCCGATACGTCCGGCATGGTGTGCGGGTTTCGCTTCACCCCGCAATCGGCGGGTCAGGCGCTCGAAGCGGCGCTTGCAGCGCAGTGCGTGCAAGGCGGCGGCGCGCCGGAAGAAGCGTTTCTCTGGCTGCACTTCAACCTTGCGCACAGCGCGAGCGAGCGCTGGATGCGCGCGCATTTGAGCCTGCCGGAAACGTTCTATGAGTTCTTGCGCGAGGGCTCGCACTCCACGCGCATCGAACAGCAGGAAGGCACGCTGCGCGCGGTCGTCAACGACGTGATGTTCAATGAAGGACTCGAGACGTCCGAGATCGCGACGATGTGGGTTCACGTCGATCGCCGTCTCATGGTGACGGCACGCGTGAAGCCCTTGCGATCGATCGACACGCTGCGCGAAAGCGTGCGCCACGGAGAGCGCTTTCGCTCTCCCGCCGAACTGCTGATCCATTTGCTGCGCGACCAGGCGGACCTCATGATGCAGATCGTGCGGCGCGCGGGCGCCGACGTCGATCGGCTCGAAGACCGCTTTCTCTCGGAGCGCCCTAGTGCGAAGCGCGGTCAATTGGGCGCCATGCGCCGCACGCTCACGCGGCTGCAACGCATGTTGGCCCCGGAACCCGGTTCGATTTTCCGGCTGCTCGCGAAACCGCCTGCCTGGTTGCTGGCCGAGGACGTGCAGGAACTGCGCGAATCCACCGAGGAGTTTTCCGTCGTCCTGGCGGATTTGGCGGGCCTCGTCGAACGCATCAAGCTGCTGCAGGAAGAAATCACCTCCAGACTCGACGAGCAAAACAACCGCACGCTGTTCACGCTCACGCTCGTGACCGTGATCGCCTTGCCGATCAACATCATTGCGGGCTTCTTCGGGATGAACGTGGGCGGCATCCCATTCTCGGAGAACAAGAACGGGTTCTGGCTGATGGTGCTCTTCGTCGCCGGCTTTACGGCGCTTGCCGCGTGGTGGACGTTTCGCAGGCGGGGCGAGCGATAGGCGAAGCGGCGGGCGGCTTGCGCAAGCATTTCTCCGCCGCTCCGCCTCCGCCGGCGTTTAACTCGGCTGCACGGCGTGGCGCATCGCTTCGCGGATGAACGCAAGCAAGGTTTCGTCGACCCATGCGCCCTTCGTCAGCTCGGGTTCGCGCTGCAAAGCCTCGCGAAACTTCAGTTGCGTAGCCGGATCGTCGCCCGCATAGCTCCTGAACAGTTCGAGCCATCGCCTCGCCAGCGCGAGCGCTTCCGGCGAATCGGGCGTCGCGCCCGATTCGATCGCATCGCGCACATCGGCCATCAATTGCGGCCACTCCATCGCGCGCTTCCCGTAGTTCTCGCGCATGAATCGAACTTCATCCGGCGATAGGTATTTTTCGTAGATCAACATCTTCGATTCGACGGATGCGCGCAGCACATAGTCGCGCAGCGCCGTCGATATCCCGGCGCGCGCTTGCATCGACGGCTCGTTGTCGTGCATCAGATTGAGCTTTGCAAGCAGGCGCGGATCGCCGTTGGTGTCGCGCACGAGCATCGCCATCCAGCGAGCCGCCAGTTCGCGCGCGCGTTCGCTCTCGGCGGGCACGCCGCTTTCCATCAGCGTGCGCGCTTGCTCGATGATCGCCACCCATTCGGGGTTGGGCTCCCGACTGTGCTTGTACATCGGTAGACGCGCGAGTTCGTCTTCGGAAAAATACTTGTCGTACATGTTCATCAACTCCAACGTAGCGAGCCAATCGGCCAGCTCCGGCTCCTTCCCCTCAAGCAGCATGTCGTTCAATCGCGCGAGGCGCTCGCGCAACTGCGACGCCTGCTCGATCTGCTGATCGAGCATGGCGATCTGCCGCGCGACGACGGAAGTGAGCGGTGTATCGGGCTGGGCAAGGTAAGCGCCGATATCGGCAAGCGCAAGACCGAAACGTCGCAGCGCCTGGATTCGGTGAAGCCGGGCCACGTCGTTTCGGTCGTACAGGCGATAGCCGTTGTCGGCGCGCGCCGAAGGCGTAAGCAAGCCGATTGCGTCGTAGTGATGGAGCGTGCGAACCGTCAGTCCGCTGCGTTTCGCCAGTTCTCCCACTTTCAACAGCATTCGAGCCTCCGTCTAAATGCGCACGATGGAGGCTAAAACCTTACGCTACGTGAGGGTCAAGGGGAAGATCGACGATAAAAAAGCGGCGCAGCCCATGAGCCGCGCCGCCTTCACCTTTCGACGTCAGACGCGCTTATCGCGCGAGCGTCACTTAGCCGTCGGCATCGCGAACTCGGCGCCCTTTTCAATACTTTCCGGCCAGCGCTGCATGATCGACTTTTGCTTCGTGTAGAAGCGCACGCCTTCTTCGCCGTAGGCATGCATGTCGCCGAAAAGGCTGCGCTTCCAGCCGCCGAAGCCGTGCCAGGCCATCGGCACGGGGATCGGCACGTTGATGCCGACCATCCCCACCTCGATCCGCCGACCGAATTCGCGCGCCACATTGCCGTCGCGCGTGTAGCACGCCACGCCGTTGCCGAACTCGTGACGATTGATCAGATCCACCGCCTCGGTGAAATCCTTCACGCGCACGCAAGCGAGCACGGGACCGAAGATTTCTTCCTTGTAGATGCGCATGTCGGGCGTGACGTTGTCGAACAGCGTACCGCCTGTAAAGAAGCCGCCCTCGCGTCCGGGCACCTTCAGGCCGCGGCCGTCGACGACGAGCTTTGCGCCCTCTTCAACGCCCAACGCAATGTAGCCTTCGATCCGTTCGAGCGCTTGCTTCGTCACGACCGGACCCATTTCGGCATCCGGCTCCATCCCGTCTTTGACGACCAACTTCCGCGCGCGCTCCGCCAAACGCGGAATGATCTTGTCGGCCACATCGCCGACGAGCACGGCGACCGAGATGGCCATGCAACGTTCGCCGGCCGATCCGTAGCCGGCGCCGATCAAGCCGTCGACAGCCTGATCCAAATCCGCATCGGGCATGACGACCATATGATTCTTCGCGCCGCCCAGGGCTTGGACTCGCTTGCCGAACCGTGCGCCGGTTTCGTAGATGTAGTTGGCAATCGGCGTGGAGCCGACGAAGCTGATCGCCTTGACGTCCGGGTGCTCGAGCAGCGCATCGACGACAACTTTGTCGCCCTGCACGACGTTGAAGACGCCATCGGGCAGGCCGGCTTCTTTCAGAAGCTGCGCCATGAACACCGATGCCGACGGATCGCGCTCGCTCGGCTTGAGGATGAACGTATTGCCCGCCGCCAAGGCTACCGGGAACATCCAGCACGGCACCATGCACGGGAAATTGAACGGCGTGATGCCGGCCACGACGCCGAGCGGCTGGCGGATGGTCCAATTGTCCATGCCGGTCGACACTTGGTCCGTAAAATCGCCCTTCAACAATTGCGGAATGCCGCAAGCGAACTCGACGACGTCGATGCCGCGCGCGACTTCGCCCTGCGCGTCGGAAAATACCTTGCCGTGCTCGGACGTGATGATGGCCGCAAGCTCGTCGCGGTGCCGGTTCAGGAGTTCGAGGAACTTGAACATGACGCGAGCGCGGCGGATCGGGGGCGTATTGCTCCAATTCGGGAAGGCGGCTTTCGCGCTCGCCACTGCGGCTTGCACGTCGGCTTGCTCGCCCAGCAGCAGCTTGCGGGGGCTCTCGCCGGTTGCGGGATTGAAGATCCGCTGCGTCCGGTCGCCCTCGCCGGGCGTGCGCGCGCCGCCGATGAAATGCGTCACGTCCGCCGTATCGCTGTAGGGTTGCATCTTTGCTCCTCGATTGGATTGATAATGCCCATAGTTTATGGACCCATCAGGGCTACGCAAAGGCGCCAGCGCTGAACTGATAGTTTAGGCTGCCGAACAATAGACTCATGGACACGCACGACATCGAAAATCTTTGGATCCATCTGCGCTGGCTGACGGTATTGGCCGAGCAAGGGTCGTATACGGCGGCGGCCGCTCGCCTGAACGTCAGCAAGGCCACGATGAGCCAGCGCATCGCGGAATTGGAGCGGGCGGCGGGCGTGCCGCTCGTCAAACGCACGACGCGCAGCATCGAATTCACCGAGGCCGGCCTTCGGCTCGTGGAAAGCACGCGGTCGCAATACGAGCAGATCGCCACGGGCTTTTCCACGGTCAGGGAAATGGCCGGCGTCGCGCGCGGCCTGATCCGCGTGACCGCGCCGGTGTCGCTCGCGCGCCAGCAATTGATACCGAATCTGTCGGCGTTTTTGCGCGCGAATCCGGAAATCAAGGTGCAACTCGATATGTCGGATCGATTGGCCTCGATTTCCACCGAAGGCTATGACCTGGCGATCAGGCATAGCGAGCACGCCCCCGAAACGCATGTGGCATGGAAGCTTTGCGACACGCACTCGGTCATCGTCGCCACGCGCGCCTATCTGGAGCGTCGCGGGCGGCCGCTGCACCCGTCCGAGCTCGAAGCGCATGATTGCTTGTTCTACCCACGGGCGACAGGGCGCGGGGTATGGACGTTCGAGCCCAAACATGAGCCCAAGGCCGCGCAAAAGAACATCGTCGTGACGGTCGACGGATGTTTGTCGGCCAACAACAGCGAGGCCCTGCGCGATGCGGCCCTCGACGATCTCGGCATCGCCCTGTTGCCCGACTTCACGGCGCAGCGCGCGGTGCGCGACGGGCAGCTCGAGGTCATTCTGGATGGGTGGCGCCCCGTCGGCACGTTCGCCAATCAGCTACACGTCATTCGCCCTTACGCCCCGCACGTCTCGCGCGCCGTGTCGCTGTTCATCGCCTATTTGCGCGACACGTTCGAAAAGGGGTTTGCGCTGTAGGGGCCCGCGGCACGTACTACCGCTAGGGCTACCGCTACCGTTACGACTTCGCTGACGTGGCTTGGCGCGCACTGCACGCGCGCCATGTCCGCTTGGGCGCTTCGACGAACTCCACGACATCGCGCCACCACCTTTCCCCCCGGTGCGGCGCGGTCAGGTCCAATCGCTCTCCCATGCGCGGCGTGGAGACCGTCACACCGCGCACGGCGCTGAGCGAGGTCACGCGCTCGAACGGCTCGTGCCAGCGGTGCATCGCCAGATCGAACGTGCCGTTGTGTATCGGCAGCAGCCAATTGCCGCGCAGATCGATATGCGCCTGCACGGTCTCTTCGGGCTGCATATGGACGTACGGCCATTGCGCGTCGTAGGCGCCCGTTTCGATCAGCGTGAGATCGAACGGCCCGAGGCGCTCGCCGATGGCTTTAAACCCGTCGAAATACCCCGTGTCGCCGCTGAAGAACACGCGCAAATCTTCGTCGACGATGACCCACGACGCCCAAAGCGTGCTGTTGCCGTCGAATAGGCTGCGGCCGGAGAAGTGCTGGGCGGGCGTGGCCGTGAACTCCAGCCCATCGACCGCGGCGCTTTGCCACCAGTCCAACTGACGTACCTTGCCCGCATCGACGCCCCATTCGATGAGCCGATCGCCCACGCCGAGCGGCGTCAGGAACACGTTCGTCGATTCGGCAAGGGCGAGCACCGTGTCGCGATCCAGATGATCGTAGTGGTCATGCGACAGTATCACCCCGTGCAGCGGCGGCAGATCGCCAAGCGCGATAGGCGGCGCGTGAAAGCGCTTCGGGCCCATGCGTCGAAAGGGCGAGGCGCGTTCGGCGAACACCGGGTCGGTCAGCCAAAACCGCCCGCGCAACTTCATCAGCATCGTGGAATGCCCGAGCCGATAAAGGCTGCGATCGGGTGCGGCATCGAGATGGCCGCGCGTCAGCGTATCGACCGGCAATGCGCCCGCCGGAACCGTGCCTTGCGGTTTCCGGAACAAAATGTTCCATGCGATCCGCAAGGTCTTGCCGAAACCCTCGGCCGGCCGCGGCCGATCGTTGCGAAAGCGCTCGCCGTCATGTTGCGGCGAGGAATGCGACAGCGCGCGTCCGCGCTTTGCTGCGGCAACGCCCAGCATGCGGCTGAAGAAATCGGGGGGCGATGACATAGTGGCCAGCCTGCTAAAAGGGATGGACGTCGAGGATGGACGCCAAAAAGTAGACTGCTTAGTGTAGTTTATTTCGAGAAAAAGTAAACTACTGGGTGTAAAATTTCGACATGGACCCGAGTACGCCCCCTCAACGCTTGACCGACCGTAAGCGCGTCGACATCATCAACGCCGCTATCGAGGAATTTTTGGCAGCAGGCTTCGACGCAACCAGCATGGACCGCATCGCGGCCCGCGCGAGCGTTTCGAAGCGCACCGTTTATAACCATTTCCCGAGCAAGGAAGCCCTGTTCGCAGCCATCCTCCGGCAGCTATGGGAAGCCAGCCAATCCGGCGATGCGCCGGCTTACCGCGCAGATGAACCGTTGCGCGCGCAACTGCTGGCGCTGCTCATGCGCAAACTGCGCCTTCTCAACGACGAAGCTTTTTTGTCGCTGGCCCGCGTGGCGATTGCGGCGGGCATTCATTGTCCGGAGCGGGCGCGGGAAATGGTGGCGCGCCTGGGCGAAAAAGAAGAGGATTTGACCGTATGGATACGAGCAGCCGCGGCCGATGGCCGGCTCAAGACATCGGATCCCGTGTTCGCCTCGCAGCAGTTGCAAGGGCTCGTAAAATCGTTCGCGTTTTGGCCGCAGATCATGATGGGACAGCCGCCTTTGAGCAATCGAGAACAAAAGAAGGTGGCTGAAGCGGCGGCGGATATGTTTCTAGCGCGGTACGCCTAGCGTAAATTGACGGGGCGTATCCGCGCATCCTACGAATAGGAGACTGTCCATGACGATTCGCAAGATCACGCCGTTTCTTTGGTACTCCATGGAGGCAGAAGAGGCCGCCGCGTTTTATGCCGGCATCTTTCCCGATTCCCGCGTCAACCGCGTCACACACGTGCCCAGCACGAAAGCGACGAAGGTCGTCGACTTCGTCCTCTTCGGACAGCCCTTCATCGCCATGAGCCACGAACGCACTGAATCGTTCAATCACGCGATATCGTTCATGGTCAATTGCGGCGATCAGGCGGAGCTAGACCGTTATTGGGCCGCCTTACTGGAAGGCGGAGGCACGACCGACGGATGCGGCTGGATACGAGATCGCTACGGAGTCTCGTGGCAAATCGTTCCGGACGATCTCATTGCGATGATGGCCGACCCCGACCCGGTGAAGGCCACGCGAGTGGCCGAAGCCATGATGAGCATGACGAAGTTCGACGTCGCGGCGCTGAAGGCGGCGTATGACGGGAAGGCTTCGAATTCATAGCATTCTCTGGTTTGAGTCGATATGCAGAATGAATTGAAACATTGCGCCTTGGCGAAGTGTCCAATATTAGCTCGCCGACATTGAACGACCGATGGCCCGAACAAGCGCCATGCGCTCGCGGGCCATCGTTCCAGCAATCACTATGGCGTCAGAGCAACGCCGAACACGGCCGATACACTCAGAATGCCGTCCAAGGCGTCCAAGCCGCGTTCGGGTTCGTCGTCTGTTTCCAGCAACTTACCGTATTGCCGCTCCTATCGGTTGCGAACAGCTGCATGCGTTTGTCGGAAAGGTACCCTACTCCGATGGTCGTCACCCCGCCGTTGGGCGTTTGGAACGCTGACCATCCCGTCCAACCTGAATTGGGATCCGATGTTTCCTTCCACCTGCTTTCGATATTTCCATTCGAATCGACCGCAAAGACTTGGATCCGTCCGTCTTCGAGATCGCCAGCGGTGATGAAAGTTCTGCTCATTGATGGTCTCCACAGGTTCTGGCAGATGTCTATTGGCCGCATGAAAGACGGCCTGCACCTAGAGTTGCCTCCCTGGAGTCAATATAGCATCGTCTTAATATAAATCGACCTGCGATTTCTAGCAGTTACCACGACGATAATTGAAAACGGTTGCAATCAATGCATCGACCATTTAATTCATAGACAAAGAAATCGCTCTAAAAATTGAAAACGAATTAGGCCAATCGCCTGGCTGGCCCGCATGTCAGCCGTCCCCGACCAACGCGCTGGCAAAAAATCACGAAAGTTCGTCCTAATTTGCCGCTCCCGGCAGCGCTGGTTCAATCCAATAATTACTCATCCCACCCGCTTCATATGCGGTGAAGCATGTACTCACTACGGATTCTCGCAAATCCGAATAACCTTGGGGCGCGTATGAACGACTATAAAAATATGCCTGCCGGGCGCAGGGCCATCTTCACGGCGATGACTTACGCCGCACTATGCTTCTGCATGCACGACGCGCATGCCGGGGCATTACCAGAAGGCGGTCGCTTCGTAGCGGGAAGCGGTTCGATCGCTCAATCGGGAGCGTCGCTAGCGATCAATCAGAATTCGGCGCGCGGCGTCATCAACTGGAATAGCTTTTCCATCGGCGACGGCAATAGCGTCGTAATCGATAACGGCCACGGCGCGACGCTCAATCGCATTACAGGCGGTAATTCGTCGATGATCCTTGGCTCGCTCTCCGCCACGGGCAGCGCGTATTTGATCAACCCTCAAGGCATCGTGATCGGCAGCAGCGGCATCATTTCCACCGGCGGCCGCTTCGTCGCCTCGACGCTCGATACCGACAACGCCTCGTTCATGAGCGGCGGACCGCTCACGCTGTCGGGCCCGTCATCGCATAGAGTCGTCAACCTCGGCCACATCGGCTCAACGAACGGAGACGTATTCCTCGTTTCGGCCGGCGAGGTCGACAACTTCGGCCGCATATGGGCGCCGAACGGCACGGCGGAGATCGCCGCGGGTCGAAAGGTTCTGCTGCAAGACTCGTCGACGAGCCGGCAGGTATTCGTGCAAACGGGCAGCCACGGCGCCGTTTGGAATCAAGGCGACATTGCCGCGGCGCAAATCAGCTTGCAAGCAGCGGACGGCAACATTTTCGCACTCGCGGGCCATGTGGCGGCGCCTCGCGCCACCGGCACGGCAGTACGAGACAGTCATATCTGGCTCGTAGCCGAATCGGGTACCGTGAACATGGCGGGCTTGTTCGGGGCACTGAACGAAGACGGTCACGGCGGCACGATCGATACGATTGCACGCCACGTCGCCTTTCCCGACATCGGGCCCGTAGCGATCACGGGCATCTGGAACATCGTCACACCCGAATTCAAATTCGGCGCCCCGTCGGGGCGCGCATTCGCCCAAACGCTCAACGGGGGTACGTCGATCAGCGTCCAAACAACCGGCGCTGGCGGCAGCGGCGGCGACATCGAGGTCGCATCGAATCTTGGATGGACCGGCTCCGGCACCCTGACGCTGGGCGCTTATCGAAACGTGATCGTGGACAAAGGGGTCACTATCCAGAACAAATGGGCCAGCGGCGACATGGCGCTGAGAGCCGACGCGACCGGCATCGACAATGGCGGCAGCGTGATCAACCGCGGGACGATCGATTGGTCGAAAAGTACAGGCGCCGTCGGCGTGTTCTACGACATGAACGGCGCCTACACGCCCGGTGTACTCATGAGCAACGTCGCGTGGACCGCGCCGACATACAGCGGCCTCGTCACGCAAATCGCCGGCTATCGGCTCGTCAATTCGATCTCCGATCTCGCGCGCGTGACAGATGACCTCTCCGGCAACTACGCGCTCGGGCGCGACCTTGCCGCCGTGGGCACGTTCATCCCGCCGCTCGCCTATGACGGCAATTCATTCACGGGGCAGTTCGACGGCCTGCGCCATGTCATCGACGGCGCACAGCTAGACCAAACGGGGTTGTTCGGTTGGGTCGGGCGCGGCGGCATCGTACGCGACGTTGGGCTGACGAACGCTTCTACCGAATCGGAGCTCGCGGGAGGATTACTGGCATCGCAGAACGATGGCCTGGTGACCAGGGTCTACTCGACCGGCAGCGTCGCCTATATTCCCCCCGGCACCGGGCCGCGGCGGCCGGGTGCAAGCGACTTCGGAGGGCTCGTCGCCGTCAACAACGGCACGATCGCGCAGTCGTGGAGCAGCGCCGCCATCACGGGGCCGTCGGACCTTCCCATCGGGGCGGCGTCCGGCCACCTAGGTGGCTTGGTCGCGGACAACAACGGCGCGATCACGCAATCGTATGCGACTGGCGCGGTAAGCGGAGGCAGTCAAGCGAGCATCGGCGCACTCGTCGGCGCCAATAGCAATAGCGGCTTGGTCACGCATTCCTTCGCCACGGGCTTGGTGGAAGGCGGCGCAAACGGTGGAAGCGGGCTCATCGGCGCCGGCGGCGGCGCAAGCGCCGATGACTACTGGAACAAGGAAACGACGGGCGCGAGCCAAGGGGGCGGCGGCGTGCCGACGCAAAACGGCCTCACCGCGGCGCAGATGCGCGACCCTGCCAGCTTCGTCGGGTGGGACTTCTCGCCCAGCGGCGTTTGGGCGATGCCCAATGGGGCGGACCACCCCGTGTTGCGCTGGCAGCTCCCGCAATCGTCGAATGACGCGAGCGGTGCGTCGCTTTAGATCCCCAGGAAAGCGCAAACGTAAAGGCTCGCAGACCCGGAGCCTTTCGCTGCGCTTCAATAAATCTCAGGCACGATCATCTCCGCGGGCACCGGCTGGCGAATGTAGTCTTCGTTGTGCACGCGCGCCGGCAGTTTGACCGACGCGTGCTCGACCTCCGCGTAAGGCACCTGGCTGAGCAGATGGTGGATGCAATTGAGCCGCGCCCGCTTTTTGTCGACGGCCTGCACGACCCACCAGGGCGCGTCCGCATGGTGGGACCGCTGCAGCATGACTTCCTTCGCCTGCGTGTAGGCCTCCCATCGACGCCGGCTTTCGAGGTCCATCGGGCTCAGCTTCCACTGCTTGAGCGGGTCTTGAATGCGCGCCTGGAAGCGGATCTCCTGCTCCTCGTCGGTAATGGAGAACCAATACTTCAGGATTTGCACGCCGCTGCGCACGAGCATCTTTTCGAACTCGGGCACCGAGCGGAAAAATTCTTCGTACTCCTCGTCGGAGCAAAATCCCATCACGCGCTCGACCCCCGCGCGGTTGTACCAGCTGCGATCGAACAGCACCATTTCGCCGCCCGCCGGCAAATGCGCGACGTAGCGCTGGAAATACCACTGCGTACGCTCGCGGCTGTTCGGCGCGGGAAGCGCCGCCACGCGGCACACGCGTGGGTTCAGGCGTTGCGTGATGCGCTTGATCGCCCCGCCCTTGCCCGCCGCATCGCGCCCTTCGAAGATGACGACAAGGCGGTGCCCCGTCTGCACGATCCAGTCCTGCAGCTTCACGAGTTCGCCCTGCAGCCGGAACAATTCCTTGAAGTACTGCCTGCGCAAGCTGCGCGCTTCCGGCGTCAAGGCGCCGGCCCCGTCGAGAATCCGGTCGTCCACTTCCATCTCGAGTTCTTCGTCGTACGCATCGATGAGGTCCTCCTCGAAACGGCGCTGCCGCTCGGAAAACAACTCGGCCTCGGCTTTCTGGTCTTTATCGTCCATCGCAATTCTCCCTGCCCGTAGAGGCGCGTCGTGTGGTGCGCCGCGCGGCGGCAACGCAGCCCTCCATTATCTTGAGCATCGTGTCAGCCATATGACAAAACGATGACGCAAGGCGCGCGCCACACCATCCTTTCGTGCGCACGATCAGCCGTATCTGGGCGATTAGCGGCGCATATCGCGCAATCATGCGCTCAATGTTCAATTCCATTGCCCCGAGGCGCCCCGCCCGGGGCTTTCGCGGTGAGACACGAATGCAACCTTGTGCGCTTTCACGGCCCCAGGCCGAGCGTCGACGCGATGTGCGAGCAGTCGCAGGCCGCAAAACATACGTCGTGCGGCTTACATCCGCATTGTTGTCGCCCTACCGCGCGATCAAAGGGCGGTGCACGGCATTTGTCGACCTGCTTCGCTCCATCCCGACGAGCAACGACGATTTCTCATTATTCTGAGCGCTTTCGCCGGGAAGCGTGCCGCTTCGCCTTCGTTACCGCGACTTCATGATTTCGCTCGGCCCTACGCCCAACAATCGATTCATCCAGCGGGCCATGTGGCTTTGATGGGAGAAGCCGACATCGAGCGCGACTTGAGCGGCGCTGACCTTTCCTGTTTGCAGAAGGGCCTTCGCACGCTCGACGCGACGCCGCACGATGTACTGATGAACGGGCAAGCCGAATGTCTCGCGAAACAGTACCTTGAAATGCGGCACGCTGATGTGCAGCAGCGAAGCCAGTTCCACGAGCGTAAGCGGTTGGTCGAGACTGCTTTCGATGTGATCGGTCAAGCGCGCGGCCGCTTTGGGCGCGAGCGTGCGGCGCCTCCCTTCAAGGGCGGGCGCGGTGCTCAGCATCCGAACGAGCATCGCCGTGCAGAGACTTTCCGCATAGAGTGAATCGGACGCCTCGTCGGCTTCCAATTCGGCATGCAAGGCCCAAGCGAGATGCTGCAGCCTAGCGTCGCGCACGTGCAACCGCGGCTCGATGCGCGCCTGCGAGGGCTTCAAGTCCAATTGCTCGTGAATCGTGCGGGCGAACCCGTCCTCAAACCAAATTCGCAGAACCGTGCAGTCATCCTCGTCCGACCACGTCCCGCTGACACCCGCGGGGATGATGTCGGCGTCTCCATGTGCTTGGATACGCGTATAGCGCCGGCCATCGCCATCGCACACACAATGCGCACGCACCGGTTTTCCCATATGCACGCCAATACGGTGCCGCTCGATGGGCGCGATGTGATGCGTGCCGGCGGGGATGCCGAACAATTCGGCGCCGAAGCCATTCCATCCCCTGCCGTCGCTGGAGAGCAGGCTCTTGCGTGCGCCGCCGCTTGTATCGGACTGTCGAGTGTCAGCGTTCATGGCTATCCCAACCAAGGTGTCGAGCGATTCCCGCACATGCGTGCATCGCACCGACGAGTCTAATGGAAGCCGATCGAAACCTGCAATGACGGGCAAGTCCAGCATCCATTCGTGCGCCTTCGAGCTTTCCGTGATCGAGTTCGCTCGAATGCGTTCGTAGCATGACGTCTATTGTATTGACGAGGAACCCGTCATGTTTGTGATATTCGGCGCGTCGGGAAAAGTGGGCGCCCAGACCGCTACGAATCTGCTGAAAGCAGGCCGGCAAGTTCGCGCGGTCGTACGGGATGAGAGGCATGTCGCTCGATTCGCAGCCATGGGTTGCGACACCATGGTCGCCGATTTGGCCGACCATCGTTCGGTCCGCCAAGCGATCGAGGGCGCGCGCGCCGTGCAGATCCTTTGCCCCATCCCGACCGCGGACACACATCCGGCATCGACGATGCGAGCCATGATAGACGTTGCGGCCGCCGCGCTACATGAAAATCCGCCGCCGGTCGTTCTCGCGCTATCCGACTACGGCGCGCAACTCGAACAAGACACCGGCATCACACTGCTCTTTCACTACCTCGAAGCACGGCTAAGTAGGCTGGCGGCGCACCTCATCATGCTCCGCTCGGCCGAACACATGGAAAACTGGGCGCGCGTCGTTCCTGCCGCACTCGAAAAAGGCCTGCTGCCCAGCTTTCATCACCCCTTGGACAAAGCGTTTCCCACCGTCTCCGCACACGACGTCGGTGCGATCGCCGCCGATTTGCTGCAGGAGGACACGCATTCGCGCGAAACGCGCGTCGTCAGCGTCGAAGGTCCGCATCGCGTGACGGCGTTCGATGTCGCTCGGGCCTTGACCGAGGTCTGCGGGCAGCACATCACCGCCGTCGAGCTGCCCCGCGGCGCGTGGACCGGCACGCTGCTCCGCGCCGGCTTGAGCGAGCAGTATGCTGGGCTGATCACCGATTTGTACGACACGCATAACGCCGGGCGCATCGATGTCGAACCGGGCAAGGGCGAACGTCGATTCGGCTCGATAACGTTGTCCGAGGCCTTCTCGTCGATGCTGCCGTCACTGCGGTCTAGTGAACCTCGTCTTTGAGATTTCTGCGTCAAATAGGGCCGTCACGTGCAACTTTCCGTGCCGCTGGTGGTTCGACAACGCGACGCAACGTGGCGTCGCGTTCGACCTGATCGGCCTGTCCTACTACCCGCAGTGGCAAGGCTCGTTCGACGACCTGAGCGCAAATATGAACGACCTTATCAGTGGGACAACAATACCCTTTTCGACTTCCATGGCAACGCGCTATCGTCGCTTCGCGCGTTCCGCAAACGGTAGGGCGTCGAACGCCAGGCAAACGAACGCGCACACGGCCAGCGCCGCGCACAGCATGAACGCGGCGCGGTAGCCGAAGGCCGCGACTATCGTGCCCGACAGCACGCCCGAAAGGATCGATCCAACGCGCGAAGCGTTGAAGAAATGAGCCGTCGCGATGCCCGTCTCGCCGGGCATGAGTTCCTGAACGTAGGTCATCCCCAAGCACGACGTCACCGCGACCACCGCGGCGGGCAGCACTTGCAGCGGAACGATCAAGAGCGGCTCTTTCAACCACGCAAGCACCACGAAATACACCGCATGCACGAGCGCCGACGCTGTCAGCCAGACCGGCTTGCGCAGCTTCGACGACCTCGCCCCGAGCCACAGCATCATCGGGATTTCAAGCAACGCCCCCGTGCCGAGGGCCGCCGATACCGTCAACCGTGTGCCGTGCAACTCGTGCACGAGATATAGCGGCAGCAAGATCATCGTCGCGTTGGCGGCGAGACCGATCAGCGTCAGCGCGAGCAGCACACGCATCATGGGCCGCCGCCCATCGCTGCTGCGCTGAGCCGTTGGCGCGGTGGCGGCGCTAGAAGCCGTTACGGCCGCGGCATTCGATACGGTCTCGACCGTGCAATCCCCGTCGCTCGAACAAAAAACGGCCGCGCCGGATCCCGATGTTGCATCGTCCTTCTCATCGTCTCGCGCCGGCCGCTGACTCCGCGGGTCATGCGCTTCCGGCATCCGCCATGCGATGACGGCGCTCGCCGCGAAGCTTGCCGCCGCGAACACGAAAAGACCGGAAAATCCCGCCTGCGCCAAGATCAACGCCCCGACCGCTGGACCGAACACCCACGCCACGGAAAGCAGCGTCCGTAACGTGGCCGATGCGAATTCGTCTTGCGCCGGATCGGCGATCCGCAGGGCCGCGCGACCGAACGCAAAAATCTGCGACAGCGATGCCGCGCCCGGGCCCAGCAACGCCGTGCCGACGACCATCAATTCGCCATAGCCGCGCAAGAACCCGAGACTGGCATAGCCGAGCGCGGCCACGACGAGCGACGCGATCAGCGGCGCACGATGCCGCTGAGTGCGATCGGACCACCGCCCGACGGCCGTGCTGGCGAACACGCCGCTCGCGGACACCAGCGTCATGAAGGCGCCGAGCCGCAATGGCGACATGGCCGCCTGTTCAATGCCGAAGAGCGACAGGTAAGGCATCGTGAACGACAGCGCGACGCCGAGCATCAACGTGGCCACGGCAAGTGGGACGAAGTGCTCGACACGCAGCAGACTGACGAAACGCGTATACACGAACTAGTTTTCTTCGATCCAGGCAGCGACGTCGACGGGCCCCACGAGCGGGCCGCCCAGCACGAACGCGGCGCCCGCGGGCGCGGGCGCCCGCTGCGCCTGGTCGCCATAATTGACGGCAAATCGCAGCGCCCCTCGCCTGCGCAGCCTCAAGCCCTCGGGCAGTTGCACGGCTTCAATACCGGCTGCGCGCAAGCCGTCCGCCATGACCGCACGCAGCAGCGCGCGATCGAGACACGCCGCCATGTAGGTCACGCGGCCTCGCCGCAACACGGCCGGCAAGCCGTCGTCGAAACGCGCAACGACTTCCGCGTCCACATCCGGCCGCACATGATCGCGCCACCTCGATGCAACGCCTTCGATGTGACCGTACCGAAGAGTGGGCCGAATCGACGGCCGCAACGACTCGACTTCGACGACACGCATCGGCAGCACTCGCTGAAGCGCACCCGGGGGCAGTTGCGGCACGATGGCAAACGTTTCGGTTTTCGATCCGGTTCTCGGCCCGAAGAGCCAATGATTCGAACCCCGCTCGATTTGGTCGACGACGCTCGAAGGCAAGATCGGCAGCGTCGGCGCAACGACCAGCCGGTACGCGCTGACGTCCGCGTGCGCCGACACGATGTCGATGTCGACTCCGAGCTCACGCAAGGCGCTGTACCACTCGAACACCCAGTGCTGATAGTCGAAATCGGCGCCATGCCGTTGAGTTTCGATCACCCAGTCCGCTTCGTAATCGAACAGCAGCGCGACGCTCGCGCGCTCGCCGCGCATGCGCTCGGGGGGCAAGGCAAGCGTACGCAATTCTTGCCCCACTTGCGCGGCCTCGCCACCGCCCGGCGACAGCGCGTCATCGGGCATATTGAGGCCGGAATGCATCTGCTCCTGCGCGAATGGGCACTGACGCCAGCGAAAGTACGAGACGAGTTCCGCGCCGTGAGCAAACGCTTCCCAGGTCCACAACCGCACCGCGCCCGGCTGCGGCGTCGGATTGAACGGCGCCCAATTCACCGGCCCCGCCTGCTGCTCCATCACCCACATGCGCCCGTTGCCGACGCCGCGATACAGATCGTGGCTAAACGCCGAAACATCCGGATGACCCGTTCGCGCCCATCGGTGTTTGTCTGCTTCGGGAAGCGGCAGGACTTCCGTGCGCGGCACCGGATAGCTGTCCCAGGCGGCGATGTCCAGGCCATGCCGCGCGAACGCGTAGTGATCGAAGACCGCGTAAAAACCCATGAAGTTGTGCAGCACATCGCGCCCGGGTGCGTGCCGCCGAATCAAATCGGCTTGCAACGCATGAAAGCTCGCTACCTCGTCCGATTGAAAGCGCCGGAAGTCGAGCACATGCGACGGATTCGCATCGGTGGGCGTGCGGTACGGCAGTTCGATTTCGTCGAAGCTTCGATACTCCATGCTCCAAAACACGTTGCCCCACGCCGTGTTGAGCGCCGCGATGCTGTCGTACCGCTCGGCCAGCCAACACCGAAAGCGATGCAGCGCCGCCTGCGTGTAACTGGGCAGTGTGTCGTGGCAACCGAATTCATTGTCCGTCTGCCACGCAACGATCGCCGGATGGGCGCCGTATCGGCGCGCCAATTCGTCGACGATACGGACGCAGTGCTCGCGATAGACCGGGCTCGATATGTCGTAGTGCCGCCGCGAGCCGAATTGCAGCACGCTGCCGTCGCGCGCCACTGGAAGAACGTCCGGGTGCAGATCGACGAGCCATTTCGGGGGCGAGGCCGTCGGCGTGCCCATGACGATCTGCAGACCGTGCCGGGCCAGGGTGGCGACGGCATCGTCGAGCCAGCGCCACTCGTAGCGGCCGCGTTCCGGTTCGAGACGCGACCACGCGAATTCGGCAATGCGCACGCGCGCGATACCGATCTCGGCCATGCGCCGCGCATCGCTTTCCCACTGACTTTGAGGCCAATGTTCCGGGTAATAACAAACGCCGAGCTGCATTGAAGGTTGTCCTTGTGTCAAAGTACGCCGCCGATCGCTCGGCGATCGCGGCGAAAACAGTCATGGAAAGGCGCGTTACGGACGACGCTCACCCTTTCGTCGCCCCGAACGTCAGGCCCGCGACGAAGTGCTTTTGCATCGCGAAGAACATGACGACCGACGGCAACGCGGCCAACACCGAACCGGCCGACACGAGATTCCACGCCGTGGTCCACTGCCCCTTGAGCGCGGCGACACCCACCGTGATGGGCGCGGCATCGTCGCCTTGGGTGAGGCAAAGCGCCCAGAAGTAGTCGTTCCACACGAACGTAAACACGAGAATCGCGAGCGCCGCCAACGCGGGGCGCACGAGCGGCAGTACGACGCGCCAGTAGATCGCCCACTCGCTCGCCCCTTCCACGCGCGCCGCTTCGATAAGTTCGAAGGGCAACTCGCGGATGAAGTTGCGCAAAAAGAGCGTGCAAAATCCGGTCTGGAACGCCGCGTGAAAAATAACGAGCGCCCATACGGTGTTGTAGAGCCCCAGGCCGGCCATCAGCTCGCGCACCGGGATCATCAGAATTTGAATCGGCACGAAGTTGCCGGCGACGAACAAGCCAAGCAGCGCCGCGTTGCCGCGGAACTGGTAATTGGCCAGCGCATGTCCCGCCATCGAGGCAAGAAAGATGGCGATCCCCACCGCCGGCAACGTAATGAGGCAGCTGTTCCAGAAGTAGTGAAGCATCGGCGTTTGCGCCAATGCCGTGCCGTAGTTTTCAAGGAAAGCGAAATGTTTCGGCCATCCCCAATAATCGCCCGTCAACAATTCATCGGACGAGCGCACCGACGTAACGAGCACCGCAAGCAAGGGCACGAGCCACATCAATAGCGCCACGGGCAACGACAACCGATAGAGCAGCCTCGGCACGGGCCGCCAACGCTGAACTGGCATCGGATACATTTAGGGATCCTTATGAATCGGTGCGTACTAGGCGGCGCAGCTGCCACACGATATAGACGAGCATGATCGCGAACAGCACGACGGCGATCGCGGCGGAATAGCCTTCCCGGTAGTACTTGATCGCCTGGTCGTACATGAAATAGGCGAGCACGGTCGAACTGTCGAACGGGCCGCCCCCGCTCATCACGGAAATGAGGTCGAAGCTGCGCAGCGCGCCGATCACGGTCAAGACGACGGCCATGAACGTGGCGGGCCGCAGTTGCGGCAAGATCACATGCCAGAGCAGCGCGAAACCGCGTGCGCCTTCCATGCGCGCGGCTTCGATGATTTCTGGGTTGATGCCCGTCAGCCCCGTCAAATACAAAATCATGCAGAACGGGATCTGCGGCCATAGCGCGGCAAAAATGATGCCGTACGTGACGTAGCGCGGATCGCCCAGCACCGGAATGCCATGCCCAACAATGAGTTTCAACAATCCGAATGTCGGATCGTAGAACCACGAAAACACGAGGCCCACGACCACGCCGGGCAGCACGAACGGCGCGAAGAACAGCGACTTGATCAGCCGAATGCCGAACACGTTCTGGTTCAAGTACAACGCAAGCGCGAGTCCTGCGGGCGGTGCGAGCAGGAACAGGACCAGCCACAGCAGGTTGTTCTTGAGCGCAACGTAAAACGTATCGGAGGCAATGAGCTCACGATAGTTGTCGAGACCGGCGAACGTCTTCGCCGTCATCCCGTCCCAATGATGAAAGCTGAGCCAAATGCTGCTCGCGATCGGATAGATGACGAAGACGGAAAACAGCACAAGGCCGGGCAGCAAGAACCACAGCGCAGCGCGCGTACGACGCTGCCCGAGCGGCATGGGCCGCTTGGCCGCCGGTTGCGGCGAGAGTCGCAACGCCCTCTGGGTAACGGAAATCGACATCAATGGGCACTCCAGCTTGAATGAGCGGGGGCGATGGGCCGGCTCGCCCCCGCTCGCGCGTTGCGTCCGCGGCTACTTCTTGTAGATGCGTTTGCGCGTCGTCTCCAGGCGCTGGAGGATCGAGTCGAGTTGCGTCGGATCGGAGAAGAACTGCTGCATGGCCTTCATGCCTTCGTCGGCCATCTCCTTGGTCATGTCGCGGTCGTAGAACTGAGCGATTCCGCCCGTCGTGCCCGCAAGCGTTTGGAAGCCGACCTTCGAGATTGGATCTTGCGGCTCGGGCGCCTTGTTGTTCGACGGCAATTGCCCCCAACCCATGGCCAGCTCGCCGTTGATTTTCGGCTGCCCCATGAACGCGAGCAGGCGCCGCGCGTCGGCCTTGTTCTTTGCCTTGGCCGGCACAATCAAGACGTTGACGGGGCCGTCTTCGGCGACGGGCACCGCTGCGTCGACGATCGGGAAGCGGAAGTAGCCCATTTCGTTGCGCGTCGCCGTCGGCAAGCCCGCCGAGAAGAACGTGCCCATCAACAACATCGCCGCCTGTCCGTTGACGAGCAGCGGAGAGATTGAATCGACGTCGTACGACAGGGCGTTGTCGATAAAGTACTTGTCGTCGATCAACGTCTTCCACGCCTCATACACACGCTTCACGCGCGGATCGGTATAGGCAATGTCGCCGGCCATGAGCTGCTGGTGGAAGGCATAGCCGTTCACGCGCAGATCGAGGTAATCGAACCACGCGGCCAGCGTCCATGCGTCGCGTGCGGGCACGGCAATCGGCGCGATACCCGCGGCTTTGAGCTTCTTGCAATCGTCCAAGAGCTGCGCCCAGGTCGTGGGCTCATCGGTGATCCCCGCCTTTTTGAACAAATCCTTGCGATAGAAGAACCCGTAGGCGTCATAGCCCAGCGGCAAGCTGTATTGCTTGTCCTTGTAGGTGGACGATTGTTTGACCGAGGCGTACGTTCGATTCCAGCCGTTCTTCTGCCAATCGTTCGTCAAGTCTTCGAGCAAGCCGCGCTTCGCGAAATACGCCATGCGCTCGCCGTTATGCCAGCTCAGCATGTCGGGCGGATCGGTCGCGAGCCATCCGGAGAGTTGGACTTTGTAGGCCTCCTCGCCGACATAGCTCACCTTGAGGTCGACATCGGGGTTCGCCTTCTTGAACTGATCGAATGCGTTCTGCCAGGTGGCGCGCTGGTTGCCGCGCGCCGACACCGTCACGTTCAACGTGCCTGCCTGCGCCGGCGTCGCCGCGCCCGTCATTGCGCCGATCGCCGCGCCTGTCAGGCAGGCCAGCGCAAGCCTACGAATCGGTAGCTTCATCCTTGTCTCCTTTCGTTTATGTTGGTTGCCGCACGCGCTCTATCGCTCGTGCCGTGTTGCCCTGCGGATTGACTGCTAAGGAAGTTTTACGCCGACGCAAGCACGGCTCGCTCAAGCGAGATCGCCATGCCGCGTTCGTCGAACAAGTGCCACGCATCGCTCGATAGATGAAACGCCTGTCGATCGCCGGGCCGCAGCGACGACGTGCCCTGCGCTTTCGCCAAGAGCGGCGCCGCGCCCGGCTGATCGAGATGCACGTAGGCGGCCTCGCCCAATTGCTCCACGAGTTGCACCGTGCGCACGATGAAACAAGACGGCTCTGCCGTATCGTGTGCCGGCGAAGCGGACAAATGCTCCGGACGAATGCCCAGCGTCACGCGCTCCCCCGCGCAAACGCGCTGCTTCGTAGCGACGGCGCGCAACACGAGCGATTCGCCGCTGTCGTTCAGGCGCAATGCGATGGCGCCGTCTCCGGCAGATACGATCGTCGCGGGCAGAAAATTCATGCGCGGCGAACCGATGAAGCCGGCCACGAACAGGCTGGCGGGCCGGTGATAGAGATCGAGCGGTGCGCCGACCTGCGCAATGCTGCCCAGGCGAGCGACATCTTCGCCCGAGCGCAGCAGGACGATCTTGTCCGCGAGCGTCATCGCCTCGACCTGGTCATGCGTCACGTACACCGAACTCGCTTCGCGAAAACGGCCATGCAGCCGCGCGATTTCGATGCGCGTTTGTCCGCGCAACGCGGCATCGAGATTCGACAGCGGCTCGTCGAAAAGAAACACCTTCGGCTCGCGCACGATCGCGCGGCCGATCGCGACGCGTTGGCGCTGGCCGCCCGACAATTGCTTCGGCTTACGCTCGAGCAAAGCGTCGAGTTGCAACACGCGCGCCGCCTCCGTCACGCGTCGACGAATCTCGTCGCGCGGCACACCCGCGATGCGCAACCCGAAGCCCATGTTCTCGAACACCGTCATGTGCGGGAACAACGCGTAGCTTTGGAAGACCATCGACACGCCACGCTCGGCGGGCGGTGTTTCGTTCATCCGCTTATCGCCGATGCGAAGCTCACCGGTGGTCAAATCCTCCAGCCCCGCGATCATGCGCAGCAACGTGGATTTGCCGCAGCCGGACGGGCCTAGAAACACGCAGAATTCGTGCTCGGCGATCTCGAGGTCGACCTCGCGCAGCACCGGGGCGTGTTGCCCGTACTGCTTCGATACGTGCCGTAGTGAAATGGCCGACATCACACGCTCCCTTGCCGAAAATCGGCGCGAAGCGTCGTTAAATTTAAGCGCTTAAATTTTTTCCGCCGAAACGGCGCCGATGCTCGTACCATGTCGTCTCCGATGCCATGCTGTCGTTATGGACGGAACGTAGCTCAACCGGTCGCACCTATGCAACGTTTGAGCACCCATCCCAGCATGTGAACAACAACGATCCCTGCAACTGTTACGGCGTACGGGGCCATTTGAATCGATTGAAGTCGGGGGAGGCAACAGGTGGTGACGCTGGCCGAAGTCGCGCGACGCGCGCGGGTAACGGGTGCGACGGTATCGAACGTCCTGCGCAATCCGCAGAAGGTGAAGCCGGAAACGGTGGAGCGTGTGATGGCGGCGATTCGAGAGCTCGGCTATCGGCCGAACTTGACGGCGCGCGCGCTAGCGCGAGGACGAACGTCGACGCTCGCGCTAATGCTCTCGAACATCGCGAACCCGTTCTACCCCGAGTTCGTGCTCGCCGCCGAGCGCGAGGCGCGTAAGCGCGGATACTTCCTGCTCGTGTGCAATACCGACGACGACCCCGCCATCACGCGCGCTTACTTGGATCAAATCGCGGGGTCGCTGGCGTCGGGCATCATCGTCATGAACACCGATTTGCGCGAAAGCGAATTGACGGAGATCGCGGCCAAAGGCGTCGCCGTCGTGCTGTGCATGTGGGAGCACGTGCAAGCCTCTCGCGCGCTGCCCTGCGTGACGATCGATTTCGCCGCCGCGGGCGCGCTCGCCGCCGCGCATTTGTCAGGGCTCGGCCACCGCAAGTTCGGCGCCCTCGTGGGGGCAGGTTCGGGCGGGCCGCAAACCCTGCGCTTCGACGGCTTCGCGACGGCGCTTGCGGCGCACGGCCATGGCGAGCGATCGCTCGTCGTCGTGCATGCGCACGACTCCATCGAAAGCGGCTACGAGGCGGCAGCGGCCCTCTTACGCGAGAAGCCGACGGTGACCGCGCTTTTCGCCACCAACGACCTGATGGCGATCGGCGCCATGCAAGCCGCGGCCGATCTCGGCAAGCGCATACCCGACGATCTCTCCGTGATCGGCCTCACCGACATCGAACTCGCGCATCAATTCCGGCCGGCGTTGACGACGGTGCGTCTGCCCACGGCCGAGATCGCCGCGCGATCCGTCGCGTTGACACTCGAGATGGTGGAAGGCGCGACGCCGGCGCAAGCGCTGTACGTGGTGCGGGCGCCGGAGCTGGTGGTGCGTCAGTCGACGGGACGCGCGCCTTCGGCGTCCAAGCGCCGTTGATCCAACATGCATGAAGCTTGCCAGTTCAGCCGCTATGGCTATACTTCCTACATTCCGAGAAAAGAATCCAACCTTTCAATTTTTTGAAAACTCACGTCGTCACGAAGCCACAGTCATTACCGCGATAAACGAACAAATCGAAGTCACGCGAACGCGGCCGCGCTTTTGCAGGCCGCAATGAACTGCCGACACGCTGAGCCACGCCAGGCTGCCGTGTCGTATCCCCGCAACCGAGAGCCGGTGTCGGGCAAGCTCGACCCCGGAAACAGATAACCGAGGAGGCGCGAATGGCAGACCAGGTTGAACAGCGCGAATCGCTTGCGTTGATGCATCACATGGGGCTCAACGGCGGCGCGATAGAACGCCGCAAGCAAGTCGTAGGCCTCGGGCCGGCCGATATCGCACGGATAGCGACAATAAAGGATCTCGTACTGCGTCGAATCGACGAGCATTGTGCGGCTTTCTTCGACCATCTATCCGCTCTGGAAGAAGCCCGTCCGCTGCTCGAAAACCGTGCGCTGTTCGAAAAAGCCAAGCGCCTGAAGCTCGATCATCTGCGCGAGCTCGTGTCGGGCGACTACGGCGCGAAATACGTCGAGCAGCGCATCGAACTCGGGCTGCTTTACTCCGCGGCCGGGCTCGACACACGCGTCTTCCTCGGTGCATTCCAGAACCTGATCAAGCATATCGGCATGCAGGTCATGCAGCATGCCGAACCCTCGCCGGCCGCAGCGTTCGACGCCTTCATGTCCTTGCAGAAGCTCGCTTCCTTCGACATCGGACTGATCAGCGACGTCCTCGTTTGGCAGCGCGAGCGCGTCATTCGCCAGCAACAGGAGGCGATCCGCGAGCTTTCCACTCCTGTGCTTCAGTTGCGCGACCGCTTGCTGCTGCTGCCGATCATCGGCGTCATCGATACGCACCGCGCGCGCCTCATCACCGAAAGCTTGCTGGAAGCCATACGAGCGAATCGTGCAAGGATGGTCGTCATGGACATCACGGGCGTCGCGACGATCGATTCCCGCGTCGCGAATCATATCTTGCAGACGGTGACAGCCGCGCGCCTCATGGGCGCGAAGGTGATCGTCACCGGCATCTCGGCGCCCGTGGCGCAGTCCCTCGTATCGCTCGGCATCGAGCTGAACGGGCTCGACACCGTCAGCGATCTTCAGGGAGGCATCGAATTCGCCGAACGCAATCTCGGCTATCGTCTCTCGCAGGGCGAACCGATCGACACTGGCCTCAATGGAGGGAACTGACACCGTGTCCGTTCCTATCCTCAAACAAAGCGACGTGCTGATCGCTTCGATCCAATCGGCGCTGTCCGACCAAGACCTCGTACAACTGCGCGAGGACTTCGCCGACAAGATCGGCAAGTTTCGCACGCGAGGGGTCGTCATCGACGTGACGGCGCTCGACGTCCTCGATTCGTTCGCCACGCGCACGCTGCGCGGGATCGCCTATGTCGCGAAGCTGCGCGGCGCGACCACGGTGGTCGTGGGCATTCAGCCGGAGGTCGCCTTCGCGATGGTGCAGCTCGGGCTGGCGCTCGACGGCGTGGCGACCGCGCTCGACCTCGAGGAAGGCCTCGACTATCTGCGCGCGACCGTCAAACGGAGCGACGGCGATGGAGGCTGAAATTCGCGTGCCGATCGAGCGGGAGGAGGATGTCGTTCTCGCCCGCCAGAAAGGGCGAGAACTCGCGGCAGAGACGGGGTTCTCGAACACCGACCGCACGATCATCGCGCTTGCGATCTCCGAGATCGCCCGCAATATCATCAGCTATGCGCACCGCGGGGAAGTCACGATGCGCCGCGTGGACGACGGCATTCGCGTAGGAATCCTAATTGTCGCGCAGGACGAAGGGCCCGGCATCGCCGACATCGACCTTGCGATGCGCGACGGTTATTCGACAGCCAAGAGTCTCGGCGTCGGGCTGCCGGGCACGAAGCGGATCATGGACGAGTTCGAACTCACGTCCGCGGTCGGCAAGGGCACGACCGTCAAAATGACGAGGTGGTTGCGATGACGGCTACCGCCCTACCGCGTCCATCCGTCATCGAATGGGGCTGGGCCGGCCGCGCGCTGGAAGACCCGTCGGGCGATGCGCATGCCGTGGTCGAGCGCAGCGACGGCGCGCTCGTCGCGCTGCTCGACGGGCTCGGACATGGATTCGAAGCGGCCGTAGCGGTGAGAGAAGCCGTTGCCGTGATCGAAGAGCAGGCCAGCGCATCGGTGGTCGATCTCGTGCGCCAATGCCATGACGCCTTGCACAAGACGCGCGGCGCCGTGATGAGCGTCGCCTGGTTCGACGCCGATGACGCGTCGATGACTTGGACGGGCGTGGGCAACGTCGACAGCGTGCTGATCCGTGCCTCGGCTTCGACGCAAACGCGCAACGAGGCCATCGCGACGCCCGGCGGGGTGGTCGGCTACCGGCTCCCAACGTTGCGCGCGACGCGTTATGCGGTGTCCCCGGGAGATGTGCTCGTCATGGCGACCGACGGCATTCGCAGCACCTTCAGCTCGGGCATCGTCACGCAATTCAGCGCACAAGAGATCGCGGAGTCGATTTTAGTCAGGTATGCGAAAGGGACCGACGACGCCCACGTTCTCGTGGCCCGCTTTGTGGGGGCACGCCCATGACGACGCGGGTCGACGCGCTCTGCGCCGAATATCTGTCGGGACTCCGCGCGTATCTCGAGGAAGAAGGCGAGGCGGGACTCGCGCTCGCCTATGAACTCGGCCGGCGCGCCATGATGGACCGGCTCGGATTGCTCGACATGGCCGCCATGCATCGCGCCGCGCTCGATACGGTCGTGCTGCCGGCCAACCCCGCGCATCGGGCGAGGTACATGGACGGGGCGAGCGCATTCTTCAACGAACTGCTCGCACCGTTCGAGTTGTCGATCGAAGGCTATCGTGCCGCGCTCGCCGCCAGCGAAGAGCGCTTCCAGCTCGCCGTCAGCGGTGCAACGGCCGGACTGTGGGACTGGAACCCCCAAACCGACGAAATCTATTTCTCGCCGCACTTCAAGCGGATCATGGGCTATGAGAACAGCGAGTTGCCCAACGTCCGCCAAGCGCACTTCGGCGCCATTCATGCCGACGACGCCGAGCGCGTCGCGCAATCGCTCAAGTCGCACTTGGAGACGCGCGCGCCTTACGACGTCGAATATCGCGTGCGGATGAAGTCCGGAGAATTCTGCTGGGTGCATTCGCGCGGCCAAGCCCTCTGGAACGAGGCAGGCCTGGCCTATCGGATGGTCGGCTGGATCTTGGACATCACCGATCGCAAGCGCGATGAAGAGGCGCTGCGCACGTCGCGGGAGGAAATGCGGCGCTTGTCTGCGCACATCCAGCAAGTCAGGGAAGAGGAAAAGGCCCGCATCGCTCGAGAATTGCACGACGATCTCGGTCAGCAGTTGACCGCCCTGAAGATGGCGACCTCGCTGTTGGAGCCCAGCGGCGGCAAGCCCGTAACGGTGACGCATGAGGCGTTGAAGGGCATCTACACGATGATCGACGACCTGGTGCAATCGGTCCGTCATATCGCCGCGGACTTGCATCCGGTCGTGCTCGACGACTTGGGGCTGATTCCCGCGATCGACGGCCTGGTCGACGAATTCTCGGCCCGCTACCGAATCCGCGTCATTCGCCACCTCGATCCCGATTCGATCGAGTTCAATCGCAAATGCAGAATCGACATGTTCCGCATGGTGCAGGAAGCGCTGACCAATGTCGCACGGCACTCGGGCGCGACCGAAGTCGTAGTGGACATCAAGCGCGCCGACCCGCATTGCATCGTGCGCATCGTGGACAACGGCCACGGCGCCGTGACCGACGGCGCGCGCAAGCGGCATTCGTTCGGGCTGCTCGGTATGCGCGAGCGAGCAGCACTGCTCGGTGGAGAGATTCGCATCCGAACCGCGCCCGGTGCAGGCTTCGCGCTGACCGCGATTCTGCCGCTGGCGTCGCTCGAAGCGAAGGACGCCGACTGACGGGGAAACGAAGCGGCATCGCATTCAGCGTGCGCATCGCATTCGCCGCGGCCGCCGGTTCAATCGTCGAGCCGATCGTCCTCGCGCCACTTCGTCAGCGTGATCGTGACACCGGCGCCCGCGACCGATTCGATCTCGAAGGCGTCGACCATGCGCCGGGCCCCCGACAACCCCATGCCGAGGCTCCCTTTGGTCGAATAGCCGTCCTGCATCGCTTGCTCGATATCCGAGATGCCCGGCCCTTCATCGCGCGCGACTACAACGATGCCGTGACGTTGGCCATCGGTGACGGGACAAAACGAGATCTGCCCCTTTCCCGCGTGCACGAGGATATTGCGGGCGATTTCGGAAACGGCCGTGGCGAGCGCGACGGCCCTGATTTCGTTCATCCCCTCCCGCGCCCCCATTTCGCGTGCGGTCTGCCGCGCCCAATCGACATCCGAAGGGCCGTTGACGAATACGTGAATGCGCTCGCCGGTCGCGCGGGGAAGGGTCGTCATGATGATCGACGCTGCGCTCGAGCGAACATGTCGCGCAAGCTCAGTCTGTCCTCCTCTGTGAGGTGAGCCGCCTCGCGCGGCATGGTGAGCACCAACTGCAGCATCAAATCGCCGCGCAATCCGTTCCGATCGGCGAGGCCCTGCCCGCGCAAGCGGAGGGTGTCGCCGGACTGCGAATTCGGCGGAATCGTCACCTGCCTTGGCTGACCGAGCACAGGCACGTCTAACTTTCCGCCGAGCATCGCCGTCACGAAATCGACTTGGATCTCGCAGGCAAGATTCAGGCCGTCTCGACGAAACGCCGAACTGCAGACGATCGCAATGGAAAGAATGGCGTCGCCCGCCGCACCGCCGTTGCTGCCCGGGTGCCCCGCGCCTTCGACGACTATTCGTTGACCGTCCCATGCGCCCGCGGCAATGGCGACGGTTGCGCTTTTCCGGTGAATCGCGATGCGCGTGCCGTGGCAGGCCGGACACCGGTTGCTCGCGTGACCTTGGCAACGATCGCAGGGGCCCTTCACCGTGTAGTTCGCTTCGACCTCGCCGCCATGGATCGCCGTTTCGAGCGGCACGAACAGCTCCGTCATGCAATTTGCGCCGCGCATCGGCGGGCGGCTGCGGGGCTCGCGCGGCGGCGCTTCCGTCTCCGGCTCCTTCTCCCTCTCTCTTGCCCTTTCCTTTTCACGGGCCTGCGCGGGTGCGGGCGCCGAATGCGAAGGCGCGACGGGCGCCTTACGCTCGCCGATCAGGATTTCGAACGCCTCTTGGACGCGCTTGAATGCGGGCTCGACGGTCGCTTCGCGGCCTTTGTTCCGGTCGGGGTGATACTTGGCCCTGAGCCGCCGATATGCGCGTTTCACCTCAGCCGGCGACGCAGTGCCCGGCAGCTCGAGCCGCCTGTAATATTCATCGAGGCTCACGCACACTCCCCGTTATCTTCCTGGAGCCGTAAGTCTAGCAAGAAGCGGCGACGGTACGGTCGAGCCGGCTGGGGGCCCCATGTTCACTGATCGGGAGCGGTTCGGCCAGGGCAACGCGGCTAGGACGGCCCAACGTCCTTCAACTTAACGTGATGTCGCAGCCGGCCATCTTCATCGCGTTGCACCTCGTGCATCAGCACTTGAAAGCGGTTATTGCGCGAAAACATCGCTTCGCGGTGCCATTGCCCCGGCGCCAGCGGCCCCAAAACCTTCGCCGAAACGGGACCGACGAACGTGATCAGCACGTTCCCACCGAAACCCTCGGGCTCGAAGGCCACCCGGCGATCGGCGCTGACGCACCAAAAGCGCGGCTCGGTCACCATCGCGCCAACTTCGAACATGGCGGAGGGGTCCGGCACATTCATTCCTCGAAACACTGGCGTGTCGAGCGCGCTCGGCAGCTTGTTCAAGCCCGATTCGAGCAACCGTACGTACAACGCTTCGTGCTCGTTGAGCGGCCGGTCGCTCGCCAGCGCCCGGTTCGCGGCGATATGAATGCGCCGAGTGAAAAGCACGATCGCCATGCGCTCTTCAAGCGGGACGTTCGCGAGCGAAGGATCGACCGCCTCGGCCTGTCTAGCGGTTCGCTCGGCGAAAGCGAATAAATCCTCGGCGTGTCGACGCGTCGTCTTTCCGAAGTACACCGTCTCGGCGCCATCCAAGTCGCAGAGCATGCGAATGACGGCGCCGCGCAGCTGCTTGCGCGCGATCGCTGAAGCGATTCGAGTACCGGCCAGCAGTCTTGGTATCGCGGATACGGGAGGCGCCGCGGTCGTCGCTCGGTGTATGCCGCTCAATCGGCCGAAAACGCCGTAAGCCAGGTTGGACGATGTGGCGGTGGTGGGCTGCGCGGTTGCCGATAGCATGGCCACCGTGGAGGAAGCCACCGGCGTGGCGTCGGGCGCCTCCGCGTCCGATCGAGAGCAGTCGATGGCCATGGCTATGACATGTCGAAGTGAGAAGTGAGGGGTGGTCGCGCCACCGTAAGCGAGCAAGGACCGGATGCCGCCTATGCCGGCGAATGGAACGATCGAAATGCGAACGTCGAACAAACCGCGGCCCCGTTGCAACGCAAAGGATGTGATGGATCGCACCCTCGCCGGCATGCGCGGCTGCACACATACGGTACGAACAACGGCGTAGTATCTCGTCCAGTAGGAGCTGCTTGCGCCGCGCACGGATAGCACTACGCACTACGAGCCTACCCAGTCGCCCGTGCGCAACCTCCTGCGCCTATACGGTCATACCAAAGCTAGTTTGACCGACGTCTGCTCGCGCCATAAGCGCGAGCAGACGATTCGATCGATTCCGTACAAGGAGGAGGTGCATCATGCTGATCGGCGTACCCAAAGAGATCAAGAACCAGGAATACCGCGTGGGGCTGACCCCAGCCGGTACACGCGAATTGGTAAGCCGCGGGCATCAAGTCATCGTTCAAACCGATGCCGGCGCGGCAGTCGGTCTGCCTGACGACGCCTACGCCGCCGCGGGCGCAACGATATGCGGCAGCGCACAAGAAGCGTATGGACGCGCGGACATGATCATCAAGGTCAAAGAACCGCAAGCCGTCGAGCGCGCGATGCTGCGCAAAGGCCAGATCCTCTACGCCTATCTCCATCTCGCCCCCGACCGCGAGCAAGCCACTGATTTGATCGAGTCGGGCGCCGTGTGCGTCGCGTATGAAACGATCACCGGCCCCGGCGGCGGACTGCCCTTACTCGCGCCGATGAGCGAAGTGGCGGGCCGCATGTCCATACAAGTCGCTGCCGCGCAGCTCGAGAAACCGCGCGGGGGCATGGGATTGCTGCTCGCCGGCGTGCCTGGCGTCGCGCCGGGGCACGTCGTCATCATCGGCGGCGGCACCGTCGGCACGAATGCGCTGCAAATGGCCGTCGGCATGGGCGCGCGCGTCACGATTCTCGATACGAACGTCGACCGTCTACGTCAGCTCGATCTGATTTTCGGCAATCGCATCATGACGCAGTTCTCGAGCGCACACGCGCTCGAACGGTGCGTGGCGAGCGCCGATGCCGTGATCGGCGCCGTGTTGATCCCGGGGGCCACCGCACCCAAGCTCGTCACGCGCGACATGATCTCGACCATGAAGAAGGGCGCAGTCGTCGTCGACGTGGCGATCGATCAAGGCGGATGCTTCGAGACGTCGCACGCAACGACGCATGCCGAGCCGACGTATCTCGTCGACGGCGTCATTCATTACTGCGTGGCGAACATGCCGGGCGCCGTGGCGCGGACGTCGACGTTCGCGTTGACCAACGCCACGCTTGGGCACGCGATTGCGCTGGCGACGAAAGGATGGAAGCGCGCGATGGCCGAGGATGCGCACCTGCGCGCGGGACTCAACGTGTGCGAGGGCAAAGTCACGCACGAAGCCGTGGCGAAGGCGCTCGGGCAATCGTATGTGAACGCGGCGGACTTGCTGTCGTGAGCCGGCGATGAACCGAGGCAACCCGCTTCGACTTGGCGTATCGAAGCGGGATGCCCATCCGCCCCCGCCTTCCGACGATCCGCGCCCCACGCCGCCGGAGCGCCCCTCGCAGGACGACTGCTGCCACAGCGGCTGTTCGCCCTGCATCTTCGAACTCTACGAAGAAGCGCTAGACCGGTACGAAGCCGCGCTCGCAGCATGGGAGGCGCGGCAGGCCAAGCGTCGCATATAGTACGATCACACCCTATCGACCGAAACCTGCGGCCCCCACATATGGGCCGCCCTCACCCGATCCCATGCCGTCCACCGTCCGCAACTCGCTGGTCTGGGTCCTCGACGCATTCGAGCGCGATCCGACGTTCGTGCACAAGCGCATGTTCACTGCCGACGCAGCCTATATCGACGGCCGCTTGTGCTTGACCGTCGGCGATCGGGACGAGCCGTGGAACGGCTTGCTCGTCTGCACGTCGCAAGAACATCATGCGTCGCTCATCGACGACATGCCGGGCCTGCGGCCCCACCCCGTGCTGGGCAAATGGCTGTATGTATCCCAGGCCGACCCGGCTTTCGAATCGATCGTGCAACGCGTAACAGCCTTGGTGCTCGCACGCGATCCCCGCATTGGCGTGGAGCCGAAGCCAAAAAATCGGAGCCGCAAGCGCGCGCTGCCGGACGAGTAGGCGGATACGGTATAAAGCGCCGCGACAACCGCCCCTCGGCGAAACGCCATTCGTTTTATGGAGAGCTCAATGAGCGAACAGACCCTCGTGCCCTGCACCTTCGAGCGTCACGCCGACGCCATCCTCGACATCTTCAACGATGCCATTCTGAATTCGACCGCGCTTTACGACTACGCGCCTCGAACCTCGCAGAACATGGTGAAGTGGTTCGAGGCGAAACAGGCCGGCGGCTTCCCCGTGATCGGCATCGAGGGCGAGGCAGGAACGCTGCTGGGCTTCGGCAGCTATGGCACCTTTCGCGCGTGGCCGGCCTACAAGTACACGGTGGAACATTCCGTGTACGTGCATCGGGACCATCGAGGAAAAGGACTCGGTCGCGTGCTGATGCAAGCGCTCATCGAAGCGGCTCGGCAGAACGATCTGCACGCGATGATCGGCGGCATCGACGCAACGAACAGCGGAAGCATCGCGCTGCACGAGCGGCTGGGGTTCAAGCATGTCGGCACGTTGCCGCAGGTAGGGTTCAAGTTCGGCCGGTGGCTCGATTTGGCGTTTTATCAGTTGCTGCTCGATACGCCGGCACAGCCGGTGGATGGTTGAGCGGACATTGAATCCGCAGGCAGCTATACCCGATGCCCCGATATCGGCCCCGCTTCGCCCGTTAGGTTCAGCACACGATCGATCCACGCCAAGAATGACGAGAACGTGAACTCCGACGACCGGTCGGTGCGGAACGCCTTCATCACGGGCGTATCGGCGGGATCCCGCTGATTGAGCAAATCGGCCACGAACGCCCCGACATCGGCATCGATGCCGTTTTCGCGAATTCGCGACCCCGTGAAACTCACCGCGGTGACCTGATGGTTGTGCATGAAGTCGCCGCGCGCCCAAGGCATGAAGTAGCCGAAATTCGGCAGGGGGTTGAGCGTCTTCTTGAGCAGTTCGAGTTCTTGCGCGAACATGGCGAGCGACAACGCATCCTTGCTCGCATCGTCCGGCGCGGCGATGACGGAGGGCACGAAAGGTCGGTAGTGATAAGCGGCCATGACTGCGTCGCGCTGATACGTCGTATAGCCGAACCGATCGTGCGGGAAGGTTCTCGACAGCGCGGCATAAGCGCTACCCATATTATTTGGATCGAAGTACGGCGATAGCCTCCTGTTGATCGCGATCATCCCGTCGGGCGCGTCCATTCCCCATTCTGCCCGCACCTTGTCGTAAAGCCCGACCGAAGGATGCACCGATGGATCGGCATCGAACGGTGTATTGAATACCGTACCGGCGTCATCGAGCAACGAGCTATGCGCTTGCGGCTGTAATGTGTTGCGCAACGTCGCATAGTTGGCCAGTGCGCCGTAGCCGCCCGCGCTCGTCCCATAGACCAACAACCGATTCGGTTGCCCGAAGCCGTGACCGACGAGCCATTGGGCCACCGCTCGTGCATTCTTCAAGCCGTTGTAGTGTTGAACACGCCATTCCCCGGTAGGCGCCGTGTAAGTGCGCACGGCGCTGCCCATATGAATGTCGCCCGTGCAGTACGGCACGAACACTTGCGTCCAATCCTGCGTTTCGACTTTCGGTTCGCCGACGAGGCGATGCGCGAGGTCCATCCGGATCATCAACGGCGAGAGAAACGACGACATCAACGTCTGGCTCGCCGTGCCGTTCATGTAGTTGTGCGGAATACCGTCGTGATTGAATGCGCCGAGGCCCGCCTCCGGACCCGACGTCGCAGTCTCCGAACACGTGGCGTAATTCCAGCATGCGCCGCCCGGCTGCATCATGTAGAGCATGTTGCTCGATTGCGCTCGATTGATGTAGAAGCGCATGGGCGTACCGTTTCCGCACGATGCGCCGCTGCTTTCCGGCAGCACGACTTCGTACCACGAGTAATACGGGATCGACGAATCGGGCTGCGTGGTATCCGTCGCGCGCGCATTCAACGCCGCGCAACCTAACAAACCGCCAATGCATACGCGTTTCAACCATTTCGATGAATGCATCTTCCCTCCCTTGGCTATCGTTCGAGGCAATGGCAATGGCAATGGCAATGGCAAAGGCAACGGCAATGGTTCGAGGCAGTGCGCTCGCGCTTCCCACGCGCCCCGCACATTCAATGCGCGTCGGGCGTGAAAGCGTGGTCGAACAACCTCACGCGCAGCGCTTGCAGTCGCTGCGCGATTTCGATTTGCTGCTGTCGAGGATCGGGTACGCTCGATTGCACTTGCTGGACGATGTCGCGGCTTTGCAAAGCGTAGGTCTGAAAACGCGGATCTTTTTCGGGCGAGGGCCCCACGGTGCGACGCGAATAGGCGTCCCACTGCCGCTGAGCAGCTTCGAGTTGAGCGTCGCGTGCGACGGGATCGGGTTCCGCGTCGGTCAGCAATTGCGCCGTCATCGCTTGCGCCTGCACGGGCAAGATCTCGTTGCGGGCAACATGCTCGGGCAACGCCGCAAGAATCTCGCGCGCCGTTTGCGATCGCTCGGCGGCCGGCATGCGGTCTTTGTCTTGCGCGTACGCGGCCACGCGGTCTCGAAAGCGAGCGAAGTCGACGATACGCTGTGTTTCCGCTTGGCCGTCGGAGCGGCTGGCCAAGCTCCGCTGCAACGCGGCCAGATCGAGCGCGCGCTCTGCGGGCCCAGGCGATGTCGAAGGGGACTGCGTCGATGTCCGCGCAGATGTTGCGCCCTGCGCGATGGAAGCGCCCGCCGATTTGACAGCCTCCACCGTCCGCGCGCGCGACTCGGTTTCATAGCGCCACGCAGCCACCGCGACGACCGCACCCGCGATGATCGCCGCGCGTAGCCAACGCATTTTGGCTCGATTCACGTCTCCTCCCTGTAGATCGTCATCGATTGTCGATGCCCAGGTAGGACTACGTTCTAGGACGAACGCACGCGATCGTCAAAATTCGGCGCTAAGGTTTGCCTTCTACTTTTGATGGAACTCTGCATCGCGTATGCGAAACGCGATACATGTGCGGCGCCATCAACGGCGCGCGGCGCGCTTCTCCCAGCCGGTCAGGATTTGCTTTTCGAGTGCGTCATATCCACCGCCGAAGTGATGCCCGCCCGGCGTGCGGATGACTTCGCGCGTGGCGGCCAGCGCGGGACACAGCGTGTCTTCTTCGTCCTCGCCGTAGAAACATTGGACGAGTCCCGCCGGCAGTCGATCGACTTCAGGCTTCGCCTGCAACGCATTCTCGCTCGGCGGCATGCCGAGCCAGCCGGTCACACGCACCTGAAAATCGGCGGCCTTCGCAAAGCCGAGCAGCGAGACGATCGAAACCTTCTCGCGCACGGCCGCGGGCAAGCGGTTGTACGCGAACGGCATGACGTCCGCGCCGAACGAGTAGCCGATCAACGCGAACGAATCGGCGTGCCATCGCGCGCCGTACACGCGCAGCACGCGCGCCAGATCGCGGCTGACTTGCTCCGGCGTCTTCTCGCTCCAGAAGTAGCGCAAGCTGTCCCAGCCCACCACCGATACGCCGTCCTTCTGCAACTGCTCGCCGATCGTTTTATCGAGGTCGCGCCAGCCGCCGTCGCCCGACATGACGATGGCGAGCATCCCCTTCGAATGGGCTGCCGGCAATTCGATGAGCGGCAGATCGGAAACATCCTGCTCGCTGCCCGTATCGGCCTGCAGATGCGGCCGAATCAGCGCCGTCAGTTGGTCGGCCCGAGTCGTCGTCGCGGCGAACAGGCGGGGCGGCTTCGCCAGCAGCGGCGCCATCAAGCGGTTCGCGTCCTTGTCGAAGTGAAAGCCCGGTGCGTCGGCGCCTTCTTTCACTGCTGAACGCTCGGCCTGCTGCAGGGCGGCGACGGCGCTATGCTGCGTCACGCCGGTCTCCACGAACCCGGGCAGCACGCTGCCTCGGCTGACGGTCGGGTCCGGCGGACACTGCCGAAAATCGCCGCTCAGCTTCGCTTGCGCATCGATGGCCACGGCGCCCGCGATCGTATTGGCCGGCGCTTGCGCCAGCACATGCAGCGCGAGCGTGCCCCCTTGCCCCGAGCCCGCCATGATCGGCGCGAAATACCGGTCCGATTTCAGTTGACGCTCGAGTTGATGGCTGACCGCTTCGGCGTCGCCGTCAAGGTGTCGGCAGGCTTGCCCCGTCGCCGCGAGATTCGCCGCATAGCGTCCCGTGTCGACGCCGACGGTCAGCGCGCCTTCCTTGGCCAACGCCCGCGCGGCTTGCTCATCGGCATCGGTCCATCCCTTGCCCGCGGAAAACAGCACGACGAAGGCCCGCATCTCGCCTTGCGGCCATTGAACCGTCACGTCGCCATAACGTCCGCCCGATACGCGCGATTCGGCTGCGTGCGCGGCCATGCACAACGACGCCCCGGCCAAAACCGCAACCCATTTGGCTTTGCTTAATGCCACACGAAATTTCATGAACGGCGCCCGCCCGCCAGAATTGAAAGATCCACCAACGTCAGGAGCGCACTGGCCCAGCCGGATACCGCGAGATAGCGGGGCTCCCAGCCGGGCTGAAACTTGCCCTTGAATGCACGAAGGCCTTGGAAGTTGTAGAAGCGTCCGCCGAATCGCCACACCATCGATCCCAATTGATGAAGCGGCGAGCCGAGCGGCGTCGATTGCACACCCGAGAACGGCGCCACGCCGAGACTCAGAGAGCGATAGCCCGCGCTCTTCAGATGCAGCGCGAGCTGCACGAAGAGATAGTCCATGACATACGGCGACGCATCCGCCACGTGGCGCATGACGCCGACCGTCGCCTCGACGTTCAGGTCCGTCGTCATGAACGTCGTGAACGCCACCGGCACGCCGTTTTGCCGCACTAGCATGACCGACTGCGCGGCCAGATACGCCTCGCTGAACGCGGCCACCGAGAAACTCTTTTCTCGTGCGGCCCGGCTCTCGAGCCAACTGTCGGAAATGCCGCGCAACACGTCGATATAGGCCGATATCGAGGCTGCGTCGATCACTTCGGTCGTGCAGCCGTCGCGCTCGGCGCGACGCAGCGAGTAGCGCAATGCGGCGCGCTTCGGCCCGCTCATGTCGAAGCCGTCGAGCGCGAGGCGCGCCTCTTCGCCCAGCTTCATGAGCGTCAAACCCGAATCCAGATAAAGCGGCAGCGAATCGGCGCGCACTTGATAGAACGCGGCACGCCCGCCATGCGCGTGCGCGAGCATCACGAATTTGCGGATCAGTTGATCCCATTCTTCGCGCGGCCCCACCGGATCGTGCAGCGCAGCCCAGGTGCGCCCATGCTTCGCGTACATCAAGAAGGCATGCCGAGAATCGGAAAACAAAAAGCTCTTGTCGCCCATCATCGCAAGCCCGGCGTCGCTGCGCTCTTGCGCGCGAATGATCTGCACCGCATCGGTCAGATCCTCCGAACTGGGGTGCACGAAACGGCCGGCCGCCGGACGCAGCAATTGCCACAGCGCGAACACCGTCGCGAAGAGGCCGGACGCGAGCATCGCGCGCAGCGAACGCGACGCGCGCTCATCGAATGCGAACTGCCACCAGAGATCGTTCTGATACGGGACGTTGCGATAGGCGAAGAACATCACCCACATTGCGCACATCAGCACGATGGCGACCGAAATCAGCCAGCCGCCCGTGAAGGGCTCGGCGAACAACGCGGCGCGCCGGCTGAAATGGCGGCGCGTGACGATCAACAGCACGAGCAGCGTGGCGAGGATGCCCGCTTCGACGAACGCCAGCCCCTTGAGGACCGACAGCAAGAGGCTCACGGCCGTCAGCGCGACGGTGAGCCACCAGGCGGCATCGAGCCTGCGCAGCAGGCCGCGCGCAACGAACAGCAGGCACACGCCCACGACGCCGCTCACAAGCTGCGAGCCTTCGAGCGCCCACAGCGGCACGAGCTGACGCAACACGGCCAGCCGGTGCGCCAACGCCGGCGTCGCGCTCGATACGATCAGCATCGAACCCGTGACGAATGTGATGAGGCAGAGAAACAGCGGCGCGATGCGGCCGATGCGGGCCACACGGCCGAGCGGCAAGCGAGCGCGCAGCGCCCTGCCTTCGTAACCGGCTAGGACGGCTGCAGACAGTACGAGCGGAATGCCGAAATACACGGCGCGATAGGCGAGCAAACCGGCGACGAGCGCAGGCGCCGTGACATCGCCGCGCAACGCGAACACCATGACCGATTCGAATACGCCGACACCGCCCGGGGTATGGCCCAAAATGCCGAGCAGCAACGAAGCGCTGTACACCGCCAGGAAACTGACGAAGCCGGCATGCGCGCCCGGCAGGAACGCCCACAGGGCGGCCCCCGCACCAACGACGTCGACCACGCCGAAGATGATTTGCGCCACCAGGTCCGCCCTGCCCGGAATGTCGATCGCGATCCTGCGCCAACGCGTTTCGATCCGCTTCGTGCTCGGGCCGCAGCAGGCAACGGCCGCCGCCAACGAGGCAAGGACGAGCAAACTGCCGACGCGCAGCCCGCCCGGCGACACATGCAGCATGGTCGCCAGTAAAGCGGTATCCCAGAGCGCGCCCAACGCACTGACGAGCACCAGCGCCAACACGAGCGAAACGCTCGTGAACACCGTGAGACGGCCGACTTGAGATGGCGTGACCCCGGCCGCGCCATAGACGCGACAGCGCACCGCGCCGCCCGTCAACGCGCCGAAGCCGGCGATGTTGCCGAGCGCCGAGGCGGCCGTCGCGCCGATCCACAGCAACGGGCGCGACACCTTGGCTTGAACGTGGCGCAAGCCGATCTCGTCGCGCGCGACGAGCGCGACGAAGCTCGCCGCCGTGGCGGCGAGCGCGGCTACCCATCGGCCCGGCGCGATATCGAACAGACGCCGGCAGACCGAATGGTAATTGACGCCCTGCGAGATTCTTTGCAGCGCCAGCAGCAGCAAAACGCTGATGACGAGCGCGAGGGCGGGCGGCACCAAACGCTTGAAATCGATACGCCGCAACTTCGCGAACAACGCGGCCAAAGCCTTCACACTGCGGTCCCCATTACGTCCAACCCTTTTCCCGTCGCCGGTCTTGCCAACTGCCGACGTCGCGGGCAATAGCGACGAGCGCCACGCGGGCGGCTCGTCGAGCGATATAGCAACTTGTGATTGATTACAACGGGCGAAAGGCGATTCGGTTGACCGGGACAAACCCGGGGTCGGCCGGGGAATTAAAAGGGGACTAAAGGAACGGCCTGCCTTCTACTTGTTCGTAAACGACCGTGCCGTCTTCGGTTTCGAACTTTTCGACGTAATTGCGCGCGCCGCACATCGGACAACGGAACAGCAGGCCCTGGCCTTCATTCTTGATGACGACGTCGGACGGCTGCCACTGCGCTTGGCAGCTTTGATTTCTACAGGTAAACACGGTCATTCTCCTACTGCTCGTTCAATCGATTATCGTCCGCCGGTATCTTGCGGTGCGGCCTTGCGTGTACGGCCCGCGCGTGCAGGCGACTTGCGCGGCGTTTTGGCGCGCTTCGAGGCCGTTGTCGGCGCGGCTGCCGGCTCTGCCGGCGGCTGAGCCGGCGCCGACGCTTCCACGACCGCTTCGGTGGCGTGACCGCGCGCCGATTCGGGCTTCTTCGCGGCGGTTTTGCGTGCGCGGCGCGGCTTGGACGTCTTGACGGGCGCCGACTCGGCGGCTTGCTCGTGCGCCTCGACCACCGGTTCCCCGCCTACGCCTGCGTCCTCTACCTCGGTCGACACTGCGGGCTCTCCGGCAGGCATTTCGACAACCGGGGCCGCCTCCATCGGAGCATCGATCGCCACGCCCGGCGCCTGTTCGCGCCCTTGCTTGCGGGGCCCCTTGCTCTTCTTGCGGCCTTTGCCGGCGGCCGTTTCTGCCGATCCGCCATTCTCGGCGGCCGGCACGTGGGCCGCCGGGGTTGGCCCGGCGTGCTTCGGCAAGTCCGACGCCGCGGTGGAGCTGGGCCGATAAACGAACGCACCCGACTTGTCGTCGCGCCCCACCTCCAAGAGGCCCCGCGCTTGCGCTTCGTCGAGCAAATTGCCGAACGCGCGGAAGCCGTAGTACGACTCGCTGAAATCGGGTTTGCGCCGCTTGATGGCGCTCTTGAGCACCGAGGCCCAGATCTTGCCGCTTTCGCCGCGTTCCGAGGCGAGCGCGTCGAACGTTTCGACGGCAATGGCGATGGCCTTCGCCTTGCGCGATTCCATCTCCGCCTTCGGCTGCTTATCTTCGTCGGACGCGCGTTTCGCCGCCGCGCTCGCTTCGCGCGTTTCGCGCTTGGCGGCCGCACGCTGCTGCTCGCGCACGAGGTCGTCGTAGAAAATGAATTCGTCGCAATTGGCGACGAGCAGGTCGGACGTCGAGTTCTTCACACCGACGCCGATCACCTTCTTCGCGTTCTCGCGCAGCTTCGAGACGAGCGGGGAAAAATCGGAATCGCCGCTGATGATGACGAACGTATCGACGTGCGACTTGGTGTAGCAAAGATCGAGCGCATCGACGACGAGCCGAATGTCCGCCGAATTCTTGCCCGATTGCCGCACGTGCGGGATTTCGATGAGTTCGAAGCTCGCCTCGTGCATCGACGCCTTGAATCCCTTGTAGCGATCCCAGTCGCAATAGGCCTTCTTGACGACGATGCTGCCTTTGAGCAAGAGCCGCTCGAGCACGGGCTTGATATCGAACTTCTCGAACTTCGCATCGCGCACGCCTAGCGCGACGTTCTCGAAGTCGCAGAACAGCGCCATGCTGACGCTATCTTGAGGGGAAGCCATAAATCTCTCCAGCCGATCGGGCGCAAGGGTTCGTTGATATTGGAATTGCGCACATGATAGCCGGTCGAGCGGACAAGCCGGCGGCGAAACGCGGGAATGCGCGTATCAACCGACCGGCCGCGGCGAAAATTTGCCAAACTTTTACTTCGCGAGCGATGTCATGGGCAGCAAGGCCGTCGAAGGTTCGGGCCAGCGCAGCCGCTCCACCGTAATATGCCTGCGCGGCGCTTCGCGTACGAAGGCATCGATCGCCTCGCGCACGTCGCCGTCGATGAAATCGGCGCGCTCGGCGTCGATCAGCACCGTCGATCGCTCGGGAATTTGCGCCAGGCAGTGCACGAGCGACGGCTTCGAGAAAAACGTCGCGTCTTTGCGCAGCGCCAGCAGGAAGTAGTCGTCGTGGCGCGTCAGCGTGAACGTGCGCGACAAGCTTCCCCGCATGGCGAAAAGCGCGCTCGTCACGATCCCGATGCCGATGCCGATCAGCAGATCGGTAGCCAGCACGCCGGCGATCGTCGCCACGAACGGCACGAACCGATCCGCGCCTTCACGCGCCAGTTCTATGAACAACTTAGGCTTGGCCAGCTTGTAGCCGGTCTGGATCAGAATGGCCGCCAGGCTGGCGAGCGGGATCAGATTCAGCACTGCCGTCAGCACGAAAATGCTCGCGAGCAGCAACATGCCGTGAATCACGGCCGACATGCGCGTCTGCGCGCCCGCATGCACGTTCGCCGAGCTACGCACGATGACGGCCGTCAGCGGCAGCCCGCCGAGCAGCGCCGCAACCACGTTGCCCGCGCCTTGCGCCTTCAGCTCGCGATCGGGCGACACGCGTCGCCGCTTCGGATCGATTTGTTCGAGCGCTTCGAGGCTCAACAGCGTCTCCAAACTGGCCACGATCGCCAGCGTCATCCCCACGCGCCAGACGTCCGGATCGACCAGCTGCGTGAAGTCGGGCATCGAGATAGCGCCGACGAGCGCGCCGAACGAATCGAGCGAGACGAGCGATACCCGATGCTCGGCCGGCGTCACGAGCGACGGCGCGAGCCAATCGAGCAGCAAGGTCGCCCCGATACCGAGCGCCACGGCGGCCAGCGGCCCCGGCACCGCGCGCACGAAGGCAAAACGCTTGGCTTGCGGCGTTTCCCACGCGAACAACATGGCCACCGATACCGCGCACAAGACGAGCGAGGTCGGCAAAAGATCGCCGAAGGGCGTCGAGATCGCGGCGGCATGGGCGACCTTGGCGTCGCCCCCGGCGATCAGCCCTGCTCCCAGCGGGATCTGCTTGAAGATCAGGATCAACCCGATCGAGGCCAGCATGCCTTTGATGACGGCAGCCGGCACGAAGCTCGCCACGCGTCCCGCGCGCAACAGCCCGAAGCCGACTTGCAGCACACCGGCGATCAGCACAGCCGCGAGAAAGGCGGAGAAGCTGCCGAGCGAGGCGATGGCCGATACGACGATGACGACAAGCCCGGCCGCCGGGCCGCTCACGCTCAGGTGCGATCCGCTCAGCAGCGCGACGACGAGCCCGCCGACGATGCCCGACACGAGGCCCGCGAACGGATCGACGCCCGACGCGGTGGCGATTCCGAGGCACAACGGCAATGCAACCAAGAACACGACGATGCCGGCGAGCACGTCGCTGCGCAACGTCGAAAAACGTGAATCCGAAGGGATATCCATGGTCTTGGGGAGACGAACGATGAAAAACGAGGCGCCGAACGCGCCACGCGTGGACGGCGAAGAATCGATGGGGATGACGACGAAGCGGGCTAAGCCGCGTTGCGCAAGGGCGTAGGCGAGCGGGCACGCGCGCCGCTTTCCCCGAAATCGGTCAGCGAGGTGAGCAGCCCTTCGCGAAGGCCGAATACCCAGCCATGCACGGTAGGGCGATGCCGCGCCGCACGCACGATCGGCGATTCCCGCAGCAGCCGTACCTGCTCGATGACATTTAGTTCAACTAATCGATCGACACGTGCGTCGAGATCCTCGATGGCGTCCAACGCTGGGCGGTGCCGATACGCGAGATCGCGCAGGCCGGCGATCCGCCGATTGACCGCGGGCAGCGCATCGGAAGGCTCGCAGAGCGCGGCGCGCACCCCGCCGCAATGGTGGTGCCCGCAGATCACGATGTGCTCGACGTGCAGCGCGTGCAGCGCATATTCGATGACGCTCGACGTATTGCCGTCATCCGACGTGTAGAGATTGGCGATGTTCCGATGAACGAACAGCTCGCCCGGCTGCGCGTTCGTGATGCGCTCGGCGGGCACGCGGCTATCTGAGCAGCCGATCCAAAGAATACGAGGCTGCTGTCCGCGTGAAAGCCGCTCGAAAAAGCCCGGATCCCGTGCCGACACCTCTTGCGACCATGCACGGTTGGCAAGCAACAGGCGCTTCGCGTGATTCATCAACGTCCTCCTGCAAAAGTCAGTTCGGATGCGGCGCCCTTCCTTTCAAAGGCAGGCAACGCGCATTACGAACAGCTTACAATCAGACGAATCCGAAAAAAATTGGAAAAAAAATACCTCGGCGTCACCGGCGGCACGAGCGCGTCCTTTACTGGAACGCCACTTCGGCAAAACTGCGCAGCTTGCGGCTATGCAACCGGTCTAGGCCGTTCATGCGCAGCAGCTCCATCGCCTTGACGCCGATCTGCAGATGCTGATCGACCTGCGCGCGATAGAACTGATCGGCCATGCCCGGCAGCTTGAGCTCCCCGTGCAGCGGCTTGTCCGACACGCACAGGAGCGTCCCGTAGGGCACGCGAAAACGAAAGCCGTTCGCGGCGATCGTCGCGCTTTCCATGTCGAGCGCAATGGCTCGGCTTTGCGAGAGCCGCTGCACCGGCTCCCGGTGATCGCGCAGCTCCCAGTTGCGATTGTCGACGCTCGCCACGGTGCCCGTGCGCATGACGCGCTTCAGTTCCGCGCCTTCAAGCCGCGTGACCTGCGCCACCGCCCTCTCCAACGCCACTTGCACCTCGGCCAGCGCGGGAATCGGCACCCAGAGCGGCAGATCGGCGTCGAGCACGTGATCTTCGCGGACATAGCCGTGCGCCAGCACGTAATCGCCTAGCCGCTGCGTATTGCGCAGCCCCGCGCAGTGGCCGAGCATGACCCACGCGTGCGGGCGCAGCACGGCGATGTGATCGGTGATCGTCTTCGCGTTCGACGGGCCCACGCCGATATTGATCATCGTGATGCCGCTGCCGTCGGCGCGCTTCAAATGATACGCGGGCATTTGCGGCAGCCGCGCGGGCGCCGTGCCCTCGTCGGGCTGCTCGCCGAGATTGGCGTTGTAGGTGACGACATCGCCCGGCTCGACGAACGACGTGTACTCGCTGCGATACGCGCGCAGCTCCTCGTCGTCCGTATGCGACATCAGTTGGCGGCCGAGCTTCGTGAACTCGTCGATATAGAACTGATAGTTCGTATACAGCACATAGTTCTGGAAATGCGTCGGCGAGGTCGCCGTGTAGTGCTTGAGACGATGCAGCGAAAAATCGACACGCGGCGCGGTGAACAGCGCGAGCGGAAGCGGCTCGCCCGGAAGGGGCTCATAGGTGCCGTTGACGATGCGATCGTCGAGCGCCGCCAGATCCGGCGTATCGAACACGTCGCGCATCGCCATCAAGCGGTCGCGCCCCAGGTCGCCCTCGAGGTGAATGCCTTCGGCGAAAGCGAAGTGAATCGGGATCGGCTGTTGCGAGACACCCACCTCGATGCCGACATGATGGTTCTTTGCGAGCAGGCGCAGTTGTTCGCGATAGTAGTTGCCGAATAGATCGGGACGCGTCACCGTCGTCTCGAATACCCCCGGACCCGCGACGAATCCGTACGAGCGACGCGAATCGACGTGGGTGTTGACCTCGGTGCGCAGACGCACGAACGGATAGCAAGCCCGCACGCGTTCGTGGAACGGCTCGTTGCGACGATAGCGCGCGAATGCATCGCGCAGGAAAGCGGCGTTGGCTTCGTAGATTTCCGACAGACGCACGACGGCATCGGCGGCATCCGTGAACGCCTCGGTGGGGAAATCGGTCGGGTGCATGGCGCGCGCATGCTGCGTCAGGTCGTTTTTCATCTTAATTTTGCCTCGTTCGTTGCAACGACATTACCACGAAGCATCGTCATACGGCCCTCGAGCGAACGCGAGCGCGTGCGCCCCGCCGCACGCTCGTGCGCGACGCGTTGCGCACCGCCTCGCGGGTGGCATTTGCTAGAATTGAAGGATTCTCCGGAGAGCCACCATGAAGCCGTACATTTCCGCCGTCCTCAGCGCGGCGCTAGCCGTCGCGAGTCTCGCCGCTGCGCCGCGTCTCGCACTGGCGGCCGCGCCGGCCGACGACGCGCAGGCGCGCGACGCCCAGCGCGCCGCCAACGAAGCCGCGGGCCTGCCCGATCTCACCCAGATCAACCGTCCGGCGGCGGAAGTCACGTCGAAGGTGGACATCAACGACGTCCCGCGCAAGCCGAGCTTCTACGAGAAAAGCGCCAACGGCACCGAAATCACCGAATTCCGCGATCGCGGCAAGCCGGTCGAGATCGACGTTCGCTCGAACTTCGGCACGCACTACCAAATGAGCGCGTCGCCCGATATTTCGCCGAAGGTCCACAGCAGCGGCCAGCCGAGCACGCGCCTGCCGTCGATCAACCTGCACTACTGATCCGATACCGACACCGATACCAATCCCGATACCGGCATAGCGCTCGATTCGCCTCGCTCGCGTACGCAACCGTCGACCCAACGATCGGCGGCGCGGCGGCGAAGTACGCGCCCGTGTCGCGCATGCCGGTTCTCCACCACAATCGCATCCGAAGCCCCTCGCACGCATGGCTGTCTTTACCGTCGTCAACGAAACCGATCTCGCGCAGTGGATGCGCCATTACGACCTGGGCGAAGTCGTCGATTTCCGTGGCATCCCCTCGGGTATCGAAAACAGCAACTTCTTCCTGACGACGACGCGCGGCGCGTATGTGCTCACGATCTTCGAGAAACTGACGGCCGAGCAGTTGCCGTTCTATCTCGAACTCATGCGCCATCTCGCGCAGCATCGGGTGCCCGTGCCCGACCCCGTCCCGCGCCATGACGGCGCCCTGTTCGGCCTCCTGCACGGCAAGCCCGCCGCCATCGTGACCAAGCTGCCCGGCGCGGCGCAGCTCGCCCCCGGTGCCGAGCACTGCGCCGAGGTGGGTCAGATGCTGGCGCGCATGCATCTGGCCGGGCGCGACTTCGACCCCTATCTGCCGAATCTACGTAGTTTGGCGTGGTGGCAGGAGACGGTGCCGCACGTATTGCCGTACTTGACCGAGCCGCAACGCGCGTTGCTCACGGCCGAACTCGCGCACCAAACCGCGTTCTTCGCTTCGAGCGATTACGCGGCGCTGCCGAGCGGCCCCTGCCACTGCGATCTTTTCCGCGACAACGTGCTGTTTGCTCCGGCGGAGCCCGGCACGGGCCATACGGTGCGCCTGGGCGGCTTCTTCGATTTCTATTTCGCCGGCTGCGACAAGTGGCTGTTCGACGTGGCCGTAACCGTCAATGACTGGTGCGTCGATCTCGCCACGGGCAAGCTCGATGCATCGCGCGCCGACGCATTGCTGCGCGCCTACCAAACCGTGCGCCCCTTCACGCCCGAGGAAATGCGTCATTGGCCCGACATGCTGCGTGCGGGCGCCTATCGGTTCTGGGTATCGCGCCTGTACGACTTTTACTTGCCCCGCGCGGCTGAGATGCTCAAGCCGCATGACCCTACTCATTTCGAACGCATCTTGCGCGAGCGCCTAGCCGGCGTCGCGCCTTTGAGTGCGTCAAGTTCATGCAACTAACCGAAGTTTCCGCTAAGACCGGCTACGTCTGGTACCGGCAAGGCATTTGGCTGTTCCGCCGCAACCCGCTCGGGTTCCTGGCGATCTTCGTCACGTACTTGCTGGCGATGTTCGCGCTTTCGATGATTCCGCTGATCGGGGCCGTGCTGCCGCTCGTGCTGATTCCGGGCGTGGCGGCGGGGTTCATGGCCGCATGCCGCGATACGGTGGCCGGCAAACTTGTATTTCCGACCATGCTGGTGGACGGGTTTCGATCCTACGGCGCAACGGCGGCCGTACGGCTGCTTGAACTGGGTGGGATGTATGTAGCGGCGGTCGCGCTCGTCTTCGCCGGCTCGGCGCTGGCCGACGGCGGCGTGCTGTTCAAGCTGATGATGGGCAATCAGCCCATTTCGCCCGACTCACTGCCGGGCGGCTCGCTGCTGATGGCGGGGCTCGTGGCGTTCGCCTGCTACGTGCCCGTGGCGATGCTGTTCTGGTTCGCGCCCGTGCTGGCGGCATGGCATGACGTGCCGCCCATCAAGGCGATGTTCTTCAGCCTCGTGACGTGCTGGCGCAATCGCGGCGCGTTCATCGTCTACGGCGTGCTGTGGATCGCCACGGCAATCGTCGTATCGACGGCGCTCTCGCTGCTGATGGACGCGCTCGACGCACGCCAGTACGCGTACACCGTGCTGTTTCCGGCATCGATGACGCTCACCACGATGCTGTACTGCTCGTTCTACGCCACGTACCGCGGCTGCTACGGCCTGCAAGCGCCTAACGGCGCCGATGCGCAGGACAAACCGAGCGTCTGAGTGACGCCGGGCTTGGCCCGGTTGGCCGGACGCTTAGCGCGCCACTTGCCAGGACGGCTGCACAACCGCCGCTTCGCGGTCGAGCTTGCGCATACGGAATTCGAGATCGTACAGATCGGTGGCTTCGGCCAGATACGCGTCTTGGCGAGCCTTTTGGCGGGCTTCGGCGGTTTCGGTCAAAAGAAGGAACAAGCGGCTAAGCAGGAACATGATGTGGCCTCGTGCAAGTAATAGGTGTTAACACCTAAGCGATAACCCGAATTATAGGGAAAACCCTAGGGATGCGCTAGTGCATTGTTCGGGTGTCGCTTTTTTGCATCAAAGCCTTCGCCGTGCCGTGAGAACGCTGACGCCGGTGATGACGGCCCTAACGTGCGGCCGCGCGGCGCGCCGCTGTCGGCAAACGGCGGCGTTGCTCGCGCATGAACGCCCAGATCATGCTGCTCGCGTCGGGCCCATGCGCCGCGTGGAAGGGAACCGCCTCGTCGCCGCCCGCCCAGGCATGGCCCAGGTCGGACACCCGGCATAGCCGGACCACGCACCGGCTGCCCATTAGATAGTCGTGGATCTCGGCCGCGCCCTCTCGACTCTCGCGCACCGAGCCTGTCACCCAGCCGCCCGCCTGATCGACAAAGCCATTGAGCCGCAAGAACGCGAGGCTCAATTGCTCGGCGTTTTTCGGGGCCACGACGTGGTCGGCATCGCCATGGACGATGATCGCCGGCATCCCCGGGTAGGCGGCTGCATCGACCATCGCGTCGACAAGCGCGATCGGATCGCGCCGGGCGCCGCGACGCATCACATCCATCGCGGTCATGCCCGAATGCGCCTCGCCTATGGCGGGCGCCGAGTGCAGCGCCACGGCCGCGAATCGATCCGGGTAGTGCAGGGCGAGCAGAGAGGCCAAGCCCGCGCCCGCCGAGAGCCCCGCCAAGTAAATACGCTCGGGATCGATGCCGCGATGGGCGATCAGCGAATCGACGAGCGAGACGACCGCGCGCGCCTCGCCCAGCCCGGCCGTTTCTCTATCGTCATACCAATTCCAACATCGGTGCGCGTGCGCATGCTTCGACTGTTCGGGGTAGACCACAGCGAACCCATTTGCATCGGCCACCAGATTCATGCGCGTGCCCAGCGCGAACTCGTCGATCGTCTGTTTGCAGCCGTGCAGCATGACGACGAGCGGCATCGGCCCGGGTTTGGCCGTCGGCGGGATGTACAAACCGTACGACAAATGATTGACGAGGCGCCCCGGCAACGGCGGCGCGGAGTGATAGGAGCGCGTCCAATCTCCTTTCGTCCAGGCGCCCGCGCGCGGGCGAACGCGAGACTCCCGCGTCTCGCGGGCGACGCGCCCATCGCGCTCGGGAGCGCGCCGGGTCGCACCGGCGCCGGCCGCGGCCTTTCGGGTGCGGCGCTTTTTCTTCGCTTGCGGCAGGTCCTGGGCTTGTCCGACAGGTATGGTCGTCATCCAGCGTTTGAGGCCCTGCAGCCAGAATTTCGTCAGGCTTTTGGTCATCGGACGTGGCTCGCTAAAAGGGGACAAATCTACACTGCGGCACAGATTTATGACGCAATGCACAATATACCCTCTTCGGTCAGCAGCGCTCGGGAGCGGGTTTCAGCATTTGGCGCGCCGGCTTCGTCTGTCAACGCACCCGACGGGGCGGCGGCATCCGCCGCGCCTGGTTATACTGTCCGTTCCCTTCTAGCGTGTCGTCATTTGGGACGGCTCACGCGTTACACAGATAGGAGCCGCGCGGTGGTTCCGCCCGGCGGACGTCAGACATGCACGATTTACCTCTTCACCTCTGGTTCTCGATTACGCGCCTCGGCGGCGCGGGCTTGACGTTGCCGCTCGCGGTTGCGATCGCGTTGTGGCTCGCCCTCGGTTACTCGTGGCGCTTGGCCGCCGGCTGGCTGGCCATCGTCGGCGCGGCTGCAGGCATCGTTACCCTGACGAAAATCGCCTTCCTCGGCTGGGGCATCGGCGTACGGGAGTGGGATTTCACCGGCGTGAGCGGTCACGCCATGCTTTCCACGGCCGTCTATCCAGTCGCATTCTTTCTGGCCCTACTTCCCGCTCGGCCTATGGTGCGTATCGCGGGCGTGGCGTGTGGGCTCGCCGCGGGCTTGGCTGTCGGCTTGTCGCGCGTCGTCTTGAGCGCGCATTCACCCTCGGAAGCCGTGGCGGGCTGCGTAGTGGGTGCGCTCGCGGCCATCCTGTTCGTCTGGCGGGCGTGGGATACGAAGCCGGGCAAGTTGTCCGTCGTACCCGTGGCCGTCAGCCTGTTGATGCTGGCCGTGGCGTTGCACGACGTGCGCGTGCCCACGCAATACTGGGTCACGCACATCGCCTTGCATTTGTCGGGCCGTGACCGCCCCTTTATCCGGGCGCGCTGGCGCGTGGGGCACGACGCGCCCCACCGGGTGCCTGTCGCCCCGTCCGGCCGGAGCGCGGCACTGCCCTCCGCGTTCGCCTGATGGTGTTTCGCCGCCAACGGCAGGCGATCTGCTCTCATCTTCGCGCTTTCTCTTTCTTTTAGGCCCTGGAGCCGCGGGCTAGCCTGCGTATAGGCGCGGCGATACGGTCCTTATTGGGTGATGCGCTATTACCCTGGGTATATTACGATGTGGTCTTTGATCCTGCTGCTCCGCCCATGACCGCTCGACTGCTCGCCGCCCGCCGCAAAATCCGCACGGTTGCACTGTGCGCCTCCGCGGTCGCCGCCTTCTCCATGCAAAGCGCCGCGCACGCCGACGAGCTCGTCGTGTCGGCCGCCGCCAGCCTGACGAACGCGTTTCGTGGCGTAGCGACAGCCTTCGAGAAAACACACCCGAACACCAAAATCGTGCTTAATTTCGGCGCGTCCGACGTACTGCTGCGGCAAATCGTCAACGGCGCGCCGGCCGACGCCTTTGCATCGGCCGACGAAGCCGCGATGGACAAAGCGGTCGAAGCCAAGGCCGTCGTACCCGATACGCGCCACGATTTCGCCGCAAACTCGCTCGTCATGATCGTGCCGGCCGACAGCACGCTGACCGGGCCCTCGGTACGCGAGACGCTCGCCAAGCCGCAAGTGAAGCATGTGGCGCTCGGCAATCCCGCCTCGGTGCCTGCCGGCCGATACGCCAAGGCTGCGCTCGAGCGCGAAGGCGCATGGGACATCGCCAACGGGAAGGCCGTGCTCGCGAGCAATGTGCGCGAAAGCCTCGACTACGTCGCACGCGGCGAGGCGGAAGCAGGCTTCGTCTTCGGCACCGATGCGGCACTCATGCCAAAGGCGGTTAAGGTGGCGGCCACCGTTCCCACGCCCACACCCGTCACGTATTCGATCGCGCTTGTAAAAGGCAGCGCGCGCCCGGCCGAGGCAGCTGCGTTCGCGGACTTCGTCCGCTCGCCGGACGGCCAGGCGATCCTCGCCAAGTACGGCTTCAGGCCGCCGGCGGAACATTGACCCATCGACTATCGACCATCGAATAGCGACTGACCGATCGGACACGCCGTGCAAGACGCTTGGATCCCTCTCGCACTCTCGCTGAAAGTCGCCGGCTGGGCGACCGCGCTCGACATCATTCTGGGTGTCGCGGCGGCGCTCGCGCTCGCGCGGTGGCGATCGAGCTTGCGCGATGTCGTCGACGCCCTGCTCACGCTGCCGCTCGTCATGCCGCCGACTGTTCTTGGGTACTACTTGCTCGTTCTGCTCGGGCGGCGCGGGCCGATCGGCGCTTGGCTCGATACGTTCGGCGTTCGCCTTGTATTTACCTGGCAAGGCGCCGTTATCGCGGCGATGATCGCGGCGTTCCCGCTCGTCCTCAAATCGGCGCGCTCCGCATTCGAATCGGTCGATCCGCAATTCGAGCATGCGGCTCGTACGCTCGGCATGGGTGAGACTGCCGTCTTCTTCCGCGTGACGCTGCCGCTCGCGATGCGCGGCATCGTGGCCGGGGCCCTGCTCGCCTTCGCGCGCGCGTTGGGTGAATTCGGCGCCACGCTGATGATCGCCGGCAACTTGCCGGGGCGCACGCAGACGCTATCGGTTGCGGTGTACTCGGCCGTGCAGGCGGGCGACGACCACACCGCCAATCTGCTCGTGATCGTCACGTCCGTCGTGTGCGTCATCGTGCTGCTCGTGGCCGGGCGGCTCGTGCCGCAGCACTCGCTGCTGACGTCGCGCTAGATGAGGACGAGGAGCGGACCATGACGCTGACCGTCGACATTCGCAAGACGCTCGTCACGCGCGAACGCCGCTTCGAACTCAACGTTTCGTTCACCGGCAGTTGCCAGCGCATCGTCTTGTTCGGCCCGTCCGGGGCGGGCAAGACACTGACGCTGCAAGCAGTGGCTGGGCTGCTCAAGCCTGATGCGGGTGCGATTACGCTCGGCGGCGAGCCTCTGTTCGACGCATCGCGCGGCATCGACGTGCCGACGCGCGCGCGCCGGGCGGGTTACTTGTTTCAGGACTATGCGTTGTTTCCGCACTTGAACGTGCGGCAAAACGCCGGCTTCGCGCTGAGGCGCGGGTGGATGAATCCGCGGGCTCGTGACATGGCTCGAGAGGTCGATTACTGGCTCGATGCGTTCGATTTGACAGCAGTCGCCGGAAGCTACCCGGCCCAGCTCTCGGGTGGACAGAAGCAGCGCGTCGCACTTGCGCGTGCGTTGGTGTCCGAGCCGCGCATCTTGCTGTTGGACGAGCCGTTCGCCGCGCTCGATGCAGGCATGCGCGAAAGGATGCGGCGTGAGCTATCCGATCTGCTGGCGCGGCTCGATATCCCGATGGTTCTTATCACGCACGATGAAGCGGACGTCGCCGTGTTCGGCGATCAAGTCGTCCAGCTCGATCAAGGCAGCGTGCAGGAAGGCGAACACTATGAAGGGCTCTCGGCGCGAAACGCGTCGCGTTGACGGTTCGTCGATGGAAGGTCGATGCCGGCGGAAGGCCCTTGTTGCTTACGCGCTGTTTAATCGGCCGTGCCCAGTATCACGCTCGATGCCTTGAACACAGCGATCGCTCGCTTGCCGGCGGCGAGCCCCAGCGCATCCACACTTTCATTCGTGACGATTGCCGTGACCACCGTTGCGTTGGGGTCGGGCACGCCGGGCGTTGCGCCATCGAGCGTCATCGACACCTCGGCGTTGACAGCGCCGCGCGTCACCTGCGAAACGACACCGCGCAACTGATTGCGAGCGGAAAGGCGCAGTGGCTGCCCGGCGTCGGCCTCGTCAGCCATGAGCATCACCCAGGATGCCTTCACGAGCGCGAACGCCGGAGAGCCGACCACGAGGCCCAGCGTTTCGGTGCTTTCATGCGTCAGCACCGCGACTATCGTCTGTCCGCCCGGCAACGCAAGCGACACCTCGTCGTTGACGCTGCCTCGCGTCACGGCCGATACCGTTCCATAGAGCTGATTGCGCGCGCTCGTTTTCATGCCGATTCTCCCAATCAAGGCCCAGTCGCCCGCGAAATGCTCGATGGCCGCGCTCGCGCGTTCGATGAACTTGCGATGCTCGCGTTCGACCGCGTGGAATGTTTCGATCAGGCGCCGCCCGCGCGGCGTCACGGTGGTACCGCCGCCGCCCTTGCCGCCCACCGATCGCATGACGAGCGCTTCGCCGGCTAAGTTGTTCATCGCGTCGACGGCGCCCCATGCGGCTTTGTAGCTGATGCCGACCGATTTCGCGGCCGAGGTGATCGAGCCTGTGTCGCGGATCGCGGCCAAGAGCGCAATGCGCGATGCGCCGCCGAGGGTTTCTTGTCCCGCGCGTAGCCAAAGCGAGCCGCCTAGTTCGACGGGGACGGTGGGGCTGTTGGCGTGGGAGGGAACCGGGGGTGGGGAGCGCTCGGGCATGAGGGTCGTCGGGGTTCGGAGAGGGCGGCGGTGCGCGTTGGGGGCACGGTACCGATTATAGGCGGATGGGTTTCATCAACATCCCGAAATTGTCCCCATACATTTCGTCGCCTCATCCCCCCATTTCACGGGCCTCGAGCACCGTCACCGTGTCGCTTTGTCCGCCGTGCTACCGTGGCGCGCGACTCACGACTAGCGACTTATTGGCACGGAATGCACAAACCCAAAGCAGCATCGCAAGGGCCGGATCTTTTAAACAGAATCAAGATTCTGGCTGTCATAGCCATGTTCTCCGACGACGAGCTTCTGGAACTACTGGTGTTGAAGGGCGGAAATGCAATGGCACTCGTTCATCAGATCAGCGCCAGGGCATCGGTCGACCTCGATTTCTCGTTAAAGCAGGATTTCGACGACGAACTGGACAGCGTGCGGACACGTATCGAGAAGACGCTTTCCGACACGTTCCGCGCCAACGGCTTCGAGGTTTTCGACTTGAGAATGATGGAGAGACCCAAGGCCATCACCGCGGACATGAAGGACTTCTGGGGTGGTTATGCCGTCGAGTTCAAGCTAGCAACGGCGCAAGCTTACGTTGCGCACTGCGACGACCTTGAGAAGCTACGCAGGCTTGCGATCAACCTCGGGCAGGGAACCAAATTTCTCATGGACATCAGCCGGTTCGAGTACGTTGAGGACAAGCAGGACGTCGAGTTCGAGGGCACGGTCATCTACGTTTACTCGCCGCTTATGATCGTCTGCGAAAAGCTTCGGGCCATCTGTCAGCAGATGCCGGAATACGGCCCGATCATCAAGCGGGATCGGGCGGGTAGCGCACGCCCCAAGGACTTCGTGGATATTCTGGTGCTTACAAAAGCGCTCGATTTGGATCTCACAGGCGAACAGATGCAGCGAACTCTGACGGCGATGTTCGACGTGAAGAAGGTACCGCTAGCGCTCCTCGGGCAGATCCGTCGTTCCTACGAGCTTCATCGAGCCGGCTTCTCGAGCGTGGCCGACACGGTCTCGCCAGATTTCGATCTCAAGGAATTTGACTTTTACTTCAACTACGTCGTCGAGCTCGTTGACCGCCTAAAACCCACTTGGGACAAATAGGCGCCACGCTTCGATGTAGCGGGTCTCGCCCATCTCGTGGGCAAGATAGAAATCCTGTTCGATGGGCACACGTCGGACCAGGGCAAGCTGGCTTGGCTTGTACCCGGCCTGCTCCAAGTAGTATCCGATGGCCTGATGATACGGGTAGGTGAAGTCGAGTTTGCGCAGCATCGCGACTAGCTTGTTGATTGAAACACGACCTTTCGCCAACTCGAAGGCTTTCGCCACTTCGAAGACGCCGCCGGCGTAGATGGGTCTCACCGTGATATCGATGAGGGTGCGCTCCACATCAGTGGTGCGCACGAGGAGTTCCTGGCCTCCGGTATCGGTAACACGCTCGGTGACAACCCCCAGATGCTCGGTATGCGAACCGTTCAACAGGTAGATCTTTTTTCCCTCGTGCTCGACCCAGTTGTGCGAGATCCTCGGAGCTCCATGGAATGCTTGATCGATCTCGGACTGATCGAGCTTACCCCGCGGGTGTTGATGAGTGCTGCCGCTGCTGCGCTCTTCAGTCATGTAAATCGTCGTAGGCGACTGCTCGGTCAATCCATGCAGCTGCATCGCGCTGTAGTGACTTAGGTAGAGGTTGTCCCTGAGGGACAGGAGGATGCTGAGCAACGGAACGTCGCCCCAGACGTAGCATCGCTCCGTACGCTGCGGAAACGGGAATTCAATCTCGCGAAGCTTAGCGTGGGCTTTCAGAAAATCGATGAGATGCTCTGCGGTCGTGCTTCGCGCGAGACGCCAAAAGGCGCGATGGTTAGCGAGAATCGCCCGGATTTCTTTGAGCTTGAGGACAGGCTCGGGAAGTGCATCGAAGCATTTGACGATGTCCGCTTTCGCGATCTGAATTCGTGACCGATTCATAGGCGTGCTGTAGGCTCATTCTTCAACTTTGGCTTTGCGGATCAGTTATTGTGGTGCTACGCAGCACTCGTGCTGCGTAGCATACATAAGACTTCGCCTGAAATCAAGATTGACTTCCCGGCCTGACGCCACGCCGACCGTTGATCTATGGGAGAGGGTGTGCTACGCTACGCAGCATAAATGCTGCGTAGCGCTTCAAATCGAAGTTGATCCAAACATACTGCTCGTCGGCTGACATCGGCCGGCGACCGGCAAGTGCGCCGAGGCTGCATGGCCCGGCTGCCGCGCTGCCTTAATGGATATCGAAAGGCTATCGAAACGCAGGCTCAAGCGTCTTTAAGCTCCGGTCCGACTGCGTCGAAAATGTTGATCATGTCTTGGGCGGTAAAGCCGCGCAGGCTAGCCATATCCTCCGACAATGCAGACCATTGATCCGTATCGTAATACGAGGAATCTCGAAGTGGCTGCCTGAGCAGATCGGCCTTGCCATAACTGGTTGCCGCCCAACTCGACCAATCCGAATCACCGAACAGGTCCCAGAAGCCACCGCGATTCCAATGAACGAGGGCTCGCTCCTCGATCCGCTGGTTCAGGACTTCTGTTGTATAGAGCTTGCGTTGCTCGGAAATCCGGCCCGTAATGCCTGGCGCATTGCCAATGACGATTCGGGAATAGGTAATGCCTGCAGTGGTGAACCCCACCATCCGGCCCGACGAGCCGGAACTGGCGCCTTCGAGATAGAAAGTCTTCATGCCGAGCAGCGCCATCGATTCGAGCATCCCGCTGCGCATGCCGATGTGGATGACGTTGTATTCCTCCGCCAGATACTTATAAAAAGCAAATTGCGCGAGAAATTTGGCGTCGCCGAAATGCTCTTTCCAAACCGGGTCTTCCCACATGTCCGATACGCTGATCACGTTGTCCATGCCAGGCAGGTTCGCGAAGTTGTTCAGCTTGTCGCTGCGCTCGTCGCCGGCCAGCAATACCGTCACAGGCTTGCCGCATTTGAGGAACGCTCGCGTGAGTTGGCGAATGCCCTCATAGCTCGAATCGAGTTCGGGGTGCGCACCGCCGCGCTTGCCGCTTTGTCGGCTCCATAACACGATGATGTTGGGCTTGATGTCGAAATTGTTTTTCTGAAACTTGCGGCCCATGTACCCATACAAAGCAAATTTTTGCTCGGTGGGCAGTTTTCCGACCTTCCACGCAGTGGCGATAGCGGCGCTCGTCCCATCTGGGTCGTCCTTCCACTGCTTCGCGAGCAACCCGGTGACCGCCGTGATCGACCGCGGCCAGCCGTTTGGTATCTGGCCGTAATACAGCTTGCTCGGGGTGGTGGGACCGCGCACCGGCGCCACCATATGGTTCGCGTAGGCTTCTTTGTAGTTTTGCCATAGATCGTTCACGCGCAGCGGGCCGGACGTAATATCGAGCAGATGAACGCGCCCCATCACGCCGCTTTCGCCGTAGATCTTTTGAATCAGGCCGGTTTTATCCGCGTACTGGCCCGTGGCCCTCGTATCCTTGACCAGAATGATATGGGCCGTTGTGTCGGCTGCCAGTAAGGCAGCTGCGGCATACGTGTCTCCGGACATATATCCGCATTGCAAGATTTTCACAGACATACCGAGTCCCCGTCAGGTAGGTGTTGTTGCGCGCGCTCTTATTGAATGGCGCCGTGCGCGGATAGTGCCACAGTTCGGGGGGGATTCGGGGATGGCGGGATGTTGTATTGGGACACGAGCCTGTGCTTGTTCGGGCTCCGATTTCAGGTGCGGTTAATCCGCGCTTACGATGTCCTGTCGCTTCATCCAGGCTTCCAGCGGCGCCCTCCCCGCACGCGCGTAGCGAATCCGGACCCAATCCGGCTTCTCTTCGCCGATGACGGAAACGTGATCGCCGCGGATTACATGCCCGTGCGGGTACTGCCGATATGCTTGCTAGCCGGAGGGAATTTCCGAGTTCGGCTAGGGGCGGTCGATCCGCATCGCCGACAGTTCCTGCGCACAGCCGAGCCCAACAGATTACCGAAACCCGGGCATGTCGAGCGCGATCACCAGTCGAAGCGTGCGATACTGATTCCGCGGAGGCCTAGAGATGTTCGATGAATGCCGATTATTAGTCGCGCGACTGAATCCATCAATTCCATCGTGTAAATTTCGGCCCACCGATCCGTATCCGTCAAATGGCGATGCAACCGCGAACGCACACTAATGAGTAAGCCCTCGTTTGTTGTCGATATTGCAGAAAATTCAGGGTCCAACCTCGACGCACACACACCGCTGGCCCTCACCTCCGAGGAGCGATGTCATCATCACGAAATCGGTTTGCGTATGCCGCTCGGGATCTATAACGTTTCCATCGCGAGGGTGTGCAGCAAAGTTCTTCGACTGTGCCATCGCCTCGAAACCTATTTCGACGCCGGTCACACGTTGCAGTCTCTAGAAAGCGTAAGCGATCTCTTGGAAGAAGTCATCGATTACGTCGAACTCGCGCTCTACGCGGCCGCTGAGCATGTAGACGACATCGACTCGATCGCCAGTGGATTTTTCAAATCTAAAACGCTCAGAGACAAGAGTTCAGCCTACAAGCAGCTACACAGTTCCATCAAGTCGCACAAACGTTTCGTCGCAGCCGCAGCGAACGCAATCAAACACCAGCAGTCCAGAATCCGACCGTACACTCAAGAATACTTACACGGAACAGAATACGGTTGCTTTCACGGTTATTTCTTTGAAGGTGTTGCTCAAGGAACCGTGGGCCCGAGCAAAATTTTCCACCAGAACCAAGAAATATTTTCTATGACCACATTAATTTGGGAGATCTTAGTGTTTGTGCTGCAATGTTCTCGCGAATTATCGACATTCGTCAATATCACATCAAAGCAAATTGTTGGCCCTCCAAGAGAACAAAAAACACGCTTTGCTGAAACAGTAATTGCGGCAGCTCGGTTGCCTCTGTACACATTCGGCGAGGAGCATCCATTCTCACGCGTTGCATTGCACATCACTGCATCCGACGGAAAGATAGATTCTCTCAATTCGGCGCTTTACGGATCTATCGGAAATCAATGGTCGCAGAATGGACAGGCGCGGTTTGGTCAATCCATATTACGGTTCAGCGGCGACGGAGTGTCAAAGTCCTTTCGCCTTGCCAGCCCGGGGAAGGTAGTGCTTCAAAATTGGACGCACTAAAATCATCGTTTACCGATTCTGGTTTATCCAGAATGCCAGGTGAAGCCGGGCTCGTCAGCGTCCGATTTCAAGAAATTCGACTGCCTGCTTCGGTCGAAATGCCCCGCCCCGACGTTGCTCACTCACGGGCGCGGTGCGACTGCATCGTATGGCGCAGTGCGGCCACAACCGCTCGTTCGAGATATTCGGCAAGATAATCGAGAATCTAGAAGACTAAGTGCTAGCTGACGAATTTACCGACGGCTGGAAGCCAATTCATGTTGGATTTGAGGGCGCACCTCTCTCGATCAATGGCATCAATCCGTGGTTGCACGCAGGCAACTGGCGACGGGTGTCTCAGGAACACATTGTCGTTCCGCACCCGGCTTATTCTAGCGAACGTCATCGCGCATGGGTGTATGAAATCACAATACCCGGAAAGGCAGTTTGCTCGCAGCCACTGTGCTTTCCAATGGCGTGTGGGGATTCTACGTACAACGGGATACCGCTCACTCAAGCTAGGCTCTTTTACGGCAACGGGACTGTGCTCGCCAACGAACGGTCAGCCATGGGACGATCCAGATCGGGGGTGTATGTGATCTCTGGTCACGTGGCGTCATTCCAAATGCCAGAGTAGAGATCATAGACGCGTGCGTGACTGAGCGCGGCTCGGATCCTCTCTTCCCCGACAGAGTCCAGCAACAACGTTGGAATGGAAACCCCAATGTTGTCCGTATCGATAGCGAATACTTCGGCAGCGCTGCCGCAGGACGCAGAAAGCATGGTCTCTACTTCGACGACACTGCCGCAGTGAACTATGAGTTGAAGACTCATGATCGCGTCACCTTAACCTCAGCGATGTCCTGAAGAGCGCTGGTCAAGCGCGCTTCGAGGTCGCCCCCAACCTTTTGCCCGCGCACATCGTAGTACGCCACAAAACTCGCTGCGGGCGATGGGACGTGTTGGCGTCCGTAATGGACACGAGCACGAACAAAAGCGAGACTCAGCTTGAGCGCTTCCTCCGTCTCGATAAAATGATTGACGACCAAAACGTGTTCAGGTCCATCACCTGCTGAAAACTCTGGGGTAAACATGGTGTGATTATCCGTACAGTGTGCTTCACCGAACGACCGCTTTCGAGGATTCTAACTGACCGCAGTGGGTCGAGATGCGCTGCCCGGCCGTCGGCGGCTCGCCCCAGCGGCGCGACAGCATCGTATGGCGCATTTCGGCCAAAAGGGGCCGTTGGCGATCCGCACCGACTTTCCCTTGCCGGATCGCCGCGGATGACCGGTTTTCTGCGATGAACTTGAGCCCCGCCTTGGCTCTACCCGGCCAAACCCGAACATTGACCTACGAGTTCTTATAGACGCTCGAATGTCGGTTCCATCCAGACGGCGGACGCTCGCCGATTTGCTACTTCCCCAGGACAATTGGACTCTATATGTGGCCGTGGGGCAAGCCGGACTCGAGGGCCGAGCGGAATTCGCGATTTTTTCGCCAGCAATCATTTCGCCAACCGCATGCCTCAGCGCCCTCGGCGGCACTTATGGAAAAATGCGAATCGCGGGCCGGCTGGGGCGCTCAAACTTTAAGACGGATATGTTCAAGGATCCCTTCGTGATCGTACACAGGTGAGTTGGTGCTCAGGCATAAGAGTATGCTATCGTCGCCGTCTCGCAAGAATGTCTTCCAAGCGCCTAGCAAAAGTTTTCAGTGTCTCAGCACCCCCTTCAGCCTGCGTCATTTCATTGGCGAGTTTGGTTATCTCGTCAGCATCGGGCGGTGCATGAACGTCTTGCGGCGGTCCAAAACTGTAGCCGTAAGAAACACGCGTCAGCTTTACACGGTTTACGGATGCAAGCGACAGCAATCCATCGCGTAGCGGATAGCCGAACACAGCGATGTTCGTTAGATTGACCTCGTGCGCCTGCCGAAAATAGCTTAAGTAGACGAAGCCATCGTAGCCCTTTGCTTTCACCTTATGAGCAAGTTCTTTGCACAAGTCATAGTCATACTTCCCGCAAAACGCAAACTTCGTCAGCAATCGCGCAACGCTATCAAATTCGGTACGCGCCGTGGTGTCATCGACCTCCGTCAAGTTTAAAAGCCTCAGATCGCGGGATGGTCGCAGCGCAGCAATATTGATGTAGTCAGACAACGTGACGCGGCATTCGTGCAAGCACGTCTCCACATTCTCTGAAACGTACAGAATCGGAAGAGCCTCCGAATCGTACCGACCAAAGGACGACGCCATTCGCACGCTCGCGGGCGGTGAATCGAACTCTGATGCAAGCGGCGCAATAAGGTCTTCTCCTTTCCTCACGCGGTACAACACTACATCTTGCCCTAAAATCGTCTCAGCGCACCGTTCAAGAATGTCATCCCAAACCAAATCGCGAGCCGCGCTGTCTCCCTCTCTGAGCGTTTGATAGTGCTCGGTGTATCCTAGCCTCCATAGGGGCGGTCCATACTGAAAGAGCCCTACGCCTAAATAATCTGAGAGAAGCTGGACATCGGCGTCGATCTCGGTACCGAATTCGACCGCACCCGGGTAGTGATATTCATTGAATTGATAAACGTAGGCGGGTCCCCCTACATCCGGCGGAGTGGACGCATCTACAAAAAAGTTGCTCATTAATTGGCGCGCCGCGTTGGAATCTAAGACAGCGCCCCCGACCTTGGAACAACGTTTGCAGGGTGCCTTAGTGCGTAGTTGAGATACCTGTTCTGCCTCCCGCTGAAGTCCAACGTTTGCAAAACAATGGGAACATAAAGGCGGTGCGTCCAGCATGCGATCTTCAACCATCACTAGTCCCCCAGTTAGATCGTTCCAACGCGTTATTTGATAGCTCTTAGCCACGAAAATTGAATAATCACGTAGCCTGCCATCCGAGCATCCATCACGCTCCACGGCTTATCCATTCGTACAACGGTACCAGCAACTCCACCGACACCCTCGAAAAATATCAGTCAGCGTCACTGTCTGTCGGAGGTTCTTGTTTAGTGGGAAAGTAGCGCGCCATTGCTTGGTTGGTCGTGGACCAAAGACGTTGGCGCGTCGGGAGGAGCTCGAACCCTTGACCCTTGGCTTGGAAGATGACCAGTTCACGAGGCAAACTGGCGAATGTCGAGTGTGCTTCAGGAAGAGACATAGAGTCAACTGCATGTCGAACGGCCGCGAAGGGTCGCGTGCTGCCGACCGAGGCCTCGCGACGTTCAGGCTGAGCATGCCCATTGCATGAGGCGGCACCCGGCCCACGAACGGCCAGTCGACATTGGTATCCGAATCGTCGACAATTTCATCTTCTTCGCCCAATCGGCACTTTCGACTGGGTCAACGAATTCCGGTCATTCGATGTTTTTCTCTCAAATGATCGATAGAACGGTAACCGGGAATATACATGACTGAACAAGAACAAATATTTTTTAAAGTATTCGAAAGTGTTTCAATGCCCCTGGAAGCAATTGATTTTGGATATCTCAATAAGGCTTTAGGCGCTCGAAAGATCCAAGCAGAAGGGTCATATATCGGATTCAAGCTAGATGCCCCGCCGGAGAAAAGGCGGGCGTTGATAGCAAGTTTTAAAGGTATCCTATCGGGGTTTCGTATGACACCAAATTTCGTGCGCAATCTTGAAAACGAACCAAATATTAAGCGGTCTGGTCGCGGTTGGGCGCTAAAGTGCCAACCTACTGGCGCTATCGCCCGGTCCGGTGTGCTGATGACTCACGCACACCTGCAATGGCATTCAAAAAGCATTTGGCCCATGGCATACGCGACATGGTTTGGTCAGTTGATCGAGACGATCTATCTCTACAAGGCCCTTCTCGAAGAACAATTGCGCGCGCAGGGTGACGCGCTTGAGAAAAAAGGTTTCGCGAGAGAAAATCTATCCATTTTCGCGGAATACCCTCGCAATCTGCCGACTGTCCAGCACTATGCAATGGCAGCGCTTGGCGCTTGGCTGGGCGGTGCGATAAATGTCCAATATTTCCTGTATCACGCAACAGCCAAGCAAATCCGCGATGCCGTTGTCAACGGCAAGCAACTCGAAAAGATGGGGTTTGGTGCCTACGCAGAGGCAATAGACCGCAGCGGCTTAATTGGTGTTCCCGATCAAGATTACCGAGCGCTTATCGATGCCCAGGGCGATCATACGGTTTTTGGCTCACTGCCTTTGGGCGAAACTAATCCGGCCAATCCGCCCACGCCCACCGATTTCGCGCCAGACGCGTCATCGAGCGAACGTGAGGTGTTCTCAGGCATCCTCGTCGACAAATACTACCGGATGTCATTTCATGCGTCAAACTTCGACGACTGCGGTGTCTATGGTGCATCCGATGTGCCGAGAAATCAATACGATGATTTCTATAAAACTATAAATCCTATCGGTAACGTGAGGTGCAAAAACTACTGCGTTCCAGTTATCAACGTTTCAAGCACTGAGGAACTGCTCGAAGTCTTGCAACGTATCCCGAAGCAAGGTGACGGTGAGCTCTTTTTTAGGGGCCAACGCAAGCTGCACCTAGTCAATCGCGATCCGGTGGTCCAGCGCTTTCTATTCGCAGATTCATGCTCTATTGAGCCGTCTCTCATTACTACGGCGGCTCGTGAGCGCGCTTATGTTTATGAAGACTCGCACTTCGCGCTGAGGCAATACCTAGAGCGGCGGATCTATGCCAGCGACAGGGCTGATATTGCCGCGCGCGCCGAACGATGGCGCCGAGAGGCTTCCTCGCCGTTATGCAGGCTTGACTACGCCGTGATGGCACTCGCCCAACACTATGGCATCCCGACCCACGGACTTGATGTAACCCACCGACCGGAGGTAGCGATCTGGTTCGCGACCAACGTCCTTAGCAAAGAAACGATGTCGGGCAACTTTCGTTACGACACGCTTCGGGTCGAAGAGTGGCCGCGAGATCAAGCGAGCTGCCCAGTCGTCATCGCATGCCAAGCGGTGACCAACACCGTCGCACCATCGTTAATCGATTGCCAGGAACTCGCTGAATTCGGTTTTTCTGCAAAGAGGCCGCAAGCGCAGAGCGCGCGCTTCTTTCATGGCGGACATAGCGACCATCAAAACAGGTTGGCAGAAACGGTCGTGTGTGTCTTCAGACTGCAGCCAGCTCGCTATGAGCTTGGTGTTTCTTTCGATACCTTGTTCCCTGCTCCGAAGGATGACCCTGCCTATCAGTTGATGCTCGACTTTGCCGATACGGACAGCAATCGTTGGGCTAAGTATGTCACGCGGTTTCATCGCCAAATGTAGGACGACGCATCCGATGCCAAATGTGCAGCGCCCTGATGAACCCACTTCGGCTCAGCGTAGGCGGTACGGGTAGCTAGAGCCTCGCCTCTTGGTGGATCGGCAAGTCGGTGTCCGCGGTCGGCCAGTTTGAGACGTTCCTCAGGGAGTGTCAGATCGTCAACAATCAATCCACGGTCGCGTTTGTCCCTGTAGGCGATGTATACCTAAAGTCTCCAGCGCAATTGTCGTTAACCGTTCGAAGAGGGTGGGGTCGTTGACAATCATTGATTTCGCCCGGGGGCTCGGCACCCCGCAACGGTCTTACTGCTTGAGCAGAACATGTCGGAGTTGCTCCGCAGTTGGTGAAATCCGCGGCGTTAAGTCACTTGATTCCATACCCCGCTCCATATCTTCGATGAAATGGTCGACACAAATACCGTGCTGCTTTCCACTGACGACATTAAGGCCAACGCCAATCGGGTGACTTATAGTCATCGAGACTATAATTTGAAAAATATTGCTTTGCAATTTTAATGATCAATTCCAATACAGCGGATTCGGTTTCGTTCGCAGGAACCATTTCAATGGATGAATTCTTGCGGGTTCAAAGAATGTGCGTTCCGGTTTGGGCTCGATGGTATGTGTTTGCCCCTTGTGTGCTTAACCTTATCGTATTGCTCGGCGCGGGTTGGTCAAAAGTCGTATCCGAGCCGACATCTTTGCTGCCCGACTTGATTCTTACCGCTTTCATCTCGCTGCTAGCGGCTGCTATCACGAGGTACACCGGCGTCAGGGCGTGGCGAAAAACGACTTTGCTTGTCGGCGGAATTCGCGGCGTTGCAACCGATTGGGGAATTGAGTGGATTACAGCAAATACAACTTCAAAGTTTGAGTGGTCGAAGTTCGTCAAGGCGCGACAGGAAGCTGATCTGTCTTTAGTTTTTTACGCCACGCGGGGTCTCTTCTACTTTCCTCGTTCGTTCTTTGCATCTGAGCACGAGTGGCAGCAATTCAATACACTGGTTCGTTCGCGGGTCAAAAATGGATAGCCTCATCGAAACCGAATCAACCCGTCCGCGAACAACGAACCCGTGAGAGGTGGCTGTCTTGACAACGCAGCTCAATCGGTTGCTCGAGCAAATTGCTTCACTGCAGCGCCAGCTGAATGACAAGCGCTTTCTCGAACTTCGTCTGTATCGGCGCGACGCGGCGATCTATCAGTTGTCTAGTGCGGTCAATCACACGATTGCTTGCTGGTTTAGCGAGAATTATCGACCGATCAGCTTCCTTACCGACCGCGGCAGAAGCTTCATGAGCGAGATTCCGGCCGGGAGACCCGAAGCCGCGGAGTATTACGCGCTTGCGGAAGAGTTCTTCAAGGTCGTGCTATCCGCACTTGAGGTTATTCCAGACGCGGAAGCTTGCGATGATTGAAAAATATCGCCTCAGGCTCATGTTCGAGTGGGGTGGTGGTTGTATTTGGGCGGGAGACGACACCACTCGCAGCGCATACGGGGTTGGTCCGATTGAGGACTCGCTGCCTCTAGCTGACGAGACGCGCGGAAAGCTTGTGGAAATGACTGCGTGGCATGATCTGTCGCTCAACTGGGAATACCCTCCAGATCCAGGACCATGGGACGCGCACGAGTACGAGCGCTTTGAAGCGACCGCGGCCGCGATGCGTGACCATCTTCAACAGGAACTGGGAGACCGCTTCGCTATCGTCTACGAGAGATTGGGAGTTTTTGAGGGACGCGCCGAGAATCAGTAGCCCGGAGCGCCCGGTCACCGGAAGGCTCGCTTCCCCGCGAATGGCCGCTTCAGAGAAGTACCACTGTCCGCTGTGGGTCGAAAACGGGCATTTACTGCATGGTCTAGCCCCTCACCCCTCCCCCAAAATCCGCGGCTTCCCCAACTCCTCCAAAAGCCTTTCCCCCTCAACCGCCGACCACCGGTTCACCGCCTCGCACCACCCGCGCGCGAACCCATGCTCATACGGCGCGACATCGAGCGATTCCAAAAACCGCAACGCTGTCGCCGCATCGCTCCCATCGCCTAGCACGCTCTGAATCCGCCCCAGCTGCTTGGCCACCTTCCGCCGCGTCTTCCTCGAAGCAAGCGACTCGAAAAACTCCAGCGTATACCGCAACCGTTTCGCCTCGATCCGCCTACGATGCCGCTCCGCGGGCGTCAGCGAAGTAAGCGCCGGTTTCGCACGCAACCGCTTGAAATGCTTCTTCACCCGTTTCCGCGCGTAATCCTCCAGCCCCTTATCCACCATCGCAATCGGCCCGGTCGAAACGCGTTGCATCGCCAGCCACCTTAGCCAAGCGAGCGCCAGCAATGCATATCGCCTTGTGCGCAGCGCCGCCGCCACTTGCGCCCGCGCCTCGTCCCTTCGAGCCGCGGCTTTCGCCTGCAACCCCTCCCACGCCCCTCCATCTGCATCCGCCTGGGCCAACGCCGGCAGCGTCGTATCGACGAAAACATCGAGGTCGCGCACTTGCCCGAGCAGCGAGCCTAGCCAATCGAGGTCGGGTGCGATCGTGCGCGCCCAAGCGTCATCGATCCAGCGAGGAAACGTCTTCAGCAGCGTCTTCAGCCGCCGCAAAGCGACGCGCATTTGATGCACGTATTCCGGTCCAGCGCCGCCGCGCACGCCTGCTTCATTGCCGAACCATTGCACGGCGATGCTCGCGCAGGCCTCGATCAAAGCGTCGTGGGGGTTCTGGGCATGAGAGAGATCGATGCGCGAAGCGCGAACTGCCGCATTGGATTGATCGGGAGTGCAAGCGCGCGCATAGCCATCGGTCAGCGTGGGAAACACCGGGAACACATCGGCTAGGACGCCGGCTGCGGTGAAGAGCGCCTCCAGAGCAGCGACAATGGGATCACCCGGGGTAGGCGTTTCGGCATTAGCGGCGGCACCCGATGTACCGTCCAGATCCCCTTTCGAGGCTTCAGAGATCGTCCGATCGGCCACCGCATGTCCAGCCGTCGCAATCGGCGCCGGCACCGCGTCGATTCGCGATACGAGCCGCATTTCGCAAAACGCAACCGGCGGCGCCTCCGAGCCAGGCGACGCAACCGCCCCCTCCTGCCCATCGGCGTTTGCGCGCGCACGCTTTACCGACGCCGCGCCCTCGCCGCCCGCAGACTCCGAAGACGAAGCGCCGCGCACATCATGCAACTCGATATCGACTACCACTCCATCGGAGGAGCCGGTCCACCGCCACACACCGCGACGCACCGCTAACACGGGCGAGCCCACCAGCTTCTCAACCTTCCCAAGCGCTTTCTCGAGCGTCTCGGGGAGCCCTTCCGTCAACGCTGCCGCACCGCCCTTCCCGGGCGATTCATCGCAAACCGTCTCGCACCGCCAAACACCCGGGACGAATGCCTTCGCGCGCACGGCGGTCACACTCGGCGTACCGTCATCGGCGACAGCCAGCATCGCGCGCCGCGTTCCGTCGGCGTCAACAAACGCCCGAACGGTCGAGCCTTGCATCGGCTGCAGCAAAGCAACATCGGGCATTCGGCTCAACGCATCGGCAACAGCTGCCCCAACATCTCCCTGTCCCGAGGCCGCAACCCGCGCCGCCCGCCCACCGCGACGCGCCTTTTTCGCCGCCCCCGGCGCAGCCCTATCACCGGGCGCCTCGGTTGCAACCGGCACCTGCATCCATTCGCTCGCGGCCGAAGCCTCGAGCGCGAGGACGAGTTCGAAGCTTTCCGACATCGTGGCTCCCAAGCTGACGCGCGCGTTCCATCTTACACACTCGCGTCGCTCGGTTCACCGCGAAACGTGTTCCAGTGCGCTTTCGCCGCGCTCGCCGCCACCTCCGATCAGTTCGGCACTTCCGGCACGTATTGCGCCTCACCGTTGCCGAACGACCAATCCTCGGGCAACACCTCGACCAGGCTGATGAACACATCTTCCTTCCGAACGCCCGGACTTTCGGCCAGCAGTTCGACGATCCGACGGTACAGCGCCCGCTTCTTTTCCAGCGGCCGCGTATTGCTGACGGTCAATTGGATCATGACGAACCCGTCGCTGCGCTCGATCCCGAGGTAGTGGCGGTTATAGATCAGGTCTTCGGCCGCATGGTCGCTGAAGACCATGAACTGGTCGTCCTTCGGGACGTTGAAGGTCTCGACGAGCGCGCGCAGCACGCCGTCGGCAATTGACTTCTTATATTCGGCCGAGCGGCCGGCGGGAAGCGAGATACGTGCGAGCGGCATGGTGGTTCTCCGTTTCAGTGATGGTGTGGTTGGCAGAATACGGCTGGCGATCCATAATGAACAGAAATCATTAGCGATTTCTTCTATTTACGATTGAAATGAAAGTCCTCGATCTCGATGCGGTGCGGGCGTTCGTCCACGTGGCCGATCTGCGCAGTTTCACGCGCGCGGCCGACTTGCTCGGCACGACGCAATCGGCCGTCAGCCTCAAGGTGAAGCGGCTGGAAGCGCACATCGGCAAGGCGCTGTTCGAGCGGACGCCGCGCTTGGTTCGGCTCTCCGCCGCCGGCGGCGCGTTTCTCGATGCGGCGCGGGACTTGTTGCGGGCCCACGATCGCGCACTCGGCTCGCTCGGCACCGAAAAGCGGCGGCTCAAGGTGGGGCTCAGCGAGCATGTCGCCGGTCACGATCTCGCCGCGCTCGTCGCGAGTCTGCACCGGCACGATCCGCGGCTTCTCATCGAGATGCACTTGGGCTCGTCCATCCCGCTCGTCACTCGCTTCGACGAACGTCTGCTCGACGCCGTCATCGTGCGGCATGAACCCGATGAAGTCGCGGCGCGCGCAGCCCATGCCGACGGCGCGTTCGACGGCGAAAAGCTATTCGTGGAGCCGCTCGCGTGGCTAGCCGCGCCGGATTGGGTACCGCCGGCCGGCGAGCCGCTGCCGCTCGCCGTCCTCTCGGCGCCCTGTGGTGTCCGCGCCGCGGCCGTGCGCGCCCTGGAGCAAGCTTCGATCAGTTGGGAAGAGACATTCGTCGGCGGCGGCATGGCCGCCATCGGAGCCGCCATTTCGGCGGGGCTGGCCGTCTCGGCGCTGGCGCGGCGCGCGGCGCCGCCGAACGTCGTCGACGTCGGCGAAAAATTCGGATTGCCGCCGCTGCCCGAATCGCATGTCGTCATGTATTCCCGCGTGCGCGACCCCCGCTCGGCCGATGCGCTGCGCATGCTCGCCAAATCGCTCTCACGTGCGTAGGGAAAGGCGAGCGGTCGTTACGTTGAAAAGCGCTCAGCGTATGTCGATGCGGTACTGAACGAACTCGCTGCGCGGCGTGTAGCTGTCGTACAGCCCGCGCGCCCGGTAGTTGTTTTCCTTCGTCGTCCAATACACACGCGACCAGTTCTGGCGCCGCGCCTCGTCGATTAGCCAATCGATCAGCGCGCGTCCCACACCGCCCGCGCGCAGGGTTGGGTCGACGTAAAGATCCTGCAGGTAGCACACCGGGGTAAGTAGCGACGTGCTCTCGTGAATGATGTAGTTCGCGATGCCGATCACCTTGCCGTCCCGCTCGGCGACGATCGCATGAACGGGCGAGCGTTCGTCGAGGATGCGCGACCAAGCGTGCTGGGTAATGGGCTCCGACGGATCGCGTTCATAAAAGCGGGTGTAGCCATCCCACAGTTCGCGCCAGCGCGCCTCGTCGCGTGCCTCGATTCTGCGGATCGTCGCGGTCGTCGATTCCATTGCCCGTCACTCCAAATGAAAAAGGGCGCCATCGCGGCGCATTCCGACAATGTATCTCACGTGCGGTGGTTGCGGCAGCACGAGGATGCGTAGTCCTCACGCCCCGGCGCGACAGAGCAGGGCGCAGTGGCCCCGCCCGAGTACAAAGATCGGCGAACTCACGTAAATTCGTTCTTTCGGCGAAAAACCGTGCGCCCAGGTCGGGCTGCTGCGTTTCGCCGCTAACCTGCCCCGGCATCACCCGACGTCCACCATCAAGCAATGCATTCGAACGAACTTGCCAAAAGGCACACGCGCGCCAACCTGCTGATGCTGCTCGCCGCCATGATATGGGGCTCGGCGTTCGTCGCGCAGCGGCTGAGCCTCGACGCGATCGGTCCTTTTCTATTCAATGGTCTGCGGTTCCTGCTCGGGTCTGCCGTCGTCCTTGTGCTGTGTCTGCGGCCGGGGGCCAAGGTTTCGCGAGATCACTTGGCCGCGCTTATGCATCGGCCGAAGACTGCCGCGGCCGGCATCGTGCTCGGGATCGTCCTCGCCGTCGCCATCTCCTTTCAGCAAGTCGGCCTGCAATACACGACTGTCGCCAACGCCGGGTTCATCACCTCGCTTTACGTCGTCATCGTTCCGCTGGCCGGCGCCGCGCTCGGCCACCGCACGTCGGCGGGAATATGGCTCGGCGCGCTGCTGGCTGCAGTGGGGTTGTACTTCCTCAGCGTGACCTCCGCATTCGAAGTGCATGCGGGCGATCTCTATCAACTCGGCTGCGCGCTCGTGATCTCGGTGCAGGTGCTGCTCGTCGGCCGCTTCGCGCGTTCGCGCGACGCTCTCGTGCTGGCGCTCGTGCAGTTCGCCACCTGCGGCGTGCTCTGCCTCGCCGTGGCGCTGGCCGTGGAGCCCGTGCAGATGGCCGCGCTGGCGCGCGCCTGGCCGTCGATCGTCTACGGCGGCGGGCTGTCGGTCGGCATCGGCTACACGCTGCAAGTCGTCGCTCAACGCGACGCCGCGCCGGCACACGCGGCCATCATCTTCAGCATGGAAGGCGTGTTCGCCGCCCTCGCCGGCTGGCTCGTGCTCGGTGAAACGCTGTCTCTGCGTGCGCTCGCGGGCGCCGCGTCAATGCTGGCGGGTCTCATCGTCTGCCAATGCTGGCCATCGGGCACTACGCGCGCGGAGCGCGGGACTAACCCCGGGCCCTCACGATGACGATGGCTTGCACCGCTTTCATCAGGTCAATGCGCCACAGATGTGGCGTGTATCGCAAGTTTGCCTTGCATTAATCCATATATAGACTAAGATCGATCTGTAGTTTATTTAGAGATCGATCATGCCATCCGCCGCCGTCCATCATTTGTCCACAGCAGCCGCGCGCGCGTCGAGGCATTCGCCCGGGTCCGCCCCTTCGCTCGCGGATATGTCCGCGGCCGGCCTGCGCGCGTTCTTCAATATCGCTCACGACTGGGGTCTCGCCATCGACGATCAAATCGTCCTGCTCGGCTCGCCAGGCCGCTCCACCTTCTTCAAATGGAAGGCCGCCCCGCAGTCGGCGCGGCTTTCGCGCGATACGCTCGAGCGTTTGTCGTTGCTGCTCGGCATCTATAAGGCGTTGCAGATTCTGTTGCCCGAGCCGGCCGCCGCCGATGGCTGGGTCAAACGGCCGAACAGCGCTCCGCCTTTCGGCGGCGCCAGCGCGCTGGACCGGATGCTGGCGGGGAACGTCAGCGACCTGGTAGCCGTGCGGCAGTACCTCGACGCCATGCGAGGCGGATGGGCGTGACGAAGGCTGAAGACCGGTTCTCCCCCCAGCGCCTAGTGCGCCTCGATTGGTCGCCCGCGTACCGCGTGATCCCCACGCGCTTTCCGGCCGTCAATCTGTTCGATCGCGTCGCATCGTCCGAAGATTTCGACGCGCTCTATGCGCTCGAAGCCATGACGAACGACCGCTTGCGCACGGAAGTAGGCGAACTCGATCTCGTGCCGCGCGAGGAGCGCTGCTTCGGCCCCGGCTGCGGGCCGATCATGGCCGCTTTCACGCACTTGAACCCGCTCGGCAGCCGCTTCTCCGACGGCGCCTACGGCGTGTTCTACTGCGCGCGCGATTCGCGCACGGCCGTGGCGGAAACGCGTTACCACGCGGCCTTGTTTCTTTCGGCGACGAACGAGCCGCCGCTGCGGCAGCAAATGCGCCTCTACACGGTGTTGGCGCGCGGCGAGGCAATCGATCTGCGCAACGATCCCGCGCTAGACCCCGCTGTGCTCTCGCCCACCGATTACTCGGCGGGCCAAGCGCTCGGCCGCCGTCTGCGCGAAGCCGGGGCGGCGGGCATCGTCTACCCGTCCGTGCGCGATGCGTCTGGAGAATGCCTGGCCGCGTTCAAGACCACGCTGCTACGAGACTGCCGGCATGCGGCGTATTTGGAATACAACTGGAACGGCCACGCGATCGACAGCGTCTTCGAGTTGAATCAAATCGGGTGATGTGACCTGAGCGCTGCGGCGGCGAACGCATGAAGCGAACACTTCGGCCGACGCCGTCACGCGCAACGATCAAGGCAACGACATCTCGTCCGCGCCCTCGGCCAACGCTTGGTCGACCGACACCGACCAAGCGCGCGGCGTCAACGCTTCGGTCACCGTCAGTTTGCCCGTCGCGGCGAATGCTCCCGTATCGATGAAAATCTGCGCGCCGATACGCCCGATTTCGCGCATCGGCGTATGGCCGCAGTAGGTGGGCGACAGCCCCTTCTGCCGTTCCACGTGGCCGCTGCCGAGCGCGAGTTCGCGGCCCCACAGCAGTTGCTGACGTACACGCTCGTTGAAAAGGCCGCTGTCGAGCGCGGCGTCGTCGCCGAAGAATTCCGCATGCAAGACGTTGAAGCGACGCGGCCCGCTGCCGATCACGCGAACGAGCGGCAATGTCCGCAACCGCCGCGCATAGGCGGCCAAAACGCGATCGGGCAACGCCTGCGCCCAATCTCCGCCGAGCGAATACCAGGCGCTGCGCCGCATGACGCCCTCGGAAACGAGGCACAACGCTTCTTCGTGATTGCCAAGGACCGGGAAAAACCACGGTTTGTCGATCAGCGCCAGCGCTTCTTCCGACTGACTACCGCGGTCGATCAAATCGCCCACGGAGAAAAGCCGGTCGCACTCCGGATCGAACACGATCTCCCGCAGCAAATAGCGGAGCGCGTCGACGCAACCGTGCAGGTCGCCGACGACAAAGTCCCGGCCTGCCGTATTGGCGGCATGCCGGCAGACGATCGGGTAGATCTCGCTTCGCGTATTCATATCGGAAATCATAGTCCGGCTGACGCGGCCGCATCGGCCAGATGCATCGAGCAAAGAACGAGCGGCGCAACGGCGGCGATGCGCCGCTCGCTGCATGGCGCATCGCCTCGAAGCGCGATTGTCCTTCTTGTCTTTCTTGCTATTGCTGACGCTGGCGCAGCTTGCCGATATCGGCGGCAGTAACCGTCGCATGCGGATTGCCGAAACGCTGCGTCACGTAGTTCGCAATCGCCGCAATTTGGTCGTCGTTCAATTGATCGCCGAAGCCCGGCATCATCACGTCGGCATCTTTCGTCCGCCGATTCACCCCATGCAGGATCACCATCGCCAAATTGTCCGCCTCGGGCGAACCCACCGCGCTGTTGTGGATCAGCGAGGGATAGGCCAACGGCGCCGTCCCGCCCACGCCCTGTCCCGTCCAGTTATGGCAGCTCGCGCAATTCGCGACGAACAGCTGCGCGCCGTCGATACCCGTCACGCGCGTGCCGCGCAAGGCCTTCACATCGTCGGCGGGGCGGCCCCATTGATCGCGCGCATGGGTCTGCCCGCCTGAAATCGGCTGCACCGAGCGCAGATACACGCCGATCGAACTCAGGTCCTCGGCGGTCAAGTATTGGGTGCTGTTGGCGACCACGTCGGCCATCGGCCCGGCCGCATTCGCGCGCCCCGGCGCCACGCCCGTCGCCAAGTAATGTTCGACGTCGTCCTCGCTCCAATTGCCGATGCCGCCCGCCTTGTCCGGCGTGATGTTGAACGCGCGCCATCCTGCCTGCACCGCGCCCGAGAGGCGCTCGCTCGTCTTGAGCCCCTGCATGAAGTTGCGCGGCGTATGGCACTCCTCGCAATGCGCGAGCCCTTCCACCAGATAGGCGCCGCGGTTCCATTGCGGGCTTTGCTTCGGATCGGGCACGAAGCGGCCTTCGCGGAAGTTGAACATGTTCCAAAAGAACATGAGCCAACGCTGATTGAACGGAAAACTCAGTTCGCTGCGCGGCGGCGTGTAATGGATCGGCGCCAGCGTGTTCAGATAGGCGCGAATCGCCAGCAGATCGGCCTCGGTCACGCGCGTGTATTCGGTATACGGAAACGCGGGATATAAATGCTGGCCGTCCTTGCCGATGCCGCGCTGCATCGCGCGCAGAAAATCGGCGTCGTTCCAGCGGCCGATGCCGGTGTCGGGATCGGGCGTGATGTTCGGCGTATAGAGCGTGCCGAACGGTGTCCCGATCGGCAGGCCGCCGGCGAAAGGCCGGGTCTTATCGGCCGTGTGGCATGCCATGCAGTCGCCGGCGCGTGCGAGATATTCGCCGCGTTTGACGATGTCGGCGGCGTCCGTGGGCGCCGCGGCGGCCGCGGCGGCGTCTGAACCACTTGAGGGGCCGCCTGCGCCCGTCCCGGCCATTGCGCCCGCACCGCTTGCCTGCGCTTCGGCCGAAGCGGCGTTCGGCGCCAATGCGGTGCTGCCTTTTAACGCCGCCGATGAGGAAGCGGCATTCGAAGCCGATGCCTGCGATGAAGCGGCGTTCTGCGCGACCGTTCCGCTAGCGGCCGATGGATTATTCGCTGGCGCCGCCTTGCTCGCCGCGCTCGTCCCGCTGGAACCCGAAGCCCCGGCGGTCGCCACTTCGCTCGCCCCTTGCGCCTGCGCCACGGACATCGGCAACTCGTCGGCGGCCCAATTGTCGCGTTCGCTCGACGCATGCCAAGCCAGATACAACGCGAATATCGAAAACGCAGCCGCCGCGCCCGCCATGCGACGGGGCCGGCGAAGCATGCCATGGTGTCCGCAGCGATGGCGGCGCGGATCCGTCGCGCGGGAACTGAGTCGCTGATTCGTCGTCATCGGAAGTCTCATCGATTCATCGCGCCATCAGAGCTCACGCTTGAGCTTGGCGGCGAGCCGCAGCGCCAGCGCGGCGATCGTCAGTGTGCAATTGACCGACGCGGCGCTCGGCATCACGCCGCTCGTCGCGAGGAACAGGTTTTGGTGGTCGTGCGTTCGGCAATCGGCGTCGACGACCGAATCGTTGGGGTCGCCGCCCATGATCGTCGTCCCCATGATGTGGTTGTTCGGCGCGAAGCGGTCGTCGAACGCCACCTCCGTGCCGCCGAACAAATCGGCGATCTGCGCATAGAGTTCGTGCGTGTTGGCCGCGCTTTTTTTGACGTAGTCGTTGATCGAGTAGTAAATCTCGGGCTGCGGGATGCCCAATGCATCCTTGCGATCGGCGGACGGCACGATGCGGTTCTGCGGTTCGGGCAGATGCTCGTGGAAGCTGTTGATCGTCAACGTGCGCGCCGCGCGGTCGCGAATCTGCCGGTCGAGTTCCGCACCGGTCAAGCCTTTGCCGATCAATGCCGAGGTGACCGCCATCGTCGGTACGCCGTTCGACAAATGCAGTTTTTTCGATGCGTAATCCGAACGGAACGCCCCGTCGCGGAAATTGACGACCGACGTCATCTCCATGGGGCCGCGCCCCGGCCAAAGGGCTTCATTCGCCAGAAAGCTCACGCCCGTCCCTGGGTGGTCCATTAGATTGCGGCCGACTTGGTCGGAGCGATTGCCGACGCCGTGCGGAAACTTGTCCGATGTCGACATCAGCATCAGTTTCGGCGTTTCGATGCCGTTCGCCGCCAGCACGAACAACTTCCCTGTCACGCGCGTCGTGCCGCCCGACGGGTCTTTGTAATGCACCGCGGAGATGAGGCCCTTGTCGTCCGCTTCGATGCGATAGACGACAGCCTGAGCAATGAGCTTCGCACCGGCCTTTTCCGCTTTCTCGGCATGGACCACGCCGTTGTACATCGCCGCGATCGGGCAGATCGGCATGCAATTGTTGTTGCCGCAGCACGTGGGGCGTTCGTCGTACGGCCGGCTATTGCGCGCGACGGGTTCGGGCACGACCTTGAAGCCGTTCCCGTTCAGCACCTCGCTGAAGCGCGCGTCCAGGTAGGAAAGCGGCAACTGCTGCATCGGATAGGGCTTCGAGCGCGGCGAGCCGAGATCGATCGGGGTGTCCGGCCCGGATACGCCCAGCTCCACCTCGGCCGCGTAATACCAGGGCTCCAGGGCTTCGTACGGGAACGGCCAATCGCGGCCCACGCCGTAGGCTGTTTTCAGCTTGAAATCGGACGGCAGCAAGCGCCACGCTGCGGCGGCCCAATGCCAAGTCGTGCCGCCGACCAGACGCAAATACTGCGAGTTGTACGGATAGTCGCCTTTTTGAATCAAGTAACCGTTTTCAGGCGCGTATTCCGGATGCGGCGCATAGGGCATCGACGGATACGGCGTCGCGAAATCGTCCTTGGCCGGCGAATTGCGGAAATT
>NZ_JBQCHR010000070.1:0-7355 GCF_051954495.1 Trinickia sp.
CCCCGCCGGGCCCCCCGACGAACGCGAGCAGCGGCTCGACGCGCTGAGCATACGGCTCATTCACGACGCCACGCTGACCGGGGGCGGCACGCTCTCGCATGGCCGTGGACGGTTCGATCTGACGGCGCGCGCGCTCGATTTGGCGACGCTTACACCCTACGTGCGGCCGACAGCGCTTTCCGGCCCGATCGGCATCGCCTTCGATGCCGCCGCGCAATCGGTGTCGCTCGATCTGAACGACGCACGGGCGCGCCTGCGTGCAAGGGCTCATGTCGCTTTGGAGCGCGGCCGCATTGCGTTGCATGACCTGCGGATCGACGCGGGAGATGGCCGCCTGGAAATGAAGGGGGGGCTCGCTCTTGACGCACACCAAAGCTACGAGCTCGGGGCCACGCTGACGAACTTCGATCCGCGGCTCGTGGTGGCGGCCGAACCACCGGCCAGCGCCATGCCGTCTCGCGGCGCCAAGCGTCCCGGCTCCATGCGCTCCGGGGCCAAGTCTGCTGCGGGCGAAGCCGCGGCAAAACCTGCGCGCTCGGCCCTCGAGCTGCCGGAAGCGCGCGTGACTGGCCGTTTCAGCGCGGTCGGCGCGCTTGCCCCATCGTTGTCGTCGAAACTGCGCTTCGACCTCGGCGACAGCCTCTACGATGGGTTCCCGCTCACGGGACGGGGGACAGTGGAAGTCGTCGGCACGCGACTCTTGCCGAGCGACGCGACGCTTTCGATCGCCGGCAACGACGTCGATCTGCACGGCAGCTTCGGCGGACCCGGCGACCGCCTGCGTTTTCATGTGAATGCGCCGCGCCTCGACCGGCTGGGTTTCGGCGTCGCCGGCACCGTGCTCGCCGACGGGGACCTGACGGGCTCGCTCACTCACCCCGACGTGACGTTGCGCTACGATGCACGCAGTTTGGCGTTCGGCGAGAACCGTGTGGGCGCCGCGACCGGCAGCGCGCGGATTCGCGACGGGGCGACCGGCGCGCTCGAACTGTCGACCGACGCGCGCGACGTCCACGCGGGCGCCGTCGATCTGACCACGCTGACCGCGCATGTGACGGGCACGCGGGCGAAGCACGCTTTCGACGCCCAGGCGAAAGGGGCGGTGCGCGGCCGCGCCATCGACACGGCGCTCGCCGGCACGGGCGGCGTGACCGACACGCGCGATGGCCCGCGCTGGGATGGCACGTTGGCGCGTCTCACGAACCGCGGCCTGCCGTCGCTCGAGCTGCAAGCGCCGCTCGCGCTGTCGGTCAGCGGGGCGCGCTCGACGCTCGGCCCGACACATCTCGTCATCGAGGGCGCGACGCTCGATCTGAAATCGTTCGTCTACGATCGAGGGGCCATCAGTTCGGCCGGCAGCGCATCGAACCTCTCCGTGGCGCGTTTTCTCGCCATCCGCCAGACGTTGACGGGTACGCCCTCGCGCGTCTCGAGCGATCTCGTGCTCGGGGCCGATTGGGACTTCACGTTCGGACGCACCGCCAGCGGGTACGCTCGCATCGAGCGCCGCAGCGGCGATGTGACGATTTCGACGGGCTACGGCTCTTCGGCCCTGGGCGTGACGGCGCTCTCGGCGCGGGCCGACTTCGAAGGCGGCCGCACGCTGACGGTGCGCGCTCGCGCCGCCGCGAGCCGCATCGGCACGCTCGATGCGAACGTCAGCGCCGGGCTTACCCCCGATTCGACGCGCGGCGGGCTGCTCGAGCTCGGCGCCGACGCGCCGTTGTCAGGCAAGCTCGCCTTCGACGTCCCCACGCTGAAAACGACGGGCGGGTTGTTCGGCCCCAGCTACGTGCTCGACGGCCATCTTGCGTTGAACCTCGCGTTGGGCGGCACGCGGGCGAAGCCGACGGCATCGGGCGCACTCGTCGGCGACGATCTTTCGGCCACGCTCGTCGATCAGGGCGTGCAGTTGAAGGAGGGCATCGTGCGCGTCGCGTTGACTGAAAACCTGGTGGACCTGCAGCGCGTCGAGTTTCATGGGGGCGACGGCACCTTGCGGGCGACGGGGCAAATCCGGCTCGACCGGGCCGAACCCGACCTGACGGCACGCATCGTGGCGGATAAGCTCGAACTGCTCGCGGCGCCCGATCGGCAACTGTCGCTGTCGGGCAGCGCGACGATGGCGAACGGCGGCGCGGGCGGCGGTCTCGACATCGACGGCAAGTTCAGGGTCGATCACGCGCTGTTCGATCTGCCCGAGCAACCGGCGCCGCGGCTGTCGGACGACGTCGTCGTCGTGCGCGACCACATGCTCGTGAAGGGCGCACGGCCAAAGCCGAGCGAGCCGACCAACAAGCCCGTGGGGCGCTTCGCGCCGCGAGCGAGCGTGGATGTCGACTTGGGCAACGATTTCCGCTTTCGCGGCAGGGGGGCAGATCTGGGGCTGCGCGGCACGGTAACGGCGCTGTCGGCCCCCAATCAGCCGCTGCGAGCCATCGGCAATGTACGTGTGACGGAGGGTTCGACCTACACGAGCTTCGGCCGCAAACTCGCCATCGAAAACGGCTACTTCACGTTCAACGGCCCCGTGGCGAACCCCGGCATCAATATTCTCGCGATGCGCCGCAATCAGGAAGTGGAGGCCGGTGTGCAGGTGACGGGCACCGTCCGTTCGCCCACCGTCAAGCTAGTATCGGAGCCGAACGTGGCGGATAACGAGAAGCTCTCGTGGTTGCTGTTCGGGCACGGCACCGACCAGGGCAACAACTTAGGCCAGCAAAGCTCGATGACGACGGCGCTCGCCTTGCTCGGCAGCGCAACGGGCAAACGCGTCGCGCAGACGTTCGGGCTCGATGAGTTTTCGGTGGGACGCAGCGAAGTGGGCTTGACCGATTCGCAAGTGGTGATGTTGTCGAAGGCGATCAACGAGCGGCTCGTGCTGGGTTACGAGCAGGGCTTGCAATCGGCGAGCAACGCCTTCAAAGCGACGGTGAACCTATCGCGCTTCTGGTCGATCGCGCTCTATACCGGCACCTTCCAGGGCCTCGACGTCAACTACACGCGCCGCTTCGACGGTTGGCGCGGTCGCCATTGAGGCAGGGCGCGCACCGAACGGATTCGGCGCACGCCCGGGCCGGGGTGGGCTTCAGCGTACGCGCATGCCCGGCTTCGCGCCGCTATGCGGTTCGAGGATATAAAGGCCCGGCTCGGCCTTCTCGTCGGCGCTCGACGCGGCCAGCACCATCCCTTCGGACAGGCCGAACTTCATCGTGCGCGGCGCGAGATTGGCGACCATCACGGTCAGCTTGCCCACGAGATCCTCGGGGCGATAGGCCGACTTGATACCGGAAAACACGTTGCGCGTCTTTTCCTCGCCGACGTCGAGCGTCAATTGCAGCAGCTTGTCCGACCCTTCCACGGCCTTGCAGTCGACGATGAGCGCGACGCGCAGATCGATTTTCGCGAAGTCGTCGATCGAGATCGTCGCGCTGTGTTCGGCGTTCGCGGGCGCGGCGGCCGCCGCCTTCGACTCGGTTTTGGCGCGGGTCTTGGTCGACGCCGCCGCGGTCGCGGCTGCCTGCGCGCCCGTTTCCGTCGGCTGCAGCGACGTGCGGTTCGCCTCGACCAGCGCTTCGATCTGTTTCGGGTCGATGCGTGTCATGAGATGCTGGTAAGCGTTGATGGGCTGTTTCGAGGACAGCGGCGTGTCGGCGTCGGCCCAGGAGAGCGGGGCGATGCCGAGAAACGCCTCGACCTTGGCCGCCAGCGCGGGCAGCACGGGCTTGAGCGCGATCGTGAGCAGCCGGAATGCTTCGAGGCTGACGGTGACCGTCTCGTGCAGCGCGACCGCGTTGGCCGGATCTTTCGCCAGATCCCACGGTTTCGCCGTATCGACGTAGCCGTTCACGGCGTCGGCCAGTTCCATCGTCTGACGCACCGCGCGGCCATATTCGCGCGCTTCGTAATGCGCCGCGATCTGCGCGATGGCCGCGCGAAGCGTGGCGAGCAGCGGGTGGTGCATCGCGCTGTCCTGCACGCGCGCGTCGAAGCGCTTGATGAGAAAGCCCGCCGCGCGGCTCGCGATGTTGACGTACTTGCCCACGATGTCGCTGTTCACGCGAGCTTGGAAATCCTCGAGATTCAAATCGAGATCTTCCATCGTGGCGTTCAGCTTGGCTGCGAAGTAGTAGCGCAGCCATTCGGGGTTCAAGCCGGTTTCGATGAAGCTGTTCGCGGTGATGAAGGTGCCGCGCGATTTGGACATCTTCGCGCCGTCGACGGTCAAGAAACCGTGCGCGAACACGTTCGTCGGCGTGCGGTAGCCTGCGAATTCGAGCATCGCCGGCCAGAACAGCGTATGGAAATACAGAATGTCCTTGCCGATGAAGTGGTATTGCTCGGTTGCGGAGCCGGGTTTGATCCACGCCTCGAAGTCGAGCCCGCGTTGGGCGGCGAGGTTCTTGAAGCTCGCGTAGTACCCGACCGGCGCGTCTAGCCAGACGTAGAAGTACTTGCCCGGCGCGCCCGGGATTTCGAAGCCGAAATACGGCGCATCGCGGGAGATGTCCCAATCGCCGAGCTTGGCGTCGCCGGCGTCGCCGAGCCACTCGCGCATCTTGTTCGTCGCTTCGGGCTGAGCGAGGCTGCTGACCCATTCGCGCAGGAAATTCTCGCAGCGCGCGTCGGAGAGCCGGAAGAAGTAATGGGTGGACTTGCGCCGCACCGGCGTGGCGCCCGAGATGGCCGAATACGGGTTGACGAGGTCGGTGGGCTGATAGGTCGAACCGCAGACTTCGCAGCTATCGCCGTATTGATCCTTGGCGCCGCACTTCGGGCATTCGCCCTTGATGAAGCGGTCCGGCAGGAACATTTCCTTGACGGGGTCGTAGGCTTGCTCGATTTCGCGCGCGTCGATGAGCCCTGCCTGCTCCAGACGGCGGTAGATCGTCTCGCATAGCTCGCGGTTTTCCTCGGAATCGGTCGTGTAGTAGTTGTCGAACGAGACGAGGAAGTTGCGCAGATCGCGCGTGTGCTCGCCCCAAACTCGATCGATGAGCTGCTTGGGCGTGATGCCTTCTTTCTCCGCGCTGAGCATGACCGGCGTGCCGTGCGTGTCGTCCGCGCCGACGTAGTAGACCTCGTGGCCGTGCATTCGCAGCGCGCGCACCCAGATATCCGTCTGGATGTACTCGACCATGTGGCCGAGGTGGATCTGTCCGTTCGCATAGGGCAAAGCGGACGTCACGAGGATGCGGCGGCGGGCGGCGCCCGGGCCGGCTTGCGCGGCTGAATGAGGGGCGGATACGGTCATGAGCGTATAAAAGGAGGGACTGCTTGAGGGAAAGCGACGATTTTAACAGGCACGCGCCGTGCCGACGGGCGGGACCGTGCGGTTCGGCGGGGGTTAAAGGCGTGCGACAGCAGCGCAGGCCGAACGCGCTATTGGCGGGATGAGACTGGGGCGTCGTCACGGGCACGCGTGGCACCCGAGAGGCCGAATACGCGGATCGGTTCCACGGAGCATCGGCCGACGTCCCATTCCATGCGAAGCGCCGAAAGGAATTGCTTGGGCATGCGCTCGCCTTCGTCCGCCAGGATTGTGGCCATCGCGTCGGCGATGCGCTCGATCACGACCCCAGGTTGCTGAACATGGCACACGTTGCGGCCGAACGCGAGCAGTTCGTCCCGCGTCGGATACGAAACGGCTTTGTTCAACTTCAACGCCATGGTCCGGTCCGCAGTCTCGATCCCCGTTCTTTGATTTTCGTAGCGATAGACGGATGTCGTCACCACGTCGAAGAGCGGGGAGAGGCGAGGAGGCTCGTCGGCAGCCGGGTGGTCGTAAATCAGGCCGAAGTTCTTCAGATGGGCGTCGCCATTGCGCACCATCACGGACAGCGAGAAGTATTCGAAAAAACGCGCGAGGCTCTCGGCGGAATTGCTGCCGCAATTCATGCTGATCGCCAGCGCGACCTTTTCATAGCTGCTGCTGTACTTGAAGTTCGGTTGCAAGTGATTCTTGCCCATCAGAACCGCCATATCTTCGAAGCCGAGTTGCGTGTTCCTTGGCACGTTCACGTCGAAGCGCTCCATGACGAACAGGGTTTGATCGTCGGAGATCCAAAATTGCGGGGCCTCGATACCTGCGTGCCGCGCGGCGCTCATGCACAGATACTCGTTCACGGGCAGATGCGGATAGTCATCTCCGGCTGCCTTCAAAATGAGACTGGGCGTGGTTGCGGTCGTCTTCTCATCGACCTTGTCGCCCACAACCTTGTCCGCATCCGGAATCATCACCTTCGGCTGAAAGCCCGAAATGCCCGATTCGAGGTACGTTTCAACGAGATGCTCGAACAGCCCAGCGTGACTGCCGGTACTGAGGAGCGTTGCCAGGCCTATTTCGGCTCGTTTTCCTCGCGCGGTCTTGCCGGACTCACTGAAGCGGAGCCGACCGATCTGGTTGTTCCCCGTGATCGCGAGTAACGCCATGTCGTCGAGCTGCACGTGTTTGAACGCCCGCTGGATCCGTTCGAGCAAAAAGCCTTCCGGCCGGTTCATGGAGAATGCCGGCAACATCGGCGTTTCGGCGTAGGTTTCGGCGCGCAGCGGCATGGTCAGCGACACCTGCCGTGCAGGTTCACGCGTACCGTAGGCGAACACATGCCGCGATTCCTTGATGAGCGTGCCGGCACTGCCTTGCGGCGTGGCGACGGCCAACTCGCGCACCCTATTGCTCGTCATCGAAGATCTCCTTGATCTGATCGTAGTCGGGCCGTGCCGAAACGATGGAAAGGCCTTTCCCTAGCGCGGTGAGCGCAGCCAGGACATGATGCAGCCCGACGTTTTGCCCAGATTCCAATTGAGTGATCGTGAATCGGGCGACACCGGCTTTCTCTGCCACCCATTGCTGAGTGCGCCCTTGTGCTTTGCGTTCGCGCCGAAACGCATCGCCAAAATCTGGAGCAAAGAGCAAAGGGAAAGTAGGCTTGATAAGGGGATCTTTGTATGACATAACTTACATTCATGTCAGTTATTGTTGTAAATGTAAGTTATACCAGTCAAAAATTCAAGGCCATCTTGCCGAAGCAGTCCACGCCTGTTGCGGCGTGGGTTAGCCCGAGGCATGCTCGGCCCGTCCCGGGGGGGAGTGCTGTCGCCGACGCGGCGAGCGCGGATCTGCGCGCAGGGACGAGATGAGGTGTGACAAGTGGGCAGCCGCGATGATGCCCGGTGCAGGGCAAGAGACAAGCGGCAGAGCTTGCCGAAGCTGCAAAAAAAAACCGGGGCGTTCGGCCCCGGAGCAACACCGACAAGAGGAGAATGGTGACGCAGCGGCGTGTGCCAGCCACGTACCGTACATAGAGACAAACAAAACGCCGACGAGTTCGAAAAATTTTTCGTTTCGTTTACCG
>NZ_JBQCHR010000071.1:0-8805 GCF_051954495.1 Trinickia sp.
CAAGTGCCGGCGAGCTTCGCCGACGTTTCGCGCAGCGACATCGCGCGCTTCAACGCGTTCTTCCACCGGATGCTCGATGCGGGCGTGTACTTCGCGCCGTCGGCATACGAGGCCGGTTTCGTCTCGAGCACGCACGACGACGCCGTGATCGATGCGACCATCGAAGCGGCGCGCGGCGCATTCGCGGCGCACGCCGCTTAACCGCGCGGCCCGCGATGTTCTCGGAAGCCGACTTCATCCATATGCAGCGGGCGCTGACGCTCGCCGCCCGCGGCATGTACACGACGACGCCGAACCCGCGCGTGGGCTGCGTGCTAGTCAAGGACGGCGTCGCGATCGGCGAGGGATTCACGCAGCCCGCCGGACAAGATCATGCCGAAGTTCAGGCGCTGAAGGACGCGCGGCGGCGCGGTCACGATCCGCGGGGCGCGACGGCCTATGTGTCGCTCGAACCGTGCAGCCATTTCGGGCGCACGCCGCCTTGCGTGCATGCGCTGATCGATGCGCGTGTGAAGCGCGTCATCGCGGCGATGGAAGATCCGAACCCTCAGGTATCCGGCAGCGGCTTGTCGAGGCTGCGCGACGCCGGCATCGACGTGCGCTGCGGCTTGTTGGCGAACGAAGCGCGCGAGCTGAACGTCGGCTTCGTATCGCGCATGACGCGCGGCCAACCTTGGGTGCGGATGAAAGTGGCGGCGTCGCTCGACGGCCGCACCGCACTGCCAACGGGCGAGAGCCAGTGGATCACCGGTGCCGCGGCGCGCGCCGATGGGCACGTTTGGCGCGCACGCGCTTGCGCGATCTTGACTGGCATCGGCACCGTCCGCGAGGACGATCCGCAGCTGACGGTGCGCGAGATCGAGACGCCGCGGCAGCCGCTGCGTGTGTTGGTCGATAGCCGGCTGGACGTGCCGCTGACGGCCCGCCTGCTCGATGGTGCGCCGCCGCTCGTGTTTTGCGGGAGTATCGATGAACGCAACGCAGCTCGCGCCGAGGCGCTGACGGCGCGCGGCGTCGAGGTCGTCTCGCTGGTCAACGCGCACGGCAAGGTCGATCTGCCGGCGATGCTCAAAGCGCTAGGCGCGCGCGGGATCAACGAACTGCACGTCGAAGCCGGTCACAAGCTGAACGGCTCGCTGCTGCGCGAGGGCTGCGTCGACGAGTTGCTCGTGTACCTAGCGCCCAGCCTGCTGGGAGCCGATTCGGCCGGCATGTTCGACTTGGCGGCGCCCGGCGCGCTCGATGCGCGAACGCGGCTCGTTTTCCATGCGGTCGATCGCGTCGGCGACGACCTGCGCATTTTAGCGCGGCTGCAAACGCCGTCGGCGCCTCACTGAACAAGGAAGGACTACTTACGATGTTTACGGGAATCGTCGCGGCCGTCGGCCGTATCGAGACAGTGAAGCCGCTCGGGGCGGACGAAGCGGCAGGCGTGCGCCTGACTATCGAGGCCGGTGCGCTGGACCTGACCGACGTCGCCCTGGGCGACAGCATCGCCATTCAGGGCGCCTGCATGACGGTTGTCGCGAAGACCGCTCGCACGTTCGATGTCGATGTCTCGCGTGAGAGCCTGAACTGCACGGTAGGCCTTGCCATTCCGGGGGCCGTGAATCTGGAAAAGGCGCTGACGGCGCACGAACGGCTGGGCGGCCACATTGTGTCGGGACACGTCGACGGGCTCGGGACTGTTACGCGGTTCGCACCCGTGGGCGAATCGCATGAGTTGCGCGTGCTCGCGCCGAAAGACATTGGCCGCTATCTCGCCTACAAGGGCTCGATTACCGTGAACGGCGTGAGCCTGACGGTCAACAGCGTCGACGATCGGGCGGAAGGCTGCGAGTTCTCGATCAATCTGATCCCGCATACGGTTGAGGTCACCACGCTCAAAGGCTTGCGAGCCGGCGATCAGGTGAATCTGGAAGTGGATCTGATTGCGCGGTATGTGGAAAGGATGCTATCGACGACGTCGCAGACGAATCGCTTGTAAGGCGCGATGAATTCGGACCCCGAGTCCAGCTCGCCCCCGCTACACCCTAGCGTGTCCCACATGCGCTCACTCGGCGCCGATCATCGACTGGACGTTCGTCGAATTCGATTGGGCATTCGGCAATTGTGGTTTCGGCTTCAACAATTGGATGATCGACGCACGTCTCGCGGCCGAACTCAGCATTGTTCTCGGACATCGCACGAAAGTTGTACATGTGCACATCTAAAAACCTGCGAATTGCCGGTGCACCGCCGTCACATCACCGACTGGCCTCGCTGGCGCGACGGCCTGCCGCTTGCTCAGTACCAGACGTTCTGATGGCCCGTTTCACGCATGCCTACGCCTGTGCCGGTGATGTAACGCCACACCCCTCACCGCCCCCCTTCCCCTTCGAACAACTCGACATGCTCGTCGAACACGCGCTGCTGACGTAGCAGCGCGTCGTCGAGGTGCGCGAGCAGCGCGCGTTCCGCCGCATCCGGATCGTGCGCGACTAACGCGTCGAGCACGCGCTGGTGCTGCGCAAGCGTCATCGCCCCTTCTTCCGGCTCGCGCGCCGTCACATAGCGCACGCGATCGATGGGAGCCCTAACCAAGTCGATCAATTGCAGCACCTTCGGCAGCCGAGCCGCCGCGCCCACCGCCGCATGAAAGCGGTTGTCCTGCCGGATCGCCTCCACCGGATCGTTCCGTTCGATCGCACGGCGGTGCGCTTCCTGAATATCGTGCAAGGTATCGAGCTCGCGCGCCGTGACCTGTTCGGCCGCACGACGAATGCTCGCGCTTTCGAGTACGCGCCGAATCAACGCGCCCTCGGTGAACTGCTCCCGCAGCACCGGCGCGACGAAGGTGCCGGACTGTGCCGCGATCGTGACGAGCTCTTCGCGGGCGAGCCGCTGAAGCGCCTCCCGCACGGGCGTGCGCGAAATGCCCAGCGTTTCGCTCAACGCGCGCTCGAAGATCACGTCCGACGGTAAGACGGCCATGGTGACGATCGCCTCACGCAGCAGATCGTAAATCTGCGTGGACAGCGGCAGCGCGCGGTCCAGCGACGTGGCGCGGGGCAGCACGCGGGCAATGAACTGCTGGGGATCGTTACGGTCGGTTTTCATGAGCCATGGGCGGGGCGCCCCAATCAAACAAGCATTCTACGGGTTGGCGGTCGTGCGACCCATGCACTGACCGTTGCGACGCAGCCTATGAACACATTCCTCGTCGAGCGACATGCAGAAAATTCACCCATCATGCCGTTCAACTAGTATATTAGTCAACCGAAGCGCTCGCCGATTCGGCGCGACCTTCCCGTCCTCCGTGCGCCGCTTGGACTCAGCCGTTCAGCAACACGCCGCGCCGCGCGTGGACGTTCCAATCAGATCAAAAGGAGACAGCAAGTGCGTTCGTACCTCGCTTCTGCAGTGCTCGGATTTTGTCTCGTTGCCAACGGCGCGGCGCAGGCCCAAACCGCAGCCGCCGGCAGCACGGCGGCGATGAAGGTCGCGCTTTCCAACAATTACGCCGGCAACAGCTGGCGGCAAACCATGCTCAAGAGCTGGGCCGAAGTGGCGGACCCGGCCGTCAAGGCCGGCATCGTCGCGGCGGCGCCCACGTTCACGACAGCGGAGAATCAAGCCACCGAACAGGCGCAGCAAATCCAGAATCTGATCTTGCAGGGCTACAAGGCCATCGCCATCGACGCCGCCTCCCCCACCGCGCTCAACGGCGTGATCAAGCAGGCCTGCGCGGCGGGCGTGACCGTCGTCACGTTCGACGGCATCGCAACGGAACCCTGTGCGTATCGCATCGCCGTCGATTTTCATCAACTGGGGGCCATGCAGATCGACTACATGGCCAAACGGCTGAACGGCAAAGGCAATCTTCTCGAGATCCGCGGTTTGGCCGGCGTGTCGGTCGACGACGAAATTCACCGCGGCATCACCGACGAAATCAAAAAGTATCCGGGCTTGAAAATCGTGGGTTCCGTGCACGGCGATTGGACGCAAACGGTCGCGCAAAAGCAAGTGGCCGGCATCTTGCCGACGCTGCCGAAAATCGACGGTGTGGTGGCCCAAGGCGGCGACGGCTACGGCGCGGCCAACGCGATCAAGGAAGCCGGGCGCCCCACCCCGATCATCATTCTCGGCAACCGTCAGGAAGAACTCGCCTGGTGGGCGCAGCAGCGCAAGAACGGTGGATACGAGACCCTCTCGGTGACCATCCCGCCCGGCTGTTCGACGTTTGCGTTCTGGGTCACGCAGCAGTTGCTCGCGGGCAAAAAGCTGCCGCACGACATCCGCATGCCGCTCATGGCCGTCACCGCGGACGAACTCGACGCCGTTCTTGCCAAGACGCCCAAGGGCGGCATCGCCAACAAGCTGTATAGCCGCGACGAGGTGACGAAGATCGTCGACGCCAAATAAGCGCTTAGACGCTTGCCGCCATGCACACCGGACGAACGAAGCGCAGGAGGACGAATTGATCGACGCCCATGCTCCCGTGCCGCCGCGCTCGAGCGGCGCGCCGCCGGCGCTGATCTCGCTCGAGGGAATCGGCAAGACCTTCGGCCGAGTGCGAGCGCTGGCGGACATCGGCTTCGAATTTCGCTCCGGCGAATGCGTCGGCATCGCCGGCCACAACGGTGCGGGAAAATCGACGCTGATGGCCGTACTCACGGGCGTATTCCGGCCCGACGCGGGCACCATGACGATCGAGGGCCATGAAGTGGCCGGCTACGATCCGAATGCGGCTCGCGCCGCCGGTGTGCGCTGCGTGTTTCAGGAGCTATCGCTGTGCGCGAACCTGAGCGTGGCCGAGAACATGCCGATCCTGCACCCGGAACTTCGCGGGCACGACTGGCGGCGCCGCGCCACGCGCCTCATGCTCGAGCAGCTCGATGCGATCTTTCCGGGGCACGGCCTGAAGGGTCACGAGCTGATTGCCGATCTCACGCTGACCCAGCGTCAGATGGTGGAGATCGCGCGCGCATTCACGGTGGTCAGCGATCCCGTGAAGCTCGTGATCCTCGACGAGCCCACGTCGAGTCTCGACGCGCATACCGCCGCACAGTTGCTCGCTTTCGTCGGGAAGGCGGGTGAGCGCGGCATTGCGACGATCCTCATCAGCCACATGCTCGGCGAGATCGTGCGTGCGGCGCATCGCGTATTGGTGATGCGGGACGGCCGCGTGGCGGCGGTCTTGCCGCGCGAGGCGATCACGCACGATGCGATCGTGGCCGCGATGGGCCAGGATTTGGATGCCGGCGCCGGACAAGCGACGCGCCGCGAGACCGGCCGTGACAGTACCGAGGCGGCGCCCGCTTACCAATGGACGATCGGAGCAGGAGCCGGGGCGCGAATCGATGCGCGGCGCGGCGAAATCATCGGCTTGGCGGGGCTCGCAGGTCAAGGACAGAGCGAGGCCTTGCTAACGATCTACGAGGTGGCCACGAAGGGTCGCGAACGCGTGGCGTTCGTGGCGGGCGACCGGCCGCGCGATGGCGTCTTTCCGCTGTGGTCGATCGCGCAGAACCTGGACATACGGTGGCTGCTCGACGCTCGCCGCAAGGCGAATTCAAAGGCGACGCCGCTCGCCTGGCTGCCGCGCGTGATCGATCGCGGTGCGGCCCGCGCGCTCGCCTCCGCGTGGACCGAGCGCATCGGCATACGCGGCGCTCCGTCAGGCGCGGGCATTCTCTCGCTGTCAGGCGGCAATCAGCAAAAGGTGCTGTTCGCACGCGCTCTGGCATCCGACGCTCAACTGATCCTGATGGACGACCCCACGCGCGGCGTCGACATCGGCACGAAACGCGAACTGTACAAGCTCATCGGCGAAGAGGCCGCGCGCGGTCGCACGTTCATCTGGTACACGACCGAGAACGATGAATTCGCTCATTGCGACCGAACGTATGTTTTCGAGCGGGCCGTGTAACGCGGCTACTGCATGCCGACGAGTGCAACGAGCAGTCGCTGCTGGCGGCGAGCTTCGCGGACTTCGAGGAGGTTTCGGCATGAACTGGACGCTCGATCGCGCGACGCTGCGCGCACTGCTGCCCGCGTTCTCCCTCGTCGCGGTGCTGGTGCCGATCTTCTTACTGCAGCCCGCCACCTTCAGCTATTTCGGCCTTGGCCTACTGCTCAATCTCGCGGTGCCGCTCGTGCTCGCCACGCTCGCGCAACTCGCGATCATCACCGCGAACGATCTGGATCTGTCGATCGGGCCTTTCGTCAGTTTGGTCGCTTGCATCGGAGCAACGCTGCTGGCCGACCGGCCGCTAGTCGGCCTAGCGGCGCTCGCCGGTTGCGTGCTGCTCTATGCGGCCGTGGGCGCCCTCGTCGAATTCCGGCAGATTCCCTCCATCGTCGTGACGCTCGGCCTCTCGTTCGTCTGGAACGGGCTTGCCGTCTTGCTGCTGCCCACACCGGGCGGTTCGAGCCCCGCGTGGCTCACTTCGGTCATGGGCTATCAAACCCCTTTCGTCGCCGCGCCGATCCTCTGGTCGACAGTCATCGCCGTGCTCGGGCACCTGCTGCTGATGCGCTCCTCGTTCGGCGTGCGGCTGCGCGGCACGGGCGGGAACCCGCGCGCGATGCGGCGCTTCGGCTGGTCCCTCGTGCGCGGCAAGGCGCTGCTGTACGGCATCGCGGCTATCTTCGGCGTGCTCTCGGGGCTCTGCCTGCTTGGCCTGACTACGTCCGCGGACGCCAATCTCGCTCTACGCTACACACTGCTTTCGATCGCCGCCGTGATACTCGGGGGCGGCGAATTCATCGGCGGACGCGTATCGGTGATAGGCGCCGTATTGGGCGCGACGACGCTCACGCTCGCAGCCTCGTTTCTCGCTTTTCTGAACGTGTCGCCCGATTGGCAAGTCGGCATGCAAGGCGCGATCCTGATCGTCGTGCTCTCGCTGCGCGTGCTGCTGCAACGGCGCGGAGGTCAATCATGAGCGGCAACGATTCGGGGCCCCGCACGACGGTTAGCGTGCCGGCGACGAGCGGCGGCTCGCCCAAGCCCGCCCTAGGCTTGGATCTCGCGGCGCGGCTACGCTCGCGGGAAGCGCCCTGGCTCTGGTCGTTCGCGGGCGCGCTTCTCGTCTGGTTCGTCATTGCCGGCGTGTTCGGCTTCTCGATCGCGGTCAACGTCGTCGTCACCGCGCTGGTGTTTGCTGTTTTCATGGTGCTCGTGGGCCTCGGTCAGATGATCGTCATCACGGCCGGTCCGGGCAATATCGATTTGTCGATGCCTTCCGCGATCGCACTCAGCGGCGTACTGGGCGTGCAATTGATGAAAGGCCGCGACGATTTGATTCTGCTCGGCATAGCGGTGGCGCTCGCGGTCGGCGTGCTCGTGGGCCTGGCGAACTATCTGCTGATTCGCGTCCTGCGCATTCCCCCCATCATCGCCACGCTCTCGTCGAGCTTCATCGTGCAGTCGGTCGCGATCACGCAGAGCCGCGGCATGCCTGCCCCGCCCCACGCACTGCAAGCCTTCGCGAATGCGCGCCTCGTCGGCGTCCCCGATATCGCATGGCTCGCACTCGTGCTGTCGATCGCGCTGGCGCTCCTCCTTCATCGAACGGTGTTCGGGCGCGGTCTTTCGGCGCTCGGCCAAAACGCACGGGCCGCTTGGCTCGCCGGCGTGCGTGTCGAACGCGTGCGCTGGGTGACCTATGTCCTCGCAGCGATCATCGCCGCGTTGACCGGCCTCCTGCTGGCAGCCGTTTCAGGCGGCGCCGCGCTCGACATGGGCGTGGAATACATGCTGATCTCCGTGGCGGTGGTCGTGATCGGCGGCACCGAGGTGGCGGGAGGCAAAGGCACCGTGGCGGGCGTTTGGGGCGCGTCGCTGTTCCTGTATCTCACCAATGCCATGCTCAACGCGTTGGGCGCCGGCGCCGGCATGCGTTCGATCGTCTATGGCGTGCTCATCATCGCGGTCGTCGTCGCGAGCGGAAGGAAAGTGCGTCAATGAGCGAAACCTGCACGCATTGCACGATCGCGACGCGGTCGGAATCACTTTAGGAAAGTAGGAAAGGAAACATGAATCCCAACGAATACGAGGTCCACGACGCGCGCTTTCGCGCGTTGCTTCAGCCGAACGCCCAGTTCGAAAAGCTCGCGGGCGGCTGCATGTGGGCCGAGGGGCCGGTGTGGTTTCCGGCAGCCGAGTTCCTCGTGTGGAGCGACATCCCCAACAACCGCATGATGCGCTGGGTGCCCGGCATCGGTACGGGGGTGTTTCGTACGAACGCGAACTTCAGCAACGGCAACACGCTGGACCGGGAGTGCCGGCTCGTGAGCTGCGAGCACGGCACGCGCCGCGTCACCCGCACCGAGCACGACGGCCGCATCACCGTCATCGCGGACCGCCACGAAGGCCGCCGATTCAATTCGCCCAATGACGTGGTCGTTCGCTCGGACGGCTCCGTTTGGTTCACGGATCCGGACTACGGCATCCTGAGCGACTACGAAGGCTATCGCGCGCCAAGCGAAATCGGCGCCTGCCATGTGTACCGCGTCGCCCCGGAAACCGGCGACGTGCAGCGCGTGGCCGACGATTTCGCGAAGCCGAACGGCTTGGCATTCTCGCCTGACGAAACGCGCCTCTATGTGGCCGATTCCGGCGCATCGCACATCGAGAACGGCCCGCACCATATCAGGGCGTTCGACGTCGACGCACAAGGTCGGTTGCGCAACGGCCGCGTTTTCGCGGACGTCGCGCCCGGCGTGCCGGACGGCATGCGCGTGGACGAGCACGGCAACGTCTGGACCAGCGCCGGCGACGGCATTCATTGCTACGCGCCCGACGGGACGCTGCTCGGC
>NZ_JBQCHR010000072.1:0-4113 GCF_051954495.1 Trinickia sp.
CGCAAGCCCGGCTGCTAGCTCAACAAACCTCGGCGATGCGCAGCGCCGCAACGGAAGACCAGTACATGGTGCTGAGTTAGCGCACAGGCGTCGGTCCTTCCGCGCGCGCCGTCACGCAGTCTGAGAAATTTCGGGAGGAGCCCGCGACCAACGAAGCGACAAGCGCATCGGAAATCCTCGAGCCCCGGCTGTACCAAAATGAAAGTGGGCGCGAGGAGCGCCCGCGCATCGCGGTGGACCGCTGCGTGACCGCCGCGGTGCGATGGGTGCGCGCAGGCGCGCCCGCCTGGCGGTTCGGCAGACATCAGCGAGGCTCGATGCGCGATGCTCGCTGGCCCCTGGGCATCGTATTCGTTGGAACTGGCGTGGCCCCCCTGTTACTGAACCGATCCCCTCGTTCTTGACGGTTTCCATGTTCCGCATCTCTTCGCTGACGACCTGTTGGTCGTCGCTGCGCGCGGCCGCGTGGCCGGCTCGGCGTGTTTTGGATGGGCTCTGGCGAATCGCTGTGCGTGGCGATGCCGTTGCCGCGACCCTGATTGCGGTCGTGACGGCGATGATGGTCTTGCCGCTGCCGTCGCTCGTCATCGACGCGCTCATTGGCGTGAACCTCGCTGCGGCGGTGCTGCTGATCGCGCTCGCGCTCTACCTGCCAAGCGCCGTTTCGTTTTCGAGTTTTCCGGTCGTACTGCTGTTGACGACGTTGTTTCGCCTCGGCATCGAAGTCAGTACGAGCCGCTCGATCCTGCTGCACGCCGATGCCGGGGAGATCGTCGATACCTTCGGCCGCTTCGTGACCGGAGAGAACATGGCGGTCGGCCTGATCGTGTTCGCGATCATCGCGATCGTCCAGTTTCTCGTCGTGACGAAGGGCGCGGAACGCGTGGCGGAGGTCGCGGCGCGATTTACGCTCGACGCCATGCCGGGGCGACAGATGGCGATCGACGCGGATCTGCGGGCCGGCTTCACTCGGCCTGAAACGGCGCAATTGCTGCGAGCGGACCTCGCCCGCGAGAGTCGCATGCATGGCGCGATGGATGGTGCGATGCGTTTCGTGAAAGGCGATGCGATCGCCGGGCTCATCATCGTTTTCGTGAATCTGACGGCGGGTATGGCCATCGGTGTCGCGCAGCACGGGCTGACGTTCGAGGAGGCCCTCTCGCGCTATTCGATCCTCACGATCGGCAACGCGCTGGTCGCTCAGATCCCCGCGCTCTTGATCGCGATCGCGGCAGCAGTGCTGATCACGCGCGGCGGCGAATCGACCGGAAAGGGTTCGACTGTCGGCGAGCAGATCGCTCGGCAGCTGAGCGGTGCGCCCGCGGCTTGGCTGATGGCGGCCTGCGTGATGGTCATCTTCGCAGCGGCGCCGGGTATGCCCTGGGTCGTGTTCGTTCTGCTCGGCGGCGCCATGCTCGGCATCGGGATTGCACGCATGCGGCGCGACAGGCGCGACCAAGCGCGCTCGCAGGCGGGTCCACAGATACCGTCGCTCGACGCCGTACCCGATGACGCCGACGTGCGGCAGATCGTGCCGATGCGACCCATCGTCGTTTCGCTTTCGTCGCGCGCGCCGGATGGCGATACCGGCGAGGCGTCGGAGCTTGCGGGGCGAACGGCTACGCTCGAGCGCACGATTCGGCGCGTGCGAAACGAGCTCGTCTTGCGTTACGGCGTGACGGTGCCGGTCATCGAAATCGACCGTGTCAAGCGGTTGGAGCCGTACGCGTACGAGATCGCGATTCATGAGGTGGTGGTTGCGGCAGGCGCCTTTCAAGCCGAGGTCGCCCTAGGCCCGGGCTCGGATGCGATGGGCGATTTTGCCGAGCTGCTGCGGCGGTTGCTGCACCGGCACGCTGGACAGTTCGTCGGCATGCAGGAGGCGCAACTTGTATTCAATTGGCTGCAGCGCGAGATGCCGGCCGTTGCGAAGGAACTCTCGCAGGCGCTGACGCTCTCGCGCTTTGCCGAGGTCATGAAGCTGCTCGTCGTCGAACGCGTGGCGTTGCGCAACGTGCGTGAGATTGCCGAGACACTCGTCGCTTGGGCGCCGAAGGAGAAGGACGCCGTGCCACTGACCGAACGAGTGCGCACCGCGTTGGGGGCGCAGATTTGCCAGGAGTTCGCGTGCGATGGCGTGCTCCAGGTGTGGCTGCTGGACCGTGAACTCGAAGAACGGCTGGGCGAGGCGTTGCAGCAAACGCCGGTTGGGCCGGTATTGGCGATAGATCACGATGCGACACAACGGTTCATCGAACGCATTCGTGCGCAGGGCATGGCGACGGCAAGTCGAACTGCCTCCCCTGTCTTGCTGACGACTCAAGCGTTGCGGCGGCCGTTGCGGCAGTTGCTCGCCGGTGAATTCTTCGAGACGCACGTTGTGTCGTACGCCGAACTCGTTCCAACGCAGAGGGTGAATGTGCTCGGCAACATCGCGCTTGCCGAGGGCGTGGAGGGGACCAGCTGAGATCCGGCGCGGCGACATTCGCGCTAGACACGACAGCCTGACGAACGGCTAGCCGAACGCGATGTCGTCGATTTCGATCGGCACGTTGGGGCGTTCGTCCAACGCTTCCATCTCTTCGACGATCCGATACACGATTGCGACTGCCCGATAGCAGTCCGGCGGAATCGGGCCGTGTAATGACGCGTGGCGGTAAAGATGACGCGCGAGCCGGCGGAAACGGAAAACGACCACGTGCTCTGTCAATGCGCCGTTCGTCATCCGTAGCGCTTCGTCATCGAGCGCCTTGCCGACGACGATCGGAGCGTGCGTTTCGTCGCCCCCATAGTGCAGGAGCACGCTGACGTGTTCCGGATTCGTGATGAGTGCTTTTCGGCCACCTGAGCGGTGTACGCGCTGAACGGCCAGGGATTCGCCAAACGATGCGCGTTGATGCGCGCGCATGGCCGGATCGCCGTTCGTCTGCTTCACTTCGTCCTTGAGGTCGCGATGCGACATGCGCAGCGCGCGGCGATGCTGCACCTTAGCGATGAGCGCCGAGACGACCGCGGGCACGATCAACCCCGCAAGCACTGTGCGGACGAACGCATGCAATCGCGCAACCGATGCGTGTCCGTCGAAGGCGAGCGACTGCCGGTCGATCATGACGCCAACCGCGGGGAACTCGTCTCGCCAACGCCAGGCGGCGACGGCGGCGACTATGCCGGCCGTCGATATAGCCAGTGCGATGGCCGCGAAATTTTTGACGCTAAAGAATCCTTTCACGTGTCGGACGGCGTTCAAGCGTTTCAGCGACGGTTTGAGCGCTCTCGGCGCGAACGACAAGCCGCCCAGCGCCCAGGCTGCAACGATGGACGCGAGGACGGCGGCTGCGGCGACGAACCCTGACAGGGCCGCAACAAAAGTTAAAGCGTGTTCGATGAGGCGTATGCAAGCGCCGAATCGATCGGCCGAGGTCAATTGTGCGAGCACCGCGTGTTGCAGTGCTAGCCAACGCTCGACGCCCGTATCGATGCAGGCGAACGCCGCCTCGCTCGTCAATGCCGCGACGGCCAGCCCGGAAAAAACGTCGCTGCGTGCGACGTTGCCTTCGGCCCGGGCGTCGCGCAGGCGCTTATCGGTAGGGGGCAGTGGTTTATCGGTCATCGGTCAATGCACGGTTGGCTTCGGTCGTCCTGGATCGGCTGATGCGCGCTGCGCGCCGAGCAGGGCGATGGTGCGGCCGGAGCCGTTTCGCGCATGAGTTGGCGGAGATCGGCGGCGCGCGCGCCGGCGTTGTCGGCGGCGGCTCCGAGCAGACGAGGCAGCGTCAATGCGACGAGCAGCAGCAACGCTACGCTCTTGAACGGCAATGCCGCGACGTAGGCAGTAAACCTCGCATTGATGCGAGAAAGCAAGGCGAAGCACGCCTCGATCGCGCCGAGGGCGAGCAAATAGGGAAAGGCGAGGGTCAGCGCGAAGCGCATCGTGGCGGTGAGCAGCGCGCTGACGGCCGGCCATGCTTTCACGCCCTGCGGCGTCGGCGCATCGAGTACGGGCCATACGGCGTAGCTTGACCAAACGATCTCGAGCAAAGCGTGCAGCCCGCCCGAATACATGAGAAAGACGATGAGCGCCTGCTGGAACATTGCGCCAAGGAGGGAGGCGTC
>NZ_JBQCHR010000073.1:0-7891 GCF_051954495.1 Trinickia sp.
GTACGAGCGATCGGAGTACAGTAAGGACCCTGTAGCCACTCCAAGGCCAATCCATGGCCGCCATGAGGTTTCGATGAAAATCGGAGAACTGGCCAAAGCGGCCCACTGCACGACCGAAACGATTCGTTTCTACGAGAAAGAAGGCTTGATGCCGGATGCGCAGCGCACGCAAGCCAACTACCGAAGCTATGGCGCGGAACACATCGAGCGCTTGCGGTTCATCCGCAATTGCCGCGCGCTCGACATGACGCATGATGAAATCCGCACGCTGCTGCACTCGATGGATCACCATGCCGACCGTTGCGAATCGATCGATGCGCTGCTTGACGAGCACATTGGTCACGTCGACACTCGGCTAGCCGAACTCGAGCATCTGAAGGCGCAACTGATCGCGCTGCGCGAGCAATGCAAGGGAGAGGGAACGGTCGATGCATGCGGCATCGTTCACGGCCTGGCGACGATGGAGACGCTGCCCGCCCCGGCCAAGCGCACGCACGTCGGTTGATGAACGACTCTACCGGCCGCGCCAACGCCAATGCCAACGCAATCTGAAGCGTCCATCGACAAGCAAGCCAACAACGACACCCCAGACTAAAAAAGCCCTGCGGGACGTTGATCCCCCAGGGCTCTTTAACCGCGCCCGGCCGCGCTTGCGGCCGACGCGTGCAACGCAGCGGAACTACCCGCTGACGCGATCGGGCCATTAGGCCATCACGCTTACTTCAGCGGAACCCACTTGCCGCCTTCGGCCTTGTACACCGTGATGCCGCCGTTCTTCAGGTCGCCCTTCTCGTCGTACTGAAGATGCGGGGTGGTCACGCCCGGCATATCGGTCTTCGCCAGCACGGGCAGGTACTTCGCCGGATCGGTCGAATTGGCCTTTTGCATCGCCTTCAGCATGGCCATCGTGCCGTCGTAGGCATACGGCGAATACGTTTCGACGTCCGCGTTGTACGCCTTCTTGTACTTCTCGACGTACTGCTTGCCGCCGGGCATTTGCTCGAGCGGAACGCCGGCCAGCGTCGAGAACGAACCGTCAGCCGCGTCGCCTGCAATCTTCAGGAAGTCGGGCGTGTGCACCATTTCGCCGCCCATCAGCGGCGTCTTGATGCCGAGCGACTTCATTTGCTTGAGCATCGGCGCGGCTTGCGCGTCAGCGCCGCCGTAGTAGATCAGATCCGGTTGGGCTGCCTTGAGCTTCGTCAGAATCGCCTTGAAGTCAGTCGCCTTGTCGTTCGTGAATTCGCGATCGACGATCGTGGCGCCCGCGGCCTTCGCCGCTTTCTGGAATTGATCGGCGAGACCTTGGCCGTAAGCCGTGCGGTCATCGACGATGGCGATCTTCTTCATGCCCAGGTTCTTCACGGCGTACGTGCCGGCGACCAACCCTTGCTGCGTGTCGGACGTCATCATGCGGAACGTCGTCTTGAACCCTTGCTGCGTGTATTCGGGCGCCGTCGCCATCGCAACTTCGGGGATGCCCGCGTTCGCGTAGATGCGCGAGGCCGGAATCGTCGTGCCCGAGTTGAAGTGGCCGATCATGCCCTTGATGCCGTCGTCGACGAGCTTCTGCGCCACGGTCGTGCCCGTGCGCGGGTCGGCCTGGTCGTCGGCCGAATCCAGCACGAACTCGACTTGCTTGCCGCCGATCACGGGCTTGGTCGCATTCATGTCGGCGATCGCGAGCTTCACGCCGTTTTGGAAATCGGCGCCGTAGTGCGCTTGCGCGCCCGTCATCGGGCCGGCAAAGCCGATCTTCACTTGTTCGGCCTGTTGTGCCTGTGCGGTCCCCACCAGCGACATTGCCGCAACGAGCGTCGCGCCTGCCAGCGTTTTCATTTTGTGCTGCATAGCTTCTCCTAGATACCAAGGTAGTTGGAAACGGCTCATCGGGGTGGCCGCGCCGCTTCCGTGTTTGACGCCATCGATAAGGGTTGCTTAGCCGATCGTCATCAAATTCGCATTGCCGCCCGCGGCAGCCGTGTTCACGCTCACCGAGCGCTCCGTCAAGAGCCGCTCGAGCGCGTAGTCTTCATCGCCGTTTTCGAGCGCGTGCGTCGAGACGCCCTGCACCGAAACGATCGGGCCCGGACGCATCGCCACTTCCTTCACGAGTGTGAGCAGTTCGTCGCTGTCGCCCTCGAACAGCACGGCGTCCACCGGCACGTCGGCGCTCTTTTGCACGTCAGCGAACGGCTTGAGCTGAGAAGGCAGCGCCGCGACGAGCGCTTCGCCGGCCGCACCGGAAAACACGGCCCGATTGCCCGTGGCGAGAACAGCCGCGAGCTGCGCGCGCGCGCCGCTCGCCGTCGAAGGCACGCAGGATACCGTGCCTCGCGCACTCAACGTGTAGGTGTTGCGCTCGCCCGTCGGGCCCGGCAAGACAGCCGTGGCGCCGGCCGGCATATTTGCGAGATAGCCATCGCAGCGGGCCGCGAGCGCGGGCTGCCGTTCGGCGATGAGCCAGTCTCGCAGTGCGGCGAGCGCGGCGCGCGGGCTCAGCGGCTCGCCGGCCTTCGCTTGCTCGCTGGCGCCGTCGGCCACGAGCGAAGCCGCGAGCGACTTCGGCAAGCCAGACGGACGCTTGGCCAACAGGCGCTGCAGGTAGAGCGCGCCGCCCGCCTTCGGTCCGGTGCCCGACAGCCCCTCGCCGCCAAACGGCTGCACGCCGACGACCGCGCCGATCACGTTGCGGTTCACGTAGATGTTGCCGACGTGAGCACGCGAAATGACATGCGCGATGGTTTCGTCGATGCGCGTATGGATGCCGAGCGTGAGGCCGTAGCCCGTCGCCTTGATCTGCTCGAGCAGCTTGTCGAGGCCGCTGCGGCGGTAGCGAATGACATGAAGCACGGGACCGAACACTTCGCGCTTGAGCTCGTCGATGCTGTCGAGCTCGATCAGCGTCGGCGGCACGAACGTGCCTTGCGCGCAGCCCTCGGGCAGCGGCAATTGCGTGATGGGGCGACCCTTCTCGCGCAGCACGGCAATGTGGTTGTCGATCGTGCGCTTCGCTTCCGCGTCGATGACGGGGCCCACATCGGCGGATAGGCGATCGGGGTTGCCCACCGCGAGTTCGTGCATCGCACCCTTGAGCATCGTCAGCGTGCGATCGGCCACATCGTCCTGCAAGCACAGCACGCGCAGCGCCGAGCAGCGCTGGCCGGCCGAATCGAAGGCCGATTGCATGACGTCGGCGACGACTTGCTCGGCGAGCGCCGACGAATCGACGATCATGGCGTTCTGCCCGCCCGTTTCCGCGATCAGCGGAATCGGCTTGCCGTCCGGATCGAGGCGCTCGGCGAGCGTCTTGTTGATGAGGCGCGCGACTTCGGTCGAGCCCGTGAACATGACGGCGCGCGTACGCGGATCGGCAACCAGCGAGGCGCCTACAGTTTCGCCGTCGCCGGGCAGCAGCTGCACGGCGCCCGCGGGCACGCCCGCTTCGCGCAGCAGCCGCACCGCTTGCGCGGCGATCAGCGGCGTTTGCTCGGCCGGCTTCGCGAGAACCGTGTTGCCTGCCGCCAGCGCCGCGGCGACTTGGCCCATGAAGATGGCCAGCGGGAAGTTCCACGGGCTGATGCACACCACGGGGCCGAGCGGACGGTGCGTGTCGTTCGAAAATTCGTCGCGAATCTGCGCCGAGTAGTAACGCAGGAAATCGACGGCCTCGCGAATTTCGGCGATGGCGTTGGGCAGCGATTTACCCGCTTCGCGCACGATCAAACCCATCAGCGTATGCATTTGCGCTTCGAGCAAATCGGCGGCGCGAGCGAGGCAGTCGGCGCGCGCGTAGACCGGCGTAGCCTGCCAGATCGGCGCGCTCGCGACGGCGAACGTCAGCGCCGCATTGACGTCTTCGCGCGTGGCTTCGACGACGGCGCCGACGATGTCGCGATGATCGGCCGGATTGCGGACGGCGCGTTCGCTGCGCCCCGCCTCGCTCGAGGCGGGCAGCTCGCCGCTTTCGAGCATCGGAGCGGCGCGCCACGGATGATGCGCGCTCGCGAGCAACGCCGACGACAGCGATGCAAGGCGATGCTCGTTCGAGAGATCGAGCCCCATCGAATTGGGGCGCTCGCTGCCGTACAGGTCGCGCGGCAGCGGAATCTTCGCATGCGGCGCGCCAAGCGGCACGATCCTCGACGCTTCGTCCACGGGATCGGCGACGAGCGCGGACACGGGCACGGTTTCATCGGCGATGCGATTGACGAACGACGTGTTCGCGCCATTCTCGAGCAGACGCCGCACGAGATACGCGAGCAGCGTTTCGTGCGTACCGACCGGCGCGTAGATGCGGCACGGGCGGTTCAATTTTTCGCGGCCCGTGACTTCTTCGTACAGCGGCTCGCCCATGCCGTGGAGGCACTGGAACTCGTACTGGCCCGGGTAGTAGTTCTGGCCCGCCAGGTGGTAGATCGCCGCGAGCGTGTAGGCGTTGTGCGTCGCGAACTGCGGGTAGACGGCATCGGGCGCGCCGAGCAGCTTCTTCGCGCAGGCGAGGTACGAGACGTCCGTGTAGACCTTGCGCGTATAGACCGGATAGCCTTCGAGGCCGTCGAGCTGCGCGCGCTTGTTTTCGCTGTCCCAGTACGCGCCCTTCACGAGGCGCACCATGATGCGGTGACGGCTGCGGCGAGCGAGATCGACGACGTAGTCGATGACGAACGGGCAGCGCTTCTGATACGCCTGCACCACGAAGCCGATGCCGTTCCAGCCCGCCAGTTCCGGATCGAAGCATAGCGCCTCGAGCAGATCGAGCGAGATTTCGAGGCGGTCGGCTTCTTCCGCGTCGATATTAAGGCCGATGTCGTAGCGCCGTGCGAGCGCGGCGAGCGAACGCACGCGCGGCAGCAGCTCGGACATCGTGCGCTCTTGCTGCGAACGCGAGTACCGCGGATGCAGCGCGGAGAGTTTGATCGAGATGCCGGGGCCTTCGTAAATGCCGCGCCCGCCGGCGGCCTTGCCGATCGCGTGGATGGCCTGCTCGTAAGACGCGTAGTAGCGCAGCGCGTCTTCCTCGGTCGTGGCGGCCTCGCCGAGCATGTCGTACGAGTAGCGGAACCCGCGCGCTTCGTACTTGCGGCTGTTCGCGAGGGCTTCGGAAATCGTCTCGCCCGTCACGAACTGCTCGCCCATCAAGCGCATCGCGATGTCGACGCCCTTGCGGATCAACGGCTCGCCGCCCCTGCCGATAAGCCGCGTCAATGCCGACGAAAGGCCCGCTTCGCTGTTGGTGGTCACGAGCTTGCCCGTGATCATGAGACCCCACGTGGCGGCGTTGACGAACATCGAAGGCGCGTGGCCCATGTGCGACTTCCAATCGCCCTTGCTGATCTTGTCGCGGATCAGCGCATCGCGCGTGGCGCGATCGGGAATGCGCAGCAGGGCTTCGGCCAAGCACATCAGCGCGACGCCTTCCTGGCTGGACAGCGAGAACTCGTGGATGAGGCCTTCCACGCCGCCGCCCGTGCGCTTGGCGCGCAGCGTTTCGACGAGCTTGGTCGCCAAATTGCCCACGTCCGCCCCCAGTTGCTGCGGCAGGCGAGCCTCGCCGATCAGGAACGGCACGCACTCGGGCTCCGGCCGGCGATAGGCCGCCGTGATGGCGGCGCGCAGCACCGATTGCGGTTGCACGTTTTGCGCGAAATCGAGGAACGGATGCGGCGCGCCGTCCTCCTCGTGCTCGGGAGCCGAACCGTCGCCAAGATCGGCCAGGTGCGCGGCGCCCGACAGTTCGGGCGGCAGCTGGCCATGCTCGATCTTCTCGAGATAGGCGAAGATCGCCTGCTTGATGAGCCAATGCGGCGTGCGCTCGAGGCGCGAAGCGGCTTCTTTGAGGCGGGTGCGGAGGAGGTCGTCGACTTTGACGCCGAGGGTAGTACTGGCCATGGTTCCTTCGATCGCCGGCGGCAGACCGGCCGATGACTAAAAAGTTGGCCGAATCGTACGCCTCCCAATAAAAAGGTGCAACCGAAATTCCCGATTGGTTGCACCTGACGAAAACCCTTTACCGGCAAGGGTTCCCGCCAAATGGCCAGCGGCCGGGGGCTGCCGGTTGCGCTCGGTATTTTCCCTGACGTGAAACCGTTCTCACTCCCCTACGGAGGTTGCGCGGATTGCCGTTAACGCAGGTAAGCGCTCTAGCGCACCGTCAGCGCCACGAAAGGAGAGGCGAAATGGAAAAGTGGATCGTAGTCGGCGGCATTTGGACCTTGGCCGTGGTGTGCCTGACGCTGTTCGTACGCGGCGCGTCGCCGGCGCATCAACGAGCCGTTGCGCTCGCCCGCGTTCGCCAGGCCCGGCTCAGGGCCGAAGCGGCGGCGAACGATGCGCGCATGTCCGAGCAGCGCGGCTAAGCGGCGGGCATCGAGTCCGCCGATCGACACCACCGCGAGGCCCATCATGATGTGTTCCAACGAAAGCCGGTCCTCCGCCCGTTCCCGACACCAGGGGCGACGCCAGCGCTCTCCCGTCGCCGCGTGCGCGCGGCCTTTGAGTTCGCCCGCGCCGAGCTACTCGAACCGATTTCGCACGCGAGCGCGCGGCGCGCGCAGCCGCCTTCGATTCTGAGGCGCCCGCCGCTCGCCGCATTGCGTGCGCGATCCGGACTCGGATACCGTCAGATATCGAGCGGATCGACCTCGACGCTCCACCGCAGGACGCCCTTAAGCATGCGCAACGCCGGCTGCCATGCGCGCAACGTAGCGAGCAGCGAGGCGCGCGAGGCGCTCTCGACGAGCAATTGCGCGCGATGGACGTTCGCCACTTTGACGATCGTCATCGGCACGGCGTCGTAGACGGTGACGCGCTCGGCGGCCGGGATGTCCGCCAGCGCCGCGCCGGCCTGCGCGAGGAAGGCCAGCGCCGCTTCGAGCGTCCGCGCCTCGGCGCGTAGCAAGGCCTGATAGACGAACGGGGGCAGTTGCGCATCGCGCCGCTCCGCCAGCGTCGCGTTGGCGAAGCCGACGTAATCGTGGCGCGCCAACGCGTGGTAGAGCGCATGCCGCGGATAACGCGTCTGCACCAGGACCTCGCCGGGTAGTCCCGCCCGTCCCGCGCGCCCGCTCACCTGCATGAGCTGGGCAAATAGCCGCTCGCCCGCACGAAAGTCGTGCGAAAAAAGCGCGGTATCGGCGTTGAGCACGCCGACCAGGGAAACGCGGCGGAAATCGTGCCCTTTCGCGATCATCTGCGTGCCCACGAGGATGTCGACCTCGCCCGCGTGAACATTGGAGAACAACGCCTGCGCGCTGCCTTTGCGGCGCGTGCTGTCCGCGTCGATGCGCAGCACACGTGCACCCGGCACGAGTGAGGCGAGCGTTTCCTCGACGCGCTGAGTGCCCCGGCCGAGCGGCGCGATATCGATGTTCCCGCAGTCGGGACAGGCGCGCGGCACGCGCGCTTCCCAGCCGCAGTGATGGCAGCGCAGCGCGTGTTCGCCTTTATGCAGCACCACATAGGCGCTGCAGCGCGGGCACCCGGCCAGCCAGCCGCATGCGTCGCAGGCGAGCACGGGTGCATAGCCGCGGCGGTTCAGAAAGACGAGGCTCTGCTCGCCGCGTTCGAGCCGGGCCTTCAGCGCGGCCGCGAGCGGCCCCGAAATGCCGTCGACGCTGCCGCGCCCGCGACGCCGCTCCTCCTCCAGATCGATCAGCTTGACCGTCGGCAACGCGGCTTCCGCCACCGCCCGCCGCGACAACGAGAGCCGCCGGTACCGGCCCTGCTCGGCCTGCCACCAGCTTTCGAGCGACGGCGTGGCCGAACCGAGCACGACGGGAATGCCGCGCTGCTTGGCGCGCCAGATCGCCAAATCGCGCGCCGAATAACGCAGCCCTTCTTGCTGCTTGTAAGCAGGCTCGTGTTCCTCATCGACGACGATCAGCGCCAG
>NZ_JBQCHR010000074.1:0-5703 GCF_051954495.1 Trinickia sp.
CATGCGGCCTTCCTTCGCCTGTGCCAGCGCGACCTGCATGATCTCCTTCGTGATCCCTTGGATCTTGATGTCCATCTGCAGCGCCGTCACGCCGTCGGCCGTGCCGGCCACCTTGAAGTCCATGTCGCCGAGGTGATCTTCGTCGCCGAGGATATCGGTCAGGACGGCGAACTTGTTGCCCTCGAGAATCAGGCCCATCGCGATGCCCGCGACGTGCGCTTTCAACGGCACGCCGGCGTCCATCAGGGCGAGGCAGCCGCCGCACACCGACGCCATCGAGGACGAACCGTTCGATTCCGTGATTTCCGACACGACGCGGATCGAGTAGCCGAATTCCTCGGCGCTCGGCAGGCACTTGACGAGGGCGCGCTTGGCCAGGCGACCGTGGCCGATTTCGCGGCGCTTGGGCGTGCCGACGCGGCCCGTTTCGCCCGTCGCGAACGGGGGCATGTTGTAGTGAAGCATGAAGCGCTCGCGGTACTCGCCTTCGAGCGCGTCGATGATCTGCTCGTCACCCTTCGTCCCGAGCGTGGCGACGACGAGCGCCTGCGTTTCGCCGCGCGTAAACAGCGCGGAGCCGTGCGTGCGCGGCAGCACGCCCGTGCGGATTTCGATCGGACGCACGGTACGCGTGTCGCGCCCGTCGATGCGCGGCTCGCCGTTCAGGATCTGGCTGCGAACGATCTTCGCTTCGATGTCGAACAAGATGTTGCCCACAGCCGTCTTGTCGGCCGGTGCAAGACCTGCGGCGGCCGCTTGCTCGTCGAGCTTGGCGCTCGTTTGTGCGTAGACTTCCTTCAGCTTGGCCGAGCGCTGCTGCTTGTTGCGCATTTGGTAGGCGGCGACGAGTTCGCCATGGGCGACCTCGGTCACGCGCGCGATCAGCGCTTCGTCCTTCGGCGCCGGCTGCCAATCCCACTCGGGCTTGCCGCCTTCGCGCACGAGCTCGTGAATCGCGTCGATCGCCGTTTGCATCTGCTCGTGACCGAACACGACGGCGCCCAGCATCACGTCTTCAGGCAGTTGATCGGCTTCCGATTCGACCATCAGCACGGCGCGCTCGGTGCCCGCGACGACGAGATCGAGGCTCGATTCCTTGATCTGCGCGCGCGTCGGGTTCAGCACGTACTCGTTGTTGATGTAGGCCACGCGAGCGGCGCCGACAGGGCCGTTGAACGGCAGGCCCGACACGGCGAGCGCAGCCGATGCGCCGATGAGCGCGGGGATGTCCGCCGGCACTTCCGGGTTGATCGACAGCACGTGGATGACGACTTGAACTTCGTTGTAGAAGCCTTCGGGAAACAGCGGACGCAGCGGGCGATCGATCAGCCGCGACGTCAGCGTTTCATGCTCGGACGGACGGCCCTCGCGACGGAAGAAACCCCCGGGGATCTTGCCGGCCGAATACGTCTTTTCGATGTAGTCGACGGTCAGCGGGAAAAAGTCTTGGCCCGGCTTGGCCGTCTTCGCGCCCACGACGGTGGCGAGCACGACGGTGTCTTCAACGTCGACGATGACGGCGCCCGACGCTTGGCGGGCAACCTCGCCCGTTTCGAGGCGAACGTTGTGCTGCCCCCACTTGAATTCTTTGACGACCTTATTGAACATGGACATAGTCACTCCTTCTCTCTTTTCATCTTCACTTGTCTGATTCCGCCGCCGCACGATGCGCATCGCGGGACGGCGCCGACAGCCGGCGCCCTGCGGGCAGAGGAGTGTTATGCCATTCCAGCGCCGCGCTCGACGACAGCGGCCCACTCGCCGCGCTGGAATGACACAAAGCTCTGCCCGCCTTTACCGACTGCTTTGAAGCGGCCCAAGGCGTACGACCGATACGGCTTGGGTTTCGACGGCTCGCGCACAGCGCGTGCCGTCGGTAGAAAAACAAAATGCCTGTATCAGCGTACTGACACAGGCATCTTGCATTGGGCGGCGGCCGCTTACTTGCGCAGACCCAGCTTCTCGATCAGCGAACGGTAACGGTCGGCGTCCTTGCCCTTCAGGTAGTCGAGCAGCTTACGACGACGGCTCACCATGCGCAGCAGGCCGCGGCGGCTGTGGTGATCCTTCGAATGCGACTTGAAGTGCAACGTCAATTCGTTGATGCGCGACGTGAGCAGCGCCACTTGAACTTCGGGCGAGCCCGTGTCGTTCGTGCCGCGTGCGAATTGCGCGACGATGTCGGACTTCTTGATATCTGCAACGGACATTTGATTTCCTTTAAAACAAACAGGCGGTCACGGAAGAAAGGCCGTGCCGTGGGTTACGACGAAGCGCGCATTGTAGCACAACGGCCGCGTTCGGCGAGACTGCCCGGTATGCGCGCCTGCCGGGCGCCGTTAGCGCCGCCGTTGAGGGCGTCGGCGCAGGCATGGCCCTCGTTGCGGTCGGTCGTTACAGCTTACGGCCGCTTCATGCGGCATTCGCGCGCCGGTTCGGTCTTTTCCGGCGGGAGCGCCAGCACCGTGCGAAAGCCGTAGCCGGAACCCTCGTTGTCGAATCGCACGCCGGGCGTCCCCGCCTTGTCCATTTCGATCACGTAAAGGGGCTGGATCAGCTGGTGGTCGTCGGCGCGCATCCACGCCCGGGCGAAGCCATTGTCGTACTTCATCCCCTCCAGCGCTTTGGCCACGGCGGCCGCGTCGGTTCCGCGCGCCTTGCCGACGGCTTCGGCCAGCATCTCGACCATCACGTCGATGCGCGCCAGCGCGTAGTCGTCGTGCGCCCCCGGAAAGCGCGTCCGGAAGGCGGCGTAATAGGCGTCCGAACTCGATGCGTCGGCCCCCGGCAGCCGCTCGGCGGGCGCCGCGGCGGCGCCGGCGTTCGAGTGCCAATCGGCCACGGCGAGCACGCGCCCGACGCCTGCCTCGCCGATCGCGGCGGGCGCATCGAGGCTGTTGCCGTAGAACGTATAGAACTTGCCGCCGAAGCCTTGTTCGCGCGCCGCTTTCACGAGCAGCGCCAGATCGTTGCCCCAGTTGCCCGTCACGACCGCATCGGCGCCGCTCGCGCGCAGCTTGGCGATGTAGGGCGTGAAATCCTTGACGCGCCCGATCGGATGAAACTCGTCGCCGACGATCGCCACGTCGGGACGCTTGGCCGCGAGCGCCGCCCGCGCGAGCGTGCTGACGTCGTGCCCGAAGCTGTAATCCTGATTCAGCAGGTAGACGCGCTTGACCGATTTATCGCGGGCAATCACGTCGGCGAGCGCGTTCATCCGCATGCCGGCGTGGGCATCGAAGCGGAAATGCCAGAAGCTGCAGGCGGCGCCGGTGAGCGCGGGATCGTCCGCCGAGTAGTTCAGGAAGAGTTCCCGATTGTCGGGCGCCCGCGTGTTTTGCTTATCGATGGCCGATACGAGCGCGGCCGCCACGGCCGATCCGTTGCCCTGGAGCACGAACGGAATATGGCGATCGGCCGCGACGCGCTGCTGGACGAGCGCCTGCTCGACGCTGCCTTGGCTGTCGAGCACGACGAGTTCGAGCGGATGCGACCCGTCGGGAAGTTTCACGCCGCCACGTGCGTTGACGCGCTCGATCGCGAACCGAACGTTGCGCTCGACGGCCGCGCCCGCATCGGCGAACGGCCCCGACATCCCCTCGATCAACGCCAGCCGGATCGGCGTGCGCCCCGCTTCTTGCGCGACACCCGCCGCGTTGGCCGCTGGTTGCGCGAATGCGCACATCGCTCCCGCGATCGCGGCCCATTTCATCCATTGCTTCGTCATCGCTTGCATCTCGCGCCGTTCGAAAGCGCGGATCATAGGCCGCGAGGGCGTCGATTCGCAAGCGGGCCGGCGCTCGGTCGAGCCGGCGGCAATCCCCGTATCGAAGATGCACATTGGGCAAATCTTCACCCGTCGCCTCTGTCCAAGATGGGCGGGCGCATGATAAAACGCCGCTCGTGGGAGTCATCGGAGGATTACATGCTCAAGCGTCTATTCGTCGCATTCGCCTGCGCTAGCGCGTTCGCGCTGGCGGGCTGCGCGCAGCCGTGGCAAGGATTTACGGCCGGCCAGGATCAATCGGCGCTCGTCGCGCGGCTCGGGCCGCCGCGCGAAATCTACGATCTGCCCACCGGGGGCAAGCGGCTGATGTGGCCTACGCAGCCCATGGGCGAAACCACCACGGCCGCCGATGTGGACGCCGCGGGGAAAATCGTCACCGTGCGGCAAGTCCTGCAGCCGAGCGAGTTTTACAAGGCCCAGATTGGTACGTGGACGAAACAGGATGTTCTCGTCAACTTCGGGCGCCCCGTCGAGACGGCCTATTTCCCGCTGATGAAACGCGAAGTGTGGAGCTACCGCTATCTCGAAGACAACGTCTGGTACCAGCTGTACCACTTCTATTTCGACCCGCAAGGCGTGCTGCGGCTCACGCAGAAAACGCCCGACCCGCTGCACGACCCGGAACGACACCGCTTCGGTTTCTAGGGCCGGCATGCGGGACCAAGGCGGGTGACTGCGAAGAGCGCCGGCGATCCGGCGTCCCTTCGCGCGCATCGCCCCGGCGCTCAAATACCCTGCGGATTGACTTTCTCGACGTTCGCGTTGAGCTTGTTCAGCGCCGAGATATAGGCCTTCGCCGAAGCCGCGACGATATCCGGATCGGTGCCGACGCCGTTCACGATGCGCCCGCTCTTGGACAGGCGCACGGTGACTTCGCCCTGGGCCTGCGTGCCCGTCGTGATGGCGTTGACCGAGTAGAGCAGCAACTCCGAGCCGCTGCCCACCTCGCCCTCGATCGCGTTGAGCGTCGCGTCGACGGGGCCATTGCCGCGCGCCTCGCCCACCGTCTCCTTGCCGTCGACCGAAAACACCACGCGCGCATGCGGGCGCTCGCCCGTCTCGGAGTGCTGCGCCAGCGATACGAACTTGAAGTGTTCGCGTTCCTGAGCCGCCGCCGATTCCTCGGTCACGATCGCGATGATGTCCTCGTCGAAGATCTCCGCCTTGCGGTCGGCGAGTTCCTTGAAGCGCACGAACGCTTGATTCAGCTCGCTTTCGCTTTCGAGTGCGATGCCGAGTTCTTGCAGACGCTGCTTGAACGCGTTGCGGCCCGACAGCTTGCCGAGAACGATCTTGTTGGCCGTCCAGCCCACGTCTTCGGCGCGCATGATTTCATAGGTGTCGCGCGCCTTGAGCACGCCGTCCTGGTGAATGCCCGACGCATGCGCGAACGCATTGGCGCCGACGACGGCCTTGTTCGGCTGGACGACGAACCCGGTCGTCTGCGACACGAGCTTCGAGGCGGGAACAATCTGCGTCGTATCGATGCCGACATCGAGGCCGAAGTAGTCCTTGCGCGTCTTGACGGCCATGACGATCTCTTCGAGCGCGGTATTGCCCGCGCGCTCGCCCAGGCCGTTGATCGTGCACTCGACCTGACGCGCGCCGCCGATCTTCACGCCGGCCAGCGAGTTCGCCACGGCCATGCCCAGATCGTTATGGCAGTGAACGGAGAAAATGGCCTTGTCCGAATTCGGAATGCGCTCGCGCAGCGTCTTGACGAGATTGCCGTACAGTTCCGGCACGCCGTAGCCGACCGTATCGGCGATGTTGATCGTCGTCGCACCTTCGTCGATCACGGCCTCGAGCACGCGGCACAGGAAATCCATGTCCGAGCGGCTGCCGTCCTCGGGCGAGAATTCCACATCGTTCGTGAACTTGCGCGCGAAACGCACGGCCAGACGTGCTTGCTCGTA
>NZ_JBQCHR010000075.1:0-2638 GCF_051954495.1 Trinickia sp.
CACTGCTGGAGGAAAGTTTGTGGGTATTGGCTGAGCCGTCCGCGCGGCTGTCGCGAAAGCGGCCTGTCAGCTTCTCGCGCGTCGCGCGTCAGCCGTTCATCCTGCCCGCGGCGCCACAGGGGCTGAGGGGCGTCATCGAACCGGCTGCGACGGCAGCCGGCGTCACGCTCAATGTTTTCGCCGAAACGAATGCGCTGAGCGTGCAGAAAGAACTGGTTGCGCAGGGTCACGGCTGGACGATTCTGCCTGCGGTGAGCGTCACGCAGGAGGTGGAACGGCAGCTACTGAGCGCGGCGCCGCTTGCCTCTCCGGGACTGAAGCGAACCATCGTGCTCGCGGCGCCCAGCAGCAGGCAAGCCACGGCGCCTGTGCGCTGCGTCGTAGGCGTGCTGCTGGATTGCGTCAAGGCCACGTTCGAACAAGGGCAGTGGCCGGACGCGCGCTGGCTTGGCTGAGGCTGCTCGAGGGTATCGACATCGAAGCGATGCGCGCGCATCCAACAGCCGTCGTCAAGACGTGACCTAAATCCCTACGCGAGAGGCTTAAGGCATATTGGCATTCTCAGCGCGGCGTGTTCAACCACGCCCGAGCGAGCGACACCCACCATGCCACGCCCGGTTTCAGCAAGGCGTCGTTAAAATCATAGTTCGGGCTATGCAGCGGAATGGAGCAACCGCAGTTGCCGTGCTCCGAGCCGTCGCCGTTGCCAATGAATACGTAACATCCTGGCCGATGCTGAAGATAGAAAGCGAAGTCTTCCGACGGCATTTGCGGCGCGATGCCTTCATCGACGTTGGCCGCGCCGAATACCGATTTGAGTACATTCGCGGCAAAGGCCGTCGACTCTCGCTCGTTGACGAGCGGAGGATACATGCGGTGGAATTCGAATGCCATACGCACGTCGAACGCCGCCGCGATCCCCTGCGCGATCTCCCGCATACGCCGCTCGATCAGATCGAGCGTCTCGACGCTGAACGCGCGAACGGTGCCGCTCAGGCGCGCCTGATCAGGAATGACGTTGACCGTGCTGCCTGCATGGATCTCCGTGACCGACAGCACCGCGGCGTCGTTCGGATTCACGTTGCGCGATACGATGGTCTGCCAAGCTTGCGCGAGCGACGTTGCCGCTACCACGGGATCCGCACTGCGATGCGGCTGCGCCGCATGGGAACCGAAACCCGATAGCTCGACCGAAAACGTATTGCTGGATGCCATGGCGGCGCCCGGACGCAACGCGAACGTGCCTGCCGCGATACCGGGCAAGTTGTGCGCGCCGAACACGGCGTCCATCGGGCAGCGCTCGAACAAGCCATCTTCGATCATGAGACGTGCACCCGCGCCCCCCTCCTCCGCGGGCTGGAAAATGAAGTTGACGGTGCCATCGAAGTCGCGCTGTTCGGCAAGGTACCGAGCCGCGCCCAGCAGCATGGCGGTATGTCCGTCATGCCCGCACGCATGCATGCGGCCTGGAAACCGCGATGCATGCGCGAAGCGGTTCTGCTCCTGCATCGGTAACGCATCCATGTCGGCGCGCAGCCCGATCGAACGCTTTCCCTCGCCGTTGCGCAGCACGCCGACAAGCCCGTGACCACCTATGCCGCGAACTACGTCGAGGCCCCATTCGGCAAGCCGCGCAGCGACATAGTCGGCCGTCTGTGCCTCCTCGTGACGCAGTTCCGGGTGCGCGTGCAAGTGTCGTCTAATTTGAATAAGGTCGTCTTCGATGGCATCGAGACGCGGGTCGGTAAGCATGGTCATTTAGTTCAAGGCAGCCGGTGCCGGTTGTTGCGAAGAGGAGGGCTTGCGCGCCGAGAGGACGACGGGAATGCAGCTGATGAGCGCCGCGGCCGCGAGGTAATAGCCCACGATGAGCTTGTCGCCCGATACGCGGATGAGACCCGTCACCAGCAGAGGCGTCAGGCCGCCGAAAATCGTCACGCCTGTCGCATAGGAGAAGCCGACTCCCGTCGCACGGAATTGCACGGGGAAAATATCGGCGAGCACGCGCGATGCGCACGCCGCATAGCAAGCGAGCAGTAGGGAGATGATCATCTGCACCGCGATCAGCGTGAGCCTGTCGGGATGTTGAGCCAGCAGCCAGAACAGCGGGTAGGCAGCGACGGCGGTAATTAGCGCGCCGGCGAGCATCGGCTTGCGTACGCCGATGCGGTCGGACAGCATGCCAGCCAGCGGGCATGCGCTCACCATGACGATCCCGTAGCCGAGTTGACCGAGATAGCTGTCGAACAGGCTCATATGCAGTTCGCGCACGGCGTAGGTCGTGAAGTAATTCGACACATAGGTGGCGATCGTCCAAAACACGAGAATGCCCACGCCGCACAGCAACCGCCAACGGTATTCGATCAATTGCGGCCACAGCCGCGCCTTGTTCTGGCGGCCCGCCTGCTCGAACGCGGCCGTCTCGGGAATCGAGCGCCGAACGTACCAACCCACCGGACCGATCAGCAGGCCGAACGCGAAGGCAAGACGCCAGGCGCCGCCCGCAATCTGCGCATCGGAGAACAGATGCGTGAGCATGAGTCCCACGAGGCCGGCCAGCATCACGCCCGCCCCCTGCGACATTTGCTGGAACGATGAGGCGAAGCCCTTTCTCGATTCATGGGCGTTCTCGACCAGC
>NZ_JBQCHR010000076.1:0-48188 GCF_051954495.1 Trinickia sp.
CTAGATCGGTGGCGGTTACAGTAGCCATAGGGATCCCACAGCAAGATATTCCGCGTTTTACGTATTTTGTGCAATTTGTCCAACTTCGCGAAAAATGAAGACCCGCGCAGATGTGGGCGGGTCACGGACCGACATTCTGCCGAAGACCCGCGCTCGTGATCGAATCAGTTCGCAAAACCCGACTGTTTCACGCACGCGGCGACTCTTATGGCTGCGCCTCCGCGCGCAGCCATAGGACACCGACAAAAGGTTCCATCAGCGCAGCGCCCTAGCAGCCCGCCTCAGAACTTATGCCGCACCGCCAGACGCACCGCGATTTGGTTCGCCGTCGACGACGGCGCATCGGTACCGAGCACGAACGCTTGATCGAGGATCGAATTCGTCTTGTCGCCGGCGACGTGCTGATAGGCCGCTTGGGCGTAAACGTCGGTGCGCTTCGACACGTTGTAGTCGGCCATCAAACCGAGCTGGTGAATCTTCGACTCGGCATTGCCCGCCGACGAGTCGTCGTGCTGCAGCGACAGCGTGTACTCCGCGCCGAGCGAGAACGCCGCCGTCACCTGATATAGGCCGTTCACTTCGAAGTTCTGGTACTTGAGCGCATTCAGCGTGGTTCCCGAGGCGACGATCGCGCCGGGCGTGCCCAGATAGCCGTTGCCGGTCGGGTTCTTGTAGTTCGAATTCGTATAGACGAAGCCGACGGTCGCGGGCCCGAACGTGTAATTCACGCCCGCACCGAACACGCGCATGCGCTGGGCAATGAAGCTCGCGTCATTGGCCGTGATGGCGCCTGCCGAGCCGTTCCCCGGGTTATTCGCCTGCAAGTAGGCCGCCGCCACGAGCAGCCCGCCGCGCTGGTATTGCGCCCCCAGACTATAGGCGCGGTTATCCGCGAAGTTCGTGCTGTTGCTGAAGCTGTACGCGCCGCCGAATTGCAGACCGGCGAAGTTCGGGCTCGTGTACTTCACCGCGTTATCGAACCGGAACGAGTTGTCGGTATTGTCGTTGTCGTACGGGTGGGAGAACAGATAACCGGCCCAGTTGCCGTTGGACGTCAACGGCCCGACGTAGTCGACCATCGAATCGTATTGCCGCCCGAAGGTCACCGTGCCGTAGTGTTCGGCGCTCAAGCCGACGAACGCCTGACGACCGAACATTCGGCCGCCTTGTCCCAGCCGGCCCGAATTGACGTCGAAGCCGTTTTCGAGCTGAAAGAGCGCCTTGGTGCCGCCGCCGAGATCTTCGCTGCCCTGCAGGCCCCACCGGCTACCTTGCACGTAGCCGCTCTGCATCTCGTAGACGCGACTGCCCCCGACGTTGTTCGTATAGTTCAGCCCCTCGTCGATCACGCCATACAGAGTGACGCTGCTCTGAGCAAACACGGGCGAGGCGCAAGCAGCGGTGACGGCCAGCGCCATCAGCTTCATTTTCATTCGGATCTCCATTCATCGATGTTGCGTTGGTGTTGTCGACGGAGCCGACTTCGGTCCGTCGGGTAAGGCGCTTAAACGAAAACGGCAGATAGCGAGCCAACCGTCACACATATCGGCGGCGCGACGAGGCGAAGCGATGGTTAAGCGCGAATCTCATCGCCATATTGATTAGGAATCCTAATTTATTATACGGGCCGCCCCGAGGCGCCCGGGCCATGCCTCGACTTAGTCCGTCAAACGCTGCCGGTCAAATGGAAACGCGAGGCGGGATGCCAGAGTTTCACCGAAGTGGCCACCGACTTGCCGACCCAGGTGCGGCGCCAGACCAGCAAGCAGGGCTCGCCGATCTCCATCTCCAAGTAGCGTCGCACGTTCGCATCGGGCTTTTGCGCATAGATGCGGAATTCCGCGCGCTGGATCGGCGCCAATCTGACCATGTAGTGATTCGGCGTCTCCAACGTGAAATCCTGCTGCAGATAATCGGGAAACACGCGCGGATTCACGAACCGGTCCTCGTACTGGATCGGTTCGTCTTCTTCCGCATGCACGATACGCGAGTGAAACACCGGCCCCTTCTCCAGATCGAGTGTCGCCACCGCATCCGGATCGTCGCTGCGCTCGAGCGTGAGCACGCGCGCGCCATAGCGATGGCCGCGCGAGACGATCTCGTCGGCAATGTTCCGGATCTCCAGCACCGGAGATTCGTAGTGCCGCGGCGCGACGAACGTGCCAGAGCCTTGCACGCGCGTCAGCACGCGCTCGGTGGTCAGCTCGCGCAGCGCGCGCGAGACGGTCATGCGGGCTACCCCGAATTCCTTGACCAGTTCCGCCTCGGAAGGAATCATGTCGCCGGGCTTCCAGGTGCCGTTCGCGATACGGTCCACCACATAACGCTTGATCTGCTCGTAGGCCGGCAGACTTCTGCGCGGCGTTTCGGCGGGGTCTGCCGCGATCTCAGCTTGTACGTTCATATTCATCGTGTGTTCGACTAGGTCGCCTTTCTGGGTCGGCCAGCGGTGGAGGCGCATCCTCGGCGATCATCCGGAACACTCGGTTCATATCGTCCGCGAGTGGACGATCGTCCCGATAGGTCGGCACGAGACTGCGCACTTGCGCGCGCACCGCCTCGGTATAGGGCGATCGCGGCAAGTCGGCGGGTTGCAGATCATAGGCCTGCACGGCGGCGAGCAATTCTATCGCGACGATGCGCGTGCCATTTTCGACGATATTGAGCGCCTTCAAGGCCGCCGGCGTCGCATGGCACAGGTGGTCCTCCTGAAGCCCCGACGTCACGCCGCCGTCGAGGCTGGCCGGCGACGCCTCGCGGTGATTCTGCGCAACGAGCGACGCCGCCGTGTATTGCGCGATCATGAAGCCCGAACGCGTGCCCCCCTCCGCCGCGAGAAACGCCGGTAAGCCGCTCACGAGCGGGTTCACGAGCCGATCGATGCGGCGTTCGGACATGGCCGCCACCTGCGCCAACGCCACGCCAAGACTATCCATCGCCAGCGCAAGCGACGCGCTGACCGCATGCGCTTGCGAATACACGCTCGGGTTCTCGGGCGTACCGGCGACGATCGGGTTGTCGGTCACCGACGCCAGCTCTCGATCGACCGATTTCGCCACATCGGTAAAGACGTCGCGCGCCGCGCCGTGCACATGCGGAATGGCGCGCAAACTCAGTGAATCTTGCGTGCGCCGTCCCGCTGCCACGGCCAGGATGCCGCTGCCCGTCAACGCCCCGCGCAACCGCGCGCCCACGGTTTCGAGGCCCGGCGACACCCGGAATGCGAGCGATTGCGCGCCGAACGCTTCGAGCTGCCCTTGCAGATTTTCGAACGTCATGGCGGCCGCCACATCCGCCCAATCGAGCAGGCGCCGCGCACGCGCCAGCGCGAGCACACCAAGCCCCGTCACGCACGGCGTGCCGTTCACCAAGCTTAGCCCCTCCTTCGCCTCGAGCGACAGCGGTTCGAGGCCGAGCCGTTCCAGCGCCTGTGCGCCACTCATACGGGTGTCGTTCAAGCGGGCCCATCCGGCTCCTACACAGACGAGGGCGATATGGGCCATATGGCTCAAATATCCGACCGAACCGAACGCCGGCACTTCGGGGATGCAATCGGCCTCGAGCAGCGCAACGAGCTGGTGAACCACGGCGAGCCGCACACCGGAGCACCCATGCGCGAAGTTGTTCACGGCCGCGGCCATGATCGCGCGCACCGCCTCTCGCCCGAGCAACGGACCGACCCCGACCGCATGGCTCATCAGAATGTTGTGCGACAAATCGCGCTGCTTGGCCTCGGATACGACCGTATCGCATAACGCGCCGACGCCCGTATTGACGCCGTAGGCGCGAATCCCGCGCGCGACGATCTGTTCGACCAGGGCACGGGCCGCATCGATACGCGCGCAGGCATCACCGGAAAGTTCGAGCGGCGCCCCGGCGGCGATCTCGGCGATTGCCAGCCAATCGAACGGCTCGGCGGAACGAATGAGAGGGTTCATAATCTGCAAAAAAAACCTCAACGCGACGTCAGTGCGTCGCCCGATCCTGGTGGCTGGAGACGAACTGGCGGAAACGCTCCGATTTCTGTTCGCCGAATACTTCTTGCGGCGTACCGTCGAGCTCGACTCGCCCTTCGTGCAGAAACAGCACGCGATTCGACACGTGCCGAGCAAAGCCCATTTCATGCGTCACGACGAGCATCGTTCGGCCTTCGTCGGCGAGCGAGCGCATCACGCGCAGCACCTCGCCCACGAGTTCCGGATCGAGCGCGGAAGTGGGGTCGTCGAACAGCATGACTTTCGGATGCATGGCCAGTGCGCGCGCGATCGCGACGCGTTGCTGCTGGCCGCCCGACAAATGCGCGGGATAGTACCCGCGCTTATCTGCCATCCCAACCTTGGCGAGAAGCATTTCGGCCTCTTCCACCGCCTCGGCGCGACTGCGTTTGAGCACGCGCAACGGGCCCTCGATCAGATTGTCGAGCACCGTCATGTGCGACCAGAGGTTGAAGTTCTGAAACACCATGCCGAGCTGCGAGCGCATGCGATCGACCTGGCGGCGATCCGCCGGCTGCAGGCGTCCGTCGCCGCGTCGCTTCATCTTCAGCTCTTCGCCGGCGAGCGAAACGGAGCCGTCGTCCGGCGTCTCGAGCAAGTTCAGGCAGCGCAGGAACGTGCTCTTGCCGGACCCGCTCGCGCCGAGGATCGAGATCACGTCCCCCTCCTTGGCATCGAGCGATATGCCCTTCAGGACGTGGTGGTCGCCGAAGGATTTTTGAATATTCTTGACCGACAGCGTGACAGGTGCGGACGTATTCATGGGGTTCTCCGTCTAATGCGTGCCGAGCTAGCGTGAAGCGGCGCGGGCGAGATTGGCCGAAGCGGACGCGGGTGCTGGCCGCGTTGGCGCGCGCAGGTGCCGCGACAACCGTTTTTCAACCAAGCCGAGCACACGCACGATCGCAAAGTTCAAGCACAGATAGATCAACGCCGCGCACGCGAAGACTTCGGTCGTGCGGTAGGTCTGGCGGATGATGTCTTGCGCCACCGCAGTCACTTCCCAGACGGTGACGAGGCTCGTGAGCGCCGTCGATTTGACGAGCAGCACGGCTTCCGTCGAATAGGCCGGCAAGCACTGCCGCAGCGCGATCGGCGCGATCACGCGGCGCAACAGTTTGAAGCCCGACATGCCGATGGCGTAGCCGGCCTCGATTTGCCCGATGGGCACGCCCATCAGGCCGCCGCGAATGATTTCCGCCGTATAGCCCGCCGTGCACAGCGCGAGCGAGAGCACCGCGCACACGTAGGGCTCGCGCAGCAGCGGCCATAGCAGGCTGTGGCGAATGACGCCGAATTGGCCGAGCCCGTAGTAGATCAGGAACATCTGAATCAGCAGCGGGGACCCGCGGAACACGAAAATGTATAGGCGTGCAAAGCGGTTCGGCAGCCAATACGGCGAGACGCGCATCGCGACGATGACGAGCGAGAACAAACCGCCCAGCGCCAACGACGCGAAGAAGATCCCAAGCGTGTCCGGCACCGCCGCCAACAACCGGCACATGGTGTCGTAGAGGAAAGCGAAATCGATCGACATGTGTTATCCCCGGGCGGCGATCAGTTACGAGCAAAGTTACGTTTGAACGAGCGCCCGACGACCGCCTCCGCACGACCGAAGATACGATTCGACACCCCGGTAATCACGAGATACAGCACACCGCCGGCGATGAAGAAACCGAAGTAATCGTGCGTCGAGCCAGCGCCGACCTGGCTTTGACGCATGAGCTCGGCCAGCCCCGTTACCGAGATCAGCGCCGAATCCTTGAGGCTCATCTGCCATACGTTGCCGATGCCCGGCAGCGCGAAACGAAGCACCTGCGGGATCAGGATGCGGCGAAGCATCGTTCGCCGCGGCATCCCGATCGCCCGCGCCGCTTCGATCTCGCCAGGGGCGACCGCCAGCACCGCCGCGCGGTAGACCTCGGCCTGATACGAACCGGAGATCATGCCCACGGCGAATGCGCCCACCGCGAACGGCGGCACGCTCACGAACCCTTCGGCGCCGAACCAATGCCCAAGCGCCGAGACGAAGCTCGACCCGCCGAAATAGAACAGGTAGATCACGAGCAGTTCGGGCACGCCCCGAAAGACCGTCGTATAGCACTCCCCCAGAAAACCGGCAGCGCGGAAATGCGAGAGCTTCGCGGCCGCGACGATGGCGCCGAATACCGCGCCGATGGCTAGCGCAGCAAGCGTCAATACGACGGTCATCAACGCGCCGAGCAGCAATACCGTGCCCCACCCGTTGACGCCAAATCCGAACATTTCGAACGCATTCATGTTCCGCTCCGAATCTTCACGCTGCCCATTCCTTCATGCCGCTCAGGGTGCGACGTTCGTCTTGAACCACTTCTGGGAAAGGCGCGCGACCGTGCCGTCCGCGATCGCCGCCGCAATCGCCGTGTCGAATTTCGCCTTCAAATCGGCGTCTTGCTTGCGGAACGCCAACCCTTCGCCCGGCCCCCAGACCGGACCCGCGATTTCAGGGCCGGCCATCACGATCGACGCATTCTTGTTCGCGCCCGAAGTGAAATAAGTCACATCGTCGAACGATGCATCGATACGGCCGTTCGCGAGATCGAGATCGCGCTCGGGCGCAGTCTTGTATTGGCGAATCGTCGCGACGTCCTTGAAGTTGTTTTGGATGAAGTCGGTGTACACCGTGCCCGACTGAATGCCGATCGACTTGCCCTTCAAGGCTTTGCGCAGCGCCTCGACGCCGGGTTGCCCCGTGTGCGCGTTGTTGTCGAGTTTGACCACGACGGGCTTGGCCGCGGCCTTTGGGAGGATCGTCGTATCGGCCACGGCGAACGTCGCGGGTGTCGCGGCATAGGGCTTGGACAGGCCGATGATCTTCTCGCGCTCCGGCGTGATAGAGATGGCGTCGACCAGCACGTCGAATTTGCCCGCCTGTAGGCCCGGAATCATGCCGTCCCAGTCTTGCGTGACGAGTTTGCATTGCAGTTTGATGCGGGCGCACAGGTTCGCCATCAGTTCCGGCTCGAAACCGCTCAGCTTGCCGCCGGCTTCCGTCAGGTTCCACGGTGCGTAGTCGCCTTCGGTCGCCACCGTGACCGACGTCCATTCCTTCGCCTCGGCGGTCCCCGTCAGCAAAGCCGTACCCAGTACCGCACCGATCCATGCCTTGACGAGCATGGTGCGCTTCACGTTCATTTCGACACTCCTATTGCGTGGGAAAAGACTTGACTCGCACCGATGCCTGCTTTGCTGCGAGGTTGTATAGACAACATTGCACGAAACAAAAATGCGGATCAAGTGGAACCCCCATAAATTCGGCCTTTATTCGGGTATGCCCTAGCGTCTTATCGTCATATGAATTATGTTGTCTATACATTTTTGTTGTCCCAAAGGGCTAAGCGGCTCGGCACGGCGGGCAGTACATCGGCGACGCCGTGCGTCATACTGATTGCGAACTGCGCGCGCGTCTCTTCCGCCGAGTCACGAGCGGACGCGCTCTATTCCCCAGCCGGATCCATTGGGACGGGAGCGAATTTGGCCAGCCAAGACGTTTTCGATCGTCCGCGCGATACCGCGCACGCCGTCGCCGTGCAAGCGGCGCCCTGTGACGAACTGATCATTCGCACGCAGCCAACCACGGTCGACCGGCCGTGTCAGCGCAAACGTCGCGCACTGGCCGCGACGATCCTCGGTTCGAGCATGGCGTTCATCGACGGCTCCGTCGTCAATGTCGCGCTGCCCTCCATTCAAAGCGACCTAGGCGCGAGCGTTGCCGCCATCCAGTGGGTGGTCAACGCGTATCTGCTGTTTCTCGCGTCCTTGGTTCTCGTCGGTGGGTCGATGGGCGACAAACTCGGCCGACGCACGGTGTTCATCGCCGGCATCGGGCTCTTCTCGTTGGCCTCGGCCGCCTGCGGGCTGGCGCCGCACGCGGATGCGCTCATCGCCGCGCGCGCGGCCCAGGGCGTCGGCGCGGCGTTGCTCGTCCCGAGCAGTCTTGCCATCATCGGCGCGGTATTCGAAGGCGAAGCGCGCGGGCGGGCGATCGGCATTTGGACCGGAGTAGGCGCGATGATGTCCGCGGCGGGACCGGTGGCGGGAGGCTGGCTGGTCGATGCGTTTTCTTGGCGCGCGATCTTCTTTCTCAATGTGCCGCTCGCGGCGGTGACGATCGTCTTGGCCGCATCGTCCGTGCCGAACAGCCACAAACTCGATGCACCGCAAAAGCTCGACTGGCTAGGCGCGCTGACCGCGGCGGCGGGATTGGCCGCCCTCACCTATGGGCTCACAGCGGCCCCAGCGCGAGGATTCGCCGATCCGCTCGTCGCCGGGACGATCGGCGCCGGTGTGCTGGCGCTGGCCGCATTCGTGGCGATCGAAGCGAATAGCCGCCATCCGATGGTGCCGCTCGACGTGTTTCGCTCGCGCGAATTCACCGGCGCCAATCTTGTCACGCTGCTGCTCTACTTCGGCTTGGGCGGCTTGCTGTTTTTTCTGCCGTACACGCTGATCCGCGCGCATGCCTACACCGCTACGGAAGCGGGTGCCGCGCTGCTGCCGGTGCCAGTCATCATTGGGTCGCTGTCGCGCTTCACCGGGGGGCTGACGAGCCGCTATGGTCCGCGCGCGCTTCTGACGGCAGGCCCTTGCGCGGCCGGGATAGGCTTTGCGCTCCTGGCGCTGCCGCTCGCCCGCGGCGGCTATTGGTCCGGTTACTTCCCTGCACTGGCCGTACTCGGGCTGGGCATGACGATCACCGTCGCGCCGCTGACCACGACCGTCATGAGTTCGGTGCCGAACGAGCGCGCCGGCGTCGCCTCCGGCATCAACAATTCCGTTGCACGCGTGGCGAGCTTACTTGCGATTGCCGTTCTCGGCATCGTGTTCGTTGGGGCGCATGGCGCGCCGCTGCGTGCCGTCGCGCTCGTGTGCGCGGCGTGCGCGTTCACCGGAGCGGGGCTGGGCGCGGCCAGCATTCGGTCCAGGCCGGGCGATGGGGAGCCGCCGGCGCGTGATCAATGAAACGTCATCTTCGACGACTGCAGGTTCGTCAAGACACCGCCCTTGAACCGAAACCAGCCTGTCGAGCTTTGCAATACGACCTCATCGCCCTGCCAGAACACGCGCCTCACCGTCATGCGCTTGCCCAAACGCTGCACGAGCGGCGGATGGCGGCGGAAATCGTAGAGCACGGGGCCGCGATCGGTCAGCACCAGCGTGCGCACGACCGTATCGTTCGCCTGATCGACATCATCGAAATGCGTGAGCCGATTCGCGCCGAAGCGATCGAAAATTTCCGAGTCGAGCATCCCCGAGAATTCCGCGCCGGCTTGCAGGAACTGCAGCTTGCCCGAAGGCGTGACGAACGGACCGGGCTCATTGCTTTGCGCCCGAACGCCGGTGGCGAAACAGGTGGCCGCAAGCGCGGCTAGGAATAGTCGTTTCATGTCTTTTCTTCGATAGCGCGGCGTATGACGCCGGCACGCTCCCCAACGATCGATGCTCGGCTCGACGGCAACAAGCCAGTGCTTACAGGCCTGCCGATCGAGCTTCACTCATCCATCAACCGGACCTTGACCTTCTTGCCCTTGACCTTGCCCGCGTTGAGCTTGCGCAGCGCATCCCGTGCGATGCTTCGCTCGACCGCGACATAGGTCGAGTATTCGGTCACGTTGATCTTGCCGATCTGCGCGCTGCTAAAACCCGCTTCGCCGGTGAGCGCGCCGAGCACATCGCCGGGGCGAATCTTTTCTTTGCGTCCGCCTAGAATCTGCAGCGTTTCCATCGGCGGCAACAATGGGGCATTGTTTTCGGCCTTGAGTTCGGCAAGTGCGTGCCATTCGAGATCGCGCCCTTGCGCCTGTTCGATGCTGCCCACACGCCCCATTTCGTTCATGCTGACGAGGGTCAGCGCCCAGCCGTCCTGATCCGCGCGGCCCGTGCGGCCGATTCGGTGCACATGCACTTCCGGGTCCGGCGTCACGTCGACATTGATGACCGCTTCGAGCTGGGCCACGTCTAGCCCGCGCGCGGCGACATCGGTCGCGACGAGTACCGAGCAGCTTCGATTCGCAAACTGGATCAGCACTTGATCGCGCTCGCGCTGATCGAGCTCCCCGTGCAACGCCAGCGCGTGAAAGCCCTGCGCGCGCAGCACGTCAAGCAGATCGCGGCATTGCTGTTTCGTGTTGCAGAACGCCAGCGTGCTCACCGGACGGTAGTGGTTCAGCAACAGGCCGACCGCGTGCAGCCGCTCGTCTTCGGTCACTTCATAGAAACGCTGGCGAATCTTGCTGTCGTCGTGGCGCTCTTCCAACCTCACTTCTTTTGGGTTGCGCAAGAACCGCTGACTGAGCTTGGCGATGCCCTCCGGATACGTCGCGGAAAACAGCAGCGTTTGGCGCTCCTTCGGACATTGACCGACCACCTTCGCGATATCGTCGTAAAAGCCCATGTCGAGCATGCGGTCCGCTTCGTCGAGCACGAGCGTATTCAGAGCGCCGAGTGCAAGGCTGCCCCGCTCCAGATGGTCCATGATCCGCCCCGGCGTGCCCACGACGATATGCGCGCCATGTTCGAGGCTAGCGGTTTGCGGCGCCATGGGCGTGCCGCCGCACAACGTCAGCACTTTGATGTTTTCCTCGGCGCGCGCCAGGCGGCGGATTTCCTGCGTGACCTGATCGGCCAATTCTCGCGTCGGGCACAGGACCATGGCTTGCACGTCGAATCGGCGTGCGTCGAGCCGTGCGAGCAAGGCGAGCGAGAATGCGGCCGTCTTGCCGCTTCCCGTTTTCGCCTGGGCGATCAAGTCGTGCCCGGCGAGCGCGACCGGCAGGCTCATCGCTTGGATCGGCGTCATGGAGACATACCCAAGCCGGTCGAGGTTAGCGAGTACCGCAGGCGCGAGCGGAAGTTCGCTGAAAGGCGTGGCGATCGGTTTGTTTGTCATGAGGCGGCATTGCGTGGGATAAACGAACTGCCCGATGCCTTGGATAGCGCAAAAAGGCGCTTTCCCTAGCTTGGGCCAAGCACGCAGTTTACTCGTAACGGCGCGGATGCTCGAACGCCTCACATGGCCGAGTCGCGCCGCATCGTTTAAAATCCCGGTCGTACGCTCTTCTCATCGCTCTCGCATGCGTACTCGGCATCGTCAAACGATGCCCGTCGCTCAGGCGCCACGAGCGGCGTACGGCGTGTCGACGATGCGTTCGACCGCCTTCTCGAGCGTGCCGCGGTTTCACGGCCGCCCACCGTGCCGGATGACGTCGCAACGAGGTGCGATGCGCGGCGCTTTCCCTCTAGCCAAGACCTTCGCTGCCGATCCGATTCGAGCCCTTGGATTCAAGGTTCGCCGCAACGAAGGATCGAAGTGTCGTCGAAAGCATCGGGCATTGCTCGGTGCATTCGAACCACAACATAGCCAAAGGAGACCCGATGAGCCGTCTGGTTGTCGTTTCCAACCGCGTTGCAAATCCTCAAAAACCCGCCGCTGGGGGCCTTGCCGTGGCGGTCAGGGAAAGCTTGCGCGAAACCGGCGGTATCTGGTTCGGCTGGAGCGGTCGCCAACGGGAGGACGCATCCGACGAAGGGACTTGCACGAAGGTCAACGTTCAAACCGTCGGCAATGTCCAGCTCGCCACGGCCGATCTCACCCGAGAAGAATACGAGAACTATTATCTCGGCTACGCCAACAACGTCTTATGGCCGGTCTTTCACTACCGGCTCGACCTGGCACGATTCGACGAGCGATTCGCCGACGCCTATCGCCGCGTCAATCGAAAGTTCGCTCACGCATTGCACAAGCTGCTCAAGCCGGACGACGTGATCTGGGTGCACGACTATCATCTGATCCCGCTCGCCGCGGAATTACGCGCCTTGGGCTGCGAGAATCGAATCGGCTTCTTTTTGCATATTCCGGTTCCGCCACCTCAAATCTTCGCTGCCATCCCGGAGCATGCCTGGCTCGTTCGATCGCTGTTCGCCTACGATTTGATCGGGTTTCAAACGGAAAGCGATTTGACGCATTTCGCGCGCCACCTCGAAGCCGAAATCAACGTGGAGCGCTTGCCCGACGGAACATTCCGCGCATTCGGCCGAACCGCCAGACTGGCGGCGTTTCCGATCGGCATCGACATCGAGGAGTTCTCTAAACTCGCTCGAAGCCGCGAAGGAATGGACATGTTCGAGCGCATGCGAAAGGAATACTCGCGTCGGCAGCTGCTCGTCGGCGTCGACCGGCTCGACTATTCCAAAGGACTGCCGCAGCGCCTTCAAGCCTTTCGCCGCCTGCTCGAATGCCACGAAGAGAACCGCGACCGCGCGACGTTGATCCAGATCGCGGCGCCGAGCCGCGAAGACCTCGATGCGTACGACGATCTGCGTCGTGAAATGGACAGCCTTTGCGGCGCGATCAATAGCGACTATGGCGAACTCGACTGGATGCCCGTGCGCTACATTCATCGCAGCGTGGCGCGCAAGCGCCTGCCCGGTTTGTATCGCGCGAGCCGAGTCGCGCTCGTTACCCCGTTGCGCGACGGCATGAATCTCGTCGCGAAGGAGTTTCTCGCGGCCCAGGATCCGACTGACCCTGGCGTACTCGTCCTGTCGCGTTTTGCCGGCGCGGCGGAACAGCTCAAGGAAGCGGTGCTGGTGAACCCGTACGATACGCAAGAGATGGCCGAGGCCATCCAGCGCGCGCTGACGATGCCGATCCAAGAACGCGTGGAGCGGCATGCCTCATTGATGGCCACCATACGGCGCTACGACGTGCATTGGTGGCGCAAGCGCTTTCTCGATGAGTTGAAACAAGCCGTCGTGCCCTTGACTGCTTGAACGCAGGATTGTGCGCGACGGCTTCCTCCGGACTCAAGCGGCGCTGCGTCCATAACGTGATCGCGCGATTGCCCTTGGGCTGCATGAGCCCCCCCGTTCGACGTGCCGGAGCCGCACGAATGGGGCGCTCAAGGGCCGGCGAGACGTAGACTCCGAGGGTCTACCTTACCCCAACCCGCGCAATTCCCGCTCCGCGGGAGCTCCCTCGCCCAAGCCGCCGCCGCAGATAGCCTTGGCGACAGCAAATTGCTACAATTGACGTCATCGACAGCAGGACAAAGGAGTTGACGATGGCCGTTCTAACTGTACGCAACGTGCCCGACGACGTGCACCGGGCGCTAAGACTTCGCGCCGCCCAGCACGGGCACAGCACCGAAGCCGAAGTGCGGGAAATTCTCGCAAGCACTGTGAAACCGGAAAAACGCGTGCGATTGGGCGACGCTTTGGCCGCCTTGGGTCGCAAAGTGGGTCTAACGAATGAAGACTTCGCTGTCTTTGACGAGGGACGAGACAAGACGCCGGCGGAGCCGATGAGGTTTGAATGATTGTTTTGGATACCAATGTAGTTTCGGAAGCAATGAAGCCGGAGCCGGATGTCGCCGTCCGAGCTTGGCTCAATGAGCAAGCCGCCGAAACGTTGTACTTATCGAGTGTGACGTTGGCGGAACTGCTGTTCGGCATCGCGGCGCTGCCCACCGGCAAGCGCAAAAATCTGCTCGCGAATGCACTAGACGGCTTAACCGAGCTCTTCGAGGGACGCATATTGCCGTTCGACGTCGACGCCGTACGTCACCACGCGCGTTTGGCCTTCGCCGCCAGAAAGGCTGGACGCGGCTTCCCTACCCCGGACGGCTATATTGCCGCCATCGCGGTTTCGCGAGGATTCACCGTCGCGTCCCGCGACACGTCCCCCTATGAGGCGGGCGGGGTGCGGGTCATCAATCCGTGGACCTCTAAAAGCTGATCGGCCGGCTGCCGGCTTGGTTGGCACGCAGGCTGCGCGGGTGTGAATAGCCGTGGCGAATCGCGCGCGGCATCAGCCGCGGGCCCCGCCGCCGACGCCTTCGCCCGACCTATGATCCTGTTAGTCCGCCTTTATCGCTTAGATAGAAACTATCGAATTGAATTTGTTGTAAGATTTCATCAATATAGAGTCCGTCAACAACGGCACATGTTCCAACCCACCACTGTTCAAGGAAACTTCATGTCGCTTATCAACACCCAAGTCCAACCGTTCAAGGCCCAAGCGTTCCACAACGGCAAGTTCGTTGAGGTCACCGAACAGTCGCTCCTGGGCAAATGGTCGGTCGTGATCTTCATGCCGGCTGCATTTACGTTCAACTGCCCGACGGAAGTCGAAGACGCAGCCGAAAACTACGCCGAGTTCCAAAAGGCCGGCGCGGAAGTGTACGTCGTCACGACCGATACGCACTTCTCGCACAAGGTGTGGCACGAAACGTCCGAAGCCGTGGGCAAGGCGAAGTTCCCGCTCGTCGGCGACCCGACGCACCAACTGACCAACGCCTTCGGCGTGCACATTCCGGAAGAAGGCCTCGCGCTGCGCGGCACGTTCATCATCAACCCGGAAGGCGTCATCAAGACGATGGAAGTGCATGACAACGCGATCGCTCGCGATGTGTCGGAAACGCTGCGCAAGCTCAAGGCAGCGCAATTCGTCGCCGCCAACCCCGGCCAAGTTTGCCCGGCCAAGTGGAAGGAAGGCGCGAAGACGCTGACCCCGTCGCTCGACCTGGTCGGCAAGATCTAAGCATCGCCATCGCCGTCAATCGCATCGATGGATTGACGCGCCGGCCGGGCTGTCCCCGGCCGGCATTGAATCAGCCAGTTCGCAACTTCTCAAGCATCGAGGATCATCATGTTGGACGACAGCCTCAAGGGCCAATTGCAGGCCTACCTGCAGCGTGTGAACCAGCCGTTCGAACTCGTGGCGTCGCTGGACGAGCAATCGAGCTCGCGCGAGCTCGAGCAACTGCTGCGGACTATCGCCGAGCTGTCGGACAAGATCACCGTGCGCACTGACGGCGACGACGCGCGCAAGCCCTCGTTCAGCCTGAACCCCGTGGGCGGTGGTCAAAGCCTGCGCTTTGCGGCCATCCCGCTCGGGCATGAATTCACTTCGCTCGTACTCGCCCTGCTCTGGACCGGCGGCCATCCGCCCAAGGTCGAGCCGGAGCTGATCGAGCAAATCAAGGCGCTCGACGGCGACTATCGCTTCGAGGTCTATATGTCGCTCTCGTGCCACAACTGTCCGGACGTCGTGCAGGCGCTGAGCGTGATGGCCGTGCTGAACCCGCGCGTCAAGACCGTGGTGATCGACGGCGCCCTGTTCCAAAGCGAAGTCGACGAGCGCCAGATCATGGCCGTGCCGAGCGTCTATCTGAACGGCGAAATGTTCGGCGCGGGCCGCATGGACCTCGCGGAAATCGTCGCCAAGCTCGACACCGGTTCGGCCCAGCGCGACGCGGCCAAGCTCGACGCCAAGAACGCCTTCGACGTGCTGATCGTCGGCGGCGGCCCGGCTGCATCGGCGGCGGCGGTGTACGCCGCCCGCAAAGGCATCGACACCGGCATCGCCGTCGAACGCATGGGCGGCCAAGTCAACGATACGCTGTCGATCGAAAATTACATCTCCGTGCTCGAAACCGACGGCCCGAAGTTCTCCGCGGCCCTCGAAGCGCAAGTGCGCCATTACGGCGTCGACATCATGTCGCAGCAACGCGCCGTCGAGTTGATTCCGGCGACGCAGCCGGGCGGCCTCGTGACCGTGCGGATGGAAAACGGCGGTACGTTGAAGAGCCGCAGCGTGATCGTGTCGACCGGCGCGCGTTGGCGCAACGTCAACGTGCCGGGCGAGCAGGAATACAAAAACAAGGGCGTGGCGTACTGCCCGCACTGCGACGGGCCCCTCTTCAAGGGTAAGCGCGTGGCCGTGATCGGCGGCGGCAACTCGGGCGTCGAAGCCGCGATCGACCTGGCTGGCATCGTCGCACATGTCACGTTGATCGAATTCAACGATCAGTTGAAGGCCGACGCGGTGCTGGTGGCCAAGCTCGGCAGCCTGCCGAACGTCACGGTGCGAGTGAACGCGCAAACGACCGAGATCACCGGCGACGGCAACAAGGTCAACGGACTGCGCTTCAAGGACCGTGCGAGCGGAGAAGAACACACGGTCGCGCTCGAAGGCGTGTTCGTGCAGATCGGCCTCGTGCCCAACACCGAGTGGCTCAAGGGCACGGTTGAATTGAGCCGGTTTGGCGAGATCGTCGTCGACGCCAAGGGGCAGACGAACGTGCCGGGCGTGTTCGCCGCCGGCGACTGCACGACGGTGCCGTACAAGCAGATCGTGATCGCCGCGGGCGATGGCGCCAAGGCAGCGTTGGGCGCATTCGACTACCTCATCCGCACGCCCGAGGCGAGCGAAGCAGCGCAAGTCGCCAGCACAGCCGAGGCGTAAGCGGCAGGCAGGCCCGCGGCAAGCAGAGGGCTCGGACGATATCGATGCCGAGCCCTCTGTCCGTGGGCGCCGATGCGCACGCGCGGCGCGCCGCACCGCAAAGATCGCGCGAAAGGGACTGCGCCCTCCGCCTTGAGCGCGCCCACTTCGACGCTCAATCCACCGCGATGATCCGATACCGCTTTCGATCGATCACCTTGTAGACGATCGCGAACGGGAGCTTTTCCAGTATCGAAGCGATCAGCCGCTCGCTATTGCAGTAAATTTCCTCGGGGCCGATCGCTCGAACGGCCGCCACGATAGAATCGTCATCCCCATCGCACGCGAGACGATGATCCACCGGCCAGTCGAGCCCGAGGTCTAGAGGGGCGGCCCCATCGTCGATGGCCAGCGTCTTCTTGTAGCGTTGATCGTCCGGCAACGCCCGCCCCGTCTTTAAAAAATCCTCCAAGCAAAGCCGGCTCGTGACGTACCTTTCCCACGGCAAGATGGCTCGAACTCCGGCGCAATCCTTCCCGTAGTCCGGTTTAGTTCTGCTGTTCTCGTGATGCACCAGCGCCAGCACTTTGAGCGAGGCCGCGTCTTCGACCAACGCGCGCACATATTCGTAGCAATCAATCAGCGTTTGCCCGACGCCGGCGATATCCTCCACCAGCAATATCTTTTGGCCTGCCTTCACGCAGGACGCAATGAGTTCGAACGCTTTGTCGCTTCGGATTTCGGCCTTTGCTTCGCGACGATCGTAATGGACGAAGTCGACCGGAATACCCAACATCTGGGACAGCATCAGCGCGGGGATTCCGCCTCCGCGCATGACGCCCAAGATTAAGCCAATGCGCTCCCTAGCCAATGATGCTCGTTGGGATAGGCAAAACGTCTCTATGTCGTGATAGCCGTAGAAGTAGACAGGCAATTCCGTAAATCCGGTGTCCATCTATTGCTCGTTTCCTTTGAAGGAGGCGTAACATCGAGCGAACGCCTCACCCGGCCATCGCGGGCGCGCGCCCGTCAGCCCGCTGTATGACGCGATCCTCGCCGTTCGACGCAGGCGTAGGCCAGTTGATTGATGCCCGCTATTCTCGGCGAACTGCCGGCCGGATCGCAATAGAGCGCATTGAGTTCGTCCAGACTCGTCGTCGTTGTCGCGGAAAATCCCGCGGCGCCGCACAGCTCGACGATTTCCTCGGGCCTGAACATGCTGCGAAACGGTTCGTCTTTCCACGCGGCGAAACGACGCGAGGTGTCGAAGATGAAGCGTTGCGTCTGGTTTTGCAGTAAGTAATGCAATGTGTAGTCGAAAACGATCTCGACTTGCGCGCTGAACCCGGCGATATCCGCGAGCGCGGCGCGAATGACTTCCCGGGGCAAATATTGCGCGACGCCAAGCCACGATACGAATACGCGTAGCGCCGGATCGACGCCGGCGTCCAGGAGGATCTCCTTCAGCGGCTGGCGCGTGAAGTCGGCGGCGTGAAACGATGTCCGAGGCCCGATTTTCGCGCCGGCGTTACGCAACCTGGCGAGTTTCGTCGCCTGCGTGGCGGGATGATCGATTTCGAAGATCCGTAGCGACCGGTCCTTGCTGCGCAAACAGTACGTGTCGAACCCAGCGCCGAGCACGACGTATTGCGTGCAGCCCTGCCCGAGCGCATGCGCCAGCCGATCTTCCGTATAGCGGCTGCGCGCGGCCAAGAAAACCCGGCGAGCCGGCGCCAATTGCGCTCGCTTACTTTCCGGATCCGCTTGAAATGCACGCGAAAACTGCGGATGCGTCATCAAAATGGCAAACGGATCGTCAAATAGCGGCGGCGCATCGAGCACTTGATGCGCGGCGCGATACATCGCCACGAACTCGGCGGTTTGACTCGAGCGATCCGCTCGCATGGGACTCCTCCGATGACGGGATAGTTGGCTGGCGCTCCAGCATGCCGAGGCTTGCCAACCGCATACGGGCGCTCGTGTCGAGATTCGGTTCGACACTAACCGAGTGAGCGCCGCTGTGCCGTCTGTCCGCGAAGGGACAACCGGATTTGCGAAGAACGGCGATTGCGCCGTGGATGCCGCTCATCGGTCGGCCTCGTCGGCCGGTACGTGGTGGCGTTCAAGGCGTACGACCGGGTTCGCTGTGCGGTCGATCATTTCGCTTTCCCTTCGAACTGGCTCCCCCCCTGATGCGACCATGGCAACTTCCATGTGGCCGGAGTTCCAAATGGCTTTGTGCTCCCAGCGCTTCGCGCGTGGCGCTTGCTACCTGATGCTGCTCACATCCGCACATGCGATCGCGCACCCCGCTCAAGCTTGCGCCGGCGACATGAACCAAGCGGCTAGCTGCGCCACGGTGATCCACGTCAGCGCACTCGAGGACAATCGCCGGGCCGAGCGCATGCGCGAAGATCGCATGCGCGAAGAGCGGATGCGCGAAGAGCGGATGCGCCAAGACCGCATGCGCGAAGATGCATTGCGTCGAGAAGCAATGCGCCGGGACGCGCTGCGTGAGGAAGCAGTGCGCCGCGATGCGCTCCGGCAAGAAGCGCTACGCCGAGAAGCGCTGCGTCAACAAGCGCTGCAGGACGAGCGCAACCGCGAAGCGCGCATGCGCGAAAAGCGGCAGCGCGAACGGCGCCTTCACCCGCATCGTTGCCCGCCCGGCACGCAAGCCGCTTCCGACGCCCAATGCCAAGGTCCGACACCGCTCGCCACGCAATGACCGAGCAAAGACGCGTCCTACCAGGCGAAAACCACGAGCGCCCGCTCGCCGACGAGCCGGCAACGCCTAAAAGCCTCGCGGCGTGACGAGATCCACCACGCGAAGATGCGCACGTGCATCGAGCGGAAGCTTGAGCCAGGCGATGACGCTCAGATCCCGATAGCCGGGAGAAGCGCGAAATCCCACGCTTGCGCCCATGATGAGGTTCGTTGCGACGAGCCCCGCAAGCGTCGTCGTATCCTCGCCGAACGCGCCCGAGGCCCGGCCCGTGTACAACTCGCGCGTGGCATAGCCTACGCGAGCACCTGTCTTGAACAGGAGGCGGCCGCCCTCCTGCGTCTGCGCATTGAAGACGAGCCCTGCCTCGCGATTCGACTTCGGGCTCCAATACCCGGCGTACGGACCATCGAAGCGGTTTGCGTCGTAACGGTAGGAACTGAACCGCAGGTCTGGGCCCGTGTTGAGCCAGCTCCAGCCCTTCACGAAAAAATCCCGCGTCAGGCCGAGGCTCACCGAGTAGAACGGATTGAAGGCGGTGCCGGTGGCCATCACGACGCCGCCTGCGAGCGTTTCAGCCACATGCCAAGCCGTACCGCCGATGGGCTGCCCCGCGGCGAGTTCGAGCGACGACGAGATCGCGGGACCCAGGCCGGCGGCCGTCCCTTCGTACGCGCGCAGCGAGTCGTAAATGCCGTCGCGCGCCGCGGTAAGTCGCACGAACGATTGCTCGTTTTGAGCGTACCTTTGGTATCGAATCTTGCCTAGCCACTGCTCCGGCGCCCGGCCCGGCGCTTCGACGGCCGCGCCGAAAGAAAGCGCGCCGTCATGCCAATCGGTGCGCGCCGCGGCGCCGAATTGCTTGCCCCATGCGTGGCGCACGTCGTTGTCCAAACGCAGCAGCGCGGCATCGATTTGCACCGTGAGCGTCGGCGTGGGCAGCAGCGTGGCCGACAATTGCGGCATCGTCCAGACGGTCAGCTTGTCTTGCCCGGCTGCGCCCGATTTTCGATCGAGGCCGAATAGCCCCTGCACCGCCGCCCCCTGTCCTTCCATCGGATGTCCCACGAGCGAACGCGCCCGGGAATAGAGCGCAAGGCGCGCATCGTGCTCGGCCAGCGACTCGCGCGCCTGCGCCGGCGTGCCCGGCTTGTTTTCCGCGACGAGCGCATCGAGCGCCGCGTAGTCTCGCGCGGCGGCGGCCGCGTAAGCGAGGCCCTGCGAATATTCCGCGTTGTCGGGATCTTGCCGATGCAGCGCGCGAAAGATGTCTTCCGCTCGGGCCGGGCGCTGGCTCGATAACAACGCCCAGCCGACGAGCGCGCGCGTGGCCGAATCGCTCGCCCCGCCCGTCTCGTCGATCAGCGTCAACGCGGCATCGACTTGAGCGGGGTCGCCCGAGGCCTTGGCGCGCGCCAGCGCGACCTGCGCGTTCAAGCGCCGGCCGTCCGGGCTCGTCAGTTGGCTCGACTGGGCCTGGGCTTCTTCCAGCCGCCCTTGATGCATCAGCGAAAGCGCCAGCCCTTGGCGCGCGCTCTCGGGATTCGTCGTGCCGGCGAGCGCTTCGCGAAACAGCCGTTCGGCGGCTAGATCGTCATGGGCCTCCTCCTCCAGCCAGCCGGATACTTCGAGCGCGGCGGCATCGAGTTTCACCGACGGATCGGCGCGCAGCGAACGCGAATACGCCAGCGCGCGGTCGTGACTGCCCGCCGTGTTTTCCGCGTACATCTGCTGCAGTTCGATATCGGTGCGCGTCTTGCGCAACTTGGGCGCATCGAACGCGGCATCGGCAAGCAGCCGTTCCATATACGCGGCGGGAAGCGCCTTCGCGGCTTTCCATGCCGTGCCCTCGCGCTCGCCTACGCCCGAGCACTCATGGAGCAAAGCCGCATAGGCGGCGTAGGCTTGGTCGAATTGTCCCGCGTCCGCGAGCTGCTGCGCTTCGCGCCATTTCGCCGGCAGACTTCGGCAACCCAGTGATTGGGCGGGCGTCGCCGGCTTCGCATGCGCGGGCGTCCGCGGGCTAACCGAACGCCGTGCGCCCCGGGGCGGGACAGTGGGCAATGCATGCTCACTCGGAGACGGCGCGGGCGGCTCGGCAAGCCGAACCGCGTTTCCAGCGGCGGGCGCATTACCCCAGCCGCGTTCCGTGCCCGCGCTCGAACTGCCCGGACTCGATGACGGCCCCGCGGGCGGCGCAGCGAGCGTCGAGGGTTGCGCCGCGCCGGCGAGGCCATGCCATGCGAGAACGGTTCCCGCCGCGGTAAGGACGAGCGATCGCTTCATGTCGATTTTTGAGGTGGCGCTTCACCGGCAGGCCGCTGGCCGGCAGCCTCGAGCCGTTGAGCGACCTGCGCTTTCAACGCGAGATTGACGAAGACGAAGCTGGCCAGCAATAACGCGCCGAGCACCGACCAAAAGGTCAGCGGATCGGCCAGAAAGAGCCTGACCTCGGCGAGCGGCGAACGCCTTGCCGCCTCCAGCGGGACAGCCGATTGCGCCCGCGTATCGAACAGCGTGGCATGCTGCGTGAAGAGCGACCACACAGCCGGACGGCGCAGCATATCGACCGCGCCCACCACGGCGGCATTGCGTGCGCCGACGATCGCGACGAACGAGTCGCCCCCGACGGTGGCGGGCAGCGACACGGCTTGCCCCGGTTGCAAAGGCGCGTAGGTAGGCAAGTGCCGCCGAAGGCCCGGCGGGAGCGCCGAGTCCTTGCCGAAAAAGTAGTTCGCATCCGATGGATCGCCGGAAAAACGTATCGCGAAATCGGCGACCTCGCCTGTCGCCTTCGTCCGCGCCGCGGCAAACCGCAGCGTCGCGCGCACGAGCGCGGGGTCCGGCTCCGCGAGCGCAATGGCCGCATGCGCCGCGGGCGGTCGCACGCGCGCATCTTTGCCGATCACCGTGGCCGCTTCGGCGGGCAGCGCGGCCGAAGAATCGGCGAACCACTGCGCGGCTCGAACGCAGTCGGCGTCGGTCACACCCGAGATGACGACGATAACGAACTTGCCCGCATTGGCGGGGTAAATACCGACGAACGGCCCCGTCACGGCGCGTGCGATCGAAGCGGGGAGTTGGCGCGAGAGCGTGGCGCGCGTGCCGACGACCAGTGTGTCGCCAGCGGCGAGGTCTTCTTCATTGAGCCCCCATGACTCCGGTTCGCGGCCCCATTCGGCAATCGAGCCTTCGCTCGAATAGGCCACCGAGACATCCACCTGATGCATTCGCGCGACGATGCGCTGCACGGCGAGCGTGGCCGCCTCCAACTGCTCGGGGGCGCTCGGGCCTAGCCCCAAATCGACGCTCAAGGTACGCGCAAGCCAGGCGCGCGCGTCGAATGCCTGCGGAATCTGCGCGAGCGTGGGCGTGGGGTTCGGCCTGAGCCCCGCGAAATCGAGCGACAGCCTCGACCGGGCGTCGTCGACCCTCGCGGCGGCCGGGCGCGCGAGCTCGCTCGTGAGCGGCGCGCCCGGCGGCGCCAGTGCGAGTTGAATCGTGTTGACGCCCGGATCGAACAAATTAGGTGCGAGCGCCAGCGTCTGCTTCGGCCCGCTTGCGAGGACATCGGCGGCAAGCGCGCCGTTGACCCACACCGCGTAACGCGATCCGATCGGCGGCTCGACGGTGGGCACGACGTCGAGATGCGCGCCGCTCAGCACTTCGCGCGGCGAGAGTTCGACGACGAGCGCATGGGCGCTCGCCGCCGCGCCGCCCGCGGGCCTGAGCGCCGAGAAAGGCCGCGCCGCCGTTTGCGCGCACGCATCCGCGGCGGCGAGGCTCATCAGCAGCGCCGCGGCAAAGCGAAGGAGCCCGCCCTTCATGGCGCTACCCATGAAACACCTTGCGCCCGACGTGGCGCGCGTGGGCATGAGCCCCCTTAACGGAAACAAGGAGCATGCCGGCCAGCGAACGCACGAAGTTCGCCGGCGCCTCGCGCTCCTTCCATTGCTTCAGCCATCGCTCGCTGTCGCCATAGGCCAACGTGACGGCCGCCCGCTCGTCTTCGGCGCAACTAGGGGTGTAGAGCCCGACGTATTCCCCGCGGGCGCTGTCGATGAAAGCGCTCACGCGCGCGTTCAGCAAGCGGCCCGCGAACTTGACCGCGAAAGTCCCCTGCGCCAACGGCGCACGCACGCGTATGCGCAACCCCAGTTCGTTGGCATCGACCAGCAAGGCCTCTTGCTCGCCGATCGCATCGACGACCGTGATCGGCTCGCCGATGGCGATACGCGGCCGCACGCGCCGCTGCGCTTTTTCGAAGAGCGCACCGAGCGCCCCGAAGCTCAGCAACAGGTTGAACCCAATCCAAGCCACGGCCGCCGCGAGAATAGAACGCGCTTCGGGCTCGAGAACCATGCGGGCGATGCCCCAGACGAGCCCGATCGCCGAGCCGGCGAAGATCGCGTAGAACGGCAAGCGAAATTCGCTGATGAAATCGGCCTCGCTCTGCTGGCCCTTCGGCGTCACGCTGAACGTGGGCGCATTGGGCCGGACGAGCGCGGACGCGATAGCCGGCAACATGTAGAACGCCTGCAGCGTTTCATAGAGCTCGGAGGAAAAGATGCGCCGGAAACGTCCGTTGAGCCGTTCGGCCGTGAGCAACGCCGCCACGATATACGGCAGCGTGTAGCCGAGCAGGTTTTCCGTCCCGCCGGGGTACATCTGCAGCTTGAAGACGATGCTGATCAGCGGAACGACGAATGTGACGAGGCGTGCGAAGGGAAAGAACCAGAAGAGCCCGACGGAGAAATAGCTTAGCCGCTGCGCGAGTGCGAGACCGCGCACGATCAACGGGTTCTGCTTCATCAGGATCTGCATCATGCCCACGCCCCAGCGAATGCGCTGGACGAGAAAGCCGGAAATCGTCTCGGGCTGCAACCCCGCGACCATCGGCCGGCTCAGGTAGACGGAACGCCAGCCGCGCTGATGCAGCTTGACCGAGGTCGATGCGTCCTCGGTGATGGAATCGGTCGAGAATCCTCCGATCGCCTCGATCGCCGTGCGCCGCACGAGCGCGCCGGACCCGCAGAAGAACGACGTGTTCCACGTATCGAGGCCCTTTTGCACCACGCGGTAGAAGAGATCGTTCTCGGCGGGCATGCGGTTGAAGAGGCCCAGATTCTTTTCGAGCGGGTCGGGATTGGTGAAGAAGTGAGGCGTCTGCACGAGCGCCGCCTTCGCATCGGCGATGAAAAAGCCCACGGTCGAGCGCAGGAAGTCGCGCGTCGGAACGTGATCGGCGTCGAGGATCGCGATCAATTCGCCCGATGTCTTTCCCATCGCAGCGTTCAGATTGCCGCTTTTGGCATGCTCATTCGACTCGCGGGTCAAATACGTGGCGCCGTGACGCGCGCAGAGCGCCTTCAAGGCTTCGGCGCGCGCGGCGAGTTCGCTTCGCTGCTCGGGCCGCTTCGCCGTCTTGGATCGGGGGAAGCCGTCGTCGAGCACGAACACGCGAAACCGTTCCCGCGGATAGTCGATTTCAACCGCGCCGCATACCGTGGGGGCACCACGGCAAGCGGCTCCGAATACGTTGGAATGTAGACGTCGACGAACGGCAGCGCGGCGCGATCGTCCGGTAGCGGCGGCGGCACGCGATCGAGCGGCCTTGCGCTCACGAAGTAGCCGAAGGGCACTACGGCCATGCAATAGAGTTCGGCCGCGAGCAGCGCCACCGCCACGATTTGGGAGGGCAGCGCGCTGTGCAGGGGGAACGAAGCGAAGCGCCAGGCAATGTAGCGCGCGATGAGAAAGCCGCTGAAGACGAGCAGCAACGACCGCGTAAGCGGCGTCTGCACCGCGACGAGCACCGCGAACACCGCGAGAAAACCCATCGCATTGGCGACTGGGTGCGGCAAGCCGACCGACAGAACGGCAAGCGCCGCGAGGGCAGCCAGCGACAGCGCCGCGACGGCCTTGTAGGTGTTCAATAGCATGTTCGGCTCCCCCACCCAGTCGGTCGGACATGAATTGAGTGCAGCATCGGCATGCAACAGCGCTCGGGGAATGCGCAAAACGATCGGAATCGATCCCCCGGATCGGCGGCCCGATTTGTACGAGCATAGTCAGAAGGCGACATTCATGCCAGTGTCGCGTTACCCAAAGGGCGCCAACCTCGACATCGGCACATCGATATTCAGATCCTCCATGAGCACCGTTTCGATCGGCCGGCCCGATGCGCCCTCGCTCACGACCTTCACGGGCAGCCCGTGGTTTGCGTCGAACCACAACTCATAGCGGCATACACCGGCCGCCTGACGTTTGACGCTTCGCTCCACGACAACATGCGCGGCCCTCGACATGCCGACAGCCTCGAGGCCCAGGATCCGCGTATCGCCCTGCTCTTGAAGCTTGCGCACGTCGACGAGCAGCGCGCCGATATCGGATTGGTCGACACGATGGCCGTGGGGGCTTTGGAGCAGGCGGCTGTCCGGGCTCAAGGTCAGTCGCGCAAATGTGCCGAAACCGAACGGCCAAAGCGTGACCTGCCTCGTTTCGGGGCTATAAACAAGCGTCGCGCCGGCATGAGGACGGATGAAGTCCATCCGCACGAAGCCCGGCTTACGGTAGGCGTAGCGCACCACGATGGCCTCGGCGCTTGCCGATGTCGATCTGAGCGTGACCTCGTAGTTCGCGAGCGCATCGAAGCGCGCCTGCGCGTCGGACATGAAATCCGGGGTCGGAACAGCGGGCCGTGTCATCGCAGGTCGTTACGGCACCGCCGCACCGCGAATGCAATCGCCTTCATGCGCATTGCCGCCTCCTATACTCGAGCGTAGCCGGGCCGCGTGTGACCGATTTTGGCCCGCTGCGCCGTACCATGCAATGTGCGGGCCACTTCCTCCCATCGAGCATGCGTGTCAGGGCAAAGGAGAAAGAACGCGATGGCCGATTTTCGCTTGACCACTATGTGGTGCATCGATGCGCCGGTGCAACCGGTATGGGACGCGATCCACGATGCGACGCAGTGGCCGACATGGTGGGCGAATGTCCAAGCCGTCCACGAATTGCAAGCGGGCCGCGCCGACGGTCTAGGGGCCGTTCATCGCTACACGTGGAAGGGCGTGCTGCCTTACCGCGTGGTCATCGACGTGCGCGTCACGCGCATCGTCCCGCTCGTTGCGCTCGAGGGCGAGGCCAGCGGCGCGCTGGAGGGCGTGGGTTGCTGGCACTTTACCCCGGACGGAGAGCGCACCGTGGTGCGTTATGACTGGAACGTCGATACCGCCGCCCCTTGGATGCGCGCACTCGCTCGTCTTCCACCCGCTCGATGGGTATTTCGCTGGAATCACGATTCGATCATGCGCGAAGGCGGCCTCGCCCTCGCCCGCTTGCTCGACGCGCGTCTGAAATCCGGCCCGGCGAGTTAAGCGCGGCCATGGCCGTGCTCCTACGATCTCTCACAGGGCAACTGCGGCTACGCGCAGTCCAAGCCGCCCATTCGCCGAATCATCGAAAAACGACTACGGAAAACAGGACTACAGGCGCGCGGGCTCTCGCCGATACTTTCCGCGGATCGATCGGTTCACCGTGTTCGATGCGCACCCAGCTGGGTCGTCTTGCGGACTGCGCCAGGGGCCGTGTCGTCGTTCAACTTACGAGCCGTACAGGAGAACTCACATGTCGTCCGTGACGCCGGTCTTCCATGCAGGTCATGCATTCGCCCTGCCGCCAGAATTGTCTCCCTTGTCGGATCGGCCCTTGCCGACGCCGAACTCGGGTCCGGGCGCGGTCGGGCCGGACGGCAGTTTGACCGTCGGCAATGCTCATGTCGTGTGGGGCACGGACGGCGGCGAAGAGACGGCCACCGCCACGATCACCAACAATAAGAATCAGATCGTCGGGCAAGTCAATCTCGACCACTTGAACAATACGGTGTCGGTGACGCAATTCGATCCGAGCACAGGCAAGCCCGACATCGACCCCGCGACGGGCAAGCCCGTGTCGTCGACCTTCCACTATGACTCCGAGGGCAATCTCGTCAACGACGGCAATCTTACGTCGGAAAACCTGGCCCATTTGCCCCGAGGGTTCGACGAGTATCACAATCAACTCGTGACGCTGCAACCCGGCGACGGGAAAACGTTGCCGATCACAGTCGATATCGCCCCCGACGCGCGCAGCCTGACGAAACACGCGCTCACCGCCGAGGTCGTGATGCCGGCCAAGCCCAGTTCGAACCCCGATGACACGGTGGACGTGCTAGGGCTCCGGGCGGCGGACAGCGCCGACCAAGCGGGCCCTTCCAAAGCCGATCCGAAGCAATTGGCGGTTCTGTACTCCAGCGATAGCGGCGATACGAGTTTCCTTTCGCCGACGCCGCCCAACGCCGACTCGTTCCTGCACCATCTGTTGCCCGACATCTTCTAACGCTATCGCGCGGCCGACATCGAAATCAGCGAGGGGAAGTCGTCCACTTCGCCTCGCACCGCAGCGTCAATTGACATTGAGATTCCCGCTGAGCCGGGCATGAAACGCACGGCTTCGCTCGTCGAGACCGACGAACCGAACGCTGGCGCCTTGCTGCCGATACTTCGCTTCGATCGAATCGAGCACGGCGACTGTCGATGCGTCGCAAATCTGCGCGCCGGACAGATCGACGACCACCGCGCGCGGGTCGTTCGCGCACTCGAACCGGTCCATCAAATCGTTGCTGCTGCCGAAAAATAGTGCGCCGCGCACCTCGTAGCATGCGGTTTGGCCATCGGCCGATACCGTGCGCGTGGTCCGCATTCCATGCGCGGCCCGGCGCGTGAACAGCGCCATCGCCAACAGCACGCCGGCGACCACGCCCAGCGCGAGATTTCGCGTGTAGACGGTCAACGCCACCGACACCAGCATGACCGACGTTTCCATGAGCGGCATGCGCTTGAGCGTCGAGAGCCGCAGGCCGTGCCAATCGACGGTCTTCACCGCGACCACCATCATCACCGCCGCGAGCGCCGCCATCGGGATGCGCGCCATCACCGCACTCAGGCCGGTCATGAGCAACAGCAACGTAAGGGCAGCCGCCATCGTCGATACGCGCGTGCGCCCGCCTCCGATACCGACGTTTACCACGGTTTGGCCGATCATCGCGCACCCGCCGATTCCGCCGAATAGTCCGGCGCACAGATTGGCCAATCCCAGGGCCCACGATTCGCGCGTTTTATCCGAACCCGTCGCCGTCATGTCGTCGACGAGCTTGGCGGTGAGCAGCGTTTCGAGCAGGCCCACGAACGCAATGCTGACCGCCGTCTGCCAGACGATGCCGAGCGTGCTCAGATCGAGCGGGACGGTCCACGCGGTCAAGCCCGGCAAATCCGCCGGCATGGGGCGCCCCTCCCCAACGGTCGGCACGTTCAAATGCAAAGCGACGCCGAGCGAGGTGGCGACGACGATCGCAATCAGCGGAGAAGGCACGACGCGCTGAAAGCGCGGAGCGATCAACACGATGGCGAGCGCGATCGCGAACAGCGCGTAGGCCGCGAGCGGTTTATCGACGACATGCGGTATCTGGGCGCAAAAAATAAGGATACCGAGCGCGTTGACGAAACCGAGCATTACCGAGCGCGGAATGAAGCGCACGATGCGCGCAAGGCCCAGAACGCCGAACGCCGCTTGGATCAAGCTCCCTAGCAATACGGCGGGCAGGATGTATCCGGCGCCGTGAACGCGGACCATCGGCCCGACGACCAGCGCGACGGAACCGGCCGCCGCCGTGACCATCGCCGGCCGCCCGCCGAACAGCGACATGACCAATAGCAGGACCACCGATGCGAACAGCGCCGAACGCGGCTCCACACCGGAGATGAAAGAGAACGAGATGACTTCGGGAATCAGCGCGAGCGTCGTGACGACACCCGCAAGGATTTCGCGCAGCCATTCGGCGCGCGTCGTGGGCCATGCTTCGCGCGCGCTCGCGCGCGTCATGGCGATCGTACTGCCAGGATTTTTCATGGAGATTGTCGTCTGGTTTCGTTGATCGGGCGTCTTCATGCGGCACAACAGCGTCGTGCCGCCCGTTTCACGCCCGCACTACGCATCTGAAGCCGATATGACTCGTCGAGGTGTCGAGCGTCTGCCCCTGGCGCGCGGCAGGCCGATACCGCAGGCAATAGCTCGGCGCACACAGGTGCGAGCCGCCCTTCACGACATGGCGCACGTCCTGTATGCCGACGCCCGACGCCGGAATGCAGCACGACTTCGCCTCCTCGATCCCGGGCGCGCTGCCGTATCGCGTGGCGGTCCATTCCCACACATTGCCCGCCACGTCGTATAGCCCATAGCCATTGGCCGGAAACGAGCCGACGGGCGACGTGCGCTCGTAGCCATCGAGCGCCGTGTTTTGCCAGGGGAATTGCCCTTGCCATGTATTGGCCATCAGGCGCCCCTCCGGTGCGAATTCGTCTCCCCAGGGATACGCAGCGCCGTCGAGCCCGCCGCGCGCCGCATATTCCCATTCGACTTCGGTGGGCAGCGACTTGCCCGCCCACGACGCATAGGCGCTCGCATCTTCGAACGTCACATGAACGACGGGGTGCTGTTCCAGACCATGCAGCGTGCTGTGCGGCCCTTGCGGATGCCGCCAGCACGCCCCCGGCACATACGCCCACCATTGCCGATAGTCGCCCAGGCCCACGCGCGCAGGTGGCTGGCTAAATACGAGCGACCCCGGGCACAAAAGCGCGGGATCGGCATCCGGGTACAGCGCCGGGTCCGGTTGCCGCTCCGCCAGCGTGACGTAGCCCGTGGCATCGACGAACGCGGCGAATTGCGCGTTCGTAACCGGATGGACGTCGATCCAGAAATCGGGCGCTGTGACGCGCCGCGCCGGACGCTCCTCGCGATAGAACGCATCGGAACCCATCGTGAATTCGCCGCCCAAGATTCGCACCATGGATTCGGTGCGGGCGGGGCTCATCGATGGCGCTGGCGCCTCCCTTTCGGAGCTTGCGCAGCAGCATGCACGTTTCGCGGGTCGTGCGTCCGTCATCGGCGCGGCCATGGCGCTTAAGCGTTAAAGACCGATTTCGGCACGAAATCGAGCTCCGAGCCCGGCGGGATCAGCGCCTCCTGCTTCACGCTGTCTTCGAACTCGCGCACCACGCGATGTGCGTGCTGCATGACCCACCACCGCACGTAGCGCTGATTGACGGCCTCGCGCTCCTTCGGGTCCTCCTGCAAATGCGTGATGCGCGCAAAGCCGAGCGGCAGCTCCGGATCGTGGAAATGCTGCTGCCGCTTGAAATTGATCTTGAAATCCTTCCATTTCACGGCATGCAGTTCGTCCTTGAGCCACACCATGCACGACTCGCGGTTCGAGGTAGCTTGCTCGCCGAGGAAGAAAGCCGTCTGATCCTTGCCGTCGATGAGCCGGTCCTTCGGCGTATCGCTGCCGGCGAATTTGAGCAGCGTCGTGAACAGATCGGTCACGTGCACCATCTCGTTGCTTTCCACGCCCGCCGGAATACGGCCGGGCCAACGGGCCAGCAGCGGCGTGCGAATGCCGCCTTCAGCCGAACTGAAATACGAGCCGTCGAAGAAGCCGCCCGTGCCGCGCCCCGCCAGATGATCTTCCGCGCCGTTGTCGCCGCAGAGAATGACGATCGTATCGTCCGCCACCCCGAGCCGGTCGAGTTCGTCCAGCAGTACGCCGAAGTCGTGATCGAGCATCAGCAGACAATCGCCCCAATCGCCATTGGTGCTCTTGCCCACGAACTCGTCGCGCGGCGACATGGGGAAATGCATCAGCGAGTGATTGAAATAGAGGAAGAACGGCTCGTCGTTCTTGACGCAGCGCTGCATGAAGTCGATGCCGCGCTTTTGATACTCGAGGTCGCACGTCTTCTTCGTTTCCATCGTGAGCTGCTCGTCGAGCAGCGGCCTCGTTCCCTTGCCTTTGAACCCCTCGTGCATATGCGAATAGCCGTCGCGCTCAGGCACGTAATGCGGATCTTCCAGCCACATGCATTCGTCGTAGGTGCGCAGCGGACCATACCATTCGTCGAAGCCGTGGTCGGTCGGAAAGCGGCCGTCTTCCGCGCCGATATGCCACTTCCCGAGACACGACGACTTATAGCCGCCCTTGGCCAGCAATTCCGCGATCGTGATCTCCCAGGTCACGAGGCCGCCGCCATTGCCGCCGAGCGCGATCGTGTGATTGCCGGAACGGATCGGATAGCGGCCCGTCATCAATGCCGAGCGGGTCGGCGTGCACTGCGGTTCGACCACGTAGTGCGTGAGCTTGGTGCCCTCCTTGCAGAACGCGTCGATGCGCTTGGTGTCCGCGCCGCGCAGTTTGCCGCCGCCATAGCAGCCGAGCTCACCCATTCCCAGGTTATCGACGTGAAAGAACAGGATGTTCGGTTTCTTGCTCATTGCAAAACTCCATCGTGTCGAGAGCGATATCCCCCGCTCTCGGGTAGGGATGTTCGTATAAAGTCAAAGAATCTCTTCGACTCCGTTTGGCCCCATCTCCATGCTGAACCCCGCCACGCCGCCGGCGTCCAATTCGGAGCCCATGGCCGCCAGCGACTCTTCACGGATGAGCGTCTTCAGCCGGTGGACCAGCGCGGTGAACTCGGGTGTTTCGATCATCTCGGCCGTACGCGGACGCGGCAGCGGAACCCGTATCTCCGCCTTGATGCGTCCCGGCCGCGCCGTCATGACGTAGATGCGATCCGAAAGGAACACGGCTTCCTCGATGTCGTGCGTGATGAACAGCACCGACAAGCGAAAGCGCTGCCACATATTGGTCAAAATCTCTTGCATCACCGTGCGGGTTTGCGTATCGAGCGCGCCGAAAGGCTCGTCCATCAACAGCACGCGCGGGTTCGCCGCGAGCGCTCGCACGATCCCGATCCGCTGCTTCATGCCGCCCGATAGCTGGTCCGGATAGTGGTTCTCGAAGGCGAGCAGGCCGGCGAGGCCCAGCAGCGTGCGCGCGGTACCTTCTCGCTTGGAGCGCGAGACGCCGGCCATCTTCAAACCGAATTCGACGTTCTCCCGCACGCGCAGCCAGGGGAACAGCGAATACTGCTGAAACACGACGCCGCGCTCGGCGCCGGGCTTTCGGATGGGCACGCCATCCAACGTGGCCGCGCCGCGCGCCGGTTTCGTGAAACCCGCGACGATGCTCAGCAGCGACGATTTCCCGCAACCGGATGGGCCGATCAAAGAAACGAACTCGTGCGGCTCGACGGTGATCGAGACGTCTTTTACCGCTTCGGTTTGCGCCGCTCCCGAACCGAATACGACGCCGATGTTGCGGCAGTCGATGCGTCCTTTGCTGACTTGGGTCATTTGCGCGCTCCGTTCACATAAGCAAGCCACGGCATCGCCAGCTGCCCCACCAGACGAATCCCGCCGCTGCACAACAGCCCGAGCGCACCGATCGTGATCATGCCGAGGACGATCGCCGGATAGTTGACGAGCGAATATGCTTCCCAGGTGTAATAGCCGACGCCGTATTGCCCGGAAATCATCTCCGCCGCAATCAGCGAGACCCAGGCGACGCCCATGCCGACCGCCAGCCCGGTGAAGACATTCGGCAAGACGCCCGGCAGAATCACGTGCCTGAAAAGCTGCGCCTCGCTCGCGCCTAGACAGCGTCCGGCACGCAGCAGTACGCCGTCGAGCGATTCGACACCGTCCACTGTGTTGAGCAAGATCGGATAAAACGCGCCGACGAAGGTGATGAACACGATGGACGATTCGGTCGTGGGCCAAAGCATGATCGACAGCGGCACCCAAGCGATGGCCGGAATGGGCCGCATCACTTCGATCGCGGGCATCAGAAGTTGACGCACGAGTCGATATCGGCCGATCAACAGCCCGAGCGCGACACCGGAAACGAGTGCGATGAAGAACCCGAGAAAGATGCGCTTCAGACTGCTCACGATGTTCGTCGCGAACGTGTTGGACGCGGCGACATGAACCGCCGCGCGAAACACTTCGAGCGGGGTCGGCACGTTTTCGAAGCGTATGTAGAACTGAACCCGATAGCGTGTGCCCAGATACCAGACCGCAAGAGGCACACCGATGGAAACCACGGCGAACGCGATTCTGACGCCGAACGTGCGGACCCATTCAAGCGAAGCCGTTCGCTCGAGCGCGCTCGCTCGCGCACTCTTGGCAGGAGGCTTAGGCAGCACCGTTGCACCACGATCGACGTCCATGTCGAGAGACCTTTCCATTTCACTTACCTCCGTTGCCGACGGCGCTCAATGCTTGCGTGTAGTTCACGACCTTCGCTCCGCTTTTGCCCGCACTGGCTTGAGCGTCGCGCTTGAGCAAAAAGGGCTCGACGTCCGGCTTGCCGTCAGCGGCGCTGCCGAGCGTGTAGAAGGCATCGTTTGCGAAAACCTTGAGACCGAGCGCCTTATCCGTCAAATAGACGGCATCGACCTTCTTGCCTTGTGCGCGGTATCGGTTCACGCCCTCGAGCGTGCAAGCCGCGGAACTGAACGAAACGATGTCGGCTCCGGCCAGCCATATCTGCCCCGCCTGGGAGGGGTCGCTGACACTCGTGTCGCAGACCGGGTCCTCGCCGTGCGCTTGATAGTTGGAAAGACTGGCAAGCTGTGCGTCGTAGTCGCGTCCGGCTTGCTTGAAAGCCGCTCGCACGAAGGAGTCGTCGACCCACTTGTCGATGTCCAGAGGCTTGACCATGTCGAGCGATTTGAGCACCGCGTAATCGGTCTTGAGCGCGGCGATCCAGCGCGGCTTGATGGTCGGGTCCAGCGTATCGATGCCGCCCGGCCCCAGGAAGACATACGCCACTTCCTTGTCGATCTTGGTCCAGGATTCGATTTGCTCGGCGGCCCGCTCGGGATCGGCGCGCACCCAGTCGTCCGCATCCATCAGCGCTCGGATGTAGGCTGTCACGATCTCGGGGTACTTCTGACCGAAGTCCTTGCGGACCACGACGCCGTGAAACGTGGGCTGCCCCGTCTCCACCCCATCGAAGATCTTTCGCGCGTAGCCGCGATAGGGCAGCAACTCGGCGAAGGGAACGAAATCCGCATGTGCATCGATGCGCTTTTCCTGAATGCTCGTGCTGCCCACTTCCGGCGATTGATTGACGAGTGCGAAGTAGTCGCTCGGCAAATGGCGCTTTTGCAACGCGGCGAGCAGCATCCCGTGCGCGGCGGAACCGAACGGCACCGATACTCGCTTGCCCTTCAGGTCTTGAAGGTCGTAATACGGTGAATCCTTCGGCACGACGACGCCGTTTCCGCCCCCCTGAGCGTTGTAGGCAATGACCGCGACGAGTTCCGTATCGTTGTTCGTCGCATGCCCGGTCGCGCCGTTCACTAGCAGCGGATAATCGCCCATCATCCCGATCTGCAGCTTCCCGGCGATCATGCCGTTCGTGATGGGCGGACCGGACGTTGCGTTTTGCCACGTGACGTTGTACGTGACATCCTTGTACTTGCCCGTGTGCGGGAGATACTTGTCGAGCAGGTGCAACTGCTTGATGATGACGCCGCCCGTCACGGTGTTGGTCGTCGTATCCTGCGTGCCGATTCCGATATCGATCGTCTCGGCGCGCGCGGTGTTGCCGAACACCGCCACGGAGCCCATTGCGACGAGTGAAGCGCAGCACAGCCCACGGCCTAGCAAAGCTCTGATTCGCATGACGTAACCCTAAGATTGACTGACATGAAACGGCTCGTTGCCACGCTCATGTCAGACGGTGACAACCCGGACGCCGAACCGGCGCCCACATGTGATCCAGCTTGGAATCTCAACGTTCGGCCTCGGCCGTCTGTCTCTCGACGCGGACCTTGAACTGGAAGGCGTCTCCTCGGTAGTACAGCTCTTCGTATTCGAGCGGCTGGCCGGTACTCGTATGAATCACGCGCTCGATGAAGAGAATCGGCGCCCGCTCCTCCACGCCCAACGTTTCGCTCAGTTCGTCCGAGGCGAGCATCGCGCACATGCGCAGATCGGCATGACCAAGCGCGATTTGGCAATCGTTCTCGAGCACGGCGAACACGTCGCGATTCGCCAAGTCGGCACGCGCGACACGAAGACCGATCGCGGAAGGCAAGTACGACACATCGAGCGAGATCGGCGCGCGATTGAGGTAACGCAGTCGCTTCAGCTCCGTCACGTGCTCGCCGCTCTCGATACGTTCGCGCACGTGCTTGGGCGGCACGATCGTCCGTACCGACAGCACCTTCGAGTGGGTCTCGTAGCCCTTCTCTCGCATCGCGGTTCCGAATCCTTGCAGGCTGCCCAGATCCTGAAACGCGCGCGGACGCGAGACGTACGTTCCCTTACCGTGAATGCGGAAGATGAGTCCTTCGCTTTGCAGATTGCCGAGCGCTTGACGGACCGTGATGCGGCTCACGTCGAACGCGGACATCAACTCGCTCTCGGAAGGCATCTGCTCGTTCGGCCGGTATGCGTGCTGCAGGATGCGGTTGCGCAAGATATCGGCGATCTGCAGATACAGCGGGCTGGGGCCACCGAGCGCGGCAGACGCTTCGCCCGCGGGTGTCGAGCTTGGCAGAGGCAAAATCGGATCGGCTGTGCGCATGTCGGTGGATATAACTCGTCATTACAAGTTGGTCGATATAAGGCAAGACCTGTGCCAACCGCCTTTCCACTGCAAAACCCCTGTTTCAAGCGCTTTTCGTTGCGCCTTGCGCCTCATCGCCGAACTTGGCTGCGGTGCGCGGTGCACGATTCGATCCGGCTTGGTGCACGCTTGGCCCGAGGCTCAGGCGAGCGATACGATCCATCGCAAGGTGCCGAAGCGAATGAGCAGCGACAGGCCGATAGCCGTGGCCATGAACGGTGCGACGCGGCCCGCCGCGACGTGCAACGCCTTCAGCACCGAGCGCGAGCTCGCCGTCGCGTACGCACACAGACACAGCAAGACTGTCAGCAGCGCAAACGTGCAGGCCACCGCGATGACCGCCGCCGTCGTGCGGCCCACTAGCAGACTTGAATAGACGAGGATGTTGTCGACCGCGCCTGAAGTCGCGACGACGGTCACGGTCGCCGCGCGAAGAACGCGTCCCCGTGCTTGCCATGCGGCTGGCGCGCCGCTATTCAGGTGCGGACCGCCCCGCTCGCGCCGGTCGACCATCCGAGTCAGTCCCGCCAGCAGCGGAACCATGCCGGCAAGTCCCAGAAACGGCGCCTCGGTCACTTTGCCGAAGAGGACGATCGCCGCCGATATCGCCAATTGGATCGCCACACTGAGGAATTGCCCCGCCGCGACCTCCCCCGCGCGATACCGCTTGTCGCTGAAAAATCCGAGAAGCAGCGCATAGCCGTCGACATTGGTCGATGCAAAGGCAACGGCGGCGGTGACGATCAATGCGGGAGCGTCCAATGAGTCCTCCATCCGGAATGGTCGCGGTACGGTTCGAGCGACAGCAACTCGTCATAACAAGCTATAACGTCGCAACGATAGGCAACTACCGTGCCATTCGAGATCGCGCCCACTGGAAGAGGCATTCGAGGAGAAGCAGCGCCAATGCGGTGCGGCGACGCGTGCGTTCTGGTGCTTTGCCGCTACACGGCGGTGCGAGCCCCCGAGCGTCGCTTCCGGGCGCCGGCAATACGAGCGCGCGAGGATGGTCCGAGGTGTATCTTGGACCGATTCAACGCACGCGCGGCGGTATAATCTTCGGTCTTTCCAGCTGCACGATTGACCCCCTCTTCCCGTTCGCTCGTCGACCATGCAGACCCTTTCGCCCACATTCGAATCCGCTTCGCCGCTTCCGCTTTATCAGCAGATCAAGGAAACCTTGCGCGGTGCGATCCTCGACGGCAAGTACCCGCCGCACTGTCGCATGCCTTCGGAGAGCGAGCTTCAGGCGATGTTCGAGGTCAGCCGCATCACGATCCGGCAAGCCCTCGGCGATCTGCAGAAGGAAGGGCTGATTTTCAAGGTGCACGGGAAGGGCTCGTTCGTCTCCCAGCCGAAGGCCGTGCAGAACATCACGTCGTTGCAGGGCTTTGCGGAGGCCATGGCAGGCGACGGCAACGAGATCGTCAATCGCGTCGTGTCGTTCGCATTCGTTCCCGCGAACGCGGAGGTGGCCGCGCGGCTCGGCGTGGAAAAAGGCGCGAACGTGGCGGAGATTCATCGTGTGCGCCTGCTCAACCGCGCACCTACCTCCTACGAAATCACGTTTTTGCCGGAATCGCTCGGCAAGAAGCTCGCGCGCGCCGACCTCGCCGCTCGCGACATTTTTCTGATTTTGGAAAATGACTGCGGCGTCGCGCTAGGCAGCGCCGATTTAAGCATTAGCGCGATCGCCGCGCGTGCGCCGGTCACGCGTGCGCTCTCGATCAAGCGCGACGTGCCGGTGCTGTGCGTGCAACGGCTGACGCACGACAAGGATGGCAAGCCAATCGATTTCGAGTACCTGTACCTCAAGGGCGATGCCGTGCAGTACCAGTTGCGGGTGGAGCGAAAGCGCGCGCCTAAGCGGGCCGGCTATTCCCGGTAACGTCCCGCGTTTGGCTTTCCTATAAGACGCCTTGCGGCGACTGAAGGCGCCCCTCCAAACGAGCGCCCTACCGAAAACCCGCCCGCACGGAGATCGGCCAGACCACTTCGCGTCGCCGCGTGCGCTCGCCCCAGACGGCCGCAAGTTCCGTGTCCAACGCGGCGACCGGATCCGCGCCCGTCGCGGCTTGGCAGCGCGCCGTGGCCGACCAGCTTCGACAGTAGCCGAGCAGATCGTCGAGGGTCCACGACAGCCTGATAGCGAATGCCGGGCTTTGCACCGCATCGAACGGAAACGGCAGATCCGCGTAGGCATTCTCGACATGCCGGCGTTCAGCCGGCCAATAGGCGCCCACGACGTCGTGGTAGAAATGGCTCACCCGCTCCTCCACGGCTTGTCCTTCGACGTGCAGTACGCCGTAAGTCCAGGCAGCGAACAACCCGCCCGGCTTCAGCACGCGCCGAACCTCCGCGTAGAAGGGATCAAAATCGAACCAATGCAACGCTTGGGCGACGGTCACGAGATCGGCGCTCGCATCGGGCAAGCCGCTGCGGTCGGCGGGCGCGACGCGGTACTCGATTCGTTCGTGCGGCGCCGCTTGCGCGATTTGCGCTTCACTGAGATCAGTGGCGAAGACCTTCGCGAAGTGGGCCGCCAAGGCGACGGACGCCTGCCCATTGCCGGCGCCCACGTCCCAGGCCAAATCGTGGCCCGTGCATGTCTGGGCAAGCCAGGCGAACAGTTCCGGCGGGTAGGTGGGACGGGACTGGACGTACTGCTTGGCGACGGAGGTAAAGTGATCGGTATTCATTATGAGCATCGTAGGGTTCGCGCTCTCATCGAGCAACTGGAAAAGGCCCAACTCGTGCCGGTGAGCCCATCTGGGAGTGCATGTTCGCGAACATGCATCAACTTCCCAGTACTTGAGAACGCTCGCGGCGCAATCCGATCACGCGTCCCGTATAGCTTGGAGGCGGCAGCATCGCGCTGGCCGCCGCGTGTTTGCGCACGCAGTCGATCACGTCGGGGTCGAACGGGGCTGCCCGCGGGCCGCTCGCGCCGTTCGTGTCGACATGAAGCATCATTTGTTCGCTTGCCGCCACGGGGCCGGTGTGTCCATCGGCATGCATCTCCAGATAGAGATGCATTCGTTTCGTATCGTGCGCTAGAACACGCACGATTACTTCGATCGCCACGCCTTCCTTGATCTCGTGGAGATAGTTGACGTGGGCCTCGAGCGTATAAACGGAGCGATGCCGCGATCTGCGTTGCTCGTCGTCGAGGCCGATCGCGTCGAGCAAGGCATCCGTGGCGAAGCTGAAGACCAGCATGTAGAACGCGTCGCGCAAATGTCCGTTGTAGTCGACCCACTCCGCACGCACGACGTCCCGATAGATCGCCCCCTGCTCTTCGTTTCCCATGGCTCCTCCAGGTGTCTTCCGCGCATTTTATCGACACTCGTACGCCCCGCCGGCAGCGGGCTCGACACTGCGTGGCTAGCTTCGTCATTTCGTCAGACTTAACCTCGCTCGGCGCCGACGTTTCACGGGTGTGACGCTTTTGCACGGCAATACGTCCGTGCGGCTTACCCGCGGACGCGGTCGGCCGATCGCGCAGCGCCTTTTCCCTAGCGTATTTCAATACACGATCGCACCGGCCCGGCCATGCGGCGGGCTCCTATTCGTGCCGCCCGCGCATCGTAACCCGCTCTGCGTATCGAACCCGAAACGTCCTTCGCGTCGATTCGGGCCATGGCGTACCCCCAGCGCCGTGCGGCGCCACACCGCGCGGACGTCTTACGCCGATGGCACGACTTCTGCTCAATGCGCGTTCATACCGATACCTCACGTCACCCCGTTCGTGAGGAGACCAAAGTGAAATATCTACTCATCATGCTCTTGAGCAGCCCGGTGCTGCTCGCCTATCGATTGCGGCCCACCGAAATGCAGAGCGCCCTACTGCAGGCGCTGCATTACGTGCTGCAGCACATTACGCGCTGATACGAAACGCGCTGCTCTGAATGAAGCGTGGTTTCCGGCGACCCGCTCCTGCGATCCGTATTTTCCAACACGGCGCCAGCGATGTTTCTCCCGATCGCCGATGCGCGGCTGATTCAGTATGATTTCGCCATAGCCGTGGGCAGACCCGCGCGATCGCACTCATGCGCGCGTTTCGGCGATTTCGATCAACGACAGGAGCCAGCATGCCGAGCCGTACCCCGACCGCCCTGTGGGTGCAGCAGTTCCGGCGGTCGTCGGGAGCCAAGACGAGCCTGCAAGATCAGATACGACAGATGCTCGTGGCCGCGATACTCGACGGGCAGTTGCCGCCCGAAGTCGCGCTGCCTTCCAGCCGCGAACTCTCCGAACAGCTAGGTGTCGCGCGCAATACGGTCGTGCTCGCCTACCAGATGCTCGTCGAAGAAGGCTATCTGCTCTCGCGCGAACGCAGCGGACACTTCGTGAATCCGGATATGCTGCGCGCCCTGCCCGGCGCGCATGGGTCGCGCGCATCCACCGGCGTTTCGGCGCCGGTGGATAGCGAGCACGACGCCGCTCTGCGCCCTCAATGGCGGCGGCGCATCGCTCACCCGCCTTCGCAGCAGCGCAACATCGTGAAGCCGGCCAATTGGCAGCTCTACGAATTTCCCTTCATCTACGGCCAATTCGACCAAACGCTCTTCCCAACCAACGATTGGCGCGAGTGCTGCATGAAGGCGCTGTCGATCATGGAGATCCGCAATTGGGCGCCCGATCTCATCGAGCGCGACGACGAATCGCTGATTCAGCAGATTCGCACGCGGGTGCTCCCTCGCCGAGGCGTATTCGCGGCGCCCGAAGAAATCATCATCACCAACGGCTGCCAGCAGGCGCTGTATTTGATCGCCGATCTCCTGTGCGACGAACAGACGACCGTCGGCTTCGAGAATCCGGGGTATCCGGATGCGCGCAACATCTTTGAAAATCGAAACGCGAGGCTGCTGCCGCTGCCCGTCGATCCCCAGGGCATCGCCCCCGAGGCGCTCGGCGATTCGCTTGCACGCTGCGACTACCTGTACGTGACGCCGAGCCATCAGTGTCCCACCACGGCGACGATGCCGATCGAGCGCCGCCGCGCGCTGCTCGAGCAGGCGCAAGCGCACGACTTCGTCATCGTCGAGGACGACTACGAAAGCGAAAACACGTTTTCGGGCACGCCGCACCCAGCGCTCAAGAGTCTCGATACGGCCGACCGCGTGATCTACGTCGGCAGCTTATCGAAGACGTTCGCTCCGGGTCTGCGCCTGGGCTATGTCGTCGCTCCACGCGAGCTGATCCGCGAACTGCGGGCGCTGCGGCGCTTGATGGTGCGCCATCCGGTGGGCTATGTGCAACGCGCGTTCGCGACGTTTCTTGCCCTAGGCCACCACGATGCGTTGCTGCGGCGCCTCGCGCATGCCTATCGCGAGCGCTCGCAGGCGCTCATGGCGGCGCTCGATACGCATCTGCCCGAGGCGCGCTATGTGCCGGTGACGGGCGGCGCGTCATGCTGGGTGGAGGGCCCCGCATGGCTCGACGCCGAGCGCCTCGCCGCCGACGCACAAGCGGTCGGCGTCTTGATCGAACCCGGCAACGTCTTCTTCATGAACGACGATGAAGACGCCCGCCGTCATTTCCGCATGGGCTTCTCGGCCATCGCGGCCGAGAAGATCGAGCCCGGCGTGCGCGCGCTCGCCCAATGCGTCCACGCGCAGCACAACGTCGGTTGACGGACGCGGTCAGGATGCGCGCTGATAGTAGATGTTCTGCGGATGGCGAGCGTCCGCGAAGAAGAACCAGCGTTCCGCCAAAAGGCCCGCGTACTGGATGACGAACGCCGCGCACAACGCCAGTGCCGCCGCAACCGACCTTGGCGCCAACGCGCCCGCCCCGGTCAGCACGAACGGCACCGCGAACGCGGCGACGATGAACCCAACCTTGACCACCCGCAGCGTCTCGCCGCTTTGTCCGTGGAAGAACTCGCGCGTATTGAACGCGCTTGCCGTGAAGCCGCGCGACTTTTGCTCGACCTTGGCCTGGCGAATGCCCGTCGCGCTCTGCACGGTCGACTTCGGCTCGAGCCTGGCGTTGCGCGCCAAGGAAGCGAGACGCGTCGCGCAGCCCGCTAGCGTCAACACGCACGCGCACGGCGCCAGCGCGCCGACGAGCGACGGCGCCAGCCACGCCGCGCACGCCGTCGCGAGCGTGCAGCCCGATGCGCAGCCGAGCAGCGCGAAGTTGACGAACGTGAACGGGCTCGCCCATTCCTGCAAGAAGCGCAAGCACGCGTAGATCATCGCCGTGCAGACGAACAATCCGATACTCGCCGCCGCGCCGAGCGCGCCGATCACGAGCGTGCCGCCACCACCGGCCCAGTGCGCCGCGCCGTAGGCCGCGGTAAAGACCAGAAACACCGGCAACGCGATACATTCGCGCGAAAGCCAGGACGTGCGCCACATCGCGATTGCCCGCCAAGCACGCTCGGGGTGCCCGAGATGAAAGAACGAGGCGAATAGCCCAAGCGCGCCGAGCACCACCGCGAGCGCCGCACCGGTGATGTAAAACGCGGGCGGGACGTCGACGCGCATCGCGCGCGCAATGGCTTCCGTGGCGACGAGCGCGAGCATTAAGCCCTGCGCCGCCCCGCAAAGCGTCGTGAGAAAGATGACCGAGAAAGCGGGCCGCATGGGCAGACTCCGTCGTTATCGTTGGCAATGTCGTCGCGTGGTGCGCGTGCGTGGCGTTCAGCGCTGCGCGGCTAGGGCCGCAAGATCGATCTCGCCACGTTCGAATCGCGCTTCGAACGACGCGTCCGTCGATGCTTCGGCGCTGCCGCACCCTGCCGTCTTGCCGCACCCGCATGACGATTCGGTCTTCACGCGCGGCAAATAATGATTGGAAGGCTTCGTGTCCCATTCCGGCATGAGCGGATAGCCGCCGCGCTCGCGGATCGCCCGCGATACGTCGGACTGCGGATCGTGAATGTCGCCGAAGATCCGCGCGGAAGTCGGGCATGCGAGCACGCAGGCCGGCTTGCGATCGCGCTCGGGCAGCGCTTCGTTATCGATGCGATCGGCGCACAGCGTGCACTTGGTCATTTCCTTGCGGCCTTCGTCGAGCTCGCGCGCACCATAGGGGCAGGCCCACGCGCAGTACTTGCAGCCGATGCACTTGTCGTAGTCGACGAGCACGATGCCGTCCGACTTGCGCTTATAGCTCGCGCCGGTGGGGCATACCGGCACACAGGGCGGATCCTCGCAATGCAGGCACGACTTCGGAAAGTGGATCGTGTCGGTCATCGGGAACACGCCGGCCTCGTACGTCTGCACCCGGTTGAAGAACGTGCCGGACGGATCGTCGTCGTACGGGCGGACATCCGTTAGGCTGCCGGCCTCCCCGGACGTGTTCCACTCCTTGCAGCTCGTGACGCAGGCATGGCAACCCACGCAGACGTTCAAGTCGATGACGAGCGCCATTTGAGTCATAGTCTTACCTCTCCTATTGATCCGACGTATCCGAAGCCTGCCGCGAACCGCCGGCCTGCGCCGCCCGGGCGAGCCGCGCCGCGAATTCCCCCTTGCCCGCGAAATACGCCTGCACGCGCTGCAAGACCGAGGTCGTACCGGGCAACGGCTGCATCGGGGCGAATTGCGGCAAGGTCGTGGCTGCGTCGGCCTCGGCCCGATAGATGCGCACGCGCACGTCGTACCAGCCGGCCTGGCCCGTGATGGGATCGGAATTGGACATGCGCTCGCCCGCCCGCATATCGCTGGGCAACTCGTCGGTGATCACGTGATTGAGCAGAAAGCCCCGCTGCGATTCGCCCGCCGCCGGATCGAGATTCCACGCCCCAGCCGCCTTGCCGATGGCGTTCCAGGTCCAGACGGTGCCGGGCTCGACCGCCTCGCTGTAGCGCGCGCGGCAGCGCACCTTGCCCCAAGGCGATTCGACGTAGATCCAGCCGCCGTCTTCGATTCCTTCGCTCGATGCCGTGGCCGGATTCACGAAGAGATGGTTCTCGCCATGGATTTGCCGCAGCCACGCGTTCTGCGAATCCCACGAGTGATACATCGCCATGGGGCGCTGCGTGATCGCCGCGAGCGGATAGCGATCGAGGTCGGTTACGTCGCGCTCCAGCGGCGGATACCAGAACGGCAACGGATCGAAGTATCGTGCGATGCGCGCGCGCAGGTGATCAGGCGGCTGCCGCCCTTTCGTCTTGCCTTGCGCGGCCAGCCGAAACGTCTGCATCGCTTCGGAATACAACTGGATGACGATCGGCACGCCGTATTTGCGCATGCCGTTATCGACGGCCCATTGCATGTAGTCGCCGTTGCAATTGCGCATGTACTGCAGCGATTCGGGCAGCCTGTGGTGATACACGCAGTTGTTCTTCGCGTACTGCTCCCATTGCTTCGGATTCGGCTCGCCGACGACGGCCTTTGTGCCATCCGTGCCTCGCCAGCCGATCAAGAACCCCGTTCCCGACGCGGGCGCGGTCTGGAAATTGATCACGAAATCCGGATAGTCGCGGAATTTGCGTTGGCCATCCGCCGTCGTGAAAGCCGGAAACTTGAGCCGGCTCGCCAGCTCGATCAGCACTTCTTGAAACGGCTTGCATTCGCCTGTCGGCGGCACCACGGGCACGCGCACGGAATCGACCGGACCATCGAATTCGGAGATCGGGCGATCGAGCACCGACATGACGTCGTGGCGCTCGAGGTACGTCGTGTCGGGCAGAATCAAATCGGCGAAGGCGGTCATCTCCGATTCGAATGCGTCGCACACCACGAGGAACGGAATCTTGTATTCGCCGTCTTCCCGCTTGTCGACGAGCATCTCGCGCACTTGACCTGGGTTCATCGACGAATTCCATGCCATGTTCGCCATGAAGATCAGCAGCGTGTCGATCGGATAAGGATCGCCTCGCCAAGCGTTCGTGATGACCGAATGCATGAGCCCGTGCACGGCGAGCGGATACTCCCACGAGAACGCCTTGTCGATGCGGGCGGGGGAGCCGTCCTCGTGGACGAAGAGATCGGCCGGCTGCGCGGGCCAGCCGAGCGGGCCCGTGGCAAGCGGCGTGTTCGGTTTGATCGAAGCGGGGTCGTTAGGCGGCTTGGCCGAAGGCGGCGCCGCGCGTGGATACGGCGCCTTGTGGCGAAAACCGCCTGGCCGATCGATCGTGCCGAGCAGCGACATCAGCACGGCCAGCGCGCGTACCGTCTGAAACCCGTTCGAATGCGCGGCGAGCCCACGCATCGCATGAAACGCGACCGGTGCGCCTTCGACCGTATCGTGCGTTTGTCCCCACGAATCCGTCCACTCAACCGGCAACACGAGGCGCTGCTCGCGGGCGACGGTCGCCATCTCGCGCGCGAGGCGTGCGATCGTCTCGGCCGCGATGCCGGTGATCGCCTCCGCCCATTGCGGGGTGCAATGGGCGACTTGCTCGCGCAGCAGCGTAAACGAAGGAGCGACGCGCGTCCCGTCTTCCAGCACGTAGCGGCCGTCCAGCGCAGGCTGCGCGCCCGGCGCGTGGTGGGGCACCGCGCGATTCGAGCGGGTGTCCCACCACAGATGGTTTTGCGGATACAACGCGTTGACTTCGGGTAGATCGGCATCGCGGACGAACAACCCGAACGTATCGCTCTCCTCGCGCAAGTCGACGAGTTCGCCGGCATTCGTGAAACGCTCGACGAACGCTCGATCGTAGGCATCATGCTCGATCAATTCGCGGATCAGCGCCATGAACAACGCACCGTCCGTGCCGGGACGAATGGGAATCCACTCGTCGGCGATCGCCGCGTAGCCGGTGCGCACGGGGTTGATCGCGATGAAGCGCCCACCGGCGCGCTTGAATTTCGACAACGCGACTTTCAGTGGATTGGAGTGATGGTCCTCGGCCGTGCCGATCATGAAGAACAGCCGCGCATTGTCGAGATCGGGACCGCCGAATTCCCAGAACGATCCGCCGATCGTGTAGATCATCCCGGCCGCCATGTTCGCCGAGCAAAACCCGCCGTGGGCAGCATAGTTCGGGGTGCCGAATTGCTTCGCGAACAAACCCGTCAACGCCTGCATCTGATCGCGGCCCGTGAAAAGCGCAAACCGTTTGGGATCGGTCGCCCGCAAATGCGCGAGACGCTTTTCGAGCATATCGAAGGCGACGTCCCACGATATCGGCTCGAATCGCGCCTCGCCGCGCTCCGCCCCCGCCTTGCGCAACAGCGGCCGCGTCAGCCGGGCAGGCGAATACTGCTTCATGATGCCCGATGAGCCTTTGGCGCAAATGACGCCCTGGTTCAGCGGATGATCGGGATTGCCGTCGATATAGCGCACTTCGCCATCGCGCAGATGAACGCGAATGCCGCACCGGCAAGCGCACATGTAGCAGGTAGTCGTCTTGACTTCGAGTTTTTCGTTCTGCGTGCGCGGCTGATGATCCATGTGCTTCCTCATTCGCGGGAGCGGCGCCCGGCCCGCGACGAGCCAGGCGCCTGCCCATGTGGTACGTCTATGCTAGGCGCAGCCCGCGCCGACAAAAAGTCGTATTCGATGATCGAAACTATCGGCCCAAGCGATAGTTATCGCGGCGGATACGAAGCCAGTTCGTGTTCGTCGACATAGCGCGCGCGCCGGCGGCGCACGAACAGCAAGTAGGCGGCAAACAGCAGGCCCAAGCTCGCGACGCCGAGCCATAGCGGCTTACGCTGTTCGGGGATGAACGCCATCGCGACGAGAATGCCGACCATGCCGGCAATCGACAGCCAAGTCAGATAGGGAAAGCACCACATCTTGACGCGCAAGCCGTCGGCCGCCTCGCGTTCCAGGCGGCTGCGCAATTTGAGCTGCGAAAACGCAATCAGCACGTAGACGAAGATCGCCACGGTGCCGTACGAATCGACGAGAAAGGCGAAGACGGTGTCGGGCGACACATACGACATGACCACCGAGACATAGCCAAAGAGCGTGCCGAGCAAGATCGCGCGCACCGGCACGCCGCGCCGGTTGACCTTGGCGAGCGATGCCGGCGCGTCGCCGTTGCGCGTCAGCGCGAACAGCATGCGCGATGCGGCATAAAGGCCCGAGTTCAGCGCCGAGAGGACGGCCGTCAGCACGATGGCGTTCATCACGTGCGCCGCAGCCGGCAAGCCCATCACCTGCAACGCGCTCACGTAGGGCGTGGCCATGGCCGGCGAATTCCATGGCACGAGCGCCACGACGAGCGTCACGGAACCCACGTAGAACACGAGTACGCGCGTGATGACCGAATTGGTGGCCTTCGCGACGGCCTTCGCCGGCTCGCGAGCTTCGGCTGCCGCGATCGTGACGATTTCCGCGCCGAAGTAAAAGCCCGTAGCCGCCACCGCCCCGCTCAACACCGGCCCGATGCCGAGCGGCATGAACCCGCCATGGCCGAGCAGCGTGGGCAGCACGGCCGTCGTGTGCATGGACGCGGGCCACAGGCCGAGCACATAAAGACCGCCCAGAAAGAGAAACACGATGATCGCGCCGACCTTGATCGAGGAAAACCAGAATTCGAATTCCCCATAGCTGCCGACGGAAATCAGGTTCGTGGCGGTGAGAACGATCAACAGCACGAGGCTAATGATCCAAGCGGGTGTATCGGGTAACCAGAACTGCACCAGCTTCGCCCCGGCCACCGCTTCGAGCGCCACCACGATCACCCAGAAGTACCAGTACATCCAGCCCGTCAAAAATCCCGCCAATCGGCCCGGGCCGCGCCAATTCGAAAACGCGAGCCGCGCATATTCGTAGAACGACCCGACCGCCGGCATGGCGCACGCCATTTCGCCGAGCATCCGCATCACCAGCACGACGAGCGCGCCCGTGATCAAGAACGAGAGGATCGCCGCGGGACCGGTCTGCTGGATGACGACACCGCTGCCGACGAATAGCCCCGCGCCAATGACGCCGCCAAGCGCGATCATCGTCATGTGGCGCTGCTTGAGCCCGCATTTCAACTTGCTTTGATCCATCGAGGGTTGCATGCCTTCTCCATATCTTAGTGATCGGACGCCGTCTGCGCGGCGCCGCGTGAATTGCCGTATCGCTGAGTAACCGTTGGTGCGATGCCCGGGCGCTAGCGCACCGGGCATGCGGAGATGAATGCGCGCGCGGGAACGCGCGCGCGGCTCAAGGCCTTTCGTCGCGCCTGAAGTATTGCGCGTACAGCATGCGCTGCCCGATTCTGCGGAACGGCGCGAACAGATGACCCGGCAACGGGCTCGTGAAGATCGGCAGCGTCTGGTGCGCGCCCTTGCCCGCGATACGCTCGGCCAGCCTGCGCCCGGCCTGCTGCGAGTACGACACGCCGTTGCCTCCGTAGCCGAGCGCGTAAAAGACGGCCTGGCGCGGGTCGGGCTGGCATACGCGCGGCATCATGTCGTGACTGACGTCCACCCAGCCCCACCAGGAGTAGTCGATGTCCACGTCGCGCAGCGCCGGAAACTTGCGCGCCAAGCCTTGCTTGAGCAGATCCAGGTGGCGCGGATTCGGCGCGTCATGCCCCGTGATCGCGCTGCGGCTGCCCATCTGAAGGCGCCTGTCGGGCAGAAAGCGATAGTAGAAGCGCAGCGTGCGTGTGTCGGTCAAAACCTGGGTCGTGCGAAAGTTGCAGGCTTGAATTTCCTCGTCGGTGAGCACGCGGGTCACCATCGAATTCGACAGAATCGGCATGACCTTGCTGCGCAGCGA
>NZ_JBQCHR010000077.1:0-4485 GCF_051954495.1 Trinickia sp.
CACATTTGGTTCTTGAAGTCGCTGCCGTCGCGTCTGGGCATGGTGCTCGACATGACGCTGCGCGACATCGAGCGCGTGCTGTACTTCGAAGCGTACGTGGTGATCGAACCGGGCATGACGCCGCTCAAGGCGCGGCAGATCATGACCGAAGAGGATTACTACAACAAGGTCGAAGAGTACGGTGACGAATTCCGTGCCGAAATGGGCGCGGAAGGCGTGCGCGAACTGCTGCGCGCGATCAACATCGACGAGCAAGTCGAGACGCTGCGAACCGAACTCAAGAACACGGGTTCGGAAGCGAAGATCAAGAAGTTCGCGAAGCGCCTGAAGGTGCTCGAGGCCTTCCAACGTTCGGGCATCAAGCCCGAATGGATGGTGCTCGAAGTGCTGCCCGTGCTGCCGCCCGAACTGCGTCCGCTCGTGCCGCTCGATGGCGGCCGGTTCGCCACGTCGGACTTGAACGACCTGTATCGGCGCGTGATCAACCGGAACAACCGGTTGAAGCGTCTGCTCGAGCTCAAGGCGCCGGAGATCATCGTCCGCAACGAAAAGCGGATGCTGCAGGAAGCCGTCGACTCGCTGCTCGACAACGGTCGTCGCGGCAAGGCCATGACGGGCGCCAACAAGCGTCCGCTGAAGTCGCTCGCCGATATGATCAAGGGCAAGGGCGGTCGTTTCCGTCAGAACTTGCTCGGTAAGCGCGTCGACTACTCGGGCCGTTCGGTCATCGTGGTGGGCCCGACGCTGAAGCTGCATCAGTGCGGTCTGCCCAAGCTGATGGCGCTCGAACTCTTCAAGCCGTTCATCTTCAACAAGCTTGAAGTGATGGGCGTAGCCACGACCATCAAGGCGGCGAAGAAGGAAGTCGAGAATCAAACGCCGGTCGTGTGGGACATCCTCGAAGAGGTGATCCGCGAGCATCCGGTGATGCTCAACCGTGCGCCGACGCTGCACCGTCTCGGCATTCAGGCGTTCGAGCCCGTACTGATCGAAGGCAAGGCCATTCAACTGCACCCGCTCGTTTGCGCGGCGTTCAACGCCGACTTCGACGGCGACCAGATGGCCGTGCACGTGCCGCTGTCGCTCGAAGCGCAGATGGAAGCGCGTACGCTGATGCTCGCGTCGAACAACATCCTGTTCCCGGCCAACGGCGATCCGTCGATCGTGCCGTCGCAGGATATCGTGCTCGGCCTGTACTACGCGACGCGCGAAGCGGTCAACGGCAAGGGCGAGGGCATGTCCTTCACGGGCGTGTCGGAAGTCCTGCGTGCGTACGAGAACAAGGAAGTCGAGCTGGCTTCGCGCGTGAACGTTCGGATCACCGAAATGGTGGCGAACGAGGATACGTCCGAAGGCGCGCCGCAATTCGTGCCGAAGATCTCGCTCTACGCGACGACGGTCGGCCGTGCGATCCTGTCGGAGATCCTGCCGCCGGGCCTGCCGTTCACGGTGCTGAACAAGCCGCTCAAGAAGAAGGAAATCTCGCGCCTCATCAACACGGCGTTCCGCAAGTGCGGTCTTCGTGCGACGGTCGTGTTCGCCGATCAACTGATGCAGTCGGGTTTCCGCTTGGCGACCCGCGCGGGCATCTCGATCTGCGTGGACGACATGCTCGTGCCGCCGCAGAAGGAAGTGATCGTCGGCGATGCCGCGAAGAAGGTGAAGGAATACGACCGTCAGTACATGTCGGGTCTCGTCACCGCGCAAGAGCGCTACAACAACGTCGTCGATATCTGGTCGGCCACGTCGGAATCGGTCGGCAAGGCGATGATGGAGCAGCTCTCGACCGAGCCCGTGGTGGATCGCGACGGCAACGAAGTGCGTCAAGAGTCGTTCAACTCGATCTACATGATGGCCGACTCGGGCGCTCGCGGCTCGGCGGTGCAGATTCGTCAGCTCGCCGGTATGCGGGGCCTGATGGCCAAGCCGGACGGCTCGATCATCGAGACGCCGATTACGGCGAACTTCCGCGAAGGCCTGAACGTGCTGCAGTACTTCATCTCGACGCACGGCGCGCGTAAGGGTCTGGCCGATACGGCACTGAAGACGGCGAACTCGGGCTACCTCACGCGGCGTCTCGTCGACGTGACGCAAGACTTGGTCGTGACCGAGGACGATTGCGGCACGAGCAACGGCGTGGCGATGAAGGCGCTCGTCGAAGGCGGTGAAGTCGTCGAAGCGCTGCGCGACCGGATTCTCGGCCGTGTGGCGGTGGCTGACGTCGTGAACCCCGAATCGCAAGAGACGCTGTATGAATCGGGCACGCTGCTCGACGAAACGGCCGTCGAGGAAATCGAACGCCTCGGCATCGACGAAGTGCGCGTGCGCACGCCGCTCACCTGCGAAACCCGCTACGGTCTGTGCGCGTCTTGCTATGGGCGCGATCTGGGCCGCGGCTCGCTCGTGAACGTCGGCGAAGCCGTCGGCGTGATCGCGGCGCAGTCGATCGGTGAACCGGGCACGCAGCTGACGATGCGTACGTTCCACATCGGCGGCGCGGCATCGCGTGCGGCAGTGGCTTCGTCGGTCGAAGCGAAGAGCAACGGTACGGTGCGCTTTACGGCGACGATGCGCTACGTGACGAATGCGAAGGGCGAGCAGATCGTCATCTCGCGTTCGGGCGAGGCGATGATCACCGACGATCACGGCCGCGAGCGCGAGCGTCACAAGGTGCCGTACGGCGCCACGCTGCTGCAGCTCGACGGTGCGTCGATCAAGGCCGGTACGGTGCTCGCGACGTGGGATCCGCTCACGCGTCCGATCATTACCGAGTACGGCGGCACGGTGAAGTTCGAGAACGTCGAAGAGGGCGTGACGGTCGCCAAGCAGATCGACGACGTGACGGGCTTGTCGACGCTCGTCGTGATCGACGTCAAGCGCCGCGGTTCGCAGGCGAGCAAGAGCGTGCGCCCGCAGGTGAAGCTGCTCGACGCGAGCGGCGAGGAAGTGAAGATCCCCGGCACGGAACACGCCGTGCAGATCGGCTTCCAAGTCGGCGCGCTGATCACCGTGAAGGACGGTCAGCAAGTGCAGGTGGGTGAAGTGCTCGCACGTATCCCGACCGAAGCGCAGAAGACGCGTGACATTACCGGCGGTCTGCCGCGGGTGGCGGAACTGTTCGAAGCGCGTTCGCCGAAGGATGCGGGCATCCTGGCGGAAGTCACCGGCACGACGTCGTTCGGCAAGGACACGAAGGGCAAGCAGCGTCTCGTCATCACGGATCTCGAGGGCAATCAGCACGAGTTCCTGATCGCGAAGGAAAAGCAGGTGCTGGTCCACGACGCCCAAGTCGTCAACAAGGGCGAAATGATCGTGGACGGTCCGGCCGATCCGCACGACATCCTGCGTTTGCAGGGTATCGAGGCGTTGTCGCGCTACATCGTCGACGAAGTGCAGGACGTGTATCGTCTGCAAGGCGTGAAGATCAACGACAAGCACATCGAAGTGATCGTGCGTCAGATGCTGCGCCGCGTGCAGATCACCGATAACGGCGATACGCGCTTCATTCCGGGCGAACAAGTCGAGCGGTCGGACATGCTCGACGAGAACGATCGGATGGTCGCGGACGACAAGCGTCCGGCGTCGTACGACAACGTGCTGCTCGGTATCACGAAGGCGTCGCTGTCGACCGATTCGTTCATTTCGGCGGCATCGTTCCAGGAAACGACGCGCGTGCTGACCGAGGCGGCGATCATGGGCAAGCGCGACGATCTGCGCGGTCTGAAGGAAAACGTGATCGTCGGCCGCTTGATCCCGGCCGGTACGGGTCTCGCGTTCCACAAGGCACGCAAGGCGAAGGAATCGTCGGATCGCGAGCGTTTCGATCAGATCGCCGCGGAAGAGGCGTTCGAGTTCGGGACGCCGGCGTCGGCTGCCGACGAAGCGCCGATCGACGTGCCGCATCAGCAACACCCGGCGGAGTAAGGCCCAAGGGCGGTGCATCGCGCCGCTCGTGTACCCTACCCGCATGGCGCCAATGGCGCAAAACCGCTCGGTCGTTTGATCGGGCGGTTTTTTTTTGCGTGCGCCCAGCATGGGCGCACAGTGTCCTTTTTCCCTTGCATGCGGGGCGCCTAAGTCGCTCGTCTACTTTTTCCGATCGCGCGGTAGGACGCTTATCGCGGCCGACGGCTGGCGGCGGACGGTATGCGCCGGCGCCGCGCTTGATTGGCCGAAAGGCTAACGCGCATGTGAGCGGCGTCGCTACGATGGATCGGTTGGTAGAATTGCATCCGTCCGCAGTTCGTCTCTCCCTATCTCCTACATGTCCCGCGCTCTAGAAATTCTCAACGAAGTCTTCGGCTATCCCGCATTCCGAGGGCAGCAGCGCGACATTGTCGAACACGTCGCCGGTGGCGGCGATTGCCTTGTGCTCATGCCCACGGGCGGCGGCAAATCTCTCTGCTATCAAATCCCGTCCCTGGCGCGGCGGGAAGCGGGGCTCGGAGCGGGAATCGTCGTATCGCCGTTGATCGCGCTCATGCA
>NZ_JBQCHR010000078.1:0-35817 GCF_051954495.1 Trinickia sp.
TAATGCCGTTCAGTTAAGCACTGAACGGCATTTTTGCATGTGGGTCAGGAAGATGTTGTAAACCGCGCGCCGAGCTGTTAACTTTTCGGCGCGATGCTCTCCAATCACCTGACCTTTCTGCTCGAAGCGGAGCAGCCGGCCGATCTGAGTCGGCTGGCGGAGCACCTTCCATACGAGTGGATCGAGCGCGCGGTGCAGGCAACGGGTACGGCAAGCATCCGGCGCCGACGGTTGCCGGCGGAACAGGTGGTATGGCTGGTGATCGCGCTAGCGATGTATCGCCATTGGTCGATCAGCGAGGTGTTGGACAACCTGGATCTGGCGCTGCCTAACGAGGCTACGCCATTTGTCAGCAAGAGCGCAGTGGCGCAGGCACGCCAGCGCGTGGGCGATGCGCCGTTGGCATGGTTGTTCGAACAGACAGCGCGAGCCTGGTGCCAGCACGATGCTGCTGCTCATGCGTTCAAGGGACTCAGCCTGTGGGCCATGGATGGCACCACTCTTCGCACAGCCGACAGTCCCGCCAATCGCGAGCATTTCGGCGCCCAGGTGTATGCCAGTGGCAAATTAGCCAGCTACCCGCAGGTGCGAGCCGTTACGCTCACTGCCATTCCGACACATCTAGTGGCGAGCATCGGCTTCGGCCGCTATGACACCAACGAGATGGTGTACGCCAAGAATCTGCTACCGCAGATACCGGATGATTCGCTGACCGTATTCGATAAGGGCTTCTTGGCCGCTGAGATCTTGTGCGGCCTGACGGCCAACGGGCATAACCGCCACTTCCTGATTCCCGCCAAGTCCAATACCTGCTGGGAGGTGATGGACGGTACCGCCGACGATGCGACGGTGCGCATGCGCGTCTCGCCCCAGGCACGCAAGAAGTGCTCGGCCCTGCCTGAGTTCTGGGACGCGCGGGCCATTCGAGCCATTGACGCGCGGGGCCGCACGCGCATCTTGCTGACCTCTTTGCGCGATCGTCGACGTTTCAAGCCGGCCGACATCGTCGCTTGCTACGAGCGTCGTTGGCAAATCGAGACCAGTTACCGAGAACTGAAGCAATCGATGCTGGGTACGGAGCTCACCCTGCGTAGCCGCACCGTCGAGGGAGTGTCCCAGGAAATCTGGGGCGCTTTGATCGCCTACAACCTCATTCGTCGTGAGATCGCTAGCGCTGCGTTCGAAGCAAAGCTCGAGCCCACCGAGATCAGCTTCGTGCGAGCCTTCCACGTGATTCAGCACGAAATGATGTGGGCCGCCGTGACACCGGCCTTCGCGAAACTGCCAGCATGCCTGCAGCGCTTGCGTGAACGCCTTAAGTCGCTGCCCAACGGAAAACGGCCCGGTCGCAAATGCGACCGGGCCGTCAAATCGCGACCACTTCGCTACACCGTTCGGTACCTCAAAAGGAACCTTAACTGAACGGCATTAGGGCTTAGGCCCCGTTTTTAATTTGGGCGCTCAGAGTGCTCCGGCTTCCCGGCGGGGGGCCACCGGGCCGGCCGCTCTTCATCGAGGGTAGATCGCCCCCAGCACCCGTTCGCCCGCCGCACCTGTCACGGCCGGCAAGTTCCCGGCCGTGCGCGCGACGCATCGCATGGCTAGCCACGCGAACGCGAGCGACTCCACATGATGCGGCGGTACGCCGAGCGCCTCGGTCGTCATGACGGGGACGCCGCTCACCCCGGTTTGATCGAGCGCGCGCTCGAGCGCCTTCAGCAGTTCAGGATTGCGGGCGCCGCCCCCGCAGACGAAGACGCCTCGGCAGAGCGGCGCGTGCCGCTCGATTTCGCGGGCGATGCTGACGGCGGTCAGGGCAAGCAACGTCGCTTGGACGTCGGCCGGGGCGAGCGCCTCGAAGCCGGCCAGCTTGGCGTCGAGCCATTCGGTGTTGAACAGGTCGCGCCCTGTGCTTTTCGGCGGCGCTTGCTCGAAGAACGGTTCGGCGAGCAGCGCGTTCAGCAGCGTTTGGTTGACTGTACCGCCCGCGGCGAAACGGCCGCCTTCGTCAAAGGGTGCCCCCAGGTGACGTTGCGCCCATTCGTCGAGCAGAACATTGGCGGGACCGCAGTCGAACCCGCGAACGACTTCCGAGGCCTGGGCCGCGCGGCCCGAATATTCGTCGTTGCGGCCCGAGGACTGCGCGCGCGTAGGCGGCAAAACGGTGATGTTGCTGATGCCGCCGAGATTGCAGACGACGCGCATTTCGTCAGGCGCACCGAAAATCTGCGCATGGAAGGCCGGAACGAGCGGTGCGCCTTGACCGCCGGCCGCGACGTCGCGGCTGCGGAAATCGGCGATGACGTCGATATGCGTCATTTCGGCGAGCAACGCCGGGTTGTTGATTTGCCGTGTGTAGCCTTTTTCGGGACGATGGCGCACGGTTTGTCCGTGTACGCCGATCGCGCGGACGCCGCTAGGCGGGACGTTCGCGCTGCGCAGCAGTTCATGGCAACAGACGGCGTAGCGCGCAGCCAGCGCCGACGCGGCAAGCGCTTCGCGCTCGATTTCGTTTTCGCCGGGCTGTTGCAATGCGAACAGGGCGTCGCGCAGGCCATCGGCAAAGCCGACGAACGCGTCGGCCAGCACGCGCGGCGCCTCGCCGGTGCGGAACTCGACGGCAATGCCGTCGACGCCGTCCATGCTCGTGCCGGACATCAATCCGAAATACACGCCGTCGGCGCCGGTTCGATCGGTGCTTGCCGCCAATTGTCGCTCCTCGTCGTCGTTGCTGACCGTGCGGGTGCGCCGAAGAAAGACAAAGCGCTGCGTACCCGCCCGCCGGACCGATTATCCGCGAGAACGCCCCGATGCGCTAAGGACGCCGCCGATTCGCTAGCTGCTGCGCCAGATATGGGACAATTGAGGCTTTTGCACCGTCCCACAGCCGGATCAACCGATTTCCAGATGAGCACCGAGTCCACTTCCAAGCCCGCCATGCCGCTTCCGATCACGGACGAGGTGCGGCACGCCCTCGCCGTCGCCAAGCGCGGCGCCGATGAATTGCTGATCGAAGAGGAGTTCGCGCAGAAGCTCGCGCGCAGCGCGGCCACCGGTACGCCGCTGCGGATCAAGCTCGGCCTCGATCCGACCGCCCCCGACATCCACATCGGTCATACCGTCGTGCTGAACAAGATGCGCCAACTTCAGGATCTTGGCCATACGGTCATTTTCCTGATCGGCGATTTCACGTCGCTGATCGGCGATCCGTCGGGCCGCAACGCCACGCGGCCCCCGCTCACGCGCGAGCAAATCGAATCGAACGCGAAAACGTACTTCGAGCAAGCGGCCCTCGTGCTCGACCGCGAGAAGACCGAAATCCGCTACAACAGCGAATGGTCGATGCCGCTGGGCGCCGACGGCATGATCAAGCTTGCTTCGCGCTATACCGTAGCGCGCATGCTCGAGCGTGACGATTTCACGAAGCGTTTCCAGAGCGGCGTGCCGATTTCGATCCACGAGTTCCTCTATCCGCTGATGCAAGGCTATGACTCGGTGGCGCTCAATGCCGACCTCGAGCTCGGCGGCACCGACCAAAAATTCAATTTGCTCGTCGGCCGCGAACTGCAAAAGCAATACGGGCAGGAGCAGCAATGCATCTTGACGATGCCGCTGCTGGAAGGGCTCGACGGCGTCGACAAAATGTCGAAGTCGAAGAACAACTACGTGGGCATCAGCGAAAAGCCGACCGACATGTTCGGCAAGCTCATGAGCATCTCCGACACGCTCATGTGGCGTTACTTCGAACTGCTGTCGTTCCGCAGCCTCGACGAGATCGCGCGGTTCAGGCGCGAAGCCGAGGAAGGGCGCAATCCGCGCGATTTCAAGGTGCTGCTCGGTCAGGAAATCGTCGCGCGTTTCCATTCGCAGGCCGATGCCGAGCGTGCGCTCGAGGATTTCAATCATCGTGCGAAAGGCGGCGTGCCCGACGACATCGCGTCGGTCACCTTGAGCGGCGCGCCGATCGCGATCGGCCAGTTGCTCAAGCAGGCGGGGCTCGTTCCTTCCACGAGCGAGGCGTTGCGCAATATCGACCAGAGCGGCGTGCGGATCGACGGTACGGTTATTTCGGACCGAGCGCTCAAGGTCGAGGCCGGCGAGTACGTGGTGCAGGTGGGCAAGCGCCGCTTCGCGCGCGTGACGGTTACGGCGTAAGGATGGCCGAGTTCATCTCGAGCGCCACGGCTATGACCTGCATGCGTGGGGCGGCCGCATCCCCTTGGCGATGCGGTCGGGAGGCATGTCGATGATCGCCTTGATCCAGCGGGTGACGCAGGCCAGCGTGCGCGTGGGCGAGCGCATCACGGGCGAAATCGGCCCGGGGCTGCTCGCGCTCGTATGCGCCGAACGCGGCGATAGCGAGGCGAGCGCGGACAAGTTGCTCGCCAAGCTGCTCGGCTATCGTGTGTTCAGCGATGCAGCCGGCAAGATGAATCTGCCCGTGACGAACATCGACGGGGCGGGTCGCGCCGGCGGCTTGCTGCTCGTTTCGCAGTTCACGCTCGCGGCCGATACGAACAGCGGCTTGCGGCCGAGCTTCACGCCGGCGGCGGCGCCCGACGAGGGTAAGCGGCTCTTCGACTACTTCGTCGCCTCAGCCCGTGCATCACACCCTATCGTCGAAACGGGCGAATTCGGCGCGCAAATGCAGGTGTCGCTCGTCAATGACGGCCCTGTCACTTTCTGGTTGCAAACGCGGCCCTGACTTCTTTTTTCGGATCGCTGCCGATGCCGACGCAAGTTCTCTTTATTCGACATGGCGAGACGTCTTGGAACCGCATCAAGCGCATTCAAGGCCATATCGACATTCCGCTGGCCGATACCGGTTTGGAGCAAGCACGGCAGCTAGCCGAGCGGCTATCGCGCGAGGTGCGCGGCGGTGCGCGGCTGGATGCGATCTACTCGAGCGACCTGCAGCGTGCGCAGCAAACGGCGGGGCCCACGGCATCGGTGCTCGGGCTTGCGCCGCGGCTCGTCGAAGGTTTGCGCGAGCGTGCCTATGGCGTATTTCAAGGGCACGACAGCGCGGAGATCGAGCAACGGTTCCCCGATGCTTACGCACGCTGGCAAACGCGCGATCCGGGGTTTTCGCCGGAAGGCGGCGAATCGGTTCGTGCCTTTTATCACCGGGTCGTTCACGCCGTGACGAAGATAGTCGAAGCGCACGCGGGCGAACGTATCGCGTGCGTCACGCATGGCGGTGTGCTCGATTGCGTCTATCGCTATGCAAAGGGCCTCGAACTCGACGCACCGCGCAACTACGCATTGCTCAACACGAGCATCAATACGGTCGAGTTCAGCGATGACGGTACGGCGCGCGTGCTCGATTGGGCCGATGTAGAGCATTTGGGCGGGGCCAGCGATGACGATGGGCTGGTAAAGCGCGTACGCGCCTGATTCGCGACCTTTCCTAACGCAGCGTCCCACCCTCCGCGCGCCGGCGCGCGCGCTTGGACACGGCATTGACGTGCGCCCAGCGAATGACGGGCCCGATGATCCGCACCCCCGGGCGCGCGAGCGCCGCACGCGTGCGCGCAAGCGGCGTGAAGCCGAGCATCCGCTGCGCCCAATCGGGCAGCAAGTCCACGCCGGCGTTCAACATCAACCCGACCGCCGGCCGCATGAGCGGACGATCCGGCGGGGCGGCCCGCCGCAGAACACGCACGACTTCTTCCGTTCGCGGTCCCCCCTGGAGTTCGGGGCGCATCGCACCCAGGTATTCGGCCACTTGCGCCCGCGATTCGGGGACTTCGACCGCACCCAGCAGCTTGGCGATCAGCGCGACCTCCGCGTAGTAGCGATCCTGCAAAGCGGGCGCGAGCGAGGGGTTCACATAGCGCAGATGCGCTGCCAAGAAGCTCGACACTTCGGCGACATGCACCCACGTGAGCAGCGCCGGATCGCTTGCGCGATACGGACGTCCGTCCGGCGCGACGCCAGTCACAGCGAGGTGGATTCGTTTGACGCGCTCGATCAGCGCCAGCGCGTCGGCGCTCGCACCGTACGTCGTCCCTGCGATGAACGTCGCCGTACGCCGCAGGCGTCCACGCATGTCGGTGCGAAACGTCGAATGGTCCCAAACGCCGGCGAGCGCCAGCGGATGCAGCGCTTGCAGCATCAGCGCACTGATGCCGCCGATCATCATCGACGTGAAATCGGCATGCACCTGCCAGCAGACGGAGTCGGGGCCGAATAGACCCGGATCGCCGGGCGGATTCGCGTAGTCGAGCGTGGGGCCGCTGCCGCTCGTCACGCTAAGCACGCTTTGCGAGATTCGCTCGCGCAAGCGCATGACGAACGGGGGAATCGGTGTGTCTTGCCCGCTGCCGCCTGGTTTCGCCGGTTCGGACATCGCAGGGCAACCTTCAGGAAAGGGGAGGGGCGGCGAATGGCGGCGGCGTTACGCGCGGCCCTCGTCGTCCCACAACGTGCGCACGGTGCTCGAAGCGTCGGGCGCGGCCAGGCCGAAATGGCGGTAGGCCGCCAGCGTGGCGACGCGCCCGCGCGGCGTGCGTTGCAAGAATCCCTGCTGGATCAGGTACGGTTCCAGCACGTCTTCGATCGTATCGCGCTCCTCGCCGATGGCCGCGGCCAGGTTGTCGACGCCCACGGGGCCGCCGTCGAACTTGTGGAGGATGGCTTCGAGCAGCTTGCGGTCCATCAGATCGAAGCCGACGGGATCGACGTCGAGCATGGCCAGCGCGGCGTCGGCAACCGGCGCGGTAATCGAGCCGTCGGCCTTGACCTCGGCGTAGTCGCGCACGCGGCGCAGCAAGCGGTTGGCGATCCGCGGCGTGCCGCGAGAGCGTTTGGCGATTTCGAGCGCGCCGTCAGGATGAATCTGCGCGCCGAGGAGCGCCGCCGAGCGCCGCACGATGCGCGCGAGCTGCTCGGCGTCGTAGAACTCGAGGCGCGCGACGATGCCGAAGCGATCGCGCAGCGGGTTCGTCAGCATACCCGCGCGCGTCGTCGCACCGACTAGCGTGAAAGGCTGCAGATCGAGTTTCACGCTGCGCGCGGCCGGCCCCTCGCCGATCATGATGTCAATCTGATAATCCTCGAGCGCGGGATACAGGATTTCCTCGACGACGGGCGAGAGCCGATGAATTTCATCGATGAATAGGACGTCGTTCGCTTCCAGATTCGTGAGCAGCGCGGCCAAATCGCCCGCGCGTTCGAGCACGGGCCCCGACGTCTGCCGCAAATTCACGCCCATTTCGCGCGCGATGATGTGCGCGAGCGTCGTCTTGCCGAGGCCCGGGGGGCCGAACAGCAGCACGTGATCGAGCGCCTCGGAGCGGCGTTTCGCGGCTTCGATGAAGATCTCGAGCTGCCCGCGCACCTTCTCCTGCCCGACGTACTCGTCGAGCTGACGCGGGCGCAGCGCGCGCTCGAACGCTTCTTCGTGCGTCGAGGCGGGCGTGGCGGAAATGATGCGCTCGGCGGCGAGCTTGTCGGTTTCGATCATGCGTGCCATTGTACCGCGCGCGCAGGCGGCTCAGAGGGGCGCCCCCCGCGCGCGAAGGCGATGCGCCGAGCCTACGCCTTCGACAGCGCCTTGAGCGCGAGCTTGATGCCTTCGGAGACGCCCGTGCCGGCCGGCACGTTCTTGATCGCCGCCAGCGCCTCTTTCTCCGAGTATCCGAGCGCGAGCAGGGCGTTGAGGATGTCGGAGGCGTGATCCGACGGCGAGGCGGCCGCCGCGGCCGCGCCGATATCGGCGCCGAGCTTGCCCTTGAGTTCCAGCATCAGCCGTTCGGCGGTTTTCTTGCCGATGCCGGGCACGCGCGTAAGGCGCGCGGCGTCTTGCAGCGTGACGGCTTGGGCGAGTTCCTGCACGCTCATGCCGGAGAGGACGGCCAGCGCCATGCGGGCGCCGATGCCGCTGATCTTGAGCAATTCGCGAAATGTCGCTCGCTCTTGCGCCGTACCGAAGCCGTACAGCAAGTGGGCATCCTCGCGCACGATCAACTGCGTGAGCAGGACCACTTTGTCGCCCGTGGACGGCAGGTTGTAGAACGTGCTCATCGGCACGTCGACTTCGTAGCCGACGCCGTTGCAATCGACGAGCAGATGGGGCGGATTCTTTTCGAGCAGAATGCCGGCGATGCGACCGATCATGGGAAGTGGGCGTGGACCGAAAGCGCGAGTGTAGCGCACCGCGGCGCTCGTCCGGCAACCTAGCGCCGATGTGGCGAAGCTGGCTTGGTTCGCTATCCCACGAGGCGGCCGCGCCGCACGCGCAGCCCTTTCTTGGCGAGCGCGGGTGCAATTTCGCCGAGCGTATTGAGCGTATTGCCGCCATGGGCGTGGCAAATAGCCATGCCGAGCGCGTCGGCCGCGTCGGTGCCCGGCACGCCGGTCAAGCTCAGCAGCCGCACGACCATTTGCTGCATTTGATCCTTCGTCGCGCGGCCGTATCCGACGACAGCCTGTTTCAGCTGCAGCGCGGTGTACTCGGCTACCGGCACGCCGCCGGATACGAGCCCGCAGATCGCCGCGCCGCGCGCTTGGCCGAGCAGAAGCGTCGATTGCGGATTGACGTTGACGAAGACTTTTTCGATGGCCGATTGATCGGGCGCGTGCTGACGGATCAACGCCGACACGCCCTCGAAAATCGTGCCGAGACGGGAGGGTAGATCGCCGTCGCCCGTGCGAATGACGCCGCTCGTCACATAGGTGAGCCGCTGACCCGTCTGCTCGATGACGCCAAAACCCGTGACGCGCAAGCCCGGGTCGATGCCGAGGATTCTCATGTACAAAAACCGGACGAAGTGCCCGGAATACTACAACGAACGAGGCGGCGCGCCTATCGGACGATCCGAGTGCCGCCCCGCTCCCTCAAAGCCGGCCGCGCGCCTCGATCGGCCAGATATCGACGAGCGTGTCGCCATCGACCACGTGGTACCGATCGTACAGATTGACCGTGGGATCGCAGTGCGGGGTGACGAATTCGATGTGTGCGCCGAGGGAAGGCCGATGCGCAGCATCGACGGTGAGTCTGCCGTGCTCGTCGCCGAAAAACGCATACTCGGACGGGCCGCCGACGCCGCGTGCAGCGACGGGCAAGCCGCTGTCGGTGGCGAATGCCTTCGTGCCGGCGTCGATCGTGACCCACGACGGGGCCTGCGTGCTGACGACCGTGCTCTGCACGAACAGCGAAGTTTCGAACGGCGCGGCGCGGCCGTCACCGGCCAAGACATGCTCGTACTCGGCGTCCATGAACACGTAGGAGCCGGGCTGCATCTCTGTGAACACACCGGCTGCAGCGTCCATATCGTGCGTGCCCGTTCCGACCCCTGTCACGATCTCGATCGGCATGCCGGCCGATTCGAGCGACGCGACGAGCGCCGCCACGGTGCTGCGCAGTTGTGCCGCCGCTTCGTCGCGCCGCGTGCGGCCTTCGATATGTTGCAGATGTCCGCCGTAGGCTTGCACGCCGCGCAGAGTCAGCGAACCGGATTCGACTATCGCGCGTGCCAGTTCCAGCGCGGCGCGTTCATCGACGACGCCGGTTCGGTGATACCCCGAGTGATAGTCGATGAGCACGTCCAGAGGGTAGGCAAGCCGTGCCGCATGGACGGCCAGCTCCGCCACGTTACGGGCGTCGTCCACGACGACCATCAACTGGCGTGGGCCGGCTTCTTCTGCGAGCCCGACGAGCCTGCGCAGCTTGTTCGAACTGACGATGGGCGAGGTGACGAGCACGCTCGGCACACGGGCTTCGATCATCGCCTCCGCTTCGCCGAGGGTGGCGCAGCTTACGCCGAGCGCGCCGGCCTCGATCTGCATATGGGCAATGCGAGCCGACTTGTGGCTCTTCACGTGAGGGCGCAACCCGATGCCGTGGTCATTGGCCGTCGCCGCCATCTTCGCGATGTTGCGTTCGAGCGCGGCGCGATCGAGCACCAGCGCGGGGGTGTCGAGCATGCGCCGGCTGCCGGCGACGCCGAGCAAGTAGGCATTCGGGCCTAGGGAGGGAAAAGTTAACACGAGCACTCCTACGTGCGAGGTCCGACGACTTTATCGAAAAACGTCGTGGGCATGTGTTGATGGACGCGGGCGTCGACTAGGCGGTCGCGCATGTTTGCTACGGGAATGCCGGCAGTCGCCATCCTGTCGACAATGCTGCGCAGCGCCTTGCGAACGCTGCTTTCCGTATCGGGGACCAACCGCCGCATCGAACACGTGATCGCATCGGCGTCGCAACCCAGCGCCAGTAAAAAGGCGACCTCGTGCTCAAGGCCGGATAGCCTCCCGATACCGTCGATGACTTCGCTATCCACGCGCTCGATGCTGCAACCGCACCCGAACTGAGACCAATATTCGGGGAATAGCGCCGTAAATCGAGCGAGGTTCGTTTCATAGGCGCAATAGACGACGCCCAGGACCGATTTCGACGGACGGTGCTTTAGCAAGAATTTATCGAATATGAGCGCGCTCAGTCCCGTATCGTATCGATGGATATTGAGCACCGATGTGAGCGCCGCAACGTCGCCACGCTCGATCAAGCGCTGGTCCTCGCGCACATAGCAGTCGGCGAACGCCGCCGTCCCTTCACAGGGCATGTCGCGATCCATTCGTCCGATCACGTCCTTGCCGCACGGCAGCCCGACTATGCGCCCGTAGGAGTCGCTAGCTGTGAAATGGCGCGACCGAATATCCTTTGCCCCGGCAATGACGCCACTGCTTGACGATGCGACTTCAATCGTTCGAGCGAACCGTTCGATGAACGAACGATGTTCGTGTGTGAAGTGCTCCGGCTCAACGAGGGAATAGGGCATAGGTGGGATCTCGGTCGTGGTGCGAGCGCTAAGCATGACAGCACCTTTGTCGCGGCAGCCCGTATTTGGCCAAAAACCGGACCGATGGAAGCGAGCAAAATGCCCCCGGCGCAAGATGTCTGCAAAGGGCATAAAAAAACCCGGCCGAGGCCGGGTCTGTCCGCGAGCGATGCGAACTCGCACGCTTGAACGATCGATACTGCTTCGGTAGCGATCAGTGACGGAAATGCCGCACGCCCGTCATGACCATGGCGATGTTGTGTTCGTCGGCCGCGGCGATCACTTCGTCGTCGCGCATCGAACCGCCCGGGTGGATGACGCAAGTGGCGCCTGCCGCCACGACGACGTCGAGCCCGTCGCGGAACGGGAAGAATGCATCGGAGGCCACGGCCGAACCCTTCAGCGAAAGCCCGGCATTTTCGGCCTTGATGCTCGCGATGCGCGCCGAATCCACGCGGCTCATCTGACCGGCGCCGACGCCGAGCGTCATGCCTTTGCCGCAGAACACGATCGCATTGGATTTCACGAACTTCGCGACGCGCCAGGCGAACATCAGATCGTCCATTTCCTGCGGCGTGGGGTGACGCTTCGTCACCACGCGCAAGTCACGCGGCAGCACGTTGCGCGCATCGGGCGACTGGACGAGCAACCCGCCGCCGACACGCTTGAAGTCGTACGTGTTGTGACCGTCGCCCAAGGCGATCTCGAGCACGCGGACGTTTTGCTTGGCGGCGAACACTTGCTTGGCGGCATCGGTCAGCGACGGTGCGATCAGGACTTCGACGAACTGCTTGACGACGGCTTGAGCAGCCGCTTCGTCCACTTCGCGATTGAACGCGATGATCCCGCCGAACGCCGAAGTCGGGTCCGTTTGGAATGCCTTCGCGTAGGCCTGCGCAGGACCTTCCGCCACGGCCACGCCGCACGGATTCGCATGTTTGACGATGACGCAGGCCGGCGCGTCGAACGTCTTCACGCATTCCCATGCCGCGTCGGAATCGGCGATGTTGTTGTACGACAGTTCCTTGCCCTGCAGTTGACGGTAGCCGGCCAGCGCGCCCGCGGGCATCTTCATGTCCCGGTAGAACGCCGCGCTTTGATGCGGATTCTCGCCGTAGCGCAGGTCCTGAACCTTCTCGAATGCGACGTTGAGCGTGTTCGGATAGGCGACGCGCGACGAGTGTTGCAGCGCTTCGGTCAGGCTCGTCAGATAGTTCGTGATCGCGCCGTCGTATTGCGCCGTATGCGCGAACACCTTCGTCGCCAAGCGGAAATTGGTCGTATAGCCGACGCTGTTGCCGTTCGCGCGCATTTCTTCGAGCACGGTTTCGTAATCGGCCGGATCGACGACGACGGTGACGTCGCGGTGATTTTTCGCCGCCGAGCGCAGCATCGTCGGGCCGCCGATGTCGATATTTTCGATGGCATCCTCGAGCGTGCAGTCGTCCTTCGAAACGGTCGCGACGAAGGGGTAAAGATTCACGACGAGCAAGTCGATCGTCGGAATGTCGTGCGCTTCGAGGGCCGCCATGTGCTCGGGCAAATCGCGGCGGGCGAGAATGCCGCCGTGCACCTTCGGGTGCAGCGTCTTGACGCGCCCGTCGAGCATTTCGGGAAAGCCCGTGTAGTCGGCCACCTCGGTGACGGGAAGACCGGCTTCGGCGAGCAGCTTCGCCGTGCCGCCCGTCGACAGAATCTTGACGCCGAGCGAGGACAGCGAACGAGCGAATTCGACGATGCCCGACTTGTCGGAAACGGAAATGAGCGCTTGCTTGATCATGATGGGAACGATGGCCGGAAAGGAAACGAGGGTGGCGCGTTACAGCAGGCCGTGCTGCTGCAGCTTCTTGCGCAACGTGTTGCGGTTGATGCCGAGATAATCGGCGGCCAGCGACTGATTGCCGCCCGCCTGCTCGAGCACCACCTCGAGCATCGGTTTTTCGACGCAGGACATCACCATGTCGTACACGTCGTGAGGGTTGGCGCCGTCGAGGTCCTGGAAATACATGCCCAGGCTGTCGCGGACGCATTGTTCGATGTTGTGCTTGCTCATGCTGCTAAGGGTTCGTTTCGGTTCGGCTCGCCGCGCTGGGCCGTGTTTTCGGTCGAATCTTCGTCGACATAGACGAGGCGGTCCGACAGCGCCAGCTGCTCGTCGAAAAAAGCGTTGACGGCGACGAGCTGCTCGCGCGTGGTATCGAGCGTGTTCATCCGGTGCCGGAACGCATTGGCGCCGGAAAGGCCGCGAGTGTACCAGCCGATGTGCTTGCGCGCCGTTCGCACGCCCGTGTATTCACCGTAAAACGCGTAGTGATCTTCGAGATGCTCGTTCATCACCTGCCGGATTTCGGCGATGCGCGGCGGCGGCAGCAACTCGCCCGTCGTCAGAAAATGCTCGATTTCGCGAAAGAGCCAAGGGCGCCCCTGCGCGGCCCGGCCGATCATGATCGCGTCCGCGCCCGTGGCGGCGAGCACCGCGCGCGCCTTGGCCGGCGAATCGATGTCGCCGTTCGCGACGACGGGGATGCGCACGGCCGCCTTGACGGCCGCGATCGTTTCGTACTCGGCCTCGCCGTGGTAGAGGTCGGCGCGCGTACGCCCGTGGACCGTCAGCATCGAAATGCCGGCGTCCTGCGCCAATCGGGCGATGCGCACGGCGTTGCGGTTGTCGCGGTTCCAGCCCGTGCGGATTTTCAGCGTGACCGGCACCGCGCCGGGGCCGACGCCGACCGCGCCGACCACCGCTTCGACGATGCGCACGACGAGCGGCTCGTTTTGCAGCAGCGCGGACCCCGCCGCGACGTTGCAAACTTTCTTGGCCGGGCAACCCATGTTGATGTCGATGATTTGCGCGCCGTTCTCGACGTTGTAGCGCGCCGCTTCGGCCATCATGGCCGGATCGGCGCCCGCGATTTGCACGGCGATCGGCTCGACCTCGCCGGCGTGATTGGCGCGGCGCATCGTCTTCTCGCTCTTCCAAAGCTGCGCATTGGACGCGACCATCTCGGAGACGGCGTAGCCCGCGCCCAGCCGCTTGCAGAGCTGGCGAAACGGCCTATCCGTCACGCCCGCCATCGGGGCGACGAAGAGGTTGTTGCGCAAAGTGTGCGAGCCGAGCGTTGGCATCATCGAATGGAGCGGCTGCCCGCGCCGCCGGGGCACGGGCGCGTGAAGGCGACCAGGGAAACGCGCATTTTACCGTTAACGGCGCGGGGGCACGCTTGGGACCGGTACGCATGACGCGTTGCGGCGGCGCGGCCGCCCCCAGGAACAGGCTTGCGGCCGCCGCGCCCGCCGCTGCTCCGCTCGCCTCACGTGCCGTCTAAGCGCTTGGTCAAGCGCCTAGTGGCGTTGACCGAACATCATCTGCCGAGCCAACGCGGTCTTGGCCGGCGGCACGCACTCGAGCGCCGTTAGAGCGAGGCCGCGCAGCATGGCCAGCGGGCCGAAATCGACCGTGAACACGCGCGCGAGCGTGTCGGTGGCCCCGATCGTCAGGCGGCGATCGAGCGCGCGCCGTCGCGCGAAGGCGGCTAGCGCTTCGGGTGTCGGCCCGTGATGGCCGAGGGCGTCGGCGAGCGCATGCGCGTCGCGTAGCCCGAGGTTCAGGCCCTGTCCGGCGACGGGGTGCAGCGTTTGCGCGGCGTTGCCGATCGACGCGATGCGCCCTTCGACGAGCGCGTGCGCCGCGACGAGTCCGAGCGGAAAGGCTGCGCGCCCCTTGATCGACTCGAAGCGGCCCATGCGCTCGCCGAATGCACCGGCGAGTTCCGCGAGCAAGGCGGCGTCGGAGAGTTCGACGCGCCTTGCGGCTTGCTCCGGTTTCATGCACCAGACGAGCGCGAAATCGGCGTGGCGCACGCCGCCCATCGGCAGCAGCGCGATCGGCCCTTCGCTCGTGAACCGCTCCCAGGCCACGTGCGGTTGCGGGGCGGAAACGGTAACCGTCCCGACGATCGCCGTTTGGCCGTAGTCGCGCGTTTCGCGTTTCACGGCAACGTCTTCGGGTACGTCGGCTCGCGCGTGGCGCGTTTTGCCGTGTGCTTCGCCGTAAAGCCCGCCCTCGGCGTTGATGAGGACGCGGGTCTTCAACGTGCGCCGCACGTGCCCGCTGTCGATCGGCAAGGTGACGAACTCGTCGCCTGGTTCGACGTGCGGGGCGCACGCGCGGCACGATGTGAACCAATGCGTACCGGTGCGCCGCACCGCGAGCGCCAGCGCGTGGACGATCGAGCCGTACTTCGCGACGTAGCCGAGTGCAGGCAGGCCATGCTCTCCGCGCTCGATCATCGTTCGGCCGAAACGCCCGCGCTGCGAGACATGGATGCGCTCGATCGCATTGGCATCGGCCGGCCACGCGCCGAACGGTTCGAGCAGCATGCGGCTTCCCTCGGAAACCGCGATGGCGCGCGGATCGCCGGCCGCTGCCTCCGGGTCGCGGGCGTCGACGAGCGCGACCGACAGCGCGGCGGTGCCGCTGCGCCGTGCGAGCCAAGCCGCCAATGCAAGGCCGACTGGCCCCGCGCCGACGATCGTGACGTCGAACTCGTGCGGGGCATGCAAGGGATGAGTCTCGCTCATGGGTTCAGGCTCGCCTCCCCAGGGTCAAGCGGCGGCCGATTGCGTATCGGCTTCGCGCATCAGCGCTTCGATCGCGTCCGCTTCGACGGGTATGTCGCGCGTAATGAGTACGCAGCCGTCGTCGGTGACAATGGCGTCGTCCTCGATACGGATGCCGATGTTCCAATAGGCTTGCGGCACGTCGGGCGCCGCGCGCACGTAAAGGCCGGGCTCGATCGTCAGCGCCATCGACGCGCGCAGCGTGCGCCACGGCAGTGCGCCCGTGGCATCGGGCAACGCGGTGCGCTCGCGATAGTCGCCGCAGTCGTGCACGTCCATTCCGAGCCAATGGCCCGTGCGGTGCATGTAAAAGCGCGAATAGGCGCGCTCGGCAATGACGTCGTCGACCGACGAAAACTTCGTACGATCGACGATGCCGGTATCGAGCAGGCCCTGCGCGAGCACGCGCACGGCGGCGTCATGCGGGGCTTCGAAGCTCACGCCCGGGCGGGTCGCGTCGATCGCCGCCTGCTGCGCGGCCAGGACGATGTCGTAAAGCTCTCGCTGGGCCGGCGAAAAGCGACCGCTCACGGGAAACGTGCGCGTGATGTCCGATGCATAGCCGTCCAGCTCGCACGCGGCATCGATCAAGACGAGATCGCCGTCGCGCAGGACGGCGTTGCCGGCCGGATAATGCAGCACGCAGGCGTTGGCGCCGGCGGCGACGATCGATCCGTAAGCCGGCGCCTGCGCGCCGTGGCGGCGAAAGGTATAGAGGAGCTCCGCTTCCAGCTCGTATTCCCGCATGCCCGGACGGCATGCCTGCATCGCGCGGCGGTGCGCTTGGGCCGAGATGCGCGCCGCCTCGCGCATGATCGCCAACTCGTGCTCGTCTTTCATAAGGCGCATGTCGTCGAGCATCGGCAGCAAATCGACGAGTTTGACGGGCGGTGCGATTCCGCTGCGGCTTTGCGCCCGGACGGTTTCCAGCCAGCGCCGCACTTGAGCGTCGAGCTCGGCCGAGCGCCCGAATCCGTAGAAGAGCGCCGGGGCGTCGCCGATGATGCGCGGCAGTTGCGTATCGAGCTCTTCGATCGGAAACGCGGCGTCGAAGCCGAACGCTTCGCGCGCGGCCTCGGGCCCGTAATGGAAGCCTTCCCACGTTTCTCGCTCGGCGTTTTTCGTCCGACAAAAGAGAATCGAGGCCGGCTCCCCGGTTTGCGCCGTGGCGTCCAGCACCAGGAACGACTGAGGTTCGGAGAAGCCGCTCAAGTAGTAGAAGTAGCTGTCGTGGCGATACGGATAATCGGTATCGCGATTACGCAGCGCCTCGGGCGCGGTCGGCACGAGCGCGACGCCGCCGCCCGCCGCGCGCAGGGCGGCGAGCACGCGCTCGCGCCGCGCTTGGTAGACGGAGACGGCGATAGGGAATTCGGTCGGCGTAGTCATGCAGCGATTGTACTGCTCAATTGCAGCCGCTTCGCGGGGCGCCGGCATGGCCGCCATTGTCTCCAAACGGATATGTTGCCTCGTTCATGCGCCGTTTTGGGCGTCGGCGACGTTATACTCTTTCTCGCACTTCGGCGGGCCGGACTCGAGGCTCGGGGCGGCCACTTGAGCGCTCCACCCCCGGTTGCCCTTCGAAATGACGCCGTCGGCGCGGCCCGTCGCCCGCGGCGCAAGCGTCCCGCGCGCACGACGCGGTGGACGCGAACGCCATTGCAAGGCGGGGTCCGGCGTTTTATTGAGAGAAATGCAGATGATGAAACTAATCGGTTCGCTCGCGAGCCCCTTCGTCCGTAAGGCGCGGATCGTGCTCGCCGAAAAGAAGATCGACTATCAATTCGTCCTCGAAGACGTCTGGTCGCCGGATACGACCATTCATACGTTCAATCCGATCGGCAAGGTGCCGTGTCTCGTCATGGAAGACGGGGAAGCCGTGTTCGACTCGCGCGTGATCTGCGAGTACGTCGACACGCTCTCGCCCGTGGGCAAGCTCATTCCCCAATCGGGGCGCGAGCGTGTCGAGGTGCGATGCTGGGAAGCGCTCGCCGACGGCATGCTCGACGCGGCCGTCCTCATTCGGCTTGAAGGAACGCAGCGCGAAGCCGGCCAGCGCAGCGAGGGCTGGATCGCACGTCAGCATCGTAAGATCGACGAAGGGCTCGTGGCGATGTCGCAAGGCCTCGCCGGCAAGCCGTGGTGCGCGAACAACCATTACACGCTGGCCGATGTCGCCGCCGGTTGCGCGCTTGGTTATCTGGATTTCCGCATGCCCGATTTAAATTGGCGCGAGAAATACCCGAATCTCGACAAGCATTTCGGCAAGCTGTCGCAGCGCCAGTCGTTCATCGACACCAACCCGACCTAACTGACGAACCGCCCGGCGCCGCGCCGGGCTGGTCGCCGACGGAGCCTGCCATGTCTTACCCGGATGGCGTTTCCGATCGCGCAGAGCCCGCGACGCTCGCGGGGAGCGATCTAGTCAAGGAGCGGCGGCGCGCAATGGCGGTCGGCGTTCTCCTCGCGCTGGTCGTGGCCGTCGCTATCCTCTGGGAACTGGTCGTTTGGCATGGCTGGCTCGATGCATTCTTTTGGTCCAAGCCTTCGGCCATCCTCTTTCAACTGCTCGATTGGTGGCGCTCGGGCACGCCGCACGGGCCGCTTCTCGCGCAAGCCGGCGTCACCTGCGGCGAAGCCGCGCTCGGTCTCGCGATCGGCTCGGCGGCAGGCGGCGCGTTGGGCGGCGCCTGCGTCCGTCGCGCGGTGAGCCGCGACGTGTTGCGGATGGCATTGACGGCGCTGACGCTCCCGCTTCGAATCGCGCTCGGCGCTGCGTTTGCCCTGGGTCTGGGGCTGGGGCTTGGATCGAAGGTCGCGTTTGCTTCGGCGCTCGTGGCGCTCCTTGCCGCCGGCGATGCGCTAGCGGGACGGCAACCGTTGGCCACCCTTCGGCTGCGCTTCTCGCTCGCACTCGTGGGCGCGGTCGTCGGCGAAACGTTCATGGCCCGGCACGGGCTCGGCGTGCTCATCGACGAGAGCGTGCATCACTTCAACGCAAGCGGGGTCTATGCGGCGCTTGTCGTACTCGGTGTAGTCGCCCTCGCGGGCGATGGCCTGCTCGCGCTCGTCGAGCGCCGCTATGGGCCTCGCACCTGCGAACAGGCGCCGCGCGACTGAGCGCGCGCCTGCCTGCGCAGGGCGTCAGGCCGTTGCCAGCGGCGCGAGCGGCGCCAACGCTTTGGGCGCGAACGAATCGCTGCTCGCGAGCGGCCACCATTTCTCGTAGAGCGCGTAGCGGTAGTTGCCGTTGACGAGATCGTTCGGCTCTAGGTATTTGAGCAGCTGCGACATCAGCTGAACCTCGTGCGACGACACACGGCGCACGATGTGATGCGCGCGCAGTTCCGACGGATGATCGAGCCCGGCGGCTTGCACGATCTCTTGCAGCGCATGCAGCGTGTTGCGATGGAAGTTGTAGACGCGCTCGGATTTGTCGGGTACGACGAGCGCGCGCTGGCGCACGGGATCTTGCGTGGCGACGCCTGTCGGGCAGCGCCCCGTATGGCAGGTTTGCGCCTGGATGCAGCCGACGGCGAACATGAAGCCGCGTGCCGAGTTGACCCAGTCCGCGCCGATCGCGAGCGTGCGTGCGATGTCGAACGCGGTGATCATCTTGCCGCTCGCGCCAATGCGGATTTTCTCGCGCAGGCCGATGCCCACGAGCGTGTTGTGCACGAGCAGCAGCCCTTCTTGCAGGGGTACGCCGATATGGTCCGTGAACTCGAGCGGCGCTGCGCCGGTTCCGCCTTCGGCGCCGTCGACGACGATGAAGTCGGGCGTGAGGCCCGTTTCGACCATGGCCTTGGCAATGGCGAAAAACTCCCACGGATGGCCGATGCAAAGCTTGAAACCCGTGGGCTTGCCGCCCGACAGCGTGCGTAGCCGATCGACGAATTCGAGCAAGCCGCGCGGCGTCGAAAAGGCGCTATGCGTGGCCGGCGAAATGCAATCCTGTCCCATCGGCACGCCGCGCGCTTCGGAGATCTCGGGCGTGACCTTGGCCGCCGGCAGCACGCCGCCGTGACCGGGTTTGGCCCCCTGGGAGAGCTTGACTTCGATCATCTTCACTTGCGGGTCGCGCGCTTGGACGGCGAACTTGTCGGCGCTGAACGTGCCGTCGTCGTTGCGGCAGCCGAAGTAGCCCGAAGCGATCTCCCAAATGATGTCGCCGCCGTGTTCGCGGTGGTATTTCGACAGCGAGCCTTCACCGGTGTCGTGCGCGAACCCGCCTTTTTTCGCGCCCAGGTTCAGCGAGCGGATCGCGTTGGCCGAAAGCGAGCCGAAGCTCATCGCGGAGATGTTGAAGATCGACATCGAGTAGGGCTGTGCCCGGTCCGGGCCGACTACGATGCGAAAGTCGTGCGAGGCGAGCTTGGTCGGGGCGAGCGAATGGCTGATCCATTCGTGCGCGACGGCTTTGACATCGAGTTCGGTGCCGTAAGGGCGGCTGTCGGGTTCGTTCTTCGCCCGTTGGTAAACGATGCTGCGTTGCGCGCGAGAGAACGGTTTTTCCTCCGTGTCGTCCTCGACGAAGTACTGGCGGATTTCCGGCCGGATGAATTCGAAGAAAAAGCGCAGATGGCCCGCGATCGGGTAGTTGCGCAAGATGCTGTGGCGCGCTTGGCGCAGATCGAAGATGCCCAATGCGATCAGCGCGGCGGGGAGTAAGAGCCACAGCCCCGAGATCGTATGGCGGGCGGCGAGGACGGCGAACGCGGCGGCGATCAGCAGGGCGCACCAAAGCGCGAAATAGCGTCGTGAAAACATCGACAAGCTCCTGAGCGGCAAGCACGTTGCGGCGCAAGGGTTGCCGGGGTAGAGAGAGGCGTCAGTGTAATCGGGAACGATTACCGATGGGCTGCAAATGCCGCCGCTATGGCGCAATAGTGAGTTGCCGCGCCTGCGCGGGATCCCTCGCGGGTGCACCGCTTTCCGCCGATTCGATGATGCCGCCGCCGAGACAGACGTCGCCGTCGTAAAGCACGGCCGATTGCCCCGGCGTGACGGCCCATTGCGCTTCGTCGAAAGTCAACGTAAAAGGCGCTCGCTCGTCGCCGGCATCGGGCGCCGGCGCGCCGAACGCGCACGTCGCATCGGCTTGCCGATAGCGGGTCTTGGCGCCAAAACGGGCGCCCGGCTCGGGCGCCGCGCCCGATACCCAGCTCGTATTGCCGGCGACGAGCGTGTTCGAGAGCAGCCATGCGTGGTCGTGGCCCTGAACGACGTAAAGCGTGTTCGTCGCCATGTCCTTGCGCGCGACGAACCACGGCTCGCCGCTGCCCGACTTGCTGCCGCCGATGCCGATGCCCTTGCGCTGTCCGAGCGTGTAGAACGCAAGCCCCACGTGCTCGCCGACGATCTTGCCGTCGGGTGTTTTCATCGGCCCGAGTTTGGTGGGCAAATAGCGATTCAGGAACTCGCGGAACGGGCGCTCGCCGATGAAGCAGATGCCTGTCGAGTCCTTCTTTTTGGCATTCGGCAGCCCAATCGAGGCGGCAATCTCGCGCACCTGCGTCTTGGGAATCTCGCCGAGCGGAAACAGCGTTTTCGAAAGCTGCGCCTGATTGAGGCGATGCAGGAAGTACGACTGATCCTTCGTAAGATCCTTGGCTTTGAGCAGCTCGAAGCGGCCGTCGACCTCCCGCACGCGCGCGTAGTGGCCGGTGGCGATCGTTTCCGCGCCGAGCGCCATCGCGTGATCGAGGAACGCCTTGAACTTGATCTCGGCGTTGCACAGCACGTCGGGGTTTGGCGTGCGGCCCGCCGAATACTCGCGCAAGAACTCCGCGAAGACGCGCTCCTTGTATTCGGCCGCGAAATTGACGGCTTCGACGTCGATGCCGATGAGATCGGCGACGGAGACGACGTCGATCCAGTCCTGGCGCGTCGAGCAGTACTCGCTGTCGTCGTCGTCTTCCCAGTTCTTCATGAACAGGCCGACGACTTCGTAGCCCGCTTCCTTGAGCAGCCACGCGGTGACCGACGAATCGACGCCGCCCGACATGCCCACCACGACTTTTTGCTTACTCATTGAACGCACGACCGACTGCTCGGCCTCTATCTTTCGTTGGAAGGCCCGACCGAGTGCGTGTGCACGAAGTCGAGCGGAAAACGCCGGCCCGCGAGGTAATCGTCGAGCGAGCGCATGACGAGCGGCGTGCGATGACGTTGCGAGCACGCACGCAGTTCGTCCTCGGTCAGCCACAGCGCCCGGACGATGCCGTCGTCGAGCGGCGTGGGCTGCGCGAGCGATTCGGCCTGGCCGCAGAACGTGAAGCGCAGATACGTGGCGGCGCCGTTCGGGCGGTCGACATGCATCATGTACGCGCCGACTAGCGCTTGCGGCACGAACGAATGCGCCGTCTCTTCGATCATTTCGCGCACGACCGCTTGCGTGAGCGTCTCGCCCGGCTCCAAGTGCCCGGCCGGCTGATTGATTCGCAAACCTTCCGACGTTTGTTCCTCGACGACCAGAAAACGGCCGTCGCGTTCGGCGACGGCCGCCACGGTGACGCGGGGCGCCCAGCGTTCCTTTTTCATGGGCGCCATTTTACCGTTTGTCGCAGGCGCGCGCCCGGCGCTGCCGCGTGCCTGCGCACGGCCCTTCGTTTGTTCTTTTGTGGCACTCATTTTTTATCGGTGCGCGCGACTTCGGTTAAAGTGACGCTCAGCGCGCCACGCCGGTCGGAGGCGCGCCGCAAGCCGCAAGCCGCAATCGCGCGAGCCCGCGTGCCGTAGCCTTTGGCGGACGGCGCGGGCCGGCGCTGGAATTGCTGCGGCGCTGCGTGTTCTTGCAGCCGTGTAATCGTATTCAAACGATGGAGTCGGCGCAGCATCGTCGGCCCGTCTCGCTTCATTCACGAGCAGGTGAGGAGGAATCAACGATGCACATCGGAGTGCCAGCCGAGACGCGCACGCACGAAGCGCGCGTCGCCGCGACGCCCGAGACGGTGAAGAAGTACGTCCAGGCAGGGCATCGCGTCACGATCGAGCGCGGCGCGGGCGCCGCGGCCAGCTTCACCGACGACGCCTACGAGGCCGTGGGCGCAGAGCTCGTCGAAGCCGACGCGGCGTTTTCCGCCGATCTCGTGCTCAAAGTCCAATCGCCGAGCGAAACCGAGCTTGCGCTCGTCAAGCGCGGGGGCGTGCTCGTGGGCATGCTCGATCCGTTCAACGCCGCCAACACGGAGCGTCTCGCGCAGGCGGGCGTGACGGCGTTCTCGCTCGAAGCGGCGCCTCGTACCACGCGGGCGCAAAGCCTCGATGTGCTGTCCTCGCAGGCGAACATCGCCGGCTACAAGGCGGTTCTGATGGCCGCCGATCTTTACCCTCGCTTCATGCCGATGCTGATGACGGCCGCGGGCACGGTGAAAGCCGCGCGCGTGCTGATCCTCGGCGCGGGGGTGGCCGGGCTGCAGGCAATCGCCACGGCCAAGCGCCTGGGCGCGGTCATCGAGGCGTCGGACGTGCGTCCGGCGGTGAAAGAGCAGATCGAATCGCTCGGCGCCAAATTCATCGACGTGCCTTACGAAACGCAAGAAGAGCGCGACGCGGCCGAGGGCGTGGGCGGCTATGCGCGGCCCATGCCGGCCTCGTGGCTGGCGCGCCAAGCGGCGGCCGTGCATGAGCGGGCCAAGGCGGCCGACATCGTCATCACGACGGCGTTGATTCCTGGGCGCGACGCGCCGATGCTGCTCTCGGCGGAAACGGTGCAGGCCATGCGCCCGGGCTCGGTCATCATCGATCTGGCCGCGGGGCGCGGCGCCGAACTTGCCGGCTTGCCCGGCGTGCGCGGCGGCAACTGTCCGCTGACGGAGCCCGACAAGGTAGTGACCAAGCACGGCGTCACGATCGTCGGCCACACGAATTTGCCGGCGATGGTCGCGGCCGACGCCTCCTCGCTCTATGCGCGCAATCTGTTCGATTTCCTGAAGCTGATCGTGACCAAGGAAGGCGCGCTGAACATCGACATGAACGACGACATCGTCGCCGCGACGCTGATCGCCCGCGACGGCGCCGTCACCCGCAAGACGGCATAAGGAGCGAGGCGATGGAAATCATCAATCACACCGTCATCAATCTGATCATCTTCGTGCTTGCCGTCTATGTCGGCTACCACGTCGTCTGGAACGTCACACCGGCGCTGCATACGCCGCTGATGGCCGTGACCAACGCGATCTCGGCTATCGTCATCGTTGGGGCGATGCTGGCCGCGGGGCTGACCTTGGGCGGGCCGGGCAAGTTCTTCGGCACGCTCGCCGTAATGCTCGCCGCGGTGAACGTGTTCGGCGGGTTTCTCGTGACAAGGCGCATGCTCGAAATGTTCAAGAAGAAAGAGCCGAAGAAGGCCGCGAAGGAGGGTGCGTAAATGAGCATGAACGTCGTCACGCTGCTCTATCTGCTCGCCTCGGTCTGTTTCATTCAGGCGCTCAAGGGCTTGTCCAATCCGCGCAGCGCGCGCGCCGGCAACGTATTCGGCATGGCCGGCATGGCGATCGCGATCCTCACGACGATCGCGCTCATCGTCAAACAAGCGGCATTGCTCGGCTCGAACCTCGCGTTGGGCTTGGGGTTGCTGTTTGCCGCGCTCGTCGTGGGCGGCGCCATCGGCGCTTATGTTGCCGCGCGCGTCGAGATGACGAAGATGCCCGAGCTCGTCGCGGCCATGCATTCGCTGATCGGTCTCGCGGCCGTGGCGATCGCGTATGCCGTGGTGAGCGAGCCTGCCGCATTCGGCCTCGTGCCGCCCGATGCGCCCGATGCGGGCTTTCTGCCGTACGGCAATCGCATCGAGCTGTTCATCGGCACGTTCGTCGGGGCGATCACCTTCTCCGGGTCGGTCATTGCCTTCGGCAAGCTGTCGGGCAAGTACAAGTTCCGGTTGTTTCAAGGGGCCCCGGTCGTCTATCCGGGCCAGCAACTGATCAACTTGATGCTTGCGTTGGGCATGCTCGGCTTCGGCGTCATCTTCTTTCTGACGCAATCGTGGCTGCCCTTCATCATCATGACGCTCATCGCGTTCGCGCTAGGGGTGCTGATCATCATCCCGATCGGCGGGGCGGACATGCCCGTCGTCGTGTCGATGCTGAACTCGTACTCGGGGTGGGCGGCGGCCGGTATCGGCTTTTCGCTGAACAACGCGATGCTGATCATTGCGGGCTCGCTGGTGGGTTCTTCCGGTGCGATCCTGTCGTACATCATGTGCCACGCGATGAATCGCTCGTTTTTCAACGTGCTGCTGGGCGGATTCGGCGCGGAGCCCGGTGCGGCAGCGGCCGGCGGGACGGCGGAGCAGCGGCCCGTGAAGTCGGGCTCGGCCGACGATGCCGCTTTCATGCTTGGCAATGCGGAGTCGGTGGTCATCGTGCCGGGCTATGGGTTGGCGGTCGCGCGGGCGCGGCACGCGCTCAAGGAGCTCACCGACAAGCTCATTCATAAGGGCGTGGATGTGCGCTACGCGATTCACCCCGTCGCCGGACGGATGCCGGGGCACATGAACGTGCTGTTGGCCGAGGCGGAAGTGCCGTACGAGATCGTCCATGAGATGGAAGACATCAACGGCGAGTTCGGACAGGTCGACGTCGTGCTGGTGCTCGGGGCAAACGACGTGGTGAACCCCGCGGCGAAGAACGATCCTAAATCTCCGATTGCCGGCATGCCGATCATCGAGGCTTACAAGGCGCGCACTGTAATCGTCAATAAGCGATCGATGGCGGCAGGGTACGCCGGGCTCGACAACGAACTGTTCTACATGGACAAGACGATGATGGTCTTCGGCGATGCCAAAAAGGTCATCGAGGAGATGGTGAAGGCCGTGGAGTGAGGGATGGGCGCCGGCCGCTGTGCATCGCTGGCCGGTCCGTTAAGGCGTCGCCGACGTGCGCGGCGTCGAAGCCTTCCGTTCGGATGGCGCTTCGACGCGGCGCAAGTAATCCGCGAGCCTTCGGCCTTCCATGTCGGGAAACGCCTCGAGCTGTTCGACATGCGTCATCTGCGCGATATCGAAATTGCGGAAGTCGCCGCGCAGCTCGCACCACGCGCCGACGGTCCAGCGCCCGCCCCAATACACAAGACTGAGCGGCCAAATACGTCGCTCCGTGTTCGCCCCTTGCCGGTCTCGATAGGCGAACCTCACGACATGGCGCGTGTCGACGGCGCGGTGCAGCGTATCCACCTTCGCGGAAAACTCGCGGTCGATGTGGAACGACGGGGCAAATACGGCAAGCCGCTCGAGCGTCGCGCGTTTGTCGGCCGGCATCGCCGCCGCCACTTTCGCCAATGCGCTGCGGGCGCCGCTCGCGAGCGCCGCGCCGCCCCACGTCTCGATCATGCGCGCGCCCGCTGCGAGCGCCGCCAACTCTTCGGCCGTAAAGGTCAGCGGCGGGAGGCTGGCTGAACGGCTCAGCCGATAGCCGATTCCAGCTTCGCCTTCGATCGGCACGCCGGACAGCTGCAGGTCGCGCACGTCGCGATACACCGTGCGCTGCGACACCCCGAGCCATTCGGCCAATTGCTGCGCGGTCGTGAGGCGTCGGCCCCGCAGCAATTCGGCAATTTGAAAGAGACGATCGGCGCGTCGAGTCATGGCGTGAGTGTAATGCTCAACGCAAGTGGCGCGAATGCAGGCCGATACGGTTGCCTTCCGTGTCGATGAAGAACGCGATATAGCCGATGTCGTTCGGCAATTCGACGATCGAACCGTCGATTTTGCCGCCGGCCGGCTCTACCCGGCCGAGCGTGGCTTGCAGCGTCGGTTCGGCGGCCAGATACACCGTGACGCCGTCGCCCGTGACCGACGGACGCGTATCGCGCGGGTTGCATACGATGGCGCCGCCCGTTGCTTCGTCCTCGTGTGCGAAGACAGCCATCGGCACGCCGCCGAACACTTCCCGATGCAACGGCGCATCGAGTGCGGCTTCATAAAAACGCACGGCACGGTTGAAATCGAGCGCGGGGATTTCGAACCAAGCGATGGCGCGCGTGGCAGTGGCAAGAGCAGACATGACAGTCTCCGTCGAAGGTGGGAAGGCTAGCCGGACAAGGCGCCCGATGGCGCTTGAGAGAGAGTCTGCGCTAGCGCTGCTGACACCGTTCTGTCAGCAGCTTGTCCCTTTTTTTCTAGGAAACCGCCAGGGTGAGAATGCGGTTATTGACTGTCGTCTGCGTCGCGATCTTGCTGCCCGGAACGCGCCTTCACGCTACCCGTGACGAGGTCGAAGCGGAACAAGCGGCATTCCAGCGCACCGTTGAATAGCGGCGTTTTTGTGGATTCTCGTAGGCGCATTTGCCCCGGCAGCGAGCGGTCGGCTGTCAGCACGAATGCGCGCCAGCCGGCGAAACGCTGCTTGAGCGCATCGCCGAAGGCGCGGAAGAATTCGCTGTCGGCAGCGTCGGGCTGGGCGCGGCTGAACGTCTCGGCGCCGGCTTCGCGATTGCCTTGGCGCGGCTCGCGGATTTCGCCGCGCGGGCCTCGTCCACGTACGGCGATCCGCTCGCCATACGGCGGGTTGGCGACGATGATGCCCGGCTGGTCGATCGGCGGCACGATCGCGCGCGCATCGAGCTGCTTGAGCCACAGCCCCGGCACGCCCGCGCGGGCCAGGTTCGCACGCGCTTTCTCGAGCATGTCGCCGGAAATGTCGCTGCCGAAGATCGGCAGGTCCGCCTTTTTCCCGTTCGCGGCGCGCTTGGCGTCGATCGCGGCGACCTTCATCGTCTGCCAGGCCGATACGTCGTATTGCTTGAGCTTCTCGAAGCCGAAGCGCCGCTCGACGCCCGGCGCGATGCCCAGTGCGATTTGGGCAGCTTCCGCGACGAATGTACCGCTGCCGCACATCGGGTCGTACAGCGGGGTGCCGGGCGTCCAACCCGCTACGCGCAAGATGCCCGCTGCGAGGTTCTCGCGCAGCGGTGCGGCGCCCTTGTCCAGCCGCCAGCCGCGTTTGAAGAGCGGCTCGCCCGACGTATCGAGATACAGCGTGCAGGCCGTGGCCGTCAGGAAGGCGAAGATGCGCACGTCGGGCTGCGCCGTATCGACGCTCGGACGCGCGCCGCTGACGCTGCGCAGGCGGTCGCAGACCGCATCCTTCACACGCAGCGTCGCGAATTCGAGGCTGCGCAGCGGCGACTTGATCGCCGTCACGTCGACGCGCAGCGTTTCATTCGCCGAAAACCAGCGTTCCCACTGCTGCTCGGCGGCGAGCGCGTAGATATCTTGTTCGTTGCGATAAGGGCGCTCGGCGATCTTGAGCAGGACTCGGCTGGCGATGCGCGAGTGCAGATTCGCCGCCATGCCGACGGCCCAACCGCCGCGGAAATGGACGCCGCCCGGCACCTGTGCGCCGGCTTCGAAACGCGGGGCGTCGTCGCCGAGGGACAAGCGTTGCGCGATTTCCGCGAGTTCGGCGGCGAGCGCGGCTTCGAGCCCGCGCGGGCATGGGGCGAAAAAATCGAACGGCGTGGGCGAGGACATAAAGGGAAACCGAGCGTGCAAAGGGGTTATTGTACGCGGCCGGCTAGGTGCGGCCGGCGAGGCGCGGCCGGCGAGGTGTGGCCATACCTAGCCGGCGGTCGAGCGGGGCCGGCTAAGAGCGGCCAGCAAGACGCCGCCGGCCGCTAGGAGAGCGCGCCGCCTTTCGTCGTCTTCGCCGGCGCGCCGACCGCGCATTGATCGGCGCCAGGCCCTGGCGCTTGCGCACCCGATGCGAGCGCGCGCACGGTGGCGGCGATCGCATCGGCGAGCTGGCCGACAGCACGGCGATGCCCGGCGACGAGCGCATCGTACCCGGGCCCCACGGCATCCGTTTGCACGGTGCTGCACGTGACGACCGCTTGCGTGCGCAGCGAGCGCACGCTCCATACCGTATCGAGCACCGCGCGCGAGCCGGGCCACGACTCGAACCGCCGCACATTCACGGAGACGCGGTAGATCGGCACATTTTCCGGATGGGGCGAGCCGAAAACGTCGAACGTGCCTAGCCGCGCCGCGAGGTCTCCCGACAGCGCACGCCGGAGTTCGTCGGCCGGCGGCGACGCCCAGCGCTCTTGCTCGAGAACCGTCACGCGCGTGGCGTCGTCATGCACGACGAGCTGATTGCGCGCTACCTGGGTGGGCATGTCGACGGCCGGCACTTCGATGAGCAGCGCGGGCGTTGCCGCATTGCCGGACGCATGTTGCCCGGTGTCGTCACCCGAACCGAGCGTATAGAACCGGCTAGTCGGCGACGACGCGCAGCCCGCGAGGAATGCCGCGCCGACGAGCGCCGCGCCGACGGCGAGCGATGCCAGCGAATGCCCATACCGGGCGGGTCGATCGAGCTTCATGGATGATTCGGGTCCTTGTTTTTACCGCGCAAGAGCGATTCCGGGTGGCGCTCGAGGTAATCGGCGAGCGCATTGAGCGTTTGCAGCGTCTGCGTGAGCTGAGTCAGCGCTTGGTGCATGTCGGACTGAAGCGGCGAGTCTTGCTGCAGCGTCGATTGCGCCGCACCGAACGTGCGCTGGGCCGCCGCGAGCGTGTCGCGCGCCTGCGGCGCGAGTTGCGTATCGAGCTGCTTGAAGAGGCTGTTCGCGCTTTGCAGTGTCCCGTTCAAGTTCTTGCTGATTTGATCGAAGGGAATCTGATTGAGCTTGCGCGCGATATCGGCCACCTGAACCTGCAGCTCTTCGAGCGTGTTCGGCACGGTCGGCAGCTCGAGCGGCGAACGGTTCACGTCGAACGAGACGGGCGTCGCCTTCGGGAATAGATCGAGCGCGACGTAAAGCTGGTTCGTCAGCAAGTTGCCCGTGCGCAATTGTCCACGCAGTCCATGCGCGACGAGGGTGCGCAGCAGGTCTTTGCCCGCGCTTTCGCCGCCGCGTTCCACGGATTCGCGGAAACGTCGGCCGAGCCGATCGGGATACAAGTTCATCGTCACCGGCATGGTGAAATTGCGCGCCTTCGGATCGTACTGCACGCCGATGGCGGTGACTTCGCCCAGTTCGATGCCGCGGAAATCGACCGTTGCGCCGACCGAGAGCCCTCGCAGCGATTGGTTGAAGTTCATGACCACCGTCAACGGAGGACCATCGGGCGCGCGCATCGCATCGCTTTCGTTGGCCGCGAGGGCAAAGACCGAGTTATCCGGCGCTTCCGCGCCGACGGCTTCGCCGGGCGGCGACTGGAAGGCCAGCCCGCCGATGACTACGGTCGCGAGCGATTGCGTATTCAGCTTCAGCCCGCTCGAATCCAGGCGCAGATCGACGCCGCTCGCGTGCCACCACCGCGAGTTGACGCCGACGTATTGATCGTACGGCGCGTCGATGAAGACATCGATCGATACGCCCGTGCCGTCGCGGTCGAGCGAAAAGCCGACGACCTGCCCCACCTGCACGCGACGGTAGTAGATGGGCGAGCCGATGTCGATCGAGCCGAGCGAGGCGCCATGCAGCGAGAAGCGTCGACCCTTTTGATCGCCGGTGACGGCAGGCGGTTTTTCGAGGCCGACGAAGTCGGACTGCGATTCGTGCGAGCGGCCTGCGTCGACACCGATATAAGCGCCCGACAGCAACGTGCCGAGGCCCGTCACGCCCGTCGTGCCGATGCGCGGACGCACGATCCAAAACCGGGTGTCTTCGACGGCGAAGTCATCGGCTTCCTTCGTGAGCTGGACCGAGACGAGCACGCGCGAGTGGTCGCGCGACAGACGGATCGTCTTGACCGAGCCGATATCGACGTCCTTGTACTTCACTTTCGTCTTGCCGGGCTCGAGGCCTTCGGCCGTGGAAAAGCTGATCGTGATCGTGGGGCCGCGGTCGACAATGGACTTGGCGACGAGCGCGATGCCCACGAGCGCCGCGACGAGCGGCACGAGCCAGACGAGCGACGGCAGCCAGCCGCTCCTTGGCGTGGAGATCGGCTCGGGTATCTCGGGCGGCAGCTCGGGGCCCTGCGGCGGGCCGCCGTTCGAGGCGGGAGGCTGTCCTTGCGGGCTAGTCATGTTCTCGTTCTCGTCCAGAAGCGGGGGTGCTGTGATCGTCCGCGCAGTCCCAAATGAGGCGCGGGTCGAATTGAAGTGCGGCCATCATCGTGAGCACGACCACGGCGGCGAAGGCGAGCGCGCCCCAGCCGGCCGTAATGACGGCCAGCGACCTGAAGCGCACGAGCGCGACGGTCAGCGTGACGACGAACACGTCGAGCATCGACCATCGGCCGATGCGCTCGACGATGCGATAGAGCTTCGTGCGCTCGAGCGGCCGCCACGCGGAGCGGTGCTGCGTGGTCCAGGCGAGCAGGGCGAGCACGCTGAGCTTGAGCATCGGCACGAGAATACTCGCGACGAACACGATGATGGCCAGCGGCCAATCGCCCGACACCCAGAAATAGACGACGCCGCTCATGATCGTGTCGTCTTCGTTGCCGAATAGCGACGCCGTATGCAGTACCGGCAGCAGGTTGGCCGGGATGTAAAGGATTGCCGCGGCGATGAGCAGCGCCCAGGTGCGCGAAATGCTGTCCGGGTTGCGCAGGTGAAGCGTCGCGCCGCATCGGCCGCAGCGCGGCGCGAGCCCGGGCGCGGCGGCGCGTTGCCCTCGCGCCGAGGGTTCCCGTGGCTGTACGTGCCCGCAAGCATGGCAGCCGATCATGCCCGCGCGGGCGGCGGTGAGGTAGGTCATGGGGTTGGCGTGCCGTGGCCGGAGGTCTGCGCCGCATCGCGCCCTCCGGATGCGCGCGGCGCGCGCCGCTCGCCGAGCGCATCGGCGATGTCCCACAGCGCGCGCGGATCGAACAGGACGACGACGGCCAGCATCAAGGTCAGCGCACCGAAGGCAAAAAGCGCGGCGCCCGGAACCACGCGCGCGAGGCTCGTCATTTTGACGATCGTGACGAGGATGCCGAGCATGAGCACTTCGATCATGCCCCAGGGCCTGACGAATTGAATTGCGCGCAGCACGACGTTGAAGCCTGGCGGCACGAAGCCCGCGCGGATCGGCATGAGCACATAAAGCAAGGCGGTCAGTTCGATGAGCGGGAACAGGATCGTCGAGCAGAACACGGCGACGGCGACAAGCTCCATCTGCTCGTTCCACAAGGCGACGAGGGCGCCGATCAGCGTCGTTTGCGACGTCGCGCCGTTTAAATCGAGTTCGACGATCGGGAAGCCCTGTGCGATTAGATATGTAAACAACGCCGCCATGGTGAGCGCGCTGATACGTTCGAGTTGCACCGAACTCGGGCGATAAAGCATCGCCCCGCAGCGAGGGCACCGCGCGCTACCCTTCACGCACTGGCTCGGTTTTCGCAACAGTGCGTCGCAATCGTGACATGCAATCAGGTCGTTTCGGTTCATAGGCGATGCGTGTCGACTTCAAGGGCCGGGGCGTTCGTAGCGGGTATCGCCAAGCGATCGAGGCCCCGCAAACCCGCGCCCATCTTACCAAATGGGGTGTGATGCGCCGATCCGCGCGCACGCGGAAAGCGGTCGAATCGCACCGCATCGCGACCCAAGCGGGCAACTTTCGCGCCACACGCGGCCAAGCCCTTACCGGCGCGTCGCCCGGAAACCGCGCCGCATGAATCGACGGCTTGCGGTAGCATGGCGACCGTCCTTTTTCGTAGCACGGCAATGGCACATCGCAATTCTTTCACCGTTCATTACGACAAGACTTATACCTCCACGGCAATCGGCCTGCATTGGCTGATCGCCGCGCTGATGGTGTGCGGTTTCACTCTCGGGTGGGTCATGACGAGCATCCACGGCTTCACCCCGGCCAAGCTGCGCTATGTGTCGTGGCATAAATGGATCGGCGTCACCGTGTTCGCGCTCGCGGCGCTGCGCATCCTTTGGCGCGCCACGCACCGCGCGCCTCCGCTGCCCCGCGGTATGGCGGCTTGGCAGCGCGCGGCGGCGCACCTCGTTCACGTGCTCCTGTACGTGCTGATGATCGCGATTCCGATTACCGGCTACCTGTTCAGCTCGGCTTCGAACGTACCCGTCGTCTATCTAGGTATCGTGCCGCTGCCTCGTTTGATCGCGCCGGACCCGACGCTCAAGGTCATCTTCAAGACGGCGCACGCGGTCTTGAACTACGGCTTGGCCGTGCTCGTGCTCGCCCATGTGGGCGCCGCGCTCAAGCATCAGTGGATCGATCGGGACGGTTTGCTCGCGCGCATGCTTCCTTTCCTGAAATAAATTCGCGCGCCATTCGTTGTAATCAAGAAGCGAGGTCGAATCGACAGGAATCGAATCGATCGAAAGTAAATTGAAAGATAAAAGATGAAAGACGAACGACGTCAACCAGCAAGGATCTATCCATGAAAGCTTCGTTTTACCGCTATATGATCGCCGCCTTCGCGGCCGCGTCGATGGCCGCCACGGGCCTCGCGTTCGCACAGGTGGACGCGGCCAAAAGCACCATTACCGCGACGTCCAAGCAAATGAACGTGCCTGTCGAAGGCAAATTCAAGAAATTCGATGCGAAGGTGAATTTCGATCCGGCGAAACCGGCGGCAAGCAGCGCTCAATTGACCGTCGATGTGGGCAGCTACGATCTGGGCGACGACAGCTACAACGAACAGGTGCGCGGCAAGGAGTGGTTCGACGCCAAGGCGTTCCCGAAGGCGACGTTCGTGTCGTCCGCGATCGCGCCGGCGGGTGCGGGCAAGTTCACCGTCACGGGCGCGCTGACGATCAAGGGCAAGACGCAGAACGTCTCGTTCCCGATGACCGTTGCTCAGCAGGCCGGCGCGCAGACGTTCGACGGCGCATTGCCCATCAGCCGCCTCAAATTCGACATCGGCACGGGCGAATGGAAAGACACCTCCACCGTCGCGGACGAAGTCACGATCAAGTTCCACATCGTCGTCCCCAAAAAAGCGTAATTACGCGGCCTTAACCCCGCGCTTGGCTGCTCGCAGCCGCATCGTTCGATCGCCGCTCGGCCGAGCGGCTTACAAGGAGAATCCAGTGAAAGCCAACACCCTCATCGCCGCAGCGGTCGCCGCCGTCTCGATTGCCTCGCTCACGCCGGCGTTTGCCGCCGACACGTATCAACTCGATCCGAGCCACACGTATCCGAGCTTCGCCGCCGATCACTTCGGCGGCTTGTCGGTCTGGCGCGGCAAGTTCACGAAAACCACGGGCACGGTCACGCTCGATCGCAAGGACAAGACGGGCACAGTCGACGTGACGATCGACCCGGCGTCGATCGATACGGGCAATGCCACGCTCAACGAACATTTGCAAGACGACAAGTTCTTCGACGTCAAGGAATACCCGACGGCCACCTACAAAGGCACGCAGATCAAGTTCGACGGCGACAAGCCCGTCGAAGTGATTGGCACGCTGACGCTGCATGGTGTGACCAAGCCTGTGAATCTGAAGATCCAATCGTTCAAGTGCATGCCGCACCCGATGCTCAAGCGCGAAGTCTGCGGCGTCGAAGCGCGCGCCGATTTCCAACGTGACGCGTTCGGCCTCGATTTCGGCAAGGCATACGGTTTCAATATGGATACGAAGCTCGAGATCCAAGCCGAAGGCATCAAACAGTAAGCGCCGAGTCGCTGCCTGCCGCGCGCGCGGCCGTGTATTTGGCAGTTTCGTAGTTCCGTAGAATGGCCGCCCGCCAGCGTATCGCTGCGGGCGGTTTTTTTCGTTCATTGAGAATTTGCGCGTTGCGTGGGCCGATATTGCGGGCCATACTTGGCCCCAGCCGTCGAGTTGGCGTGAATTTAGTTGCGTGCGCATCTAATTCGGCGGATGGCGAGCGCCCGATAGAAGCGGCGGGGCGGGGCAAGAGGCGCGAAACGCGATGATTCTCTCGGCACATGGAGACTGGCATGAGTGATACGTTGGCGGCAGCATCGATGACTTCTCGCGGCCATGTTTGGCGCGCGGTGGCGGCAACCTCGATCGGCAATGCCCTCGAGTGGTTCGATTTGGTCGTCTACGGCTTTTTCGCGGTCGTGATCGCCAAGCTGTTCTTCCCCGCCGGCAACGACACCGTCTCCTTATTGCTTACGCTCGGCACGTTCGGCGTTTCGTTCTTCATGCGTCCGCTGGGCGCGATCGTGATCGGCGCTTATGCCGACCGCGCCGGACGCAAGGCGGCGCTGACGCTCTCGATCTTGCTGATGATGCTCGGCACGGCCATCATCGTCGTGCTGCCGACCTACGAGACGATCGGCATGGCCGCGCCGCTGATTCTCGTCCTCGCTCGCTTGATGCAGGGCTTTTCGGCGGGCGGCGAGTTCGGCAGCGCCACGGCGTTTCTGGCCGAGCACGTGCCCAATCGGCGCGGCTTCTTCGCGAGCTGGCAGGTTGCCAGCCAAGGGCTCACGACGGTGCTGGCGGCCATATTCGGCACGGTGCTCACGAGTTCGCTCACGCCGGACCAATTGATGTCTTGGGGATGGCGCGTGCCGTTCGTTTTCGGGTTGCTGATCGGGCCGATTGCCTATTACATTCGCTCGAACGTCGACGAGACGCCGGAGTTTCTCGCGGCGCAGACCACCACGTCGCCTTTGCGCGATACGTTTGCCGGTCACAAGACGCGGCTTTTGATTGCGATCGGTATCGTCGTGCTGGGTACGGTGGCCACTTATCTCGTCCTGTTCATGCCGACGTATGGCGTGAAGCAACTGGGCCTGCCACCCTCGGTGGCGTTTTCGGCGGTGGTGTTGACTGGGTTGATCCAAATGGTCGGCTCGCCGTTCGTCGGTCACTTGTCGGACAAGATCGGGCGCACGGGCCTTATGCTGGTTTCGGCGGCGCTGATGCTCGTGCTGATCTATCCGGCGTTCGCGTGGCTCGTCGCGCAGCCGAGCGCCGGCACGCTGATTGCCGTCCAGGTGGCGATGGGCGTGGTCGTGACCGGCTATTTCGCGGCGCTGCCGGGGTTGCTCTCCGAGATTTTTCCCGTCGCGACGCGCACGACGGGGATGTCCCTCGCGTACAACATCGCTGTCACGATCTTCGGCGGCTTCGGGCCGTTCATCATCGCTTGGTTGATTCGAGCGACGGGGGAGAAGGTGGCTCCGAGTTTTTACTTGATGTTTGCAGCGCTGCTGAGCTTCGTCGCGCTCGTGGCGGCGCGCAAGGTGTTGGGGATGAAGTGAGACTAGGAGGCGCGTTTTTTCGATGCGCCACTTTCGTTGATGTTTGCGTTGTCAGCCGCCGGGCGGAGAAAAATCTCAATTTCCAGATAGTCTCTGTTTTGAGATGGCCCTTCGTCGTGCAAGGCGGGATATTCGTTTAAAATCGGCCCTCAATAAAATGTATAAGAGAGGGCCGCGGCATGGCGTTCGGCGTGCTATTCGATGCGCTTTTCTATGGAAACGCGCAACACGATCGGTTGATTCGGCTGGACACGCCGCTGGGCGTTGATTGGCTCGTGCCGTTGTACGCGAAGGGCACGTCGAAACTCGGGCGCG
>NZ_JBQCHR010000079.1:0-21146 GCF_051954495.1 Trinickia sp.
GGGACGCCCGCCCGAGAATTTGATGGCGTTGCCGACGAGGTTGTAGAGCACTTGCCGAAGGCGCGTGTCGTCCGAGAGCACGACCTTCGGCAGTTCGGGCGAGACCGACTTGGTCAGTTTGACCCCGGCCCGCTCGGCCACGGGGGTGAGCGATTGGCACAGCCCGTCGACCAGATGCTTGATGGACAGCGGCACGCGTTCGATATGGAGCCGGCCCGCCTCGATCTTCGAGAAGTCCCGAATGTCGTCGATGAGCGTGAGCAGGGCGTTCGCCGATTCGCGGATCGTCGTGACCATGTCGCCCTGGTCGGTCGACAGCGGCGATTGCGAAAGCACTTCGATCATGCCGATGACACCGTTCATCGGCGTGCGGATCTCGTGGCTCATCGTGGCGAGGAAAGCGCTCTTCGTGCGCGAGGCGGCCTCGGCGTCCGCGCGCGCTTGTTCGAGCTGGCGCGTCGCCCGGCGGCTTTCCGTCACGTCGCGCGCGGTGGCATAGACGAGCCCTTCGAGCTGGATCGCTTTCCATGACAGCCAGCGCGTCGTGCCGTCCTTGCACACATAGCGGTTTTCGAACTGATCGATCGGCTCGCCGGGGCTGCGGCTGTCGATTTCGTGGATCGTGCGTGCCCGGTCTTCGGGGTGGACGAATTCGATGAACGGGCGGGAGAGCAGCTCCTCGGCCGACCAGCCGAGCACCTTCGTAAAGGCGGGATTGACGCGTTTGAAGTTGCCGGCCGGATCGGCCAAGCAGGTCAGATCGAGCGACAGGTCGAACAGACGATCGCGTTGCGTCTCGGCTTCTTTGCGGCCGGTGACATCTTGCAGCATGACGAGGGCGCCGCGCACGCCGTCGAGCTCGTAGGGCACCGCGGTCATTTCGCCGATGAACGCCGTACCGTCCAGCCGCAGGCATCTGACTTCGCGTGCGGGTGCGGCGGTATAGCGAAGCAGTAACCGCCCGATGCGTTCCTCGACCACTTCGCGATGCTCGGCATGGACGAATTCGACGATCGACAGCCCACGGATTTGCGCGGCCGAATACGCGCCGAGCATCTCCAGCGCCTTCGGGTTGGCGAATGCGATCGTGAACTCTTGAATGAGGAAAACGGCGTAGGGCGAGAGTTCGATCAGTTGCCGATAGCGCGATTCGCTTTGCATCAGCGCCTGCTCGCTGGCATGTTGGCGGCTCATGTCGCGGATCAGCGCGATCACGCCGTTCGAATCGGCGCCGCGACGCTCGACGCGCATTTCGTAGACGCTGGGATAAGGCGTGTCCAGCTGGAACACCGCACTCGCGGAATGCTCGAGCGACGCGCCGCGCAGCATGGCCGCGAAACGAGCCGATTTGTCGTCGCGGTCGGCGCCGCCGTCGTTGCGGAAAAAAGCCTCGGCGATCTGCTCGGGCGTGGCCGTTGCGATTTCGTCGCCGCTCCAGCCGAGCAGCTCGATGAGTCGCGGGTTGTAGCCGTCGATCCGCCCGTCGGCGGAAAAGGCGAGCGCGGCATCGGGGATCGCCTTGAACAGCGCATCGGCGCGCGTTGCTTCGCGGGCCGTGCGGGCGTGCGCTTCACGTTCGCGCTCGGAAGCGGCCTGCAAACGACGGAATAGCCGCCCTTGGTGTCCTTCGGCCACGAAGATCAAAATCGTCAGGACGATGCCGGCGAACAGCAGGGCGAGCGTGCGCAGCCGGAACGCCGAGAGGAAATCCGCGTTCGAAAAGCCCGCCAGCACGACGAGCGGGTAGTCGGGCAGCGTTTCGTAGGAGATCGTGCGCTCGATGCCGTCGACCGCGCTCGGCGCGGCGAAATGGCCTCGCGGTGATTTCGCGAGCGCCACGCGCAGCGGCGCCTTGGCGGGCAAGCGCTGCCAATCGAGGTTCTCGCGCGTCCCGCTGCGGCGCGCGCGGAAGGCGAAATCGTTTGCGCCGATCACCGCGACGACGCCTTGACGGCCGAGCCGCAGTGGCCCGTACATTTCGGTCAAGTACGAGGGCGGCACGGAAACGACGATGACTCCCAGAAAGCGGCCCTGTGCATCGTTGATGCGGCGCGACAGCTGGATGGAGGACTGTCCGCTCACGCGCCCGATCACGGGCCGGCCGACGAACAGCCGCGTACTCGGATCGTTCATATGGACGCGAAAGTGCTCGCGATCGGAGAGATCGATGGGCTGGAAATCGGCGATCGTCGACGCGCGCAGAATCCCATGCTTATCGATCACCGCGACTTGAATGAAGACGTCGAGCGCCAGCAGGCCCGAATGGACGTAATCGCCGAGCGGCAAGGCGACGCCGTCGCGGCGCACCTGCCAGGCGACGACGGAAGCGACTTGATCGGCTTCTCGGATGACGCGCGAGGTATGGGCGGCAAGGGCCTCCGCCAGCGTGTCGGCCTGCAAACGCTCGTTCGCCAGCTCGGTTTTGGCGTCCCAGGTCGCGAATGCGCCCAGCGCAATCCACACGGCCAGGATCAACCCCAGCGCCATCGCGTGATTGACGCGGAACGAATGCCGTATACCGGCCAGCGATCGGCCCAGACGGGTAAAGTTGATCATCTCTCAGCAAGCACTTTTTGCCGGTTTGTGCGTTTTCTCGTGAAACCGACTTCTTCCGATTTTTTAACGACAAAAGTGCTGCAAAACTTGAATGACGATTAAAGGGTGTAAACGCTTAAGGGTTGATTCCGCCCGCGCAGGAAAGAAAGGGGGCAATAAAAAAGGGCTGCCGCCTTCGCGCACAGCCCTCGTTTTGCTGCAACGCCGCGCTGACGGCGTGCCTCGGTTTTACCTCAACCCGTATTGCGCAAGCCGGCAGCGATGCCGTTGATCGTCAAGTGAATGCCGCGCCGCAGGCGCGTATTCGTATCGCCCGAGCGATGGCGCTTGAGCAATTCGACCTGCAAGTGGTTGAGCGGATCCAAATACGGGAAGCGGTTTTTGATCGAGCGCGCGAGCAGCGGATTGTCCGCGAGGCGCTCGTCCTTGCCGGTGATCTCCGAAAGCGCATGCGAGGTGCGCTCCCACTCCGCCACGATGCGTTCGAACACGTGTTTGCGCAGCTTTTTGTCCTGCACGAGCTGGGCATAGCGGGACGCGACGGCCAGATCGGTCTTCGACAGCACCATGTCCATGTTCGACAGCAGCGTGGAGAAGAACGGCCAGCTCTTATACATCTTGCGTAGCGCCGACAGGCGCCGCGTGCGCTCCGCTTCGCTCGCCGCGCCGTCCAGATGCGCGGCCACGGCGCTGCCGAAGCCGTACCAGCCCGTGAGCAGCAAGCGGCACTGTCCCCATGAAAAACCCCAAGGAATCGCGCGCAAGTCTTCGATACGGCGATTTTTCGGGTCCTGCAGCTTGCGCGAGGCGGGCCGGCTGCCGATGTTCAGTTCGGCGATCTCGGCGATCGGCGTGGACGAGAAGAAGTAATCGGTGAAGCCTGGCGTCTCATAGACGAGCGCGCGATAGGACGCCATCGCGGCGTCGGACAGCGCTTGCATCGTTTCCTCGAAGGCCGAGAGATTCGCGGGCGCATTGCCTTGCGGCACGAGCGACGCTTCCATCGTGGCGGCGACGACCGTCTCGAGATTGCGCCGGCCGATCTCGGGGTTGCCGAACTTGCTCGCGATGACTTCGCCCTGCTCGGTCAAGCGGATTTGGCCGTTCACGGTGCCCGGCGGCTGCGACAGGATCGCCTGATAGGTCGGGCCGCCTCCGCGGCCGACCGTGCCGCCCCGGCCGTGGAACAGGCGCAGCGTAATGCCGCGTTCGCGAAAGAGCGCGACGAGCGCGAGCTCCGCGCGATAGAGCTCCCAATTGGACGTGAGAAAGCCGCCGTCCTTGTTGCTGTCGGAATAGCCGAGCATGACTTCCTGCTCGCCGCCTTGATGCGCGACCAACGCGTCGACGCCGGGCAGCGCGAAGAATTCGCGCATGATCACGGGCGCGTTGCGCAAGTCGGCGATCGTCTCGAACAGCGGAATCACCATCAGCGCGTTTTTCGCATGCGCGCCGCGTGCGCCGCTTCCGAGCGTACCCTCGAGCAAGCCCGTTTCCTTTTGCAGAAGCAGCACTTCGACGAGGTCGCTGACCGTCTCGGTATGCGAAATGATGTGGTTGCGCACCGCCCGGGCGCCGAAGCGCTCGCGCGTGACGCGGGCCGTTTCCAGCACCGCCAGTTCGCTTTGAACGAGCGGCGAGTACTCGATATACGGGGAGCGCAAGAGCCGAGGCTGCTCGAGCTCCGCGAGCAGCACGCGCAGCTTGTCGGCTTCGGACAGGGCCGCGTAGTTGCGCTCGACGCCGGCGCGCGCAAGCAGTTCGGCGATGACCGCTTCATGCACGTCCGAGCTTTGACGCAGGTCGATCGAGGCGAGATGGAAGCCGAAGACCTGCGCGGCGCGCGCGAGCGGCGCGAGGCGGGGCGTGGCGAGCGAGGCCCCGTGGTGCGCGCCGAGCGAATCGACGAGCACGTTCAGGTCGTGCGCGAACGCCTGCGCGTCGGCGTACGGTACGGCATCGCGATGCACGCCGCTGCGCGTGTGCACCGCGCCTTCCCCCAGCAACGTGCGAGCCGTCGCGGCGAGCCGCGCATAGACGCCGATCAGCGCGCGGCGATAGGGCTCGTCCACGCGGTGCGGCGATTGATCGGGCGAGGCCGCGGTGAGCGCCTTGAGCGCATCGCTCGAGCCGGCGAGCATGTTCGACACCGACAGCTCGGCGCCGAGGGCATGCACTTGCTCCAGATAGTGTTCGAAGATGACGGCCGCTTGCCGAGTGATGGCATGCTCGAGCGTGGCGGCGGTGACGTTCGGGTTGCCGTCGCGGTCGCCGCCGATCCAACTGCCCATTTGGAAGAACGCCGGAAGGCGCGCGCTCTCGCCGGTATGCTCGGCCAGGGCCGTCTCGATATCGTCGTATAGCGCGGGAATTTCGTTCAAGAACGTCGCCCGGTAGTAGGAGAGCGCATTCTCGATTTCGTCCGCGACGGTCAAGCGCGAATCGCGCAGCATGCGCGTTTGCCATAGCGTCGTCACGCGTGCGCGCAGCATCGCTTCATTGTGCGCGCGCTCGCGCTCCGTCAGCTGTTGATCGCGTTCGGCCAGAAGACGCGCGATGTCGTGCTGCGCATCGAGAATGCTTTTGCGCTGCACTTCCGTGGGGTGCGCCGTCAGGACCGGCACGATCAATGCGTCGTCGAAAAAGCGCTTGAGCGTATCGGCGTCCAAGCCGCCGTTCAGCGCGAGACGGCCGAGCGCATAGGCGACCGTCCCCGCTTGGGGGGCGGAGCCCGCCAGCGCGTGAATGCGGCGGCGGCGATTATGGTGGCGATCCTCGGCGATATTGGCCAGGTGCGAAAAGAAGCTGAACGCCCGAACGACGCTGACGGTTTGTTCCGGCTGCAACGCGCGCAACTGCTTCTCGAGCGACTGCGCGGCGCTCGTGTCGTCCTCGCGCCGGAATTTGACCGCGCTTTGACGAATCGTTTCCACGACGTCGAAGACAGCGTCGCCTTCCTGCTCGCGCACGACGTCGCCGAGCAGGCGGCCGAGGTAGCGGATGTCTTGGAACAGCGGCTGATCTTTGTCCTCGCGGCCGCGCGCGGCCGGTTTGCCCGGCGTGGCGCGATTCGCGCCGTGATCGCGCGAGGCAGCGGCGGCGGGCGCCGCGGCGAGCGCGGCGGATTGGGCGGACGAGCGGGGCGTTGCATCGTTGCGGCGGGCGGTGCGCGCCGATCCGGAAGACGTCACGGTGGGTTCCTCAGTGAAGCCAGATGAAAGGGGCTGACAGCAGACAGCGGACAGCTACACAAAACTGACGAAACGACTGCAAAACGTGCTGGGGTGCGCCGCGGGGCCGGTCACACGGCGCTCGTGGCAGCCGCGTGCGGATGCCGGCGACGCGCGGTCATGCGCGCCTTGGCGCCGGCAAGCGCGAGAAATGGGGCTAGGCTTGCGTGCTACCATTTCCCGATGTTCCATCCCGTCATTCGAAGTGTGAATCATGAATTCCGAGACGCTTTCAGCCGCACCGCCTACCGAACTCGTGATCGCCTCGCGAGAGAGTCGTCTCGCGATGTGGCAGGCCGAGTTCGTGCGCGATGCGCTGCGGAAATTATATCCATCTTGCGACGTCCGAATTCTCGGCATGACGACACGCGGGGATCAGATCCTCGATCGAACGCTCTCGAAGGTCGGCGGTAAGGGGCTTTTCGTCAAGGAACTCGAAACGGCGCTGGCCGATGGCCGCGCCGACTTAGCCGTGCATTCGCTCAAGGATGTGCCAATGGCGCTGCCCGACGGTTTCACGCTCGCTGCCGTGATGGAGCGCGAGGATCCTCGCGACGCTTTCGTCTCCAACGATCACGCTTCGCTCGACGCGCTGCCGGCCGGCAGCGTCGTGGGCACTTCGGCCCTGCGGCGCGAGGCGATGCTGCGTTCGCGGTATCCGCATCTCGTCGTCGAGCCGCTGCGCGGCAATCTCGACACGCGGCTCGCCAAGCTCGATCGCGGCGAATACGCGGCCATCATTCTGGCCAGCGCGGGCTTGAAGCGGCTCGGCTTGGCCGGCCGGATCCGCACCTGGCTCGACGTCGACGCGAGCCTGCCTTCCGCGGGCCAAGGCGCGCTCGGGATCGAAATCCGCACGGGACGTCCCGAACTCGAAGCCTGGCTCGCTCCGCTGAAGCACGAACCCACACGGCTGGCCGTCGAAGCCGAGCGGGCCGTTTCCCGCGCGCTCGGCGGCAGTTGCGATGTGCCGCTCGCCGCCCATGCTATGTGGAAGGGCGAATTCCTGCAGCTGGCGAGCCGGGTGTCGATGCCCGACGGCAGCCGCGCCGCGTTCGCGCAAGCGTCGGCGCGCGTGGCGAGCCTCGCCGAGGCGCTCGCCTTGGGCGATACCGTCGCGCGTTCGTTGGAGTCGCAGGGCGCGCGCGCCGTGGTGGACGAGCTCGCGGCCGCACGCGGCGCCGAGCCCGCCGCCTGACGCGCCGCGCGCATCGATGACGCGCGTCGAGCCCGGCGGCTCGCAACCTAGTTCAGGCGCTAGTGCGGCGCGCTTCACGGCGGTGCTCACGCGCCCCGCCGGGCAGTCGTTCGCGCTTGCCGCGGCGCTCGAGCGCGAGGGCATCGATGTCTTCGACTTTCCTCTGATCGATATCGTCGCCGCCGAGGACGACGCGCCGCTGCGCGCCGCCCTCGACGCGCTCGAACGTTTCGCGCTCGTCATCTTCGTCTCGCCGAACGCGATCGAGCGTGCCTTCGACGCCGTGCCCGGCCTCGTTTGGCCCGCGGCGGTGCCGATCGGCGTCGTCGGACCAGGCAGCGTCGCGGCGCTGGCGGCGCGCGCGATAGCGCCGCCAACCCATCTGGTGGTTGCGCCTGCTGGAGCGGATTCGTTGGCGGGCGCGCCGAACGGGGGCGATGACGCCGGCGGCGAGCCCGGTGTGCGTTTCGATTCGGAAGCCCTGCTCAGCGCGATTTCCGAGCGGCTCGGCCTCGCCTCGTTGAATGGCCGCCCCGTGCTGATCGTACGCGGCGACGGCGGGCGCGAATGGCTGGCCGACCGCTTGCGCGAAGCGGGCGCCCGCGTCGAGGCCGTGTGTGCCTATCGGCGCGTGCTGCCGGCGCCTGCGGCGCAGGCATGGGCTCGCGTGCGCGCGCTGCTGCAAGGCGCGCCGCATGCTTGGCTCCTCACGAGTTCCGAGGGCGTGCGCAACCTCGACGCGCTCGCTCGCGCCGAACTGACCGATGCCGAGCGCGCCGCGTTGCGCCGCGCGCCGCTCGTCGCCCCGCACCCGCGCATCGCCGAGACGGCGCGGGCACTAGGTTTTGATACGATTACGACATCCGGCCCCGGCGATGCTCGCATTCTCGGGGCGTTGCGCGCTTTATCCGAATCGTCTCGCGCCTTCCTCGACCAACCGGCCCGGGCCCCCATGGCTCCGGACTTTTCCTCGACCCATCCGCGCATGACTGATACGAACCAAGAATCGTCTTCCGCCTCGTTCCAGCCGGCCGCCACGCCGCCGTTCCCTCCCCCCATGCCGCCCGTCTACGACGCGCCGCGCCGTCGCGGAGGAGGCCTGGTCTGGGTCGTCGTCATCTTGCTGGCCATCGCGACAGGCGTCGCCGCCTTTGCGTTCAACCGCAAGCTCGACCGGCTCGATGCGCGGCTCGCGTCGCGGCAGCAGGCGCTCGACGCGCAAACGGCCGAATTGCGGACGAAGACCGAGCAGGCCATCGCCACGGCGCACCAAGCCGACGCCTCTCTCTCTCAACTGCAAGGCAAGCTGGCCGACGCGCAAACCGCCCAACAGGCGCTGCAGCAGCAGTATCAAGACCTTGCGCGCAATCGCGACGACTGGACGCTAGCCGAAGTCGAGCAGACGCTCTCGAGCGCAAGCGAACAACTGCAGCTCACGGGCAACACGCAACTCGCGTTGTTCGCGCTGCAAAGCGCCGATACGCGTCTGGCCGCATCGGCGAGCCCGCAGGCGCTCATGGTGCGCAAGGCGATCGCGCAGGACATCGACAAGCTCAAGGCCGCGCCTTCGGCCGATCTGAGCGGCCTCGCGATCAAGCTCGATGACGCCATCGAACAAATCGACACGCTGCCCTTGCTCGGCGAAGCGCCGAGCGCGCACGCCTCGCCCGCGGCAGGCGCATCGGCGCCGGTCACGGCCAGCGCCGCGGCCCCCGGCGAATCGCGCGTCGCCCACTGGTGGCGCGTGTTCTCCCGCGCGGCCGGCGACGAGCTCAAGAGCCTCGTCCAGGTGCGCCGCCTCGACAACGCCGATGCGATGCTCAACACGCCGGAGCAGGCCGAATTCATTCGCGAAAACGTGAAGTTGCGCCTGCTGTCGGCGCGGCTGGGCTTGCTCTCGCGCAACGGCGCGACGCTCAAGTCGGACCTACAGGCGGCCGATGCCGCGCTCGCGCGCTATTTCGACGGCGCGTCCAAGCGCACGCAAAACGTGCGCGCACTCCTTAAGGCCGTGGGGCAAGGGGCGGCGGCCGTGGAGATGCCGAACTTGAACACGAGCCTTCAAGCCATCCACAACTACAAGAGCCGAGGCTGACGATGGCGCTCAGAGGACTCCTGTGGTTGGCTCTGCTTTTCGTGCTCGCGGCTGTATTGGCCACCGTCGGCCATTTCGACGCGGGGCAGGTGCTGATCGTCTACCCGCCGTACCGCATCGACGTGTCGCTCAATCTGATCGTCGTCGGTGTGATCGCGCTGTTCATCCTGCTCTACGCGTTGATTCGCATTGGGCGCAACGTCTGGACGATGCCGCAGCGCGTCGCCGCCTATCGCGTGCGATCGAAGGAGGCGAAAGCCCATGCGGCGCTGCGGGACGCCATCGGCAACCTTTACGCCGGACGCTTTTCGCGCGCTGAAAAAGCGGCGCGCGAAGCGCTGACGCTCGATGCGAACAAGGGTGCGGCGGGCCTCGTCGCCGCCGTGGCGGCGCACCGCATGCGCGAGTATTCGCGCCGCGACGAGTGGCTTGCCGCGATCGACGCGCCCGAGTGGCAGGATGCGCGCTTAATGGCGAGCGCCGATATGCGGGCGGACGGCCGCGATCCCGACGGCGCGTTGACGGCGTTGACGGAGATGCAAGCGCAAGGCACGCGCCGCATCCACGCGCAGCAGATCGCGCTGCGGGCGCAGCAGCAGTTGAAGAATTGGGCGGAAGTGCTCAAGCTCGTCAAGACGCTCGAAAAGCGCGAGGCGCTGCATCCGGCCGTCGCCGTGCGGCTGCGCCAACAGGCGGCGGAAAGCCTGCTGCGCGATCGTCGACACGACCCCGATGCGCTGCTTGCCCTTTGGCATTCGCTGGCGCCGGCCGAACGGCAATCGCCGCGCTTGGCCGATCTGGCCGCCGAACTCCTGATCGCGCTGGACCGGCATCAGGAAGCCCGCAAGATCGTCGAGGAAGCGTTGGTGCACAACTGGGATGCGCGCCTGTTGCGCCGCTATCCGGACACGGCGCAAGCGGGCGATGCGCTGCCGCTGATTCAAAAGGCCGAAGCATGGCGCAAGGAGCGTCCGGAGGATCCGGACCTGCTGTTCGCCCTGGGCCGTCTGTGTCTTCAGCAGCAACTATGGGGCAAGGCGCAGTCGTTCCTCGAAGCGGCCTTGAGGCTGGCGGACGACAACGACGCGCTCGTCATTCGCACGCACCGCGCGCTCGCCCGGCTGTTCGAACAGCTGGGCGAGACGGCCCGCGCGAGCGAACACTACCGGGCGAGCGCGTTGGCGATGAAAATCGTCTAAGCCTCGGCCCGAACCAAAGGCTACTTGTTCACGAGCCGCGCCGGCACGCTGAGCGCGAGCGCGGCGCCGAGCACCATGAACGCGGCGAGCATGTACATGCCCGAGTCGTTCGCACCCGTGACCTGCTTGAGCCAGCCCACCGCGTAGGGGCTCAGAAAGCCAGCGAGGTTGCCGATCGAATTGACCATGGCGATGCCGGCCGCGGCGCCGGCGCCGGCCAGAAATGCCGTCGGCAGGCTCCAGAACAACGGCAACGAGGTGATGATGCCGGCCGTGGCGAGCGTGAGCGCCGCGAGCGCCAATCCCGTGTTGTGCGCCCATGTCACCGACAAGACGAGCCCGAGCGCGCCCGCGAGACCGGGCAGCGCGACGTGCCAGCGCCGTTCGCGCCGCTTATCGGCGCTGCGCGCAACGACGATCATGGCGACGACGGCCACGGCGAACGGGATCGCGGACAGCAGGCCGATCTTGAACGCATCGGTCACCCCCGTGGCCTTGATGATGGTCGGCAGCCAGAAGCTCACGCCATAAAGGCCCATCACGAACGACAGATAGATGACGCTCATGAGCCAGACGCGGCCGCTCGAGAGCACGGCCAAAAGCGGCAGCTCTTCCTTGCCGGCGTCTTCCGCGCTGATGTTGCGCTCGAGCAGGCGCTTTTCCTCGTCGCTGAGCCAGGCGGCCGTCGCAATCCGATCGTCGAGCATGAAGAAGACGACCACGCCGGCGATGACCGAAGGCAGCCCTTCCAGCAGGAACAGCCATTGCCAGCCTTGCCACCCGTTCGCGCCGTCGAACGCCTTGAGGATGTAGCCCGACACCGGCCCGCCGACGACGCCCGAGAGCGCGACGGCCGTCATGAACCAGGTCGTCATGCGGCCACGCCGGTGCGCCGGATACCAGTACGTCAGATAAAGAATGATGCCGGGGAAAAACCCTGCTTCGGCTAGACCGAGCAAGAAACGCATGGCGTAGAACATCGCGGGCGTCGTGACGAACATGGTCAGCGCGGAAATCACCCCCCACGAGACCATGATTCGCGCGATCCACAGCCGCGCGCCGACGCGATGCAAGATCAGGTTGCTCGGGATTTCGAAGAGAAAGTAGCCGAGGAAGAAGATGCCGGCGCCCAGGCCGTACACGGCATCGCTCAAATGCAGCGCCGACGCCATCTGCAGCTTGGCGAAGCCCACATTGACGCGGTCGAGATAGGCGACGAGATAGCAGACGAGCAAGAGCGGCAAGAGGCGCCACGACACCTTGCGATAGGTGGCTTCCTCGAAGTTCGACGAAGGCGCGCCGGCGCCGGGCATGGCGAGCGGGTCGACTGGGTTAGGACTGGCCATACGGACTGTCTCCTCTTCGTTATGTGCATGTGGGGTGAAACGGGGCAATCTTTTAAACGCAGCGTCCGCCGTCCACTTCGAGGCTGACGCCGGTGATGAACGCCGCGTCGTCGGACGCGAGGTAAAGTGCGGCGTTCGCCACATCCTGCGGGGTCGAAAACCGGCCGAGCGGGATGCCGGCAAGGAAGCGTTTGCGGTTTTCGGGCGTGTCTTCGCAGCCCATGAACTCGGTGAGCAGCCCGGTTGCTCCGATGACCGGGTTCACGCAATTGACCCGAATGCCGTCCGGCCCGAGTTCGGCGGCCAGCGCCTTGCTCGCCACGAGCACGGCGCCTTTGCTGCCGTTGTACCAGACGAGGCCCGGGCGGGGGCGCACGGCGGCCGTCGAGGCGATGTTGACGAAGGCGCCGCCGCCGCGCGCGCGGAAATACGGTACGAACGCTTGCATGCTCCAGTAGATGCTTTTGACGTTGACGGCGTAGACGCGGTCGAATTCGGCCTCGGTCACTTCCATGACCGGCTTGTTGCGATGCGTCGTGCCGGCGTTGTTGACCACGATCTGGACGGCGCTGAAATCCTCGATCGCCGCGTCGCGCAAGGCGTGCCAATCGTCGATCTTCGTCACATCGCCGGTGACCGCGATCGCACGTCCGCCCGCGAGCGCGATTTCGCTCGCGACGCGCTCGGCGGCGGCGCCGTTCAAATCGTTGACGACCACGTTGGCGCCTTCACGAGCGAACGTCTTCGCGATGCCTTCGCCAAAGCCCGAACCGGCGCCCGTGACAACCGCCGTTTTGCCCTGCAATCGCATGATGTCTTCCTCCAGGCCGTCGCGGCCCTTTGATTTCGTATTGCGCTTACGTACCTCGGATATCGCATGCGCCGGTCGTTGCGAGCGCTTCTACGCTAGCCGTGCCGGATCGCGATGGTCTTGAGCGTCGTGAAACCGTAGAGCGCCTCGAAGCCTTTCTCGCGGCCGTGCCCCGATTGGCCCGCGCCGCCGAACGGCAGCTCGACGCCGCCGCCGGCGCCATAGTTGTTGATGAAGACTTGTCCCGCGCGCAACCGGCGCGCAAGCCGAAGTTGACGCGCGCCGTCGCGCGTCCAGACGCCGGCGACGAGCCCATATCGCGTGCCGTTCGCGAGCGAGAGCGCTTGCGCTTCGTCCTCGAACGGCGTGGCGGCGAGCACGGGCCCGAAGATCTCCTCCTGGGCGAGGCGATGCCCGATGGGCACGTCGGCAAAAAGCGTCGGTGCTTGATAGAAGCCGCCGTTCGGCGCGCTGGCGTCGATCTTGCCGCGTGCGGCGAGACGAATGCCGTCGCGTTCGGCATCCTCGACGAACTGCGCCACGCGCCTGTGCTGCTTGGCATTGATGAGCGGGCCGCAGTCGGGGTCGAGCGCGCTCGGGCCTACCCGCAGCGCGGCGAATGCGGCAGACAGGCGCTCGACGAGCGGCGCGTAGACGGCGCGCTCGATCAGCACGCGGCTGCCGGCGGAGCACGTTTGCCCGGCGTTTTGGATGATGGCGGAAACAAGCGTAGGCAGGGCGGCGTCGAGGTCGGCATCGGCGAAGACGATTTGCGGCGATTTGCCGCCTAGTTCGAGTGTCGCCGGCGCGTGATGTTCGGCGGCCAGCTGCGAAACGAGCGTTCCCACGCTAGGCGATCCCGTGAAGGAGATATGGTCGACGCCCGGATGCCGCGCCAATGCCGCGCCCGCTTCCGTGCCGTATCCCGTCACGATGTTGAGCGCGCCTGGCGGCAGGCCCGCTTCGGCCGCGATCTCGGCCACGCGCAGCACCGTCAGGCAGGCGTCCTCGGAGGGCTTGACCACGCAGGCATTGCCGGCGGCGAGCGCGGCGCCCACGCTTCGTCCGAAGATTTGCATCGGGTAGTTCCACGGCACGATGTGGCCCGTGACGCCATGCGGCTCGCGCACCGTCATCACGGTGTAGCCCGATTGATAGGGAAGGGTCGCGCCGTGCAGCTTGTCGCAGGCGCCGGCGTAGAACTCGAAATAGCGGGCCAGCGCCGCCGCGTCGGCGCGCGCCTCGCGCAGCGGCTTGCCCGTGTCTTTCGCTTCGAGGCGAGCGAGCTCTTCGCCGCAGGCCGCGATCAGCATCGAGAGCCGGAACAGAATGCGGCCGCGTTCGGCGGCGCTCTTCTGGCCCCACGCACCGTCGTAGGCCGCGCGGGCCGATGCGACGGCCGATTCGATATCGGCGGCGTTGCCGCGTGCGATGCGAGCGAACGGCTGGCCGTCGGAAGGATCGATCATGTCGATCGCCTCGCCGCTTGCCGGGGCCGTCCAGCCGCCGCCGATGAAGTGCTTCGCTTCTTCCATCCAAGGCTCCTGCTAAGAGATCAGAACCGTCAGTCGAAACGTCACCGGCCTCGATTATGGCGCGATCCGGGGGCAAAGTGCGCATGCGCCGCTCGGCTATAATGGCGCGCAACGCATGCCGCTTTCGGCGGCGCGCTTCTCGAGCGCGTCGGCATCACCGCGGCCGCCACGCCTGGCGGCGCGAGCCTCGGTTTTTCCGGTTTCCCTTTCCATTTCGTCAAGAGAACGCCATGAGCTTCAATCACGTCCCCGCAGGCAAGGATCTTCCGCAAGACTTCAACGTCGTCATCGAAATCCCGGCGCAGAGCGATCCGGTCAAGTACGAAGCGGACAAGGAACTCGGCTTGCTCGTCGTCGACCGCTTCATCGGCACGGGCATGCGCTATCCGGTCAACTACGGCTACATTCCGCAAACGCTGTCGGGCGACGGCGATCCCGTCGACGTGCTCGTCATCACGCCGTTCCCGCTGATCCCCGGCTGCGTCGTGCGCTCGCGCGCGCTCGGCATGCTGCAGATGACCGACGAATCGGGCGTGGACGCCAAACTCGTGGCCGTGCCGCACGACAAGCTGTGCCCGATGACGGCGCACATGAAGTCGATCGACGACGTGCCCGGCTATCTGAAGGATCAGATCAAGCACTTCTTCGAGCAATACAAGGCGCTCGAAAAAGGCAAGTGGGTGAAGGTCGAAGGCTGGGCCGGCATCGACGCCGCGCACAAGGAAATCACCGAAGGCGTCGCGAACTTCAAGAAGTAAGATCGCGTTCGGTCATGACCGACGCCAGCGTGCGCTCGCCCGCCGCGAGCGCGCGCTTCTCCAGCGCTGTCAGCTGCTTGACCCGGTATTCGGCGCGCAACGCGCTCGAACGATCGGCCACCTCGAACGAAGCCAATAGCGACACAGGCTTGCGCGCGCGGGTGTAGCGAGCGCCTTTGCCGGTCAGGTGTTTCTCGTATCGGGCTTGTACGTCCGTGGCAATGCCGGTGTAGACGCTGCCGTCCGAGCATTCGATGAGGTAGACGAACCAAGCCATCGTCGATTGTGGCGCCTATATGGGTAGCGTTTGAATGGGCGCAATTGTATGCCAGGCGTTACCGCGCAGCTTTATTCCTACCGCTTCTTGAACGGATCATGCTCGCGCAATTCATCCACATGAGCGTGAATCAGATTGGCTTCGTTCGCTAAGAATCTTGCGACCGCATCCGAAAACGCCGGATGCGCGAGCCAATGCGCCGAATGCGTGACGGTGGGCATGAACCCGCGCGCCATCTTGTGTTCACCCTGCGCGCCGCCTTCGAATACGGCGAGCTTCTCCTCGATACAGAACTCGAGCGGCTGATAGTAGGCCGTTTCGAAGTGCAGGCACGGCACGTGTTCGAGCGCGCCCCAGTAGCGACCGTACAACACGCCGCCCGATTGCGCATCGCGCTGATAGACGAGCAGCGAGCTCGCGATCGGCCGGCCGTCGCGCTCCGCGATGACGAGCAGCAGGTTTTGGGGCATCGTCCGCCCGATCGTGCGAAAGAATTCGAGGTTCAAGTACGGCGAAGAGAAATGCTCGCGGTACGTCTGCTTGTAACAACGGTTGAAAAAGCGCCAATCGGCGTCGGTCGCATCCTCGCCGCGCACGCGCCGGAACGTCACGCCGGCGTCTCGCACCTTGCGCCGCTCCGCGCGAATGTTCTTGCGTTTTTTTTGTTCGAGCGTCGAGAGGAACGCGTCGAAATCGCGGTAGCCGTCGTTCAGCCAGTGAAACTGAATGCCTTCGCGTCGCATCATGCCGAGCTCGCCGAGCGTTTGCGCTTCGGCGTCCGTCGGAAACAGTACATGCAGCGACGAGACATCCGATTGCTCCGCTAGCGCGACGAGCGTCGCCGCTAATTGCCGGCGCGCCGCATCGTCGACGGCGATCAGGCGTGTGCCCTGCACGGGGGTGAACGGCACGGCGCAGACGAGCTTGGGATAGTAGGGCAGGCCGTTGCGTTGATAGGCATCGGCCCAGGCCCAATCGAACACGTACTCGCCGTAGGAGTGAGTCTTCACGTAAAGCGGCGCGGCGGCGGCGAGCGCGCCTGTTCGCGCATCGACGAGCGTGACGAAGCGCGGCGCCCAGCCGGTTTCCTCGGTCGCGCACTGCGTGGACGTGAGCGCGCTCAAGAACTCGTGACGCAAGAAGGGTGTGGGCTGCGCCTGGCGAGCGACGAGTGCGTTCCACTCGCGCGCGTCGACTTCGAGCGGCGAGCCGAGAAGCCCCATGCGATAATCGATGCGTTCCTGTTTCAACTGTCGTCTGACCGTGTTCTTCGGGACGGCGCAATGCGGATCGCCACGGGTGTGGCCCATCGCATCGCGCGCCCGACGTTTCTCGTTCGTACCGCCGAGTCGTTCGGCCGTACCGGCCGTTTGCCGCTCAACGCTATGAAGACCCGTATTGCTCTAGCTCAAATCAACGTTACCGTCGGCGACTTCGCTGGCAATATCGCCAAGATCGTCGACGTGGCCCGCGCGGCGCATCGCGACGGCGCGCGGCTCGTGATCACGCCCGAGTTGTCGCTATCGGGCTACCCGCCCGAAGATCTGTTGCTGCGCCCGGCCTTTTACACCGCCAGCGCCGCGGCGCTGACGGAGCTTGCCGAAAAGCTCGCACCGCTCGATGGGCTGCACGTGATCGTGGGCCACCCGCATCGTACGCCCCGCTCGGCGAGCGGTCATGGTAATGCAAACCGGCCGATCGAGCGCGGCGCGGCGCCTGACGATACGTATAACGCGGCCTCGCTGATCGTCGACGGCAAGATCGTCGGCACCTACTTGAAGCAGGATCTTCCGAACACCGAAGTGTTCGACGAAAAACGCTACTTCGCTTCGGATACGACACCGTTCGTCTTCACGCTCGATGGCGTCAAGTACGGTCTCATCATCTGCGAAGATGCCTGGCATGCGTCGGCGGCGCAAGTTGCGAAAGCGGCGGGCGCGCAAGTGCTGCTGATTCCGAACGGCTCGCCATTTCACCTGAACAAGGAGGCGACGCGCGTCGACATCGTGCGAGCGCGGATCGCCGAAACGGGCCTGCCGGTCGTCTACGTGAACCTCGTGGGCGGGCAGGACGAGCTGATCTTCGACGGCGGATCGTTCGTGCTCGATGCGCAAGGTGAGATGGCGGCGCGCATGGCGCAATTCGTCGAAGGCCACGCGATCGTCGAATTCGAAGGCGGCCGGCCGCTCGCCGGCGAGATCTCGCCGGCCGAATCGCTCGAGGCGCAGGCCTACGCGGCGCTCGTGCTCGGCGTGCGCGACTACATCGGCAAGAACGGTTTTCCGGGGGCGATCATCGGGCTGTCGGGCGGCGTCGATTCGGCGCTCGTGCTCGCGATTGCCTGCGATGCGCTCGGCGCCGATCGCGTCCGCGCCGTTATGATGCCGTCGCGCTATACCGCCGATATTTCCACGTCCGACGCCGCTGAAATGGCGCGGCGCGTGGGCGTGCGCTACGACGAAATCGCCATCGCGCCCATGATGGATGCGTTCCGCGGCGCGCTGTCGGCCGAATTCGAAGGCTTGCCCGAAGACGCCACCGAGGAAAACATCCAGGCGCGGATTCGCGGCACGCTGCTGATGGCGCTGTCGAACAAGTTTGGCTCGCTCGTGCTGACAACGGGCAACAAGAGCGAAATGGCGGTTGGTTATTGCACGCTCTACGGCGACATGGCGGGCGGGTTCGCCGTGATCAAGGACATCGCCAAGACGCTCGTCTATCGCCTTTGTCACTACCGCAACGGCGCGCCGTCATTCGCCAAGCGCGATGTGATTCCGGAGCGGATACTCACGCGCGCCCCGTCGGCGGAATTGCGCGAGAACCAGACCGACCAAGACAGCTTGCCGCCCTATGACGTGCTCGACGCGATCATGCGTATGTACATGGAAGAGGACAAATCGCTCGCCGAGATCGTCGCGGCAGGCTATGCGCGCGAAGACGTCGCGCGCGTGACGCGCCTCATCAAGCTCAACGAATACAAGCGGCGTCAAGCGCCGATCGGAATTCGCGTGACGCATCGTGCCTTCGGACGCGACTGGCGTTACCCGATCACCTCTCGCTACACCGAGCCGATTCAGTAGAAGTCAATCGTGCGCCGTACGCCGCGCAGGGGCGCGGCGCGTGCGGGCGTAGAATCGCTTCATCCGATTGTCCATTTCCCCGTTCGTCCGATTCTTACGAGGCACGTCATGAAACGCATCACCGCCATCATCAAACCGTTCAAACTCGACGAAGTGCGCGAGGCTTTGGCCGAAGTGGGCCTGACCGGGCTGACCGTCACCGAGGTCAAGGGTTTCGGCCGCCAAAAAGGCCACACCGAGCTTTATCGCGGGGCCGAGTACGTCGTGGATTTTCTGCCGAAGGTGAAGATCGAAGTGGTGGTCGCCGCTTCGCAGTGCGATCAGGTCATCGACGCCATCATCGGTGCGGCTCGTACGGGCAAGATCGGCGACGGCAAGATCTTCGTGACCGAAGTCGAACGCGTGATCCGGATCCGGACGGGCGAGGAAAACGAAGCGGCGGTTTGAGCCGCTTAGCCTGAGCGTTGCCACCAAAAAAAAGGTGCGATGCCCTGTCGGGACATCGCACCGATACGCGCCTCTCGCAGCAGCGTGAAACTTGAAACTATAAGACTCGATTACGTCTGTTCTTTTAGACTACGCCGCTCGCTTAGAACGAGTGTTGAATGCCGGCGTAGACGCCCGATTGGCTGTGACCGGCCACCGGGTTTTCGATGTTGCCTGCGCCCGGCTGGTTCGCGTTCAGGCTGAAGTTCGCGTTCTTGCTGTTGCGAACCGTGGCGATCTGAATGTCGAGCAGCGTGCGCTTGGAAAGGTTATACGTACCGCCGATCGTGTAGATCGTCGCATTGCCCGCGCCATTGTTGCCGTTCACGTGATACACGGCTGCGATTGCAGCAGCGGCCGGCGTGGCTTGCCACGTAATGCCGCCCCATTCGTGATCGAGCGTCGACGGAACGCCGGGAACCTGCGCCGAGATACCCGACGTGCGGATTGCTTGGTACGCGCCTTGGATCTTGAACTGACCCAGGAAGACGTTCACAGCGGCCGTGTATTCACGCGAGTAGTTGAACGCGCCCGTGTTCGCAGCGTTGCCGCCTGCTGCCACCGTGCCATTCAGCTGACCGTTTGCCGGGTCGCGGATTTCGTCGTACATACCGCGCACTTGGAACAGCGGGTTCGTGTACGTGATCTGCAGACCTGCTTCGCGGCCTTGGCCGTTCGCATTGTTGCCGTTCCACGACGTCGCGTTCGACAGAGCGTATTGGCCGTAGAAGTCGAAGCCGTTCCACTTCGGCGATTGGTACGCGAAGTTGTTGCTCGACTGCGGCCAGTTGCGGCCACGCACCAGCGATGCCGACGACCAGTTCGATTGACCGAACGGATCGAAGTCCCACACGCCGTTCGAGATGTACAGCATACGGCCCATCGAGAACGTACCGTAGCTGTCGTTGGACAGACCGATCGTCGCCCAGCGATTCCAGAGGCTGCCGGCGCCCGGGCCGCCACCGTTCATCGTGTTGAACGAGCCTTCCAACTTGAACAGCACTTTGTTGCCGCCGCCAATGTCTTCGGTGCCCTTCATGCCCCACAGGCTCGTACCCCAGTCACCGCTTTCCGCACGCCAACGCGAGGTCGAACCGCCCGCGCCGTTTTGCAGACCCGTCTGGTACTCGAGGCCGGCATCCAAGCGGCCATACAACGTCACGCTGCTTTGTGCATGCGCGATGACGCCAGCCGACATGAGCGCCGCGGCGAGCAATGCTTTCTTCATCTTCTCCTCCATACCCTGTCAAAAGTGAAGCCACTACTGCGAATAGCGCTCGGGTGAGAGCATCACCCGAGCGGGAATCCGTTGCTAGGGAGATCCATCGGAACACACGAGGGCCAGCTGCGGGCTTGGTGGGCCGTTACGCGCTGCGCTCGGGTCCGAGGCCGCACGACAGGCGGTGTCTCCTCGTTTGAAGTAAAACTACATTTGCAGAACTTTGTTTTGCTACTTTGGTTACTAATTTAGCAAAAATACATCTTGGTAGCCAAGCAAATCGTAGTCTTGCTAGCAGGTGTCGCCAAATTGCCATATCCAGATGGTGGGACGGGCGCCGGAGGAGGGCCGGAGCGCCTTGCGGGACCATGGTGCAGCAATGCACTCACATGTTGTGCAACGTCGAGGTTGAGGATTTCGGGTATTGACGAAGAATTTTGTACGAGCTAGGAAAAACGCGCTTTCGGAGGCCCGCTGTTCATGGATTGGGCGAGTTACGGTGCAAACGTTTGGCGTTCGGGTGCATTGCATCCGGCTTTCGACTGCGATGCCGGCGTCGCGTGAGCGCAACGCTCGGATTTGTCTCGATCCTCGAAAATCGTATGCGCCACCCATCGCCGATTGGCAGTGCTTCGATTAAAATCGCGCCCAATAAAAACGCAAAGATATCTGAGAGGGCCGATCCATGGGATCTCATGTGCTGTCCGAAGCCGCATTCGCGGGTGGCGGACAAAACGGTCGTTTGATTCGACTCGATACGCCCCTGGGCGACGATTGGCTGCTGCCTTTGTATGCGAAAGGCCGGTCGCGCTTGGGCCGAGACTACGAATTCGTCGTTGATGCCGCGTCCGTCATGGGGCGCGAAATCGATTTGAAAGCCTTGATTGCGCAGCCCGTCACGCTATGGCTTCAGCAATCGGACGGCGACTATCTGCCTCATCACGGCTATGTGAAATCGTTCTCGCGATTAGGTAGCGACGGGTATCTGACGTTTTATCAATTGCGCTTCTCGTCGTGGATGTGCTTTTTGCCATTACGGCGCGACATGCGCGATTGGCAGGAGCAGACGGGCGAGCAAATCGTGGCCGACGTGTTCGACCAACACCCGCAAGCGCAAGGCGCATATCGGTTCGATCTGCGGCAAGCGATGCCCCAGTACTCGAACCGCGTGCAGTGGGAAGACGACTGGAATTTCGTTCATCGCAGCTTGGAGGAGGCGGGGGTGTTCGGCCGCTTCGAGCAGGCCGAGGACGGCAAGTCGCATTCGCTCGTGTTGATGGACGATTTGTATTTCGTGCCGCAACTTGCACAGCAAACAGTGCGGTTTCATCGCACGGGGCTGCGCGAGGAAGTCGA
>NZ_JBQCHR010000080.1:0-11104 GCF_051954495.1 Trinickia sp.
CCGGGAAAATCCAGTTTTTCCATCGCCTGCACGAGCAGTTCAAACGGCAGCCGTTTGAACCGACCTTCCTTCTTGCCATACCCGCTGTCAGGCGCGTGGCCAATCAGTTCATCGATGACGTGCCCGCTGACGCCTGCCAGCTCGCCAAACGTCTGGAACGTGTGGCGGAAGCTGTGATACACGAGCGCGGGGTCCGTGACGCCGATGGGCGAGCGCAGGTATTCGTTAAACCAGGCGCTGAACACCGCACCGCGCTTGCCATACTGGTTGGTCGCGAGGTCGGGAAAGAGCCATGCCGAGCCGCCGGCTGGCCGGCGCGATTCGACGTAGTCGAGCCAGCCGAGTCGCAGCAGGTTGCGGTGGACCGGGACGTGGCGCATGACGGTCCGGTTCCCGGTGCGGCTCTCGCGCTTGGAGTCGTGCAGGTGAAGACACCATACGCCCGCGCGCTGGACCACGTCGGCGACCGTGAGCCGGCACAGGTCTTCGACCCGGGCGCCGGTATGCGGGCCGAGCAGCGGCAGCCAGTAGGCGGCCTCGACACCGCCCTTGCCCGGACGATGGCCATGCATATACACGGGGCAGGAGAAGACCTGGTTCAACTGGTCCACCGTGAAGGCGGTGCGTACGGTTTTTCGGTTGCGCTCGACCACTTTGGCGGGATACTTCAAGCCGCTGAACGGGTTGCGGGCCAGCTTCGTCAGTTTCTTGCTCATGGCGAGCGTGATAAGCGGTGACAGCAACGCCAGAATCGTGTTCACGCGACCGTGCTCGAGCTCGTCCCTTTCCAGGCAGAGCGTCTTGAATCGTTCAACGTGGTCGGGCGTCAAGACCGTCAGGGGCAGGTCGCCGACATGCGACTTGAAGCGCTGTACCTGCCTCGTCACGTCGTGGACGGTTTTCGGCGAAGGCATCCGCTCCTCCTTCCAGCATTTCAGGGCGGCTTCCCAGGTATCGTTTTGGTCGACCAGGGGAATCAGCTCGGGCGTCTCGCTAACTTCGCCCTCGAGGCGCCGCAACTCTTCTTCCACGACAGCCAGTTGCGCATCGGCAATCGCCTTCAACAGCGTGACAAATTCCGCCGACGCAGCGGGCAGCCAGGCGCGCTCCCACATCAGATGCTCCTCGACGGACTCGCGCACGTCCGAAAAGTCTTCCGCCGCGCGGGCGCGCCGCAGCTGCCTGCGCGCCTCCTGCAGGAGGTTCTTGTGTGCCTCGTCGTCGTACAGAGAGCCGTCTGGCTCGCGCGCGGGCTCCTCCCTGAGCAGCACGGGGCGATACACATCGTCGTTCAAGAGGGCAATTGATTTGTAGCGTTCGACCAGTCTTGGAATGTGCAGACCGTCAAGGCGGGTCGTGCCCGGCGGCTGCACGGTCGGGTGATAGGGGTGAGGCTCGTCGTCGACGGCGCGCATTGCCTGCGGCAACCAGGCGTCTGCGGCCATGGCGGCAGAGGCGGCCGCCGCCCGCGCCGGAGCGACGAGGCGCTCATACTCGAGGGCGGCCATCGGCAGGCGGGTGATGGCCTCGGTCCGGCACGGCGTTTCCAGGCTCACCCAAATTTCAGTTTTCCGCAGCTGCGCGCGCAGCTCGAGCGGCACCTTGCGGCGGAAGTAGTAATGGGTCGAATCGGCGCGGGTGGTCAGGTAGGGGTGTTTCACGGTGTGCTCTCCACGTTGAGGTAACAGTGGCGTGTAGCACCCGCTCCCGGAAAACCGCCCGCCTCTAAAACGTTCGCGCGCTTTAGACTCGTAATGCGCCTGTTCGGGCGCATTCCCGGCGTTCCAGAGACAAAAAAGCCGCTGAACCTTGCGGAACAGCGGCTTTTTCTTGAAGCTGGTGGCGAATCAGGGACTCGAACCCCGGACCTGCGGATTATGATTCCGTCGCTCTAACCGACTGAGCTAATTCGCCGAAGAAGACGGATTATGGTCACGACGGGCCGCGCTGTCAACCCCCTTTTGCAGGGCCACCCCCCAGCGGCCCCGCAATCGGCCCGTCGTGCCCCCCTCAATCCTTCGCGTAGATGTTCGAGTCCTTGGTCTCCTTCACGAACAACATGCCGATCACGAACGTGCCGAGCGCGATCACGACCGGGTACCACAACCCCGAGTAGATGTTGCCCTGGGCCGCGACGATCGCGAACGCCGTCGCGGGCAGGAAGCCGCCGAACCAGCCGTTGCCGATGTGGTACGGCAGCGACATCGACGTGTACCGGATCCGGGTCGGGAACATTTCCACCAGCATCGCCGCGATCGGCCCGTACACCATCGTCACGTAGATCACGAGCAACGCCAGGATCGCCACGGTCATCGGCCAGTTCAGCTGCGACGGATCGGCCTTCGTCGGATACCCTGCGCTCTTGAGCGTGCCGGCCAGCGACTTGTCGAATGCTTTGGCCTTGTCCTTCGCGTCCGGGGCCTTGCCGTCGTACGTGTCGATCACCGTATCGCCCACCTTGACCTGCGCCAACGTTCCCGCCGGCGCCGCCACGTTCGCGTAGTTCAGGCCCGATTTGGCCAATGCACTCTTGGCGATGTCGCACGAACTCGTGAACTTGGCCGTGCCGACCGGGTTGAACTGGAACGAGCATTCGCCGGGGTTCGCCACGACGACGATCGGCGCTTTCTGTTCAGCCGCTTCGAGCGCCGGGTTCGCATAGTGCGTCAGCGCCTTGAACAGCGGAAAGTACGTGAGCGCGGCGATCAGGCAGCCCACCATGATCACGGGCTTGCGGCCGATCCGGTCGGACAGCGAGCCGAAGAACACGAAGAACGGCGTGCCGATCAAGAGCGCCAGCGCGATCAGGATGTTGGCCGTCGCGCCGTCCACCTTCAGCGTTTGCGTCAGGAAGAACAGGGCGTAGAACTGGCCCGTGTACCAGACCACGGCTTGGCCGGCCGTCAAGCCGATCAGCGCGAGAATCACGACCTTCAGGTTGGCCCATTGGCCGAACGCTTCGGTCAGCGGCGCCTTCGACGTCTTGCCCTCGGCCTTGATGCGCTCGAACGCGGGCGATTCGGACAGTTGCAGGCGAATCCATACCGACACCGCCAGCAGAATCAGCGACGCGATGAACGGAATGCGCCAGCCCCAGGCGCCGAACGCCTCTTCGCCCATCGCCGTGCGCACGCCGAGGATCACGAGCAGCGACAAGAACAGGCCCAGCGTCGCCGTCGTTTGAATCCACGAGGTGTAGTAGCCGCGGCGGTTGGCCGGCGCGTGCTCGGCAACGTACGTCGCCGCGCCGCCGTACTCGCCGCCCAGCGCGAGGCCCTGCAGCAGCCGCATGGCGATGAAGATGACCGGAGAAGCGAAACCGATCGACGCATACCCGGGCAGGAAGCCGACGACGAAAGTCGACAAGCCCATGATCACGATCGTGATCAGGAAGGTGTACTTGCGCCCGACCATGTCGCCCAGCCGGCCGAACACGAGCGCGCCGAACGGACGCACGGCGAAGCCCGCCGCGAAGCCGAGCAGCGTGAAGATGAACGCGGCGGTCGGATTGATACCGGAGAAGAAGCTCTTGCTGATGTAAGCCGCGAGCGAACCCGCTAGATAGAAGTCGTACCACTCGAAAACGGTGCCGAGCGAAGACGCGAAGATCACCCGCTTCTCGTCGCTCGTCATCGGCGCGTGCGAAATTTGCCCGCCAACGGTTGCCATGAGTCGTCTCCAAACAATTTTGATAATAAGTTCGCAGGTGGCCGTCTGAGGCTCACACCCGTCGTCGATTATTGGGAGCCAACCTTACGGCGTACTGACGCGGGAGACGCGTCCGGCATCTTTTTGTTAGAAAGCGATTTGTCGGTTTTTCCCGGTCTTCGTCGGGCAAAAACGGCCAAATTTGCGCTATCTCGCTGGGTTCGGCGATTTTATCGTCTGGGGGGAAGGGCGGCGGGACGTAAGGCTTAGGGTAACTCCGGGGTGGTTCTCGATATAGGCAAACTGACGCGTACCAGCGTGCCGACCAGGCGCGGCGCTTCCTGATAGACGTGATCCTCGAGCGTCAGCGTGCCCCCGTGCATGGTGGCGATCTCCCTGACGATCGCGAGCCCTAGCCCGCTGCCGTCGCCTTCCCGCCCGAGGATGCGGTAGAACCGCTCGACCACTTTCGGCCGTTCGGCCGGCGCGATGCCGGGCCCTGTATCCTCGACTTCGATATCGACTTGGCCGCCTTCGTGTCCCGCTTCGTAGCCAGCTTGGTAGCCGGGTTGGCGCCGTGCGGCGACGCGTACGGTGATGCGCCCGCCGGCGGGCGTGTAGCGGATCGCGTTGTCGATGATGTTCGAGAGCATCTCCCGGAGCATGACGGGATTGCCTTCGACGAAAACAGGCGCTTCGGGGCCCTCGTAGCCCAGATCCATCTGCTTGGCCAGCGCGGCCTGCACCCAGTCGCGCACGGCCAGCCGAGCCAAGTGCGCGACCTCGACATGAGTGAAGACTTGGCCCGACATGCGGTTTTCCGCGCGCGCCAGCGCGAGGAGCTGCGTGACGAGGCGGGCCGCTTGATCGGATCCAGCCGCGATCTGCTCGAGCGAGCGGCGCACCTCCGGCGACACGTCGTGACGCATCGCAAGCTCGGCCTGCATGTGCAGCCCGGCGAGCGGGGTCTTCATTTGATGCGCGGCGTCGGCGATAAAGCGCTTCTGCAGATCGATGTTTTGGGCGAGCCGCGTCAAAAGCTCGTTGAAGGACGTGACGAGCGGCTCGATTTCAGGCGGGGCGCTCGACGCTTCCAATGGCGAAAGGTCGTCGGGCAGGCGCGCGCGCAGGTTCTCCTGCAGCGTCGTCAGCGGCGCGAGCCCGCGCGAGAGCCCGAACCAGACGAGGACGATCGCGAGCGGCAGGATCACGAACTGCGGCAGGATCACGCCTTTGATGATGTCGTTCGCCAGCGCGCTGCGCTTGTCGAACGTCTCGGCCACTTGCACCAGCACGGCTTGCCCGTCCCCGCCGGGCGGCAGCTCCACTGTCGTATAGGCGATGCGGATGTCGTTGCCGTGCAGCATCGCATCGCGAAATTCGACGAGACCCGGCTGGGGGCGGTCGTCCACGGGCGGCAGCGGCATGTCGCTCACGCCGGCGACGAGCTCGCCCCGTGTCCCCAGCACTTGATAAAAGACTTTGTCGACGTTGTCGCCGCTCAGAAAGTCGCGGGCGGCATCAGGCAAAGTCAGCGTCGCGACGCCGTTGACGGGGTGAATCTGCCGGGCGAGCACGTAAGCGTCGGTCTCGAGGCCGCGATCGAAGGGCCCGTTCGCGATGGTTTTGGCGACGAGATAGGTCACGGCGATGCTCATCGGCCACAGGAGCAAGAGCGGCGCGAGCATCCAATCGAGAATTTCGCCGAACAGCGACCTCGGCCGCCGCGTCGTCGCACCCTCGCGTTCGTCGGGCGGCGCGAACGGGTTCACGGGGGCCGCGCCGCGCGGGGGCGGCGGCGATTGGGGCGAGGGCGGTTCGGGCGGCCGTGCTTTCGCGTCGGGCGCTCGCTCGGCGTCCTCGTTCGCGGAGGCGGGCGAAGCCACGGTGCGCCTACTTGTGACGGGCGTGCGCGGCAGGGTCGGCTGGCGTCGGAGGCGGGGCGGGCACGCTCGACACTTCGCTTGCGGACGTGGACGTGGGCGGCGTCGCGCCGGCGCCGTTCGCCGCGGGCTTTTCCAAACAGTAGCCCAGGCCGCGCACGGTGATGATGCGCACGCCGCTCGGCTCGATCTTCTTGCGCAAGCGGTGAACGTAAACTTCGATCGCGTTGTTGCTGACTTCCTCGCCCCATTCGCAGAGGTGATCGACGAGCTGCTCCTTCGACACGAGCCGCCCGATCCGCTGCAGCAGCACTTCGAGCACGCCGAGTTCGCGCGCCGACAGTTCGAGCACCTGCTCGCCGACGGACGCGACGCGTCCGACCTGATCGTAGGTGAGCGAGCCGTGACGCACGACGGCCGGCCCGCCGCCGCTGCCGCGTCGCGTGAGCGCCCGCACGCGCGCTTCGAGTTCGTTCAGGTGAAACGGCTTGCTCATGTAGTCGTCGGCGCCCAGATCGAGCCCCTTCACGCGTTCGTCGACGCCGTCCGCGGCCGTCAGAATCAGCACCGGCAAGGTGGAATTGCGCGCGCGCAGGCGGCGCAGGACCTCGAGCCCCGACATGCGGGGCAGGCCGAGATCGAGGATCAGCAGATCGAACGTCTGCATCGACAGCGCGCTGTCGGCCTCGCTGCCGCCTTTGACGTGATCGACGGCATAGCCCGATTGGCGGAGTGATCGGACGAGGCCGTCCGCGAGTATGCTGTCGTCTTCGGCAATGAGTATTCGCATGGTGCGCCGCACGGCCGGACGGTGCTTTCGCGCCGGCGCCGGGCGGGTGTCTCCGATTGTCTTTATAGGGGTCCGAGGGGCGAATCGGCGCGGCGCTGCTGGGTCGCTCGTTGCCGCAACGCAAATCCGCCGGTGCCGGGCTTGCAAAGAACCCTGTTTTTTTATACAGTGTCTGCGTTTCGCGCGTCAGCCGGAAAATATGTGCCGCGAGCACGTGCCGCCACCCTGCGGCGCCTACGCCTCACAGCCGGCCCGCTCGCCTCAGACGCCCGCTCATCATAGCAAAGGACGATTCATGGAAGAAAGCAAGAAAGGCTCGGCTGGACTGACGGCTGAAAAGAGCAAGGCGCTGGCCGCCGCACTCGCGCAGATCGAAAAGCAGTTCGGCAAAGGGTCGGTCATGCGGCTCGGCGACGGCGAGGTGGCCGAGGACATCCAAGTGGTGTCCACGGGCTCGCTGGGCCTCGACATCGCACTCGGCGTCGGCGGCTTGCCGCGCGGGCGGGTGGTCGAAATCTACGGGCCGGAATCGTCGGGTAAGACCACGCTGACGCTGCAAGTCATCGCCGAAATGCAAAAGCTCGGCGGCACGGCGGCGTTCATCGACGCCGAGCACGCGCTCGACATCCAATACGCCGCGAAGCTCGGCGTGAACGTGGGCGATCTGCTCGTGTCGCAGCCCGATACGGGCGAGCAAGCGCTCGAAATCGCCGATGCCCTCGTGCGCTCGGGCTCGATCGACATGATCGTCATCGATTCGGTCGCGGCGCTCGTGCCGAAGGCCGAAATCGAAGGTGAAATGGGCGATTCCCTGCCGGGTCTGCAGGCGCGTTTGATGTCGCAGGCGCTGCGCAAGCTGACGGGCACGATCAAGCGCACGAACTGCCTCGTCATCTTCATCAATCAGATCCGGATGAAGATCGGCGTCATGTTCGGCAACCCCGAAACCACGACGGGCGGCAACGCGCTGAAGTTCTACGCTTCGGTGCGTTTGGACATCCGCCGTATCGGCTCGATCAAGAAGAACGACGAAGTCATCGGCAACGAAACGCGCGTCAAGGTCGTGAAGAACAAGGTGTCGCCGCCGTTCCGCGAAGCCATCTTCGACATCCTGTATGGCGAAGGCATTTCGCGCCAAGGCGAAATCATCGATCTGGGCGTGCAAGCGAAGATCGTCGACAAGGCCGGCGCGTGGTACAGCTACAGCGGCGAGCGGATCGGCCAAGGCAAGGACAACGCGCGCGAATTCCTGCGCGAGAATCCCGATATCGCGCGCGAGATCGAAAACCGAATCCGTGAATCGCTGGGCGTGAACGCCATGCCGGCAAGCAGCGGCGCGGTCGAAGTGGCCGACGAAGAGTAAGCCTCGCCTGATGCGAAAAGAGCGGGCGCCTTCGGCCTCGGAGCAGACCGGCCGATCGAGCCGGCCCGCTCGTTCGCTGAAGGCGCGAGCGATCGACTATCTGTCGCGGCGCGAACACAGTCGCGCCGAACTCGCCCGCAAGCTGGCGCCGTTCGTCGAGGAAGGCGATACGCTCGATCCGCTTCTCGATCTACTCGAGCGTGAAGGCTGGCTATCCAATGAACGCTTCGCCGAAAGCGTGCTCAACCGGCGTTCGGCCCGCATGGGCGCGAACCGAATCGTCAGCGAACTGCGCCAGCACAAGCTCGACGACTCCCTGATCCAATCCATTGGCTCGCAGCTACGCGACACCGAGCGCGCCCGCGCTCAGGCGGTGTGGCGCAAGAAGTTCGGTCAATTGCCGCAATCGCCCGCCGATCGCGCGAAGCAGATTCGCTTTCTGGCGATGCGCGGTTTCTCGCAGGCGACGATCGCCCAAATCCTCAAGGGCGACGACGATTGGGGCGACGAGTAGGGCGCCGAGGCGGAGTCCGGTGCTCCAAATACCCAGTATGTTAAAATCGGTCGGTTTTCCTCTGCCAGCCGTCCCCCTCGCATGCCGCTCTCTCCGCCCGTTTCCCGCCAGTTGCGCCATCGCCGCGCAATCCATGCGGAAGCGTTCGAGCGAGACGACGGCCTGTGGGATATCGAGGCGTGTCTGACCGACCACAAGCCGCGCGATGTCGCATTGGCCCCCGGTGTCCGGCCCAAAGGCCTACCGATCCATGAACTCTGGCTCCGCATCACCATCGATCGCAAGCTCACCATCGTCGACGCCGAAGCGTCGTCGGAATGGGTGCCCTATCCTGGCCACTGTTCAGCTGCCAATCCCGCCTATCGCGCGCTCATCGGTCTCAACCTCCTCAACGATTTCCGCCGCCACGCACGGCGCTTGCTCGCCGGAACGGCAGGCTGCACGCATCTCACCGAACTCTGCTCCATCTTGCCGACCGCCGCGATCCAGGCGTTCGCCGGCGATGTCTGGAATACGCGCGATAGCGCGACTGACGAGCCCGAGGGCGAATCCGAAGGCGCGGGCGTCCATCGCGAGCCGCCTTTCCAGCTCGACCGCTGCCATGCGCTGCGGTTCGACGGCGAAGCGGTGCGCCGTTTTTATCCGCGCTGGTACGGGCACGCCCCGCGCAGCGTCAAAGCGAGCGATGCACCGGCGGCGCGGCCGCCGGCGACCGTGACCCGGACAGCGAAACCGGACGCGGCGGGCTCCACGGAATTACCCCATCACGATCACGAAGTTCAATCCAACTCTCAGACTGAAGGGAATCACGCATGAAGATTCACGAGTACCAGGGAAAGGAAATCCTGCGGAAATTCGGCGTCGCGGTACCGCGCGGCAAGCCGGTGTTTTCGGTGGATGACGCGGTCAAGGCCGCTGAAGAGCTCGGCGGCCCGGTTTGGGTCGTCAAGGCGCAAATCCATGCGGGCGGCCGCGGCAAGGGCGGCGGCGTGAAGGTCGCCAAGTCGCTCGAGCAGGTTCGCGAGTACGCGAATCAAATCCTCGGCATGCAGCTCGTCACGCACCAAACGGGTCCGGAAGGCCAGAAGGTGAACCGCCTGCTGATCGAAGAAGGCGCGGACATCAAGAAGGAACTGTACGTTGGTCTCGTGATCGATCGCGTGTCGCAAAAGGTCGTCGTGATGGCCTCCAGCGAAGGCGGGATGGACATCGAGGAAGTCGCCGCCAAGACGCCGGAAGCGATCCACAAAGTGGCCGTCGACCCGTCCAAGGGCCTGCTCGATTCGGAAGCCGACGATCTCGCCAAGAAGATCGGCGTGCCCGACGCTTCGATCCCGCAAGCGCGCGCCATTCTGCAAGGTCTCTACAAGGCCACGTGGGAAACGGACGCCTCGCTCGCCGAAATCAACCCGCTGATCCTCACGGGCGACGGCAAGGTGATCGCGCTCGACGCCAAGTTCAACTTCGATTCGAACGCGCTGTTCCGTCACCCGGAAATCGTCGCGTATCGCGATCTGGACGAAGAAGATCCGGCTGAAGTCGAAGCGTCGAAGTTCGATCTCGCCTACATCTCGCTCGACGGCAACATCGGCTGCCTCGTGAACGGCGCGGGCCTGGCCATGGCCACGATGGACACGATCAAGCTGTTCGGCGGCGAGCCGGCGAACTTCCTCGACGTCGGCGGCGGCGCGACGACCGAGAAGGTCACCGAAGCGTTCAAGCTGATGCTGAAGAACCCCGGCCTGAAGGCGATTCTCGTCAACATCTTCGGCGGCATCATGCGTTGCGACGTGATCGCGGAAGGCGTCATCGCCGGTTCGAAGGCGGTGAACCTGAGCGTTCCGCTCGTCGTTCGCATGAAGGGCACGAACGAAGATCTGGGCAAGAAGATGCTCGCCGAGTCCGGCCTGCCGATCATCTCGGCGGACAGCATGGAAGAAGCGGCGCAGAAGGTCGTTGCGGCCGCCGCGGGCAAATAAGGGCGCATCAGCTTCACGGATACGAATGGCGGCGCGTGGTGCGGCAGGCCCGTGCGAATGCACGCGGCGACGCAGCGCGACGCCAAACGAACAGAGGTCAATACATGTCGATTCTCATCAACAAAGACACGAAGGTCATCACGCAGGGCATCACCGGCAAGACCGGCCAGTTCCATACGCGCGCATGCCGTGAATACGCGAACGGCCGCGAAGCCTACGTCGCGGGCGTGAACCCGAAGAAGGCCGGCGAAGATTTCGAAGGCATTCCGATCTACGCGAGCGTGAAGGAAGCGAAGGCCGAAACGGGCGCGACCGTCTCGGTCATCTACGTCCCGCCCGCAGGCGCCGCCGCGGCGATCTGGGAAGCGGTCGAAGCCGACCTCGATCTCGCCATCTGCATCACGGAAGGCATCCCCGTGCGCGACATGATCGAGATCAAGGACCGCATGCGTCGCGAAAACCGCAAGACGCTGCTGCTCGGACCGAACTGCCCCGGCACGATCACGCCGGACGAGCTGAAGATCGGCATCATGCCGGGCCACATCCACCGCAAGGGCCGCATCGGCGTCGTGTCGCGTTCGGGCACGCTGACGTATGAAGCAGTCGGCCAGTTGACGGCAATCGGCCTCGGCCAGTCGTCGGCAGTCGGTATCGGCGGCGACCCGATCAACGGCTTGAAGCACATCGACATCATGAAGATGTTCAACGACGATCCGGATACCGACGCGGTGATTATGATCGGCGAGATCGGTGGCCCGGACGAGGCCAATGCCGCCTACTGGATCAAGGACAACATGAAGAAGCCCGTGGTCGGCTTCATCGCCGGCGTCACCGCACCGGCCGGCAAACGCATGGGCCACGCCGGTGCGCTGATTTCTGGCGGTGCCGACACGGCCGAAGCCAAGCTCGAAATCATGCAAGCCTGCG